>JBFESP010000011.1:0-63673 GCA_041548485.1 Thermoplasmata archaeon | reverse complement strand
TCTGGCTTTATTTCTACGCGGGAGACTACAGCGGCTACCAGAACCTCGCCATCTTCATCACATCACTTCTTGTGCTTGGAGCGGTAACGAGCAGCGCATGGATCATTCGATGGATTCGGGCTTCTGGAAAGTGACTCAGAGAAAAGGCCATAGGGGCGGAGGGGTATCAGGAGATGGAGGAGTTGTGGGGTGGCCATTCGTATCAACATCTTCGCTCTTGTCGCAGCGGCTCTAGGAGTCGCATCGATGTACTTGGTTTGGTACAGCACAAGAGAGATCATTGACTTCTTTGAATACGGCCCCGAGTACATGATTTGGATCCGTGACTGGACACTAATCGAGGGATACGAGAAAATGGGCAGCTCCTTTCCCCTCTGGTTTCCACAGACTCTCTTCATAATCGGTACGATTGCCGCATTCATAACTCCTCTAGGAGGAGTTGTCCAGCTGTCCGGGATCTCGCTGTTCATCTACAGACTTGCCTCAGTGAACGATGGGAGCCTTCCAGCAGAAGTCGGCTCGTATGTGGGAATCATATCAGGAGCGTTGGCGTTGGTGAGTATGGTCTATCCGATCGGCCTGGGATACAGCAGGCGGCCTGTCAGCCTTGTGGGGAGGCTTCTGGTATTCAGCCCGAGCGAGGAAGTGTTACACTCCTCATCAGAGAAAAGGCCATAGGGGCGGAATTCCGAGGCAAATTATTAGTGTAGATTGTGGCGGTACTTCAGATTATGAGTCCCTTTGCCCCGAGACCACCGGCGCCTTCAAGAATGTCCCGTCGTCATGGTCTCTTTGGCACATGGTGGGACAGGCAACGCAAAGTATGGCATCAACTCGGCTTCTTACTGTTATACATCGTTGTGTTAGTACTGTTGTATGTCATCTATTCGAACACAGACCTTGGGAAAATGGCTTGCCCTCTAATGCTCATCCTCGTCTTCGTTCCAGTGATGATTTTCTATTGGTGGTTGTGGAGAAAAGGCCATAGGGGCGAAGAAGCCCTTAAGTCATGAAAGGGCAATTCAAGCATGGAGGAATTGGGGGCGTCAACTTGCGGATCGGGAGCGACTGGACGCAGAATACAGAGGCCTTTTTCATTTCGGGTTTGCTGATTCTGGGACTTGGGCTGATGCCTCTTGCCAGCGGCATCTATGGATACTATGTCACCCTCCCCGAAATCGAGAGGGCACAAGATACAGTCAATGAGGCGGCAGAAGAACTCGGACTTGAGGGCATCTCTGGCATCTCGCCCGCTGACAGTCTCTCCCGATTATTCACAATCATGATTTTGGCGGGCGTGTCCTTGATGGTCATCGGAGCTGCACTGCTATCGATTGCATTATCCAGGAAGAAGAAATGCGTTGAGAAAAGATCATAGGGGCGGAGGATAACCGTTTCTTTGTATCTGTTGTCAGATTCGCTTCAAGGTTCCGTTATACTCTCGCTCCCCCGACTCGTTCTTTGGGCCACGCTTCATCTTCTTTCCATGTCGCTCCTCACTAGACGAACGATTGCTGGAGAGCTCCAGCTGGAGTCGTCTCTTCGTTCTGTCCAAGGCGTCCGCATCGTTTACATGAATCGAGAAAGCAATTACAATGACTGAGACCGCTATGCATACAACACCGATAGTCCATGCCTCATTCGCGGATTCGATTCGATTGAGATACTGGATGTATGGCAGGCCTCTTAGATAGTCATTCATGGCATCCTTCTGCATTATGTTCGCAGCCACAACAATAACCAGGCCAATCGCCGCAATCACCGCACCAACAAGGGCGATGATGTTGAATCGCCCAACATTCCTACCTGACATCAAACCATCGTCAGGTGCCATGACAAACGAAAGTATATAGGTTTGTGCGATTCATTTCCGTTGTCCGTCAGGGAAAAGGCCATAGGGGCGGAACGGGGCTACGGATGCATCACGAGACCGTGGACTCCGAATTATTCATTAGGGAATAGAGTGATTTCCGAGGCGGGTGAGGGAATGAACTCCTCGGAAATCCTGCTGCTCATAGGTTCTGTAGTGATATTGATCTGGGGCGTGGCGCACATAGCGCCCACAAGGTCTGTTGTGAAGGACTTTGGGACGATAACGCCGGACAACAAGCGCATTATCACGATGGAATGGATTGCCGAAGGGCTCACACTTTGCTTCATAGGAGTGCTCGTACTGGCTGTGACCTTCTTTGATGGAAACGCTAACGCCGTCTCAGTACTCGTCATTAGACTATCGGCCGCGATGCTACTGGCTATGGCTGTGCTCACTCAGTTCACGGGCGCTCGGACGTCAGTACTGCCAATCAAGCTCTGCCCCATCGTGAAGACGGCTGTGGCCATCACGTTCTTTATCGCGACAATCATCTAGGATTGAGCTTCTGCACCCAGTTCTCGAAAATATAGACACAGGAATGAATCTAGTTCGGTGCTACAATCGTTGAATCGGCAAATAGCCGATGTTCAGAGTAAGAAATCGATAGGATTCAGATGGGGAAAAGGCCATAGGGGCGGACGGGCATCAGGAATACGGTTGAGGGAATGGCGATAAAGCATCCTTATCTGGCATTTACAGGAATCATTGTCTTCAGTGTTGGCCTCCTTGGTGTCGCATTCAGGTCGGTGGAGTATGAAGGGCAATTCGAGCATATCGCACCAAGTCTGGTTGTACTAGCAGCAGGAATCCTGATCTTGTATCTGTGGGCACGCTTTGAGAAAAGACCATAGGAGCGAATCCTTGGGTATTTCGGCCATAAGTTTATGATGGCTGGGAAAATGTTCGGGTCATGACCGAAAAGATCTACGAGAAATATGCGTGGATAGCTTTCTTCCTTCTAGGGGCAATCTTTCTAGTATCTGCGGTGCCTCATGCATTTGGCTTTAACACAGACCCAGCGTTGGTAAAGAGTATTAGCGGCATGACACCAGACGACCTGAAGGATTCGAATCCGACGTTCTTCGACTTGTATAGCTACTATTTCATGGGCGGAGCCTTGTCCGACATTGGTTTTGCCTTTCTTATCACGGTCATCTCTGCGACTGCATATAGACGAGGGGATAGGTGGGCATGGTATGCTTTCTGGCTTGTTCCAGTGTACTTCCTGGGTTGGGTTGCGCTTAGTTTCACCATAGAATCAAGTTCTTCGACGCGCCCATACTTGATGGTGTTTGTCATCTTGAGTCTCGTGGGACTGCTCCTACCGTTCAGGAAGTTCTTCCCAAGCAAGGCATAGCTCTCAGAGAGGGGATGGACCTATCTAAGATAGGAATACCTCGACCTATGTCCACTGCACAGAATGCAATCTCTTGCCGTTTCGGCCTTGATTTCGTCCCCATGCTATCGCAGGGCTATCTCACCCTTGGCGCGAGTTAGTCGCCACGATTCCTTGGCTATTCGAGGCTAGAAACGCGTTCTAGAGCGTGAGAAAAGGCCATAGGGACGGAACAACGTATCAATAATCCGTTGACGACCGTCGTTCCGTGTCATGTGCAAATGCCCCGAGTATCATCAGTACCATCGGCGCGAACATGACCGTCGCAAGGAGGTTCAGGAACTCCAACCAAGACGGATCCTGGACAATCATTATAGTCAGGGCTATCAAGCCAAATGATATGACGGCGTAGCAGACCAATGAAGGAAATAGCAGTCGATCAAGCAACACGCGCGTCCTTTCTGCTAGATGCCGGCGCCACCAGTCCATCGGCTTCCCGATTCTTGTGGCCAAGATGACCGTTATGATTGCCATGTCGAGAATCCATCCACCTCCAACCAACGTCTGTGCGATAAAGAGGCCCAGTAAGACCAATGGCCCGTGCCTTCTTTGCACGAACCATATGGCCCAGATCATGGCAACCGTGCTGACAATGATTGAGGCAATCCCGGTGAGCACCATGTTGGGTATGACTGTCACTGCGAAGTATGTGAGCTCACCCGCCAGGGTGTGATCCGGGTCAATCGTGGTTATGACGAAGCCGTCTGTTCCTATGTTGCCTTGGCTAATCTCGAAACAGCCGGCCATTACTCCTGTCACGCCGCAAAGAACCGCAAACGAAGCGACTACAAGTCGGACTCCACTAAGCCTGTTCCAGTTCAACGAATCGATACGGTGCGATATAGCCTCGGTGACTCGGTCCTCTCGTTGTGATTCAGCTTCGTCTACAACGGGCATCGGAGTCCCGGAGTCATACCATCTTATTAATAAATGGTCATATCGGCGACTCACTCCTCGTAAGAAAAGGCCATAGGGGCGGACGGGTATTGGGAGACGAGAGGAACGGCATGAAGTGTCCCGACTGCGGAGGAGCCATCAAGTTCCAGAAGTCGGACATATCATGTTCTCTCTGTGGTTGGAGACCGTCACCCACTGTTTTGAGTACGTACCGGTTGGCACCTCTGACAAAAAACGAATCCTTCTCGGAACACTATTGATACTCATCTCCGCAGGGGCATACTTCCTCATCTCCGGCTCCTTCTTGCCAGCTCTGGTGATGTGCATCTGCGGTCTTGCCCTTGTGCCGATTACCTTCGCTGGCCGGTCTTACGCAGTGAAGAGGATGATGCGCCAGTACGAATGCATTTGACTGCCTCCCTTCCCCCCGTAGAACGCCTTAGAGAGGGCGCCTGAACGCAAGGATCAGCCCAATAGGAACAGAATCGCCATCATAATCAGGAATATCACGGACACAATGACCAGAAGTCCGACCGAGCGATGACGGTAGCTGTAGGTTCCTCCAACAGCATCTGGACTTCTCGGATGAACATAGAGGGGCATCTTCTGCGGTCTGGGTACAGATATACGACCCATCATTTGAAGCATGGGGGCGGTCGATATTAGTAGTCTGTCATGGAGTTCCATGAGCCATTCCGAATTATCGACAGTGCCAAAGCGGCCGAAATCAGGCGTGGCCCCCGAAGATGCGGAACCCCCAGCATGATCCTCTGACTCAGATGGACGGCACTCCGGTCTGCAACGGGCAATCCTACCACTACAGGAACTGCTCGAACAGGATCAGGGCTCCGAACGCAAGGAGCGCGATCACCGACATTCGGACCGCGCGGAGCCACGGGCGCCTACGGCCCAATGTTCCCAGGTAAAATCCTGCGACGAAGATGATGCCGATGCCTAGGCCACTCGAAATCATCGCTGCCGCCCCAAAGTCGCCAATGACCCCGGCGTCAAACAGCAGAAGAGGAGTGCCCATGACGACTGCTACGAAGACTGGTGCAAGGAAGTTGACTCCAGCCACTGCGTAGGCGGAGACCCGGGCCTTACGCTCGACCTCTGTGTCCTCCATGGACGACAGCATCGCCCGCTCGACCTTCCGCATCTCAATCTCAGTTTCGACATGCTCCGCCTCGTAAACGCTCACAGCAGTTGAGATCCCAATGGCGAGGCAGGCGGCGAACACAGTTCCTACGGCGATCTCCGGGTTTGCCTCAGGAACGAACGCTGACGCCGCGAGAATCCCCAGCACCACGAAGGTTGAGTCAAACAGCGTGTTGATGAAGTAGCGACGCAGCAGTTCTTGTGGTTCGACGGGGACTGCTCTCCGCAGAAGCTCTCTGAGGCCCATCACGTTTCAATGATGTCATCGCGTACGAGAAGATAACGGTTTTGGGGGTTGGAGGAGTCACGCCTTCATCACCCGGCGCATCGGACCGTATTGGCAGCGGCTGGCACAGGCCTCCGCTCCACTCTGTCCCGATTCCAGCCCGCCACTTCGTCTATCTCTTCCTGAGCTTCGGGTTCAGCACCTCATCCATCGCATAGCCGACGAATGTGAATCCGAGGACCACGAACACGATGCACAACCCAGGCATGATTATGAACAGATACGGCCCTTCCAGCGCCGCCCCTTGAGCGTACGCTTCCTCGAGAATCTTCCCCCAGGTCTCGACATCCTGAGGGCCCAACCTGAGGAAGCTGAGGGTCGCTTCCGACAGGATGCATATCGCTATGGTAAGTATCGCGTTTGCGAACACGAGCGGAACGACGTTCGGGAACACGTGCTTCTTGATCACATGCCAGTCCCCCGATCCAATCGCCCTTGCCCGCTCGACGAACTGCCTCTCCTTCAAGGTGAGTACCTGAGCCCTCACGATCCTCGCAGTTGTGGACCAGCCCGTGAGTCCGATGACAAGTATGACTGCGAACAGACTTCTTGCGCTGAACAACGCTGCGATGACTATCATCAGCACCAGCCATGGGATGGACAGGACCATGTCGTTCAACCTCATGATGACCTCGTCCCTCCAGCCGCCCCAATAACCTGATGCAAGGCCGACGAGTGTCCCCAAACCCATGGATATTGCCATCGCGGCGAATCCGACGATCAAGGAGGCTTTGGTGCCCATCGCCGTCCGCGTGAGGACATCCCTTCCGAACTGATCGGTGCCGAATGGATGCTCCAGACTCCAGTCCTGGAGCTTGTCCTCGATGTAATGGTCAAACTTGTCATAGTACATGAACAGGTCAGCGTAGACAGCCACGAATATGAAGAAGAAGATGATCGCCAATCCCGCTTTCCCCATCCAGGTCGCCATGAAGAGGTCGGTCGTCCTTCCCGCATTCCTCGCGCTGAGGCCGAACCTGTCCGCCCAGACAGGCTTACTGGAGAAGAGTCTTCGCGTGCCCCTTTCGAACAATGATTCGAACTTCATGACAACCCATCCCTACGTTATCCTGACCCTCGGGTCCAGTCTGACGAGCACCAGATCGGCGAGGAGATTGGCGATGACGACCGCGACCCCACCGATCAGGAAGACGAACTGCAGCATCGGATAGTCCTGCTTCCAAATCGCATCCACGGTGATTAATCCGATACCTCTGTAGCTGAACACCACCTCGACCTGGAACGCGCCGCCCAATATGAACGCCGTATCCATCGCAAGCGTTGTCACGATCGGCAGCCGCGCGTTCGGCGACGCGTGTCTCTTCATAACCTCTCTCTCGCTCATCCCCTTCGCGTAAGCGGTGACGATATAGTCTTCTGTCAGAACATCGACAAGAGAGTTCCTCATTATGAGGATGATCCCGGCAAGGGCCCCGATCGTCAGGGTCGCTGCAGGTAGGATCATGTGCTCCGCAATGTTCACGATCTTGTCCAGCGTGAGGGGGAACACCTCGACGCCCGAGTCGATCTTGCCTCCCACGGGCAGCCAACCGAGCATGCCCGAGAAGATCATCATCAGGACGATTGCGAACCAGAACACCGGCATGCCGTAGAAGAACAAGCCGAAGCCGGTGATGCTCAGGTCCTGTGATTTTCCTCTCTTCCGTGCTGCTATCTTGCCGAGAGCCATGCCCCCCACGAAAGTGAAGAACGTGCTCACGGTCATCAGTAATATCGTCCATAAGATCGCATCTCTCGTAATCTCTACGACGGGTCGCTCGTACTGATAGGACATCCCCCAATCTCCGGTGAGCGTCGAGAAGATGTACTTGACAAACTGAGTCGGAAGGGTCTCGTTGAGCCCCATTATCTCCACATTCCTCCAGTAGACGGCATCGGAGGTCTGCGGGTCCCTGTTCATCATCAATGCGGCGGGATCGCCAGGCATGACTCTGAACAAGAGGAAGTTGAGCATCATGATCAGGAAGATCGTCAGGATTGCGTTGAGTATACGCTTTGCCAGAACCTTCCTGAAGGACATCAAGTGCGCATTCTCCCTACCAGTGAGCCCTCCTCCGTAGTGGCCTGCAAGAGCCACCCTGGCTGAAAGGTGTCTTCACCCTTGTCGAAGGAGGAAATGACGAAATGGTTTGATGTGGTTTGGACCCGTATCGGGAGCTCAGGCGGGAGGTTCCGCAGGCGGTTCAGGCTCGGTCTCCGCCACTGTCTCCGCCTCCAGAGGTGCCTCTTCTGGAGGCGCCATCCCTTCCATGCCTGCATCATCCCCTACTGGCTCTCCCTTTCTGCGCTTCATCAGCAGCATGGCGACCACGAGGGCGGCAACGATTGCGATGACGATTCCTGCAATCAGCGCCATGCTGGTTCCACCTGTCTTGGCCTCCACGCTGACGGTGGTCTCCAGGGTATTCCACGTCATGTCTGCGTGAAGCTGATCGTCCTTCACAGTCACGACGACGGGGTAATCATCTGCTCTCGCTTCCGAATACGCATGTTCGAAGACAACCGTCCGGTTGGTGTCCGGCTCGAGGTCCGTGATCTCGATACTCTCCTCGGAGCCATCACCGAAAGTGATGGTGACGTTGACATCGTCGCCCTCTCTGTCCTTCACAACGACGGTGAAGCTGATCACCTCGTCCACGTCGTACTCGCTCTTCAGCGGATCCTTGACGATGTTGCCCTCAACCGTCGGCTTCCTGTTGGCCTCCTGAACGTCCACCGAGGCCTCTGCACTGATGTTGTATCCGACACCGTCATCGGCCCAGACCGTCAGTATGAAGGTCCCTGCAGAGTCGTACGTGTGGCTGGCGGCGAAGCCGTCGTCCGGGTCTCCAGCGGTGAGTGGGCTGTCATCGCCCCAGTCGTACCAGACGCTGAGGTCGTCTCCATCAGGGTCCATCGCCTTACTCGGTCGAATCTCTTTGTCTATACCGAGGAAGAACGAGTACGTGGTCTGCAGAGATACTATAGGCGGTCTGTTGGCCACAGGAGGCGTTATCTCCAGCTCGAACGTCTCCGTCACGTTCGTGGTTCCGTCATCCACATGCACCAGGACTACGAAGGTGTCCTCAGATGTGTAGGTGTGCATGAACTCCACATACTGCAGTCCCGTGTCACCGACTGTCGTCTGAGAATCGGCATCGCCGTCTCCGAATTCGACTGTCACAATGAGAGCATCCCCGTTCGCGTCATACGCGCTGATGTTCATGGTCAGCTCTTCGTCGACATACGGCGGATACGGCGTGACAATCAGCGATATCGAGCCTGGAGGCGCCTCCTCTCCCGCTGCCACGATGACAGCGTCCACACCAGCAGACACGTTATGGCCATCCTCACCGTCGTCGACATACACCGTCACAGGATGCGTTCCCGCAGCGCTCCACGTGTGGTCCACAACGGACATCACAGGCATACCTGGTGCTGACGAGGTGTCGTGGGTCGTGACCGTGTATGTGCCGTCACCCCAATCCCAGGTGAAGACGAGCACATCAGGGTCTACGTCGACGGCGGTCGCCACGCACGGCACCTCCACGCCTTCGACCCCCTCGATGGAAGATACTTCAGGGCCATCGGGCACAGCGTTGGAGATGACTTCGTAGTACTCCATGTAGGTGACGTTGTGGATCGTGTTCGTCTCCAGGTCAAAACCATCCCATACCGAGATCGTGACCGGGTAGCTCCCCGCGGCCGACCACGTGTGCGTCTGCACGTTCGAGACGAAGGTATCGTTCTCCACAGGGTACATCAGCTCTACCGTGTCCGGGCTACCATCTCCCCAACTCCATGTGAAGAGAAGGCCAGCACCATCATCGCCCTGTTCAACGTCTTTCGCCGGAGCAGTCCAAGTCACCTCCTCGCCGACATACGCCGAAGTGGGATCAGCGACCACGGTACCTATGTCCGGCCCTTGGTTTATCTCCGAAACGACACGGACGACCACGCTCTCGACCCTCTCGAACTCGTGCTGATCATCCTTGATACCGACCACCCATTCGTATTCACCGATCGCTGTGTATGTGTGGGTCTGCGTAACGGTCTGTTCAACGGTCGTATCCTCGGTGATCTCATCGTACACCCAAGCGGAACCGTCTCCGAAGGACCAGTTCACTGTGATCGGGTCTCCCTCCGCATCAGACACGCCGACTGAGAAGACCGCCTCCTGGTTGACCTCGACCTCCTTGTCCGTCGGAGGCGAGACGAATATCGGGTCCTCATTGTCGCTCACGGGGTACAGGTCGTACCACACCCAGAGCATGTCAGAGATTATGGTCCGTGCGAGATGATTGTCCCACTGGCCCCAGCCGTCATAGTGCCGTGTCGACGTCGCGTACAGGCCATTCGGGTGGATCGGCGGGAACTCGGTGTATGTGTCGTATATCATGACCTGAAGCTCATCGACGAGCAGCTTCCTCTGGTCCCTGTCAACCTCCTTCATGGCTTCGTCGAAAACGTCGTCGAAACTACAACGGGCCAGTCTGGCCTCCTCGTCGACCCAGTACCAGTCATCGGTTATCGGGCCAACGCAGTTGTACCCGCCTTCCACGACCTCGCGCGTAAGCCAGCAGGCAAGGTTCGAGAGAGGCTCAGGGCCCCAGTACCAAGACCAGACCCATATGTCGAAATCCGCCTTGTACCAGTCCTGGGCCACCATGACTCCTTCTGATTCGAGGCTGTAATCCAAATCAATCCCTGCATCTCTGGCCCAGCTTACCCAGGCCTCGCCGATGACCGCATAGCCGGGATCGGAATCGGGCACGCGCAGCCTGAACTGCAAAGGATCCCCGATGTCAGCGCCGTACAGGTTATACGCGTCTGTCGCTGCAGTGACCTCGAATATGCCATCACCGTTCAACTCGTACCCTGCGGCCGTCAGGTTCTCCGCCGCCCAGGCAGGGTTGTACGGAAGGACTTCGGTGTAGTTTGTGAGGTTCGCATGCCAGAACCCAGGGTTGAGGACCGTATCCGCCTCCACTGGCAGCCCGTCGAAGTACTCGCTGACGAGTAGGTCTCTGTTCATCGTCATTCCGAGGGCCTTACGTACTTCCTTGTCCAGCAGGATGACGTTGCCATTGCCGTATTGGGTCGTCCTCATCTCAAGCGGGATGCCGTTGATGGCGACGTCGTATATCGCCAATTCGACAGTGACATGTTTCGTGATCTGAGGGTCACCCTCGCCGAGGTTGTTCCATATATCCCCCTGCGCTCCGGTTATGTCGATGACATCCTCTTCACCACGCTCGATCGCCAGCGCCAAGGGCTGAAGGTCGGTGTAGACGGTGTATATGATGCCCTCGAAATCGATGGTTCTCTCTTCGCCGTAGTCAGTGGCGCCATGGAAGTTCGGCGCTGAATCGAACTTGTACCACTGGCCCAGGCTCATGCTGTCGAACATGAACGGGCCAGAACCGATCAGGTCGCTCGGCTTCATGTTGCCAAGGATCTTGCTGGGCTGCAGGTCCTCCCAGTAGAACTTCGGGAGAATCGGTATCCACACGAAGTCATCAATCAGCGTGGCTTTTGGATACTCGGTGTCGATCTTCACCTGGTAGGGGTTGATCACGTACACGTTCGTTATGTTGTAGACGTAGTAATCCCAAGAGCCGCCGGGGTTGTCCTGAATGAGCTCTATCGTGAATTTCACGTCCTCAGCGGTCACAGGGTTGGACATGTCATACGGATCGTCGGCGTTCCTGAAGTACGCATTCTCAGAGATGTTTATCCAGGTACTCATGTTCCCGTATACTTCCGAGATCTCCTGGTAGTACCCGGTCGCGAGATGGTTCTCAATCTCGTTCCAATCCTCGTCGTACTGGAAGAGGGAGCTGTATATGAGATATGCCGCGACCCAGTCACTGACCATCTCTACTCCTAGAGGGTTCCAGTTCTGGAAGTCCTGAATCCAGCCCACACTGACATGTCCCCCAGTGAACTGGGCAGAAGCATTCTCAACAGGAGCAACGCCGACTATCATCGTCGGAATGGCGCTGACCCCGAGAGAAGCTACAATCAATACTGCAAGCGCTTTCAGCAATGTACATCTTCGTTCCATTTGTCTCATCCCCCGCCCTGGGCCGGGCGATTCGTCCGCTACGGCACCACCTAGTCAGCTTCCGCGCGTGGCACTGAGACCTTAACCCGGCCAACTGAACGCGATAGCGCATTCGCTATATAAACAATCCGTGGAGTGTCAACCACCGCCCAGATTACCCATGGCTAGGCGATGTCATGAGAACGAATTGAACAAGTGTTCCAGAAGAGAATGACTCGACCGGAGGCACGGCATTGGGGAGGGATGATGTGTTCGACGGCCGAGTAGGCCTCAACGCATAGTCACTTGGGTGCGGGTTACGTCCGCGACCAGTCCATCGAATTGCGGTCGTGCCATTGTCCGCGGACTCCTCCGCACCTGCCGCCGGCGAAGAGAAAGGACATGTGTGATCAATGAAGGGGATAGGGATTGACCAGAGCCTTAAGACTCTGGATGATGAGCAGCTCGACTCGGTTCACGAATCCACGCTGGAGATCTTGGAGGGAACAGGAGTCAGATTCGATTCGGAAGAAGCTGTGCAACGATTGCTGGACGGGGAGCTGTGTCCGGTGTCTCGGGACGTCGTGATCTTTCCAAGACACGTGATCGAGGACTCCGTCCCGCTGTCTGTCAAGACTCCCGCTCTGGACCTTGAGATATGAGATACCTTCCCGTTCTGTGGGTCTCACTCACAAACAAGGCTATTATTGAGGTGGCAGCTGCGAGGGCCACTGCGCACACGAGAATGGGCGTCCCTGGGCTGATCTTCTCGTACATCACACCTAGAGCAGAAAACCCGACGATGTTGCCGATTCCCTGCACGGTCTGGTATGCTCCCATGACCCTGCCTCGCTCTTTGGGGTTCATGGCATCCCCCAGCATCGCCCCGACCGAAGGATTGGACATGGCAGCCCCGAACTCGGAAAACGCAACGAGAAGATAGACCTGCCAGACCTCAGTAACGAACGCCATGGTCGCCAGCCCGCCAGCCATGAGTACGCCACCGATGATGATGAACGGCTTCCTGCCGTACTTGTCGGACATCATACCGAACGGTATCGTGCCGATGGCCATCGTCGCCATACCCAAGGACATCGCAAGGCCAACCTCTGTAAGGCTCATGTCGAGCGTATCCCTCCAGAACAGAATCAGCCCGAGTGCCCAAAGGCCCTGCACGATGCCCATGACCAGCCCGCGAATTGTGAGGGGGAGTAGGGCGTCGTTCTGCGCGGCGTTCCTTCTCCACGCTCCGAACATACTCATGATCGAGACCTTCTCGTCCGTCGCATGGTGCGTCTTCGGTTCGTGGATGAACGATACGATGACGGCACAGACCACGGAGAGGGCTGCAGCAAGGTAGAAAGGGACGTAGAAATCTATCTCACCTGCAATCACTCCGCCGAGAGCGGGGCCCGCCAGGCCGCCCAGGAGCTGAGCCGTTCCCTCTGCGCCCATGGCCACCCCGCGCTTGCCCTCGGGCACGATGTCGAGGGTCAAGGCGAATGCTGCCGGAGTGACCATGGCGGCCCCCACACCCTCCAGAATCCTGAGCAAGGCGAACTGATAGGGCTCAGTGATCAGGATCAGAGCGAACGTCGTTACCCCGAAAAGGAGGACGCCAGCCATTATCATCCGCTTTCTGCCCAATTTGTCTGCCATGAGGCCTGCGGGGGGCAAGGCAAACACGAAGGCGAACGCGAAGAGTGAGTATGCCGCACCCAGCTCCGACTCGGACATCCCGAGTATCTCTCTGAACGTGGGCATGAGAGGGCTTAGAAGGCCGAAGCCCAGGCTGACGACGACGAGTGCAAGGACTATTACCGAGAAATCCCTAGATAGGGCGAATGTCTCTCTGATCCGTCCGGAGACGCTCTTCCCTTCCTCGGGACCGCTCATTCAAACACCCATGCCAGAGTACAGAAGATCATCTAGCTGATCACTTCTGGCCAATGAAGATATGGAAGGCGAATATCTTCTTTTCCGAGATACAACCTTCGAAGAGACAACGGGGCGATCTCCTGAGCGCCCTCTGCGGAAGAACGAACAAAGACGCGAAGGCGAATGATGTCGGCGTGCACAGACGCCCGTTGTCCTCGATGAGGAGAACGCAGACGAACGATATCACCGTAAGTGCGGCTATGAACGAAGGAGCGCAGAAACCACTCTTCATTCGCTTCTTCCGCCTGCTCTCAGCCGACGCCTCGGAATCGATATGCTTCGTCGGTCCGACGGGCAACCACGTCCCGATGATCCTGCACTCTGCAGAACAAGGAATTGCCATGACACCCTCGCAGTTCAGAAGCGACGGTTACACTTGAGGCCTCTGCAGGAGTCCCGAAGAATCAAGCCTCTGGACGCCTTCGGTGACCGCACTGACCGGCCCCGATTGCCGCGCAAACGGTATATACCTCGACGTGCATTAAGCGCCGCTGAGGAGGGGGGACTAGTCCTTGACGCGTCGGCTACACATCACTTGCCTCTCCGCGGTGGCTATGTTCGTGATGATTTGCCCGTTCATCGGTGCGATCGCCGCCCCGGAAAGCGTGACAGAGGAGACCGAACCGACATACTACCTGTACTTTGGGGACTTGCACGCGCACACTTCGTTTTCCGATGGTCTTGGAACGCCGGAGGAAGCGTACAGGCAAGCCCGTGAGAATGGGGCCGATTTCATGGCGACCACCGACCACAACTACGTGATGTCACCCGATGACTGGGCGACTACGCTCGTGATGGCGGACGAGAACACGGAAGACGGTGTGTTCATAGCGATTGCAGGGTTCGAGCATTTCATACCCGGACTAGGCGAGATCAACACATTCAATGTACCTACTATGGATCTGGGCGTGTGGAACCCGGGGTACTCACGCTTGCGCCAGGAGGCCTTGCCCACGTACTATGAAACGGTTGCTGAGCGCGATGGAATAGGCATGTGGGTGCACCCTACCTGGGCATTCAGCAAGGAGTTCGACGATTTCGACTACCGAACAGATACTAGCGACCAGGCCATGGGTCTCCTCGAGATCCACAACTACGGCAACTGGGAGTATTACAGGCAGCTCGATGACGAACCGAGCTACATCATGGCCCTCGACAACGGCTGGCACGTCATGCCTGCAGCGACCTCAGACACCCATGCTACCAACTGGATCACCGGCTACGGGGCAAGGACCGTGCTCCTTGCGGAGAGCCTCACACGGCACGACCTCTACGATGCGATGGCAGCAGGCAGAGGCTACGCGACTGTGGATAACAACCTTCGAGTGGACTTCAGACTCAACGGGGCGCTCATGGGTTCAACGCTTTCAGGCATTGACTCGACCTACGCGGCGATGATGCACGTCGTCGACCCGGACGACACCCCAAGTGATTTCATCACCAAGGTAGAGATCGTATCTGACGGAGGTAGAGTCGTTGACACCCTGGACGTCAACGCGGCGGACGTGACTTGGACCGTCACGATAGAAGATGATCATGCGAGTTACTTCTACGTCAGAATCAGCACAGCATCGAACATCGACGGCAATGCCGGCGTCACAGCGTGGACGGCCCCGGTCTGGACAGGTAGATGACCGAGCGATTCATCCGAACCATGGACCATTGACCGGTGCGAGGGCAGAGGATATATTTGGAAGGACATGACTTCCGAGCTGCGCACGCATATCCTATCATGTACGAAAGGCGATTAGCATGCCCGATTCAGACGAATGTTGGATAGACATTGGATTCCGGCCAGGGAAGGCGACTGCAGGCATCCGATTCAGGAGGTTCAGCGGGAGCGAGGACTTCTCGACAATGTCCGATATCTGCGTCAAGAGCTGGGAAGCTGACCATATCGATTTCATGAAGACGAGAGAAGAGTATGAGAACGAATTCAAGCATATCACGCATAAGGATCCGGCTAGGGATCTACTGTTCGCGGAGGTGAACGACGTCGTGATAGCCTTCGCGGAGATCGGCCTGACCCAGATGCGCCAGAACGAACTGCTATGCTTTCAATATGCTCATGTATTACCTCAGTTCAGGAGGGATCGACTCCGAGAGACGCTTGTCCGTTTCAACGAGAAGGCACTGAGAGATATCGTTCGCCACAGACCAGAGGATGAGAGGAAGCTGTTCCGCTCCTGGGCTTTGAGCAGTCCGAACGAGTGGCAGGAACTCCTCCTCTCGGAGGGCTATGAGCCGGCCTGGCACCTATTCGAGATGGTAAGGCCCAACCTCGACAATGTACCTGACGTCGAGCTGCCTGAAGGAGTCACCGTGCGCCCCACGGCCGAAGGCGACTACCGCAAGGTATGGGACGCCTCAAAGGAGATGTTCATGGGCGAACCCTGGTGCGAGGACGACAGATGGGACGAGGCTCACTACGAGCAATGGCTCAAGTCGCCGAACTTCGCACCGGACCTCTGGCAGATCGCGTGGCACGGGGACGATATCGTCGGCAGCGTCCAGAGCTACATAGACGTTGATGAGAACCGGACCTTCGACAGGAAGAGAGGACATACTGAGTGCATCTTCGTCACCCCTCCCTGGAGGGGGAAAGGGCTCGCCAAAGCGCTGATAGCGAGAAGCCTCAGGTTGCTCAAGGACAGAGGAATGACGGAGGCGACGCTGGACACGGAGGTGGCGAATGTCAGCGAGGCGTACAAGGTCTACCAGAGGATGGGCTATCAGGTGGTGAAGCAGTTCACCTTCTACCAGAAGCCCCTTTGAACGGCTTAGGACTCATAGCCAATCCTCGTCCAGATCGCTCAATTGCAGGTGACCGCGCCCTCGTCCAAGATGACCCCGTCGACCGTGACGAAGGCGAACTCGTAGCCGTCCTCGTTCAGCGTTAGGTCGAGTGCTCCGAAGTGGTCGCTTTCCGTGTGCTCGAGGTTGTTCAGGGTCTCAACCGGTATCCCATGGGGATAGTCCCCGACTTGGTCCAAAGGAATCTCCGGCGGGAAGTGCCAGAGGTACGCGCCCCCCGTCCCTACGACGAACTGACGGACGCCATCTGGATTGTAGTTCCCGTAGGGATCCTGTGGCGCCCATCGCTGATAGTTGTGGTTGTGCCCAGAGAGGACCATCTCGACCCCATACTCGAAGAAGAGCTCCCACATATGCACCTGAGTATCCAGGTCGAACCAGTTGATCCACTCGCACTTGTAATAGAGTTCCCAATCGTACAGTGGATGATGCATGAGCGCTATGGTTCCGGTGTACTCATCACCTGAATGTGCCGCGAGGTCCTCCTTGAGCCAATCGTACTGGACCCGCGCCGCAGAGCCATCCTCTGGCATCAGGTCGTCTGTCAGGTTGCACTGATGGGGAAGGTACGAGTTCAGCGCGATTATGTGCCACGTACCGATGTCAAACGAATAGTACCCAAGGTTGACCTCCTCGTACGTCTCCTTCAGTACCAGGTCGGGCACGGCACAGTTCTCGAGTGTCCCGAAGTATTCGAAGTATCCGTCAGCGGTGTCGGAGACGTAGTAGTCGTGGTTGCCCGTGACCGGATAGGTGATGTCCTTGAGAGGGCTGAAGAAGGTGTCGTAATAGGCCTGGTAGTCCTCGATCTCACCATCGTTGTGTTGACCATCTCCGAGCATCAAGAAACTGTCAGGGTCGTTGTCCAATATCAGCTGGGCCACCTTATCATACTGGTAGCGGTTCGTGTTCGGGCGAGGCAGCTGGTCCAACCCGATGTCGCCGACTGCGAATACCGTGTACGAGTTGGACTCCTGCGATGGCATGGCCATCGACAGGCTCGATGCAGTCATAGAAACCATCAGCAGTACGGTCACCACGCATATGGCGGCCTTGGTGTGCCCGCTCCGTGTCATGATCATCCTATCTTGTCCCCCCGTCGGAGACAGCCCCATTCCATCAATCGGAGACGTACTGACTCCGACGCCCGGATGTCCGAAACTCCATATATAACATGCGTGAGATCATCGTCGTCAATTCACCCGTCTTTCGGTGAGCTACGCCCTGCTGAGTAGTCCCAACGATGACCGAGACGCGGGTCATCAGTCGGGCGATGAGCCGAGGCCGGTCTGCCCGGGCCGACGGCCTAGCCTTTCCCGACGCTGCCCACGAGATGCATGTGAGGATACGCGATCCCGACGCTTGGATCAGCCATGAACTTCGTCCAGATCTTCTCAGTCATGTCTCCCTTGATCTTCCGCCGCAGCTCGACCGGGCAGAAATAGAGGACGTACACGTTAACGCCGGAATCGGCCAGTTCCATGCGGAGTTCCGGTGATCTCAGCAGCAATTGGTCGAGGTCACGTATGCCGAGACGTTTGCGGTACCTCTCGTAGTTCTGTTCCATGAGCTCCCCGACCACTTCCTTGGCGGACTCCAGCATGTACTTCTTGGCGGTCTCGATGTCGCTCTCGTACGTCACAAGGTTGACCACCTCGTCCCAGACGAAAGGGAAGTCCCTCGTGTAGTTGCATACTGGCGCGTCGAATATGACGCTGTTGGGCACCGTCACGATCCTGCCGGTGAAAGTGTCTCCGTGCATCCACTCCCCGAATTCCCGAAGCTCAGTGTACATGGTGGTGATGTCCAGGACGTAGCCCTTGACCTCGCCGAACGCGACCCTGTCGCCTATCCTGTAGATGCGACGGTAGGATATCAGGGCCCAGGCTCCCACGTTCAGGAGCGGCTTCTGGAGAACGAATGTGAGTGCTGCCCCAAGCAGCCCGATCGACAAGACCAGCGAGCCCGTTTCGCCGATCATGCTGATGAATATGATGCTCAGGACCAGTATCCAAACGGCATAGGCTATGAGTTTCCACATGGACCTCGCCTGGGCGTGGCTGCCGACCTTTGTCGTCGTCAGCGTCTCGAAGAGGCCCCCAAGGAGATACAAGACGAACCACGTGATCAGGACAGATATGAATGCAAACAGCAGCGTCGTCAGGTCCCCAGTGGGATCGGCTATGTGTATCAGAGGGAGGAAGTCGTACTTGATCTCCAGAACCAGGGTCGCCAGAGTCAGCGCGAGCACGCAAACGAACATCGCCCGCCAAATATGTCTGTCGTCCCGTTCGTATCTCTTCGTCAAGTCCATCTCGCATCAATCTCCGTTCGTTCGGTTCGCCCCTTCCAGGCACACCTGTACGCACGCACTGGGCCGAGCGCCAATGCCATTCCTCCGCAGTCTATGTGTCAATCGTATGCCTGGCCACCAGCCTTCCGAGGTCCGCCCCCTTCGCGAGTTCCCCATCTGCCAGAGGTCCCTTCATGCCTTCTACGCGGATGGACAAGCTGGGGACGACCGCAACCGCGCCCTGGTTCCTGGTTTTGAACTCGTTCTCCATCTTGGCGACCGCCCTGCCGATATCGCTTCCGAGGCATGTGTCGAAGAACGCCAGCCGCTTCCCTGAGAGGTCGAAGGCTGCAAGACGCCTTATGAACCTCTTCACGCGCCTTGTCGGCCCTCCGATGTGGTTCGGGGATCCTATGATGATCGCGTCGAAGGTGGCCACTCTGTTGACGTCTGCAGAGTCGACCGCCTCGGAGACGACCTCGGACACCCCCGCATCCCTTAGCGCACCCCTTATCGCTTCGGCTACCTCGGCGGTGTTGCCGTACTTCGACTCGTAGACGATCGCAGCTCTCATCAATCTACGCCTCAAACCGCGAGAAGGGCCTTGCAGGGGAAAACACTTTCGACTGTGAGGACCGGTCAGTGGATGCGCCACTTGGACGCGGAAGGTTTATCGACCCGGCTTGATAATGCCATCCGCATGAAGAAAGTCGGACTCGGAGATGTTGAAGGCACCTCGCCCGAAGGCACGAAGGGGGTCGTTTTCAGGCAGTTGCTCGCCAAGAACGTGGATGCCCCGAACTTCTACCTGAGACTGTTCGACGTCGAACCTGGGGGGAACACACCGCTACATGCTCACGACTGGGAGCACGAGGTCTTCGTCGTCAGCGGGCGGGGCAAGATAGTCCTTGCAGACACCGGGCACACCTTGGCGGAAGGGGATGCGGTCCTCGTGCATCCGAATGAGACTCATCAGTTCGTCAACGACTCGGAATCCCCGATGCGCATGATCTGTGTGATCCCCAGACCCTCAGAAGGATGACGGTGTCGGCCCCTCCGCGGAGTGAGGGCGTGATAGCAGCGCCCCAACATCTGGGCGGCTGGCTCACCACAACGCGGCCCACGGCAGGGGACGCTTCACGAGCATAGACAGGGCGGGACGGTGCCTCATCCGCCCGATCGACCCGCGAGCACCCAAATGACATCCTGACGGGTGATTATCCCGACGACCTTGCCTTCCTTCACGATAGGCAATCTGTTGACGTTGTGCTCGGCCATCATCTTGATCGCCCTCTCAAGCGAGTCTAGAGGGCCCAGGTGTAGTATCTTCTGGTCCGCAGGGATGATATGGGTCACCGGGCAGTCCATGACTGCCCGTAACGCCAAGGACAGCTCTCTCATCTCCTCCTTCCGCTTCGTCTCCTCGTCCGCGTTCTGCGCGGTCGCCTCGCGCAGCGTCCGAGCCTTGTGAATCCGTTCGATGACCGACTGGTAGACATCGGTCAGGCTCAGAATCCCGACGAGGGCACCATCCTCGTCAACCACGGGAGCTCCAGATATTCCTCGCTCCATGAGGGCCGTCCAAGCAGTCCGAACCGTCTCGCTTGTCCTCACAGTGACGATTTCCCGCACCATGACGTTCTGAATGCTCATTCCCCGAATCCGCGAAGGATCCACAAGACCACCTCTGAAGGAGGTATATCAACGGGCGATTATACTATCCTTGCTGAGGGAGGCGCTGCCGGGACATCGGGGGACGTATCTACTTCGCCGTTTGTGCCTCGGTCTCGCGCACTGCCTCCTCGAATATGTCGAGACCGATGTCGAGCTGATCCTGCGATATCACGAGGGGCGGAGCAATCCGAAACACGTTCCCGTACATGCCAGCTGTGATCATCATCAGGCCCTTCCGCCACACGCGCCCCTGCATCTCGGGGACCAGAAGCGGCTCCTTGGCCGTCTTGCTCTTCACCATCTCGACGCCTATCATCAGACCTTTCCCGCGGACGTCCCCGATGACTTCGTACTTGGCCTTCATCTCGTTGAGCCTCTTCAGGGCATGAGCGCCCAGCAGTCGCGCGCGCTCGGGCAGTCCCTCGTCGAATATCTCACGCACATGAGCGAGGCCAGCCGCCATCGCTATGCCGTTCCCTCCGAATGTGGATGAGTGGGATCCTGGTCTCCACGTCTGCATGATCGACTTCTTCGCCACGATCGCCCCCAGCGGAATCCCTCCTCCGAGGGCCTTCCCAGTCACTAGGATGTCCGGTACCGTATCGGTCGCGTCGCACTCCCAGGTCTCTCCTGAACGACCGAGGCCGCACTGTACCTCGTCCGCCACGAGCAGCATCTTCCGCTTGTCGCAAAGCTTCCTCAGCCTGGGGAGGAACTCCTTCGGAGGGACTATGTATCCGCCCTCTCCCTGAAGGGGCTCGACGAACACCGAGGCGAGGCTCCCACTCGGGCCGCCGAACTCCAATATGGCATTCTCGAGATAGTCCATGCACAGAAGGCCGCATGACGGATACTCCTGTTTGAACCAGCACCTGTAGCAATAAGGGTACGGAGCGAAGAACACGCCCGGCGGGTACGGTCCGTGGCCGTACTTGAACTTCACACGGCTCGCCATGGCCAACGCGTTCCCCACGCGTCCGTGATAGGACCCCATGAAGGCCACATGTTCCGAGCCTTTGGTGTAGTACCTCGAAAGCTTGATGGCCGCCTCGACCGCTTCGGCGCCGCTGTTCCCGAAGAATGTCGATCCGAGGGCTTTCCCGGGCGATATCCTGGCGAGGAGCTCGGCAAACTCGGCTTCCTTATCGAAGTATGCGTCGTTGGCGAGTGAGTGCACGAGTTCTCCCGCCTGATCTCTTATCGCATTCACCACGCGCGGATTGGACCATCCGGCGTTCAGCACGGATATGCCGGCGGAGAAGTCCAGGTACACATTGCCGTCGGCATCCATGACAGCAGAGCCCGAGGCCCTCTTCATGGTGAATTGAAACAGACGGTCGTAGGCGTTCGAGACATACTCTCGGTCCCTGGCGATGATCGCCTTGCTCTTAGGACCTGGGGGCGCTACCTTCAAGTCCGGCGCCTTCCTGGCCCAATCCTCAACCCAGTTCGGTAAATCAAGATCCACTTTATCCCTCGTCAGTCAATGAGTTCGTCTCAGGTCCGTGCCTGCCTTGCGCCCTACTGTGGACAATCGATATTAAGGTTCTTGATTCATCCTCTCAGTGGAGACACGACATAACGGAATCACTCGGACGGGCGGCTGGGGGGAGGATGCACTCTAGAGTTCAAACAGAAAAAGAAAAAGAGAGGGGGGGAGGAAGTTTCAGATGACCTTTGGCTCTCAGACCCTTTAAAAGCTTTTGTATCTGGCCGGAGAACGGGCCCGGAATCGTAGGGAATCATCAAATACATCCTGTTGAGCCGATGCTCAAGGATGTCCAAGGTTGGACATATCCATACTTGGACAGAGGCAGCGGTCACCCTTTGCTGCCCTGCCCCACCACTCGGAGAACCCTGTACAGTGTCCTCGGGATCTCATCAAACTCGGAGACGGGGAAGACGCGCCCCCTACCGCTGGTTGCCACCGACTCGCAGACGCTCAACCTGCAGTCATGGCTCTCAGTCATAACCACGAAGAGTTTCTTGAACGCCGATGCCGCCTTCGATGGGTCGTTCCCGACCGTGTAGTTGCCATCTGTTATGAGTATGCCGACCTGGTCGCTCGTATCCGCCTTCGAGAGTCCCTTCTGGCCGCTGTGAAGGGCCTCCTCGATGTTCGTGTAGCCGCTCGCATTGAACTCGAGCAGGGACAGTACGAGACGGTCGAGGTCGGTCTCCTCGTCGAGATGCTTCACCACGCGCGGCCTGTCGCTGAAAGTCAAGATGAGGTAATCCACCATCTTCAGCCTAAGGGCAAGGACTGCGATGGCTGCGGTCGCGATCGCGAGCTTGTCCCCGGACATAGAAAGGCTGGCATCGAGCATCAGGGCCACCGAGAGCCTCCTGGGCTCCCGCCCCTCGACGATGATGTCGGATGGCCGGATGTGCGTCCGATCCGCTATGTTCTCTACCGTGGATTCGATATCTATCTCACGCTCATCCCCCGGAGAGAACGGGCCCCGGGTTATCCGCGTCGGGAGAGAGACCGGACCGAGCAGGCGAAGGACCCTGTTGATTGTTGCCCTTATCGCAATCCTTCTGGCCAGCTCGAGCGCGCCCGGGTCCGAAAGGCTCAAGCGTATCCTCTGGTAGTTCTGCGCGATCCTCCAGCCTATGTCGTTCTCCGCGTTCGCCCCGTGGGGATGACCAGGCTCGAGGACCCTCATGATATCTCCGACATCTGCGAGCTTCCTCTGTGGCTCCGAACCACGGCCGCGAACCGTCGGGTCGTCCTTGCGTCCTTCGTCACCCTTTGCCGGACGGGAGACTCCGTATTCGGAGAAGCACTCGTCGACTATCTGGTCGATGACCTCTGGTAGGGTGGCCCGCGATTCCTCTCTGAGTTCTATCCTCGTCGGGAGCGCCATATGCGCTGCCTTCCGGACCCCAGAGGCGATGTCACCAACGAAGACACTGACGAGTTTCATCATGCTCATCGAAGCCCTGATGCTCGCCCCTCTCCTTATGTTCGGATGGCTTCTGGTCCGCCGGGCGACCCACAGACAGCACCGTACAGACTCGTCCGAGGCCTCTGGAGACATCGATCTCAGTATGTCCAACTCCTCCTCCTCCGATTGATAGTCGAGAAGGAGAAGCTCGAACCGATCGGACAGCGCCTCCGAGAGCGACGTGGTGGCGACGAACTCGCGCGGGTTCTGCGTGGCGATTATCACGAAGCCATCCTTGGCTTCGACGCGACCCACCTTTGGCACCTCGACGATGCCCTCGTCCATCGCTGGCAACAGGATGTTCTGGACCCCCTCGGGCATCCGGTTCATCTCGTTGATGAAGAGCACTCCACCCGACCTCATGGCCTCGGTCAGGGGGCCCGGCATGAACGCCTCTGGCACATATCCTTTCTCGAGAACCACAGGAGGGTCGAACCATCCGGAAAGCTTCTGCTCGGTGTACCGTTCGTCCCCGTCGACCCTGAAGACCCTCCGGCCGAGGTGTGAGGCGATTGCGCTCGCTAGCACGGTCTTCCCGACACCGACCGGGCCTTCGATCATCAGATGGTGGTTCACACGGACCGCGGCGAGGCCTCGTTCAAGCTCGGCATCACGGCCCACGACACGGCACCTCCGCTTCAACTCCACCACTTCGTCCACTGGTTCCATGGCACGTCGTCCACCCAGACGCGGAAGTTCGATAAATAGTATTCTCAAACGGTCGACCAGACATGCAAGAGTTAAGTGCTCGAGCGAGGATACCCGGCTTGATACGATGAAAGTCCACATGACCATCGATATGGAAGGCATCGCAGGGCTGTCCCACGAGGACCAGGCAGACATCAAGGGGCTCGATTTCCAGAGGATGCGGGAACTCATGACCTCGGAGGTACAGGCCGCCGTTGAAGGGGCTAAGGAAGGGGGGGCGGACAAGATAGTCATCTGTGACGCTCATGACACCGGCAGGAACCTCATACTGGAGAAGCTGGACGAGGATGTTGTGGTCATCGAGGGAGGGGCGTATGAACTCGGCATGATGGCCGGGATATCGAAGGGTTTCGACGCAGCGTTTCAGATAGGTTATCACTCGAGGCGTGACACACATGCAGGTACCATCGGGCACACGTACTCGTATTCGTGCTCGAAGCTCCGTCTCAACGGTACCACGGTGGGTGAGTCTGGCCTGAGCGCTGCCGTAGCGGGTCACTTCGGAGTCCCCGTCGCCCTCGTGTCCGGGGACCTACACGCGGTTAGAGAAGCCCGGAAGCTGCTCAAGAACGTCGTGGGTGTTCCCACGAAGGAGGGCGTCGGCGTGTACGCCTGCAAGACGCTCACCCCGAGTAAGGCTTGTGGGCTGATCAGGAAGGGAGCGAAGGAGGCTCTCGACCGCGTTGACAAGATACGTCCGTACGTGGTGAAGAAGCCCGTGTCGATGGAGGTATCCTTTGTGCGCGTCGTGATGGCACAATACTGCTCCCACATCCCGCTCGTCAGGCGGGTGGACGACCGGACGGTCGTCTACAAGGCGAAGGACATGGTTGACGCGTTCAGGGTGTTCGAAATGATGCAGATGGTTGCTCACAGCGCTGGAGCAGATGGCGCGCTGTGAAGGACTCGAGCGACGGACCAAGGTACTTGCATGACAGGAGAAGCGAAGAACATAGAGCTCAGGGCGGTATCCGACGATGAGGTCGAGGGGGCAGTCTCTGTATGGCTGGAGTCAGGACTCCCCATCAAGCCACGAGGCAGAGACACCATCGAGAACCTGCGGACGCTCAGAGAAGCCGATCCGGATCTATTCATAGGCGCCTTCGAGGAGGGCAGGATGATCGGTGTGATACTCGGGACTGACGACCGCAGGAAAGGCTACGTCAACCGGCTCGCCGTATTACCCGACCGGAGGGGCTCCGGAATCGCGAAGATGCTCGTGGAGCGCTGCGAGGGCGTCTTGAGAGCCAGGGGCAGACAGGTGATATGCACGATGATCGAGGAATACAACAACGAGTCAAAGGCATTCTTCACAAGTATCGGATACAAACGAGAGGACGAGATCATCTACTACACGAAGCGGGATGCAGAGGACGTCTGAACTCCCCTTCGGAATCAGCCCAACTCGAAACCCGAGGCCCCAAAGACCTTGTCCCGATTGTGCCTGTACAACGGCTCACCCCGGACCATGAGCTTCACGCGCTCGGGCGTCTTGTATTGGCGGAACCCTGAGAGTATCTTCCCGGCCAAGGGATGGTCGCGGAACGGTGAGAGGTCCACGCGGCCGCCAGCCGGGAACGAGCGTATCACCGAGGATAGCAGGCTCGCGGCGTCCGCCTCGGCACCTGACATGCATATCCATGGTCCGATATCGAACCCTATCGGCGTCCTACGCCCACAGACGAAACCGACCGTCTCCCCTGACCGCTCGAGCTTGAAGCAATGCTCGGGGAAGTCGCGGTAGAGCCGCCTCATCAGACCAGGTCTTCTGTCCCCGTAGGTGTCGGCATCCATATCCACCAGCTCGTCCAAGTCTGCCTCCTGCACCTTCTCGCACTCCTGCTCGAGCGTCTCTCTCACGCTTTCACGAATCAAGAGGCCAACCGAGAGTAACTCGTTCGTCTGCTTGAAGCCGAACCCGTGATAGAATCTCGCTCCTTCCTCAGTTGTATAGAGAATGACAGAGCTGATGCCTTCGGAATCGAGCCGGTCCAACAAGTCTTTGATGAGACCCTTTCCGATCTGGTGGCCCCTGCTCTCCTTCGAGACGACGACGTGGCCCACCATCGCGGAGTCCTCATAGACAAGGGATGTCACGAACCCCCTAGGGACACCGTCGGACTCCCACACGAAACTGCTTTCCGGGCTGAGAGTCAGAATCCGTTCGATGTCAATCCGGGTGTGTCCCCAACCTTCCTTGTTGATGAGCTCTATCGCCAGACCCACGTCCTCGAGTCCCATCTTTCGTACCGGCACAACAGCAGACCTCGACCTCCCAGACCATCGTCGTCATCGTATTTGATGGTCATGCGGCGGGGCCGCTCGTCGGACGCCCCTCCTGCCACGGAGGGCCTAGGCGCAGCGAGACGGTGGCATAGCAGCGACGCGTCAGGACTCGTCGCCCCGCTCGAGCTGGATGAGGTCAGAAGTACGTCCAGGACCTTCGACATGTTTTTATAAGCCCCTGTGAATACCAATGAGCTGGAACGTGTTCCAGAGTGAGATGACATGCAGGGCATCATCAAGGGAGACGACTCCACCATCGTACCGCACGAGACGTCGAC
Organism: Thermoplasmata archaeon; assembly: GCA_041548485.1. GTDB lineage: Archaea > Thermoplasmatota > Thermoplasmata > UBA10834 > UBA10834 > UBA10834. The sequence continues at coordinate 37,075 of JBFESP010000011.1, read as the reverse complement.
CGGAATCCCGATATCTGACATGCTTGAAATCCTGGAACTGATCTGCCGCGTGGAACCGCTGGACGCCCTCCTCGAGCGCGTCGCTGACACGATATCGAAGCGTTTCGCGGTGAAGGCTCTCACGATATGCGTGGAGGATGAGGAGACCGGGTTCTTCAGGCCGCGGGCTGTCCGTGGCTTCCCGGAAGACCAGATGCGCGCGATAAGAGACCATGTCTATCCGCTGGACAGGAAGAGGGACGAGCTGGAGGAGAAGTTCAGGATCGACGACAACTGCTACTATGTACGAGTGGAGGGGTTGACGCGCGTCTACAACGACGACGTGGACTACATATCCGATGTCGCCGAGCTCTCGAGGACGAGGGACTCGAGCGATGAGTGGCATGACCTCGACTACATCGACTTCATCATGACGGACAGGCTGGGTAACTGGATCGGATGGATCGAGATAGACGAGCCTGAGAACAGAACGATGCCTTCTCGCGAGACGATCGCGAAGATACAGGTGCTTTCGAACCTCACGGCAATAGCCATCGAGAATGCCAAGATGTACCAGGACGCGATAGACGCCGTCGGTGAATCTCAGAACTACCTCGACCTTATAGTCCACGACATCGGCAACCTGGTCGACCCGCTGATATTCTATCTGGAGTCGATGGAGCGCGCCCAGCGCACCCCAGGAGACCATACCACTCAGTTGGCCAAGGCGATCTCGCTGGCCAGAGATGCAAGGAACCTCGTGGAGAACGTCCGGGGGATCTCCACCATCAAGGCCAGCGATCCTCTCCCCGGGCGCCGTTACGACCTGAGGGAGGTGATGGTCAGATGCATATCATCTGTGAAGCGGGACCATCCTTTCAAGGACGTCGTGGTCGGCTTCGACTGCCCTTACGGCGAGTGTTTCGTGAAAGCTGACGACCTGATCTTCGACCTCTTCTCGAACATACTGAGCAACTCGGTGAAGTACAGTGGAGGCCCCACGGCGGAATTCGACGTCAGCATAGCGGACGGCCACAGCGCATGGACCGTCCGGGTCGAAGACAAGGGCATTGGCATCCCGGACGACAGGAAGGAGGCGGTGTTCTCGAAGTTCGCGCGGCGACCGGACGGTTATTCGGGATCTGGACTCGGCCTCTCGGTCGTAAGCCTTCTGGTGGACAGGTACAAGGGCCTCGTGGCCGTGAAGGACAGAGTCCCTGGAGACCACGTGAAGGGCGCTTGCTTCGAAGTCGCCCTGCCGAAGGACCATAACGAGGAATGACCCACCGAGGAGAGCATGAACTCGCAGTGGAAGGACGGGAAGGGTTATCTATGCACGCCTGTCCTACTGCGCTCTCTCTAGCGAGGTTGATGACATGGATCTCAAACCGACGACCGACCTCGAAGCCGTGCGCAGACTCGCGTTGAGCGCGGGGCTAGAGGACGGGACATTCGATGGCTTGGTCAGAGTGTACGGCCTTTTCGACGGCGACGAGGTCGTGGCAAGCGTGGCGCTGAAACGATCTGGAGACGTCTTCTCGGTCGAGTGGCTCGCCGTGGAGGAGGAACTCCGCGGGCAGGGCATCGGTAGGAAGCTCGTGTCCAGAGTGGCGGACGACGCCAGGTCTCTGGGCGCGAGCGACTTGTGGGCACTGGCAAGGGCTCCCGACTTCTTCCTGAAGATCGGCTTCAGGCTATGCTCCGAGGACGAGTCGACGGGCCCGACGTACGCGGTGTGCAGCAAATGCAAGCAGTACGGGCATACATGTCAACCCCGGATAGTCGTCCTGACCCTCTCATCTCACTTGGGCTGAGCCACGGTCATTACCTATAAGTAGCCTGATTGCTCTGGTTTCGCCAGAGGTGAGATACGCATGACCCCTAACCGGAGGCAGGTCAGAGACTGCGCCAAGAACATGGTCGATACGTGCAACGTCAAGCGTGGAGACTCGGTTGTCGTGAGAGGAGGCGCGTATGCGCAGGAGCTCCTCGAGGAGATATCACTTCAATGCCTCCGCGAGGGTGCCGTCCCGCTGATGATGTTCACATCCGACAGATACTCGAAAGCGGTCTACGACGAGATCCCTGCCTCAGTGCTGTCCACGGTCCCGAAACACTATGTGGGTCTGGTCAAAGAGTCAGACCTGATCATCGTCGTCGAAGAGCTCGAGGACCCGCGAGTTGGTGAGAAGTTTCCCAGGGACAAGTTGGTAGCCCGACAGAAGGCCTCGTTGCCAGTCATAGATATCATAAACCATCCGACCGACGGAAAGAAGTGGCTGTATGCGGGATGGCCGACGGCCCCAGCGGCGAAGAGCTACGGAGTATCGTACAAGCAGCTCGAGAACCTGGTGGTGGGGGGCATGACCGTTCCTCCGAAGACCCTCATGGCGATCGGCAAGAAGATGGCCGGCAGATTCAAGAACGCGTCGTGGATCCACGTCTGGGACGGGAAGGGAACCGATTTCAGGGTATGCGTCAAGGGGCGGAGGCTGAACATCGATGACGGATACATCAGTAAGGCGGACTACTCGATCGGTGACCGCGGGGCGAACCTCCCAGCGGGAGAGGTGTTCGTAGCCCCCGAGGAGAACCAAGGGGAAGGGACCATCTACTGTCCCGTTACGAAGGACCGTATGTCTGGGAAGATACTGAGAGGAGTCCGTCTCGAATTCAGAAGGGGCAGGCTCCTCCTTGACCGGGCGGAGGCTGACAGCGGGACGGAGCAGCTCGTCGCCAGCTTCAGGGAGTGCAGGCGTATTGACCGCGCCAGCTATTCTCCCGTCAGGACCACTAACATAGCCGAGCTCGGCGTCGGCTTCAACCCGAAGATCAAGAAGGCGATTGGATACATACTCACAGACGAGAAGGTCTGTGGGACCGTGCATCTGGCGTTCGGCGCCAACAACACATATGGCGGCACCTCAGAATCGGTGATGCACTGGGACTTCGTCAGCGCTCCCGGAGTGAACATCGAGGTCGAGAGGGACGGAGGAAGGACTGTCAGGGTCATGACGAAGGGCAAGCTAACGGCATGACGCACGAGCTGTCGGGTCACTCGACGAGAGCCTTCCCTGCGAGCCTCGCTCTCCCAAGTGCCTCAACCTTCCTCGGAGAGAGTTCAGGATCGTCCGTGAAGCCGAGGAGCACCTCGCCAGCGTAATCGTAGTCGATGGCTGCGAAGAAGGCTCTAACCACATGTCTCGCCGGGTCGAACACCAACGGCCTAGGAGAACCCGCACAGGCGACGAACAGCCCCCTGGGTCTCGTGCGGCCCTCGTAGACTCTCTTACGCATGACGAACCTCTCCACCCAGTAGTTCTGGCACCTGTCGATCATGGCTTTCGTCTGTGAACTGACACTCATGAAGAATATCGGTGACGCGAGCACTATCGCGTCCACCTGTCGGATCCGGGCATAGATCTGGTGCATGTCGTCGGTCTTCACCGCGCATGTGGCGTCGGCGTCACATCTCCGGCACTCGACGCAAGGGTCGATGCTCATCCTGGCAAGGTCCAGCCTCTCCACCCCTGCCCCGGCAAGGCGAGCACCTTCCAGAACGGCGTCCAACAGGTCGGCCGTGTTGCCCTGGAGCCTTGGACTGCCGAGTATGCCCAGCACTTTCTTCGGCAAGCGGGTCGCACCTCCCAGATATCATGGCGAGACTGACATCTGGCTATATGTAATTGCCTCCGAGGGCTTCCGCAAGATTGAACATCACCTCCGGAGATACGCCTCGGAGGCGATTTGACTGTCGGAGAAGAGATTCGAGGGTAAGGCCGCCGTCGTCACGGGGGGCGCCTCGGGGATCGGCAGGGCCACGGTCGAGAGGCTGCTCGAGGAGGGCGCCAAGGTTGCGGTCGTCGACATATCCAAGGAGGAGGGTGGCAGGACCGTCGACGATCTGAGAGGCAGGGGGTACGACCCACTTCTGGTGTCAGGTGATGTCACCGACCATGCCGACGTCAAGAGGATGGTCGACGAGATCATGACTCGCCTCGGACGGATAGACGTGCTGTTCAACAACGCCGGCATCCTCGTCGAGGGCACGGTGGAGCAGGTCAGCGAGGCGGAGTGGGACAGAATAATGGCGGTGAACGTGAAGGGTGTCTTCCTGATGACCAAGGAGGTCATCCCAGTCATGCTGAAGCAGGGGGGTGGCTCGATAGTCAACAACGCATCGTGCAGCGGACTCGTAGGCGACCGGTCGGCCATCGCCTACAACACCTCGAAGGGAGCGGTGGTCCTGATGACCAAGTGCCTTGCGTTGGACTACGCCCAGAAGAACATCCGAGTGAACTGCGTATGCCCAGGAGAGATAGAGACCCCGATGTTCCTCCAGGAGGTCGCCTCCAGAGGGACCACAGTCGACGCTCACAGGAAGGAGATCTCCGAATATCACCCGATCGGGCGACTCGGCAGGCCGAGCGAGGTGGCCAACACGGTGGTCTTCCTCGCATCCGATGACGCTAGCTTCATCACGGGAACAGCTGTGTCGGTGGACGGCGGATACACATGCCAGTAGGAGTCTCTAGGGTTCCCTGCTGACTTCGACGACGGATCCCGAGACGACGGACCTGAGAAGGGTGGCGTCGCCGCTCACCCTGCCAAGCAAGTTGCAGGGGCTGTAGGCCCTCGGCCGCCCATCCGTGCTGACCGGTGTGGGGCCGAAGAATATCGCCACCGCGCTCCCATCCGGCCAGAAGGCGACCTCACCCACGTCCATGACTGCCCTGGCATCCTCCTCGAGCTCTGCGGATACAGGAGCGTCGAAGTACACCTCGTCCCCCCACCTGTTCACCTTAGCTCGGAACGGAACGGACGACAGCAGTCTCTCGACGGTCGCGGTCTCGTCCTCTCTGAGTGTGATCGACATATCGGGGCCGTTCTCGAACGACGCTCTGAGTGTGGGCATCCAGTTCTCACCTCTGAACCAGATGCGCACGACGGTATTGGAGCGTTGCGGTCGGTCGTTGTCCAGGCAGTCATACAAACCCGTGTAGGCAAGGCACAGGCATTAGGTGGGGCTGACGGACGTGCTCAGGCCTTGCGGCGCTTCCTGCCGCCGAACAGCTTGCGCTTCGCGGCACCGATCTTCAGCTTCTGGATCGCCTCGGTCGGGTTGAGGTCTTTGGGACAGACCTCGACGCAGTTGAAGATCGTGTGGCAACGGTAGACGCCGCTCTCGCTCTCGATGAGGTCGAGCCGTTCGTCCTTAGCAGTGTCGCGAGTGTCCGCGTAGAATCTGTATGCCTTCAGCAACGCGGCGGGTCCGAGATAGTCGGCGTTCCACCACGCAACGCTGCACGAACTGGTGCACGACCCGCAGAGGATGCAGTCTATTGGCTCGTTGATCGGTACCCTCTCCTTCGGGGACTGAATGTACTCGCGCTCTGGATACGGCTCCTTGCCCATGAGGTACGGCTTCACCCGCTTGATCCTCTCGAAGAAGTGCTCGTAGTCGACGGCGAGGTCCTTCACCACTTTCTGATGAGGCAGAGGACTCAGCAGCAGCTCCTTCTTGCGGACGAACTGGGCTATCTGAGTCTCACACGCCAGGCGTATCTTGCCAGCTATGACCATCGCACAGGATCCGCACACGCCCGCCCTGCAGCAGAACCTGAACGCAAGGGTGCCGTCCTGATGGTTCATTATCTCGAAGAGGGCGTCGAGGACGGTCATCCCCGGCCTGGTGACGACCCTGTAAGGCTGCCAATAAGGTACCCTATCCGCAGTCGGATCGAATCGCTGCACCTTGATCGTGATCTCCTCTCCGGCCATCTCAGTACCTCCTCTCCACGGGCTTGTGCTTGGTGATCTTAACCGTGCTGTACGTGATCTCGGGACCATCGGGCGTGTAGACGGCTATGGTGTGTTTCAGGAAGTTCTCGTCATCCCTCTCCTTGAAGTCGAGCCGCGAGTGGGCACCTCTGCTCTCCTCACGCTTGATTGCGCCTACGACGATTGCCTCCGCGACATCCAGCATGCCCTCGAGCTCCAGGGCGCGAACCAGGTCCACGTTGTACTGTCTGCCCTTGTTCTGCACCGAGATGCCCTTGTAGCGCTCCTTGAGCTCGCGTATCTTCGCCAGGCCTTTCTCCATCCCGGCCTTCTCGCGGAATATGCCGACGTTCGCGAACATCGTCGCCCTCATCTCGTCCCTTATGTCCGCGTGGTTCTCCGAACCCTTCTTCGCGAGGAGAGCGTCGATCCTCTCCCGGGTCTCCTTGAGGCACTTCATCACGGACGCCTCGCCCTGCTTCTCATCGCCCTTGGACGAGACGTACTTGGCAGCCACCGCGCCCGACCGCTTGCCGAACACCACCGTGTCCAACAGTGAGTTGCCGCCGAGACGGTTGGCGCCGTGGACGCTGACGCATCCGCACTCCCCTGCGGCGTAGAGGCCCTTGAACTTCGTCGCCCCGTCCACGTCCGTGTCTATCCCGCCCATGGTATAGTGCTGACCGGGCTGGATGGGAACTGGCTTCTCGATGGGATCCACATCCACGAAGTTCATGGCGAGGTCCCTGATTCCGGGAAGCCTCTCGAGTATCTTCTCCTTTCCGAGGTGGCGCAGGTCTAGGTAGACGTACTGACCGTCTATTCCACGCCCCTCGTTGATCTCCGTCTGGATCGACCGGGACACGATGTCCCTCGGGCCGAGCTCCATCACCTTCGGAGCGTATTTCGACATGAATCTGTCCCCGTCGGAGTTGATGAGGTATCCGCCCTCGCCCCTCGCACCTTCGGTCATGAGTATGTTCGTACCGAAGAGCGATGTGGGGTGGAACTGGATGAACTCCATGTCTTTCAGAGGGACACCCCTTCTGTACGCCGCCGCCTGAGCGGAGCCCGTGCTGATCAGTGCGTTGGTGGAGCGCGCGAATATCTGTCCGCTACCCCCGGAGGCGAATATGACCGCTTCGGCCATGTACGGCTCGAGTTCGCCCGTCTGCATGTTGAGGCATATCACGCCTCGGCACTGGTCGCCCTCGATCACGACATCGACCATCAGCCTGTCATCGTACAACGGGATGTTGAGCTTCACAGAGCGTTCCCAGAGCGTGTGCAGCATGTACAGACCAGTCTTGTCTGCCGCGAAACAGGTACGCGGATAGCCCGCCCCTCCGAACGGCCTCTGCGCAATCCTGCCGTCCTCGGTCCGCGAGAAGGGGCAACCCCAATGCTCCATCTCGTAGATGCACGGCCCCGCCTCGCTGGTCATGAACTCGACGGTGTCCTGGTCTGCCAGGAAGTCGCTCCCCTTGATGGTGTCGTAGGCGTGTTTCTCCCATGTGTCGTCCTTGCCCTTTGGGTTGTTGGCCAGCGGTGCGTTCACTCCGCCCTGGGCGGCACCAGAATGGGACCTTACCGGGTGCACCTGTGATATGATTGCCGTGTCTGCCTTCGGAGCGGCCTCGATCGCGGCCCTCAGGCCGGCAAGACCTCCGCCGATGACGAGTATCTTGTGGTAGTACACTTCCTCAGCCTCCTGTGATGAACGGGAACAGGATGACTATCCCCCAGATCAGTGTCGCGATACCCAGCACCCATAGGCCCACATCGACGTACTTCTTACGTTTCACGAACATGTCGAAGTCGAACAGGACTGTCCGGAGGCCGTTAAGGCCGTGCACGAGCACCATGGAGAGCATGCCGTAGTCGACAACGATGTAGAACAGCTGGTCGAGGCGTACGGTGACGTCGTCGAACGATATCAGGGCCTCTCCCGACTCGTGCTCCCCTAGATCCATGAAGTGCGAAGCGTACAGGTGTATCGCCAGGAACACGATCAACAACACCGCGGAAAAGCGCTGGAAGAACCAGGCCCACGTCCCGGCCACCTTCGTGGTCGCTATGCTCTGGTCAGGCATCTAGCCACCTCCCCCGGACGGGACGAATATGATGTCCCAAAGGGCCCACAACCCCCCGATCACGAGGACGGCAGCGACTGCCATCGCTATCCAGAACACGAGCTTCTGGTGGCGTACCCCCAGACCAAGGTCGAACATGATGACTCTGAAACCGTTCATGGCGTGGAATATCACAGCGATGATGAGCACGAAGTCCATCGCCACGAACAGCGGATTAGATGTCACTTCCATGAGGGCGTTGAAGTCACCTGAGCTGATGGAAGCTGTCGACAGGAACGACAGGTGCATGAACACGTACACGACAAGCACAAGGCCCGTTATCCGGTGCCCGATCCACGCCCACATGCCCGTCTTGATATTCGTCGGCCAGAACTCGGAATTTCTGCTGAACAACCATTTCAGGTCGCGTATCTTCATGCAAACACCTAGCTGAGGTTCTTCCTCTTCCCCGGATGACCCGTCGACCGCGCCCTGTCGAGCTGGCGTTTTCTGACTCGGGCCGCCCAGCCCTAGACCATCAGAATTGTACTTAAGCATATCTAATCGAACAAAAACCCTGCGGAATTCATACCTGCTCCCGACGAGATGGTGCAATACTCGTGTAGAACAGTACGAATTTCGTCCGATGCGGCAGTGTCAATGGCCTCAGTTCCTGCAGACCGGAGAGTAGGATACCCCTCCCTGGGAGCCACGCACAGCTCGCGCAGTCAACGGCGGATACGCGTTGCGATGGATTAGGTCATCGGGGCGCGGGGTCGTTAAGGTGGGATCGTCGCCGTGGACACGCCTCTTCCGCTTGACCCGTCAGAGGGGGAACCGTTATTCAGCTTGAGCGCAACGATTTGTCATCCATGGCAATTGGCTAACCGGTGAAGAAGAGGTGACATATCTCTGACCCTGTGGGATCGTACATCAACTTCACCACATAGGTAGTGGCATTGCTGAACGGTGACGCAGACGAAGTCGTCAATGTGAAGAAGTCTCCCATGTTCACATACCCGTTTCCTGCCAAGTCCGTCACGTTACAGTACACCGTCAAAGCGCCGAGGGACATCTCTCCGACCACCTGCTTGTCGAGAGAGCCCCCCGCGAGATAGGAACTCGAGGGAGACCAATGGCAGGTTTCCGAACCATCGCTCAGGAGTATTGTCACATCGTCCCAGTAGGCATCCGAGCTAATGGGGCCAAACCTAAGAAGGTAGCCGTAGGCCGTCGAAGTCTTCGAGAGTGTCGCCGTCGGCGTCACGGTGGTGTGCTCTCCGAAACTCAGGACCATGACATACAGCAGTGCCGACATGGCAACCGTCAGCAACACACCTGCCAATGCCAGGATCAGACACATCTTTCCGACCCTCTTGAGTTGCGGCTCGGGTTTTGAGCAGTAGATTGCACCTATCACTATGCCAGCGATTGGAATCAGAAGGGAGACGACGTAGAACACCGCCCGCATACCGCTACTGAGGGTCTCATCGGATTGGCAGCTTGTGCGATGAACCTGCGCTCGATAGTCGTGTCCGCAGTAAGGACAGACGCTCGCGCTCCAGTCTATAGAGCGTCCGCATGATACGCAGCATCGCATCTCAATCACCATTTCCCCCGACCTCTCACCACATGCCCTTCCACCTCTTAGGCCTTTCCCAGTGATTGAGAATGCGCCGCTGTCGGACCCGATTCCAGGTGCCGACTCGCCGAGGCTGACCGTGGAGGACGACTTCCCTGGCTACGCTTGAAGGTTAGTTAATCTCAAGTACCCATAGGGAGATACGAGCTACGATGGCAGATCTGCCGAAATTCCAGTGCAACATCTGCGGGTATGTCTACGACCCAGTCGTTGGAGACTCGTCCCAGTCGGTCGAGCCCGGGACGCCGTTCGGGTCGCTTCCGGATGATTGGACGTGCCCGGAGTGCGGTGCCGGAAAGGAAGAGTTCACCCAGCTCTGAATAGTGACAGCCGGATGCTCTTCGGCGCGGCACCTGAGAGATGGCTATGATTCTTCGTTTAGCGATAGTCGGATACGGCAATGTCGGACGCGAATTCGCGCGGATGCTGACTCGCAAGAGAGAGTGGCTCATCAAGTGCAAAGGCCTGGACATCGAAGTCATCGCCATCTCTACCAGGTCGAAGGGGTCGTTGCTTTCCGACAAGGCTCTCGATCTCGACAGGGCAGAGAACGAGCTGGAGCGAAACGGCCATCTTGGAGGCTACGGGATGGAGAGCACCGACCTCTCTCCGCTCGAGATTATCGACAACTGCGGTGCGGACGTAATGGTCGAACTGACCACCCTAGACATACGAGCAGGGCAGCCAGCGATCGACCACATCTCCAGCGCTCTTCAGTCGAAGATGCACGTCATCACTGCCAACAAGGGCCCGATCGCGTTCGCGTACGACAGACTGGAATCACTGGCGAAGTCGAGAAATGTCAAGCTTCGGTTCGAAGGGACCGTCATGGACGGGACACCGGTCTTCAACCTGGTCGAGAAGACGCTCCAGGGATGCGAGATAACGCGTCTCGAGGGCATACTGAACAGCACATCGAACTACGTCCTGACGGAGATGTCGAAGGGCAGGACTCTCGACGACGCGGTCAAGGAGGCACAGAGGCTGAGCATCGTGGAGGCGGACCCATCGCTCGACCTCGATGGTTGGGACGCGGCGGCGAAGATCACCGCTCTGGCCAACGTCCTCATGGGAGCAGGAAGCACGCCCCAGAAGGTGGATAGGAGGGGCATCGCAGACGTATCCCTGGACGACATCACCTCTGCCCGGTCCGAGGGCGCCAAGATCAAGTTCGTGGCGAAGGCCGAGAGGGACGGACCGAATGTGCGGACTTCGGTCACGCCGGAACGTCTGCGGAGCGACGACCCGTTCTGGTCTGTGGACGGGACCTCCAGTGCGCTCACGATACACACTGATCTGATGGGAGAACTGACAATCTTCGAGACGAACCCTGTCCTGACACAGACTGCCTACGCGGTCTTCTCGGACCTGTTGCTGATAGCCGAATGGATGAGATGCAATTCGCTCTGAGCCTGACTACATCACTTCCAAGCTGAATTCTGGCACGTCGAAATAGAATCCAGACTTAGAACGCAGGTTGTATTCCGCACTCAGTATGGCGAGATGTCCAGCTTCCTCACCAACGAGCCAGTTGAAGACCTCCCTCGCCTTGGCGTTCTCGACCTCAGACCCGGCTCGCCGGTAGTAATCGATGGACTTCCTCTCGACATCCATTCCGAACTTGAGGACCGCAAGCTCCCCGACCTTGGGACCCAGAGGACCCTTCTCCCCCTCCGCTTCCCTGAAGACCGAATCCTCGGTAGCGGCAGAGCCCTCAAGAGAGGACGGCGAGGCCCAGCTGTCCCCCCGCTCGAGCCTCCGCAGCTCCTCCTCCAGCACCCTGACATGCCTCCTCTCCTGCTTGGCGAGCGATATGAACATGTCCTTCGCCTGAGGATGCTTCATCCGCAACGCGGCCTTCGAGAAGAACTCCTCCCCTTCGAGTTCCATGGCGACGGCGCCCCGCAGTATCTCGATATGCTCCTTACGGGATTCTGCCATTGACCCCCTCTCGCGCGAGTATCATAGTGTGTCAGCGGACTTATTGATTTCCGCGAATCGAGCGTGTAAGGCGATATTCCTTTACGGTCGAGCCGCCCTTGACGGAATCGAACACCTATGGCGATCTTCACGCGTTGCCCAGGGGCAATCTTCGCGCTCCAGCCGATCCCGGAGACTGTCGTCTGTCCTCATTGCAGCGAAGAGGTCGAGATGTTCACCAACGAGGTCACCCTCAAATGCTACCACTGCGGCGGGCGGGTCGTACGGAAGAAGAGGCCCACCTGCTTCGACTGGTGCAAGTACGCGGACAAATGCGCTGAGGAGCTGGGGTTCGACCCCCGATGACACCCTCGGAGTGGCCCGCGCCCCGGCTACTGGGCCGTCAGGCCTCCATCCACCGAGAGCGCCGTCCCGGTGACGAATGACGATTCGTTCGATGCCAGGAAGAGGACGGCCTTGGCAACCTCTTCGGGTCTCCCGATCCTTCCTATGGGATGGTCGTTGTCCATCTGGCTCACGCACTTGTCAGGATCCCCTGACAATTGTACCTCCCGAGCGACCATGGGCGTGTCGATCACGCCGGGGTTGACGCAATTCACGCGTATGTTGTCCTTCGCGTAATCCAACGCCATGGCCTTGGTCATCACCGTGACGCCGCCTTTTGAGGCGCAGTACGCTGGACAGGAACGGTTGCCCACCAGACCTGCGTCGGACGAGTTGTTGACTATCGTGCCGCCTCCCCGCTCCTTCATGTGGGGAATTGCATACTTCGAGACCAGGAACGTTCCCTTCAGGTTGATGTCGATCAGCCTGTCCCATTCCTCCTCACTCATATCCTCGGCTTTCTTCTCTATGTATATCCCGGCGTTGTTGAAGACGATGTCTATCCCTGCGAACCGGGAAACCGTCGATTCCACCATTCCGGATGCGTCATCGGGCTTCGAGACGTCACCCTCAACGAAGAGTACCTCGCCGAGCTTCTCGAGCTCCGCGACCGCCTTTGCCCCCTTCTCCGCCGACCGTCCCGAGATTGCCACCTTCGCCCCTTCCTTCAGGAACAAGCTCGCGGTCGCGAACCCGATCCCTTCCGTTCCTCCGGTGACGAGCGCCACCTTGCCCTTCAGTTTCATAGTCTCAGCCGATGCCCCATCACATCAACAGCGAAAAAAGGTTGCCCATCCGTCTTGGACGTGAACGTGGGCGCGAAGGCCGTCCTAGGTCGATGGGGCCATCGGAAGGGCGACCCTGAAGACGCTTCCCTTCGAGTGGTCTCCCTGTACCCTGTCCTCCACCCAGACGAGACCGTGGTACGATTCCACTATCGCGCGCACGATGGAGAGGCCCAGACCCAGGGCCGGCGGCCCCTCTGCCCCCCCGCTCATCCTGCCGAAGACGAGGCTCTTCTTCGAGTCCGGTATGCCGATGCCGTTATCGGCGATTGACACGCACCAGTACCTCCTGTAATCCACGAAGAATTCGCCCACGCTCACTTCGACTTCTATCTTCTCGTGAGCGTCATACTGCACCGCGTTCTCGATGATGTTCACGAATATCTCGCCGATCAGCTCGTTGCCGGTGACGAAGTACCTCTGGCTTCCCAGCTTCAGATCTATGGTGACATCCTTATCAGAGTTGCTCCTCGAGACCTCTCCCGCGCTCTCCTTCAGCATCTCGACCAGGTCCACTGGGCCGGTGTTCTTAGCACCTTCCTCCTCGATGCGTGCCAGCTTCTCGGCACGCTGTATCAGCTCGTTGATACCCCAGGCGGCCTCGCTAGCCCGCTCCAGGTACGCGACCGCCTTCCCGGGGTCGACGTCCGTCGAGAGGGCCATGTGCAGATAGCTCGTCACCGCCTGGTTGTAATTGTTGATGTCGTGCGCCATGATGTCACCGAGGAAGCGCGTCCTCTGTGCTATCTCCACTTGAGTTTGATACATCTTCGCGTTCTCGATGGCAACGCCGGCCAGCTCTGCGAAAATGCGAAGCGCCTCGATGACGTCCTTATCCATCGTTCTACGGGGTTCCGGCTCCTCAATCTCTATGAACCCCTTCGGCTGGTTGTCGCGGTCCTTGAATACTATCTTCAGATAGTCCAGCTCGTGCCATTCGTCCACGTCGCCTCTGGGTTTCGTGATGCCCTTCACATCGAAATACAGGGGTTCGTCCGTCTTGTCGAAGTCCTCGGGACCGGGTCGAACGAAGTACACGTTCTCGGAGACCATGAACTTCGGGTCCATGTCCCTCCCGAGGCGCTCCTGACTGTATGTGATGGCCATGATCTGCTCGTTCCTGTCGGCGTCGTATCCGTGGGCCGCGCGGACGCGGAAGACCTGCTCGTTCTCGTCAAGGACGCAGATTATAAGAGCCCTGATCGAGAACAGCTCGGCTATCGTCTCCGCGATCTTCTGAAGAACGGCGTCGAGATTCTCCACTGACATGATGTCCGACAGAACGCTCAGCATCTCTCCGGCAAGCCTCGGAGGCGTGGGCCATTTCTTCACGCCACGCCTGGACTTGGAACCCTTTGATGAACTCTGCATCGTGCATCCCTGGATGTTCGCTCGACAGCATGGTTCAGAAATACTCCGGCCTATTAGAACTTATGGCGAATTGCAGCAAGGAGAACTTCCAGGATCAGGGGGGCGAGGCGAGACGCATAGGCGATGATTCGAGAGACATCCTATATACCATGATGTGGATTCAATCAGGGGGAAAACAATGACTGAAGAAACGGAGGTGGGCACGGTCATGCAGTTCTTCGCGAAGCCTTCAGTTGCGGCGATAGAGATAACGGCGGGGACGATCGCTGTCGGAGATAGTATCAGAATCAAGGGAGCAACGACTGACTTCGAACAGAAGGTCGAGTCGATGGAGATCGACAGGAACCCTGTCCCCAGCGCAACGACGGGTCAGGCTGTTGGGATAAAGGTGAAGGACCGGGTTCGCCCTCACGACAAGGTCCTCAAACTGGTCGCCTAGGCTCTGCGAACAGGATTGCGAGTCGACCACCCATGAAGCCATCGATCATCGTTCACGGTGGGGCGTGGGACATCCCGGACGAGCTGGTGGAGGCGCACCTGAAGGGTTGTGAGGCGGCGGCCGAGAAAGGCTACAACGAACTCGTCGGGGGTGAATCTGCGGTGCAGGCTGTAGTCGAGGCCGTGGCTGTCATGGAGGACGACCCGGTCTTCGATGCTGGTGTCGGATCCTTCTTGAACCAGTCCGGGCAGGTCGAGCTGGATGCGATCGTCATGGAGGGGGGCTCCCTAAGGTCTGGGGCCGTCGCCGCGCTGCAGCACATGAGGAACCCCATCCGCGTCGCAAGGAAGGTGCTGGAAGACACGTCCGTCTCCTTATTCGCAGGTGAGGGCGCTCTGAGGTTCGCGGTCGAGATGGGGTTCGAACAGTGCACCGAACGTGATCTGCTCGTGGGGCGCCAACTGGAGGATTACCGCGAATTCGTCAGGACTGGCGTGCTGAGGACGAGGGAATTCTTCGAGGGCGGATGCGACACCGTCGGGGCTTGTGCCATCGATACAGAAGGACGGGTCGCCTCAGCGACATCCACGGGAGGGATACCGAGGAAGCCCGCCGGAAGAGTGGGCGATTCGCCGCTGGTTGGATGCGGCGCTTACGCCGACGACCAGGTCGGAGCGGCCTCCGCGACGGGCTGGGGAGAGAGGATAATGGCAGTCCTCCTAGCGAAAACGGCCGTCGACGCCCTCAGGAGGCTTCACGGAGACCCGGCAGAGGCCTGCAGGGAGGCGGTTGCGGCGATGAAGAGCAGGGTGGACGGGCTGGGAGGAATAGTCATGATCGACAGCAGGGGCACCGTCGGCTATCATCACAACACTCCCCGGATGGCATTCGGGTTCATAGAAGGGAGGACCGGCAACAGGAAGACGGCCATCGAGATCTGAGTTCTGACTACTCGCCTGCGACCTCACCCGGATCAACGCCATCAGGAGGGCCGAACAGCTCCATTCGTATATCTCTGACAAGGGCGTCGTGGTCCTCGCGAGATATCCTCAGCATCCTGCGCAGGCTCTCGAGGATGTTCACCTCCGGACCGTCAATATGTCCATCGGACAGGGCGATCTCAAGAACTTCGCTGTATATCCTGAGGAACTCCATATGGTCCTCAGCAAGCTTCTTCAGAATCTCGGCCTCGAGGGCGCCATGCTTCTTCTCAGATATCTTCAGGATCGACCTCAGCTCCTCTATGAGGAACCTCTCTGTCGCGGTCACTCGACCGTCACGCCAGGCCGTGGCGAGCGCGCGTCTGTATGCTTCGGTGGCCTCGTCCTTCTTCTCAATAACCCGAAGCCTGCGAGATTCAATCATCTCGAGGGAGCCCATGTCGAGGTTCCCCTTCAGGACCGCCTCCGTCACGATGTCACAGAAGGTGATATGCACGGACGTGACGTCGTCAATCTCGCTGATCTTCATGCGCTCGACCTTTCCCTTCATTGTGACGGGTACGACAAGGTCGCCGATGCGCTCCCTCAGCTCACTCGACCTGGCGAAGCCGCTGGGGCTCAGGTAATAGCCGTTCATACGCTGCTTCATGCCCTTCATGTGCGCCTTGCGCTGGACGACCAGACCGTCTGCGATGAGGTCCTTGAGGTACTGCGGCAGGTGTTTCCGCTGAATACCTGTCGAGCTGGCAATCGATTCCTGCGTCAACTCGGAAGGAAGCACATACCGGTCCTCCATCCGAGGGTAATCTGAAAGACACAACAGAATCCGGTCCTTGCTGGTAAGCGCAGCAATCTGCTCGATTCCCACGCCACTGTAGAACAACGTAGGGATATATGCAGATTGTCGTGCTGACAGTCCACCTGACGTTGTAGGAAGGGGTGAAAGTCAACTCGAGACTCCCGCGGCAGCATGAAACACGGCAAGGCAGCGGTCTTCCAGTCAGTCGGCACAATCATGGCGTTCGATTCCGCACCAACCTTGACAGGACAATCAACATGTCGGGGGCTCTCCCTGGCTCCGGAACCGTCGGGCCGGTTTCGGACGACAGCGAATTATATTCTCCGCGCAATATATCACGACCTGTATTGAATTGTAAATATATTTACAAGTAGATATAGCATTGCCAGCAACAGAGATGCGCACCCGCAACGCGCGTGCTTCTGCGGCCTCCCCTTTCCACAGAGAAATAATATATAAATCGGCCAATACATGGAAAGAGTATCGTCGGAAGCGTCATATACCCCCTGAGTGTAAGGGGTTGATCGATCGCAATGGACGCGCTGGAACATACGACAAAGGATTCTTCCCCCATCGATTGGGGGCCAGCGCAAGCTCGCGATTAAGCATCTGGCGAGTTCCGCGTCAAGCGCGGGGGAAGCTAGAGCTTGACTTTCTAGGAGGTGTAATAGAGTGAGACCAAGCAGAATGTACAACACGGTAAGAAATATCCAACTGGAGAAGACGCTTCTGGGCGTCCCGAGGAGACAGAGGGCCGTCCTGAGAGGTTATGTGGTTGGCAGGCGAAGACGATAGTCCCTTTACAGAGGGGGGATTGACGAACTCGAACTGTCATCTAACGATCCAGTGTCCGGAGTCAGCTCCGTTAAACCCTTTCATTTCTTAGAATGTCAGTCAATCACTGTGTTTTCAGGCATGATCTTGCGCACTGAATGAGGTCCAGTATGAGCATTCTGCAGTGGAAATCACGCTTTTAGGCCGTGAAGCGAATATATATTAGTACAATACGATTCAGGAGCGGTGGGATATTTGGTCAAGGCCTACTGTGTGAAGTGCAAGAAATCTATCGAAGTGAAGGACGCAAAGAAGGTCAAGCTGAAGAATGGGAAGCCCGCCACGAAGGGCACGTGCCCCAAGTGTGGTACAAAGGTCTTCCGAATCGGCGGTTAGTCAGAAACGCGTTCGAAAACCCGTGGTGAGACTTCCATCCTCGAAGGGATCGCCCATCGAGGGTGGATTCTCATATCCCTTTGGGCTATCTGCGCCTGCGCAGGTGACCTCCCCTTTCTACCAGAGCAGCTATCGCTCGCATACTCCGGCGAATCGTCGGGTACGCCACCAACCCTCGGTTGGCCATGTCACGCACGACCGAGATCTGATTCTTCGCGAAGGCGCTTATCACGATTGGCGGGCCGCCCTCTGAGAAGTGTCTGTCTGCGACTTCGATCAGTCTGTTCGTCACATTCGGAGGCTGCAGCTCGAGCGACATCATGATCGCATCGACACCAGGGTCGGCCTTCAGTACGCCGAGCACCTCGTCATACATCACATCGGTCACCTCAGCGGTGAGATCGACAGGATTCCGAGGCGCCACGAACTCCGGAAGAACCTTCTGCAATTCCGAAGCGGTGAGCTCGCTGAGTTCCGCCATTCGTAGACCAAGTCCGTTCTCGGAGGACTCGACAAGGTCGGAGGCAATCACCCCGAACCCACCCGCGCTGGCCACGACACATATCCTGTCGCCTTTCACGTGCCCTATGACAGAGAGCGCCCTGGATACGTCCACGAGTTCCTCCTCGTCATACACGCGCAAGACGCCAGCCTGTCGGAGCGCACCATCCACAACCGCGTCGGATGCTGACGCGACAGCGCCCGTATGAGTTTTTGCCGCCATCGACCCCGCGCGTGTCCGGCCTCCCTTGAGCAAGACCACCGGCTTCGATAGGGCGACATCCCCTGCGACCTCCAGGAACGACCTGCCGTCCGAGAACGACTCGAGATACATGGCGATACACTGGGTCTCCGCATCCTCAGCGAAGTGCCGGAGCAGATCGACCTCGTCTATGTCCGCCTTGTTACCCAGGCAGACACACGCGGACACGCCGATTCCCGCGGCCTCAGCCTTCTCAAGGAACGAGACCGCCACCGCTCCACTCTGCGAAACGATCGCTATCGACCCTCTTCCGGGTCTCGAGCTGCGTTCCTTCGAAATGAAGAACGTGTCAAGGCGTGAGGACGGGACCATCAGACCCATGGTGTTCGGACCGAGGATACGGGTGGGGGTGTCGTCCACTGCCGCCATGAGGGCGTTCTGGAGCTCCTCGCCGCCCTCCCCGCGCTCACTGAAACCAGAGGATGCCACTATGACGAATCGAACCCCTCTCTTTGCGGCATCCCGGACGACATCGACGGAGGATCTCGCTGGAAGCACGACCACCGCAACGTCGACCTCGCCAGGGATGTCGTCGAGTGATTCGTAGCATCTACAGCCCAGTATCTCGCGTTCTCTGGGGTGGACGGGATGTACGGAGAAGTCGCCGGAAAGGAGATTCTTCAGAGCGAGGTGGCCGACCTTTCCAGGGTCAGCTGATGCGCCAACGACGGCCACGGCGGACGGTTTGAACAGGAGCGAAAGGTCTTCGTCCATCTCTGGAGTCATTGCTGTCGGGCGGTATTTTACTATCCTTGTCTCCTGCCGCATCCTCCTGGCTCAGGATAACGTATCCACGCCGGGAATGTCTTTATATCGTGTTACTCATTAACACAGTCACTCTAATCTGGGCTTGGGGGGTACACATGAAGCTAAGGGAGATCATCAGTGGCTCGAAGCCAGTGAGAATCCCGCCAGATGCAACAGTCGCGGATGCGCTGGTCACAATGGCGGAGAACAAGACCGACTATGTGATCGTGGACAGACAGGGGACGAATGATGCGTATGGCATGATCACGCGTTGGGACATAGTGGTCGGACCCATCGCGGAGGGGGAGGACCTCTATGAGCTCCCGGCGCTGTCATGCGCGCGGAAGCCGGTTGTCGTCATGAACAATCTCGACCTGGAAGCACGCTGGGTAGCTAAGAAGATGGCCAACGAGAACGTGTCGAAGATAATGGTTTTCGACCGGGAGAACTTCCTGGGGTCGGTCTCGGATGTCGACGTTCTCAAATCGGTCGCGTCCGGGGCTGCGAAGAATCCCGAGAAGGAGGAGGCGGGATGAACATCGGCAGACTGACTCTGAGAGACGTCGTGAAGACCTTCGAGCTACCGACGATAAGCTCCAGCGCCTCCGTACTGGAAGCCATCAATACCATGCTGGACTCCAACTGTTACACTCTGATCGTCCCCAGGAAGGGCAAGAGCGACGCATATGGCGTCATCACGAAGAGGGACGTCCTCGCCAAGGTGATCGCGGAGGGGAAGGACCCGGCCAAGACGAAGGTCGGGCAATGCATGTCGAAGCCCCTGGTTCTACTGACCAACCTTTCGCTCGACCTGAGATGGGTCGCGAGTGCCATGGCGAATTCCAGGGTCGCAACGATTGCCGTGTTCGAAAAAGGGGACTTCTACGGGTATGTCACCGAGTCATGCGTCATGGATGGACTCTACCACGCCATGAGACGCGCCAAGCTCGAAGAGGGCGTGGAGTTCGTGTCGTGCTAGACCAGCATCGATAGGAACAGAGGTGATAGACACATGGAGGAATCACGTCACGACGTCGATGCCAAGAAGAAGCGAGTGGCAGTCTACCTCTGTGGATGCAGGGGGGCGGTATCCGACCACATCGACCTTGAGTCGATCGCGAAGGAACTCGGGGGCGACCCGGACATCGTGACTGTCTCTATTCATGAGGCGCTCTGCTCCAGAGAGGGACAGAAGTTCCTGAAGGAAGAGTACTCGACGAAGAATCTCGAGAGGGTCGCCGTCGCAGCCTGCTCCCCCAACATACAGGGCCTAATCATAAGTCGCTCCCTGGAAGAGCAGGGGCTGAATCGATATCTTTTCGAGCAGGTCAACATCAGAGAACAGTGTGCGTGGTCGCACAGAGACAAGTCAGAAGCGACCGAGAAGGCGAAGAGGCTAACAAAGGGAGCCATCGCGAGAGCCAGAGAGTTGGTGCCACTCGAGGACATCGAGGTGCCCATCCTGCCGTCTGCTCTTGTGATCGGCGGCGGAGTGACAGGCATGCAGGCAGCGCTGGACATCGCCGGCCAGGGCTTCAGGGTGTACCTGGTCGAGCGGTCCGGCGAACTTGGGGGAAGGGCGTACAAGCTGAGCATGACTTTCCCGACGCACAACTGCGGAATCTGCTGCATGCAATACTGCAAGGAGTGCGTGTTCACCCCCAAGATAGAGGACGTCCATCAGAACGAGAACATAGAGGTCCTGCTCCGGTCGGAGGTCGTGGACATCACGGGGGGTTTCGGGAACCGGCATGTCAAGGTGAACACACCAGAGGGTGAGAGGGAGTTCGACACGGGCACAATCATAGTCGCGACCGGGTCGAAGACTTTCGACCCATCGAGGATACCCGAGCTGCGATACGAGAACCCGGATGTCATCACGGCGGTGGAGCTCGAGCAACTGATCGTGAAGCAGCGGGAGGAGAGGAGCGGCCTGAAGAAGCCCTCTGACGGAAAGATCCCGAAGACGATCAACTTCATCCAATGTGTAGGGTCAAGGGACAAAGTCAAGGGGAACCTCCACTGCTCCCTCGTCTGCTGCACGTACGCCATCGGTCAGGCGAGGGAGATCAAGAAACTCCTGCCTGAAGTCGAGATCTACATCCACTACATAGACCTCAGAGGACCGTACCGCGGCTTCGAGGAGTTCTACGACCAAGCGAAGGAGGAGGGTATACAGTTCGTCCGTGGCAGAGTCTCCGAAGTCGTCGAAGACCGCGGGAGACTCTTCGTGAGGGCACAGGATACGGATTCCGATACGCTGCTCAACATCCCGTCTGACATCGTAGTCCTCGCGGTGGGCCAGGAGCCCGCCGACGGGAGCGACGAGATATCGAAGATGCTCCACATACAGACGGACATCGACAGGTTCATGAAGGACATCAACCCGATGTTCCCGTCTGAGTTCCGAAGAGGCGTCTACGTCGCAGGTACTGCCCAGGGCCCCAAGGGTATCAGGTACTCCATCGAAGACGCCAAGTCGGCTGCGGCGAGCGCCGTCGAGTTGATGAAGAAGGGGAAGACGCCGTTCCCGAGGATAGTCGCGTTCGTAGACGATGAGAGGTGCCGCGGATGTGGCAGGTGTGAGGAGGTCTGCGAGTATGGGGCCATCAAGCTGGAGGAGGACCCCGAGAAGAACGTCAAGATATCGCGGGTCGATGAGATAGTGTGCGAGGGGTGCGGAGCGTGTGCGACCGCGTGCTGCAACAAGGCCATCACGATAAACACCTTCAAGCGTGAACAGGTCGAAGCGCAGATCAGGGCCATACTCGAGGAGGTGGATGCCGATGGCTGATGAGAAAGGCGCTGACTTCGAGCCAGAGATCATCGCCTTCACATGTACCTGGTGCGGCTATCCCTCCGCCAACCTCGCGGGGGTCAACAAGATAGAGTATCCTCCGAACGTGAAGATAATCCGCGTGATGTGCAGCGGGAGCGTGGAGCCCGGCGTCATCATGGATGCCTTCGAGCACGGAGCTCACGGCGTGATAGTCATCGGATGCCTCATGGACAACTGCCATTATGTCTCCGGGAACAAGAGGGCGCAAGAGAGGATGGACGGGCTGAAGGAGCTTTTCGACATAGTCGGACTCGACTCGAGGAGGCTCAGGACCGAGTGGATAAACGCGTCGGAACGTAACAAGTTCGCGCAGGCAGTCGATGAGTTCGTCGAGGAAGTCAGGGCGCTAGGGCCGATCCCTATGAAGAAGAGGAAGCTCAAGCCGAGGACGCAGGACGAGACGAAGCTGGAGGTCAAGCAGGTGATCGATGACACCGGTGCCTTCGACTGCGTCGAATGCGGCAAGTGCACGACCGTCTGCCCGATAGCGTCGTTCGACCCTGACTTCGCCCCGAGGACGATAGTCCTTCGGGCCATGGAGGGGATGGTGGAGGACATCGCGACGGACAGGGACATATGGACCTGCATAACGTGCGAGCAGTGCAACGTGATGTGTCCGTACAAGGTGGACTACTCCGGATTCATACGAGGTATGAGGGAGGAGGCGGCCAAGCACGGCTCCGTCCCGCTGTGCTCCCAGGGAGGTGTCATACATTCGACCCAGAGGATCATGGCAAACACGGACCTGAAGCAGAAGCGGCTCGATTGGCTGAAAGAAGACATGAAGGTCACGGACAAAGGGGATGTGTTCTACTTCGTCGGTTGTCTCCCGCACTACGACGCCATATTCAAGGACATGGGGGACCTAAGGCTCCGGGACATCGCCGAGAGTGCGGTGAGGATAATGAACAAGGCGGGTGTCGTTCCCGTCGTCAGCAACGAGGAGAAATGCTGCGGTCACGACCTCATGTGGACCGGGAACGAGCCCGACTTCGGGAAGCTCATGGAACACAACGTCACTCTCATCAAGGAGTCCGGGGCGAAGAAGGTCGTCTTCACATGCCCAGAATGCTACCGGACTTTCAACATGGACTACCGTGACCTTATGGACGACCTCGGCTTCGAGACGGTACACATCGCGGACTACGTAAAAGAGCTGATAGACTCGGGTAAGCTGAAGGCAGAGGACTTCGCATCCGCCGAGTACAAGTTCACATACCACGATTCGTGCAGGCTCGGGAGACACTCGGACATATACGATAGCCCGAGGGCCTTGACCGAGGCGTTCTCCGGCGGCAACTGCCTTGAGATGGAGAGGACGAGGGACAAAGCGGTCTGCTGTGGAGTGAGTGCATGGACGAACTGCAGCGCCCAGACGAAGAGGATGCAGATCGACAGGCTGATGGAGGCGAAGAAGACCGGAGCAGACCGGCTGCTGATGTTCTGCCCGAAGTGTCAGGTCCACTTCAAATGCGCCCTCCAGGACGAGATACCAGTCGACAGGTCGGAGGTCAACGTCGGAATCGAGGACTTCACCGTGGCGATGGCCCGACTCCTCGCGCTCATGGAGGAGCCGAAGGAGCATCCTACGGACGACCCGGAATGATTCTCCCGATGTCACCCTCGCGAGGAGCGCTCGCTTCGGTTACCGGCGTTCAAGGCTCGCTTGTCGTGTGACCGATCATCGACATGGGCGCCTCGACGCGTTCGTTCTAACGCGCCATCATCGCCGGCTTCGCGTGGAGCGGTCGAAGACTACCTCCCCGTCGACGATGGTTTTCAGAACGGACAACGAATCTAGCGCATCCGGGTCACGGAAGGGGTCATCGGACAGGACGACGAAGTCCGCGACCTTGCCTGTCGATATCGTGCCTTTGCAGTCCTCCTCAAAGGAGGCATACGCCGCGTTCCTTGTGTAGCTCAGGAACGCCTCCTCCATGGTGAGCCTTTGCGCCGGGTACGATGCGTTCACCGCGGAACGTATGCCGTAAATCGGAGAGAAGGGCATGCAATCCGATCCGAATACGAGGCTGACCCTGGCCCTGAGGACCTCCTTGAATGGGTTGTTTCTGCTCGCCCTATCGTGCCCTAGCCTCTCGACATACATGCCGTCAATCCCGCTCCACTCGCCGACGAAGTTGGGCTGCATGGAGGCGATCATCTTGCGGCGTCTCATCCTCTTGATGTGATCCGGCCGTGGGAGTTCGAGGTGCTCTATACGGTGCCTATGGTCGGTTCTCCTGCTGACATCCAGCGCGCGCTCGATAGAAGAGATGGCAACCTCTATGCCTTCATCGCCGATCGCGTGTACGGCGAGCTGGATTCCAGCCTCGTCCGCCTTCATCGCCATCTCGTCGAGCTCCTCTACAGGATGGACGAACATGCCGGAGTTCCCCGGGTCGTCCGCGAACGGTTCTGACAAGGCGGCACTCCTGGCTCCGAGCGCGCCGTCGCAGAATACCTTCACGCCGCCGAGCTTGAGCCGGTCGGATCCGAACCCCGTGGAAGCTCCCAACCTCAGGAGCGATTGAAGCTCGGAGCACGGTGTGTTGAACCATACTCTCACCCCCAGCTTCCCGTCCATCTCCGCTCGTCGCAGGACGGGGAAGTCACCGACGCTGCCGTTGTCTTGGACCGATGTGACGCCGAGGGAGTGCGCCTTCCGGATCGCCAGCTGGAGGCCCTTCATCTTCCTCTCGGGCGTAGGGGCGGCAGCCGCCCGCACCACCGACACTCCCGCCTCCTTCATGATCCCCGTTGGGTTCCCCGAGGGATCCGTCTCGGCACCGGGAGTCGCCTTGTCAATCTCGACACGCTTGATGGCGTTCGAGTTTACGGTGGACAGATGACCGCATACCCTGTGAGCAACAGCAGGGTGGTCGGGGCAGCACTTGTCTAGGTCGGCACGCGACACGAACCTGCCGCCATCCCATCTGCTCTCACTCCAGTTCGTGGCAATGACCCACTCTCCTTTCCGCGTCTTGAGTGCTGCCGTCTTCATGAGACCCAGGGCCTGGTCGAGAGACGTCGTCGCGGAGAGGTCCACGCTCAGGGAATCCACCCCCATCTGTATGAAGTGAGTATGGCAGTCTATGAAACCTGGAATCACGAGCTTGCCCCCGAGGTCCACTTTCTCACAACCTCTCGGCGCGGACCTGCGTATCTCGACATCTGAGCCTATCGAAATTATCTCACCGTCAGCGACCGCAATCGCGCGGGCGGTCTTCCTCTCAGTCGAGAAGGTAAGAACCTTGCCGTTGTAGAACAGCGCATCTGCGCATCTTGCGTCCATCCTGCTCACTCTGGAAGTGTGATGTACGTACTACGATATTATGATTGAGAGGTAGCGGTTCGGCGGACCACCGGTGCGGTTGCTCACTGATCGAGCATCTCCGTCACGAGCTGTCCGAAAGCCTGTTCGACGTTGTATCCCGTCCTTGCAGAGGTCAACATCGCGACTCCGTCGTGTTTCTTCGAGAAGACCTCAATATCCTCCAACTTCACCCGGGACTCGTCCTTGAGGTCACACTTGTTTCCAAGGAAGACTATCGGCACCCTTCCCGTCGTTGCGCTCATCGCCTTGATCCAATATCGAAGCTCTGTCAGACTCTCCTTGCTCGTCAAGTCGCACACCGCGATCGCGCCTTGGGCGCCATAGAAATACGCCTCGCGGAGCACCTCTCGGAAGCTCGGCTGTCCCATGATATCCCAGATGAGAAGGGTGATATCCTCCTCGGAGCCAGACTTCGGATTTTTCACCTGGATGTCCTTCTTGGTTACCTTGGTCCCGATGGTGGCGATGTACTTGTCATCGAAGACATCCAAGACGTACCTTCTGATGAGACTCGTCTTACCGACACCCACATCACCGATGAGGCAGACCTTCAACTTACGTGAATCATCAACAGGGGACAAGTTGCTCAACTTCCCGTTCGCTCCATCATCCATGTATGTATTGTGAATCTAAATAAGGTTTTCACACGGGTCGGAGGGGTGAAACCACACGGACCCGCACTCAAACCAACGATGTTTCGCGGCAGCTCTCGTGAATATCAATCTTCGAAAACGAATGAAAAGACACTTATTATACAAACGCATTCACACTACTGAGGATGCATCAGGAAATGACACTTCACTTGCTTACGGTACACCGTAGGTGAGATGATGCTCCGAGACAAAACCTTGCGCCGTAACAAGCCGGAAAACCCGTGAAGAAACGCAACAGGAGGAAAAACCAAATGTCTTGCGGAAAGTGTGGCAAGAAGACCAAGAAGAAGGCTACGAAGAAGAAGCCTGCCAAGAAGAAGGCGGCGGCGAAGAAGAAGCCCGCCAAGAAGAAGGCAGCGGCGAAGAAGAAGCCTGTCAAGAAGAAGCCAGCCAAGAAGAAAGCCACTAAAAAGAAGAAGAAGAAGTAGGCGTGTCCGAGTCGCGTCCTCTGGATGCGATATCAGGACAGCGATCTGGAGATGTTTCCGAGAAGTGATGGTTGGTAACCGAGGAATGTACGCGACGCCGCTCGAGTGAAGCTCCCACGGGCAAGGCGTGAGGGTGTCTCCCTTCGGCGGGTGCGTGCAGCGGCTTTTCGGAAAACTCAGCAAACTCTTTCCCTTCTCTCTTTCTCTCACATCTGTGGTGTGGCGAGCTCGCCGAACGGAAACCAAGTTAAACGTGTTGACTGTTAGCGTTTCCAATGACCGCTCCGTCAGGGGATCGCAGGCTACTGTTCGTCATCAGTTATCATCACGCCTGCAACGACGGTGCGTTGATAGCCATCGTCGCTCTCCTTCCGATACTCGTCGACGAGATGGCGTTGACCTTCACGGAGATCGGGATACTCGGTCTCGGCCTTCTCATCACGGTCGTCGTGCAACTCATCATAGGCAGGTTGACCGACCGTGCGTTCTCAAGGTATTTGCTCGAGGTGGGCGCGGCGCTCATGGCGCTGTCTTTCGTGCTCGTACTCTTCGTGTCCGATTTCGTGGGCCTCTTCACCGCCGTCATCTCCATGAGGGTCGGTGCAAGCTTCTACCATCCCGTTGGGATCAGCTGGATCACAAGGGAGTACGCCGGACCATATCTCGACACCGCGCTCGGGATACAGAGTGGCATTGGCAACTTCGGCGTGATTGCGTCACTCGCATCCTCGGGTTTCCTCGGGGAGGCTTTCGGATGGAAGATCCCGTGCATCATATGGGCGATACTCAACCTCGCCGCCGTCGCGTTCGGCCTAGCGTTCACGGAGAGGCACTCCGCCTCCGACACGACGCGCACGCGGACGCGTACGATCAGCGCCCGTGACACCATCTCGAAGATAAGGTATCTAGCCGTCCCGATAGCCGCAGGAGGCGCATTGTACAGCGTGACGACCTACTTCGGCCCTGTGAATCTCACCTCGATGCAGGGTTGGGGAGCAGGCGAGGCCGATCTCCTGTTCGCCGTTTGGCTCGGGGTTGGGACGGTCTCGTCCTACTACTACGGAGCCATAAGGGCGAGGTTCGACAGGGGCACCATCGTCTCCGCAGGGTTCGCCGTCTCAGTCCTCTCTCTCTTGGCGCTATTCCTGACATCCTCGTGGTATCTAGTGACACCTATCCTCGTTGTCTATGGGGTGTTCATGTTCCTGACATATCCCGCTCTCTTCGCAATAGTGAGCGAGACGACGAGCGTCGATGAAAGAGGCACGGCCTTCGGAGTGGTTTTCGCGGCTCAGCTGGGAGGAGCTGCCGCGATGACGTATGTGTGTGGTGTCGTGGCAGACCTCTTCGGAGACCCGTCTTCAGCATACCTCGTGACGGCGGCGTTCGTTTTCGTCTCGCTCGTCCTCTTCGTCTCACGGAAGCCGCGACGCGACGGGCGTGGGCCGGAGGAGTAGCTACTTCCCACCTCTCTGTTGATCCCTGCTCTGTTGTGGATGCAGGGTTTCGGAGGGCTTCATGTCCTTCGCGTACGGCAGGCCCTCTGCTCCTCTACGGTGCTCAGCCACCACCAGACCGAACCCGTACATCTCCTCCCTCTTCTTCGCGCGAATCACGACCATGGCGATGACGACCGCGATTATCCCTGTCAGGTACACCATATCGAAGATGTTCGCCCCGCCGATGCTGAGCACGGACACGCCGTCGGAAGGGGGGTCGAAGGCTAGTACCTCCTCGAGACGGAATATGTCCGCCCCGATAATCGTCCCTACGACACCAGACACGTAGGCCAACGGCGCCGCCTTGTCCATGTTCAGCCAGAAGGTCGACATCGAATACAGACCTGCGGCGATGGCAGGCGCGAACGCCAACGGCACGTCGGCGACTATGCCCACCCCTTCTTCCGCCCGGGTGATGAAATAGGTCACGAAGGCCACGATTGTGATCCCGATGGCTGACTCGGCGAGGCTCGCGCGTCCCGATCTGAGAAGGCGAGCGCAGATCCAGAGCGGGATGAGTGCACCGCCAACGCATATCCCGACCCACCATCCGTTGTAAGGGAAGAGCGGGATCGTGATCGATCCCAGGAGGAAGGTGACAACGATCATCGTACCAGCCTCACCGGGGGTGAACCCAATTGAGACGAGAACCTTCCGGATCGTGCTGATGTACGCGTAGTAGAACAGTAGAACTGCGACCCCCAGAAGTATGATGACTATCCAGCCGAGCTCCTCGTCCGTCATTCCAGAGATGTAACATGCTGAGAGATTAAAAAGGGTGCTGCACTCGTGGTCGGACGTCACTGCGTGCGCACGGTCTCTGGATAGGGACAGCAGAACATGCTGACACGCCCCGCGACCATCTCAAGGATGTCTTCGTACTCGTTCCCCTCGAAGTGAATCAGATGGCTCTCGCAACGACAATCCGAAGAGCCGAACCCCGTCACAACCACCCGCGCGGCCGGAGACCCCAACAAGCTCTTGACAATGGCGCACTCCGATCTCTTGCTGTCCGTCGGAACAGTGACCACGGTGACCACACGGGCAGCCGGGAGGAAGTAGTCGATGTGCCATGTCTTCCTCTTCGTCTCCCCGAGGTGCCGCCTGACCCGTTGCTCGATCCCACCCTGGGCGGAGCCGACATATGCGTAGACTCCCTTCGGGAAGCGGAAACGCCCGAGCGCTCCAACGCACAGGCTGGAGTCCACCTCCAAGAACATCAGAAGGCAGTAGGCGCCTTTCATCCCGACGACGAAGCGCACATGCGCAATTGAACCTTTGCAGAGCCCGTGCATCGACGCTGACGGCCGAAGAGCCTGCACTGGCATTAATAAGGGGCGAGAGCATTCTGAGTGCAGCAAGGAGGTACCTCTTGTGAGCAAGCAGTTGATAACTGGCCTCGAACGCGGGCAGGTGTCGGAGTATGTCATTCTCTGTGGAGAGCCGGAGAGGGTCCCCAAGATATCATCGTTCGTGGAGAACCCTGAGGAAGTCGGAAAGGTCAGGGAATTCACGATCCACAAAGGGCAGATAGGAGGCACCTCAGTCACCATCGCCTCGACGGGCATAGGAGGGCCGTCCGCGGCCATCCTGGTAGAGGAGCTTGCCAACCTGGGCGCCAGGACTTTCATGCGCATCGGGACGAGTGGTGGAATCGCCGACGGGCTCGAGAAGGGAGACTTCGTCATCGCCAGTGGTGCAGTTCGTCTCGACGGGACGAGCAGGTCCTATGCGTGGACCGAGTACCCTGCACTCGCGAGCTACGACGTCGTGGCGGCCCTGGTCGACAGTGCGACAAGGGCGAAGGAGAGGTTCGATGTGGGCGTCTGTCTGTCGGTGGACGGCTTCTACAGCGAGAACAAGGTACTGAAGGACGACAGGATATCACCGATGTCGGGGTCGGGGTACATGCCGTCTTTCATGGCGGACCGGCTCGGAGACGCTAAGATGATGAATGTCAAGAACATCGAGATGGAGAACGGCACGATCTTCACCCTGTGCTCGCTCCTCGGACTCCGGGCAGGCGCGATATGCACGATCTCGGATGTCGTTCCCTGGCATCCGACGGAGAAGACCATCGACTTCGAGCAGAACATGAGCGATTGCATCAGAGTCGGCGTCGATGCCATGCGCACGCTCATGACATGGGACGCTGTGAAAGGGACCGCGGGACACTGGTGCCCTTCGCAGCTGGTATGAGCCAGGAAAGGGGGCTAGCTGGACTTCGAGCTCTTCCTCGTCTTCTTCCTGGCCTTCGGAGGTTTCACGCTCGAATCCCGTCCCAGCGCCTCGAAAGGTTCCGGCCAGGGTACCGAATGGATGCTGGACGATTCCTCACGATCCCTGAAGTACAGCTGATAGAACTCCTCGGCCACGTTGGGCACCACGGGAGCTACCAGCTTGAGCAGCCCGAGACCTAGCGACCAGACCACATACCGAGCAGCTTCGTCATCGCCCCTCAGACGCTCGCCGTCGGTCGCGAGATAGTGAGCTGACACGTCACCCCGGACGAAGTCGGAGACGAGCTTCAGGGCGTCGGCGGCCTCCCCTTCCTGCACGGTGTTCTGGACCTCCCTGCCGACGGATATGAAGGATTCTAAGAGCCTCTTATCGCGGTCCTGCAGGACGGTCAACTCGGCGATGGGTTTATTCGTCACCCTCTTCGAGATGAACTCCTCCAGGCTCCAAAGCTGCTTCCAGAGGTGCGTCTCCTGCCTTCGAAGTTCCAGCAGCTTCTTGGCCTCGGAATACTCACGCGCAGGAATCGCAGAGGAGAGGTGCCTGATCGAATCCTGTATCGAATCGACCTGGACGCCGCTCCTGCTGAGCACTGGCGTTAGCTTCAGGACGTCCTTTATGTAGCTCCGGAGGTGGCTGTGCCACTCGAGTCGATCCTCGAGCAAGTCCCTAGCCATCGTCAGATTTGTCATGCCTTGGTCGAACCTCCCTTCCTTGTACGTCTCGATAGAATCCACGACGAGCTCCTCTATATCCAGATAGAAGACCTCACCCTTCAGGGCTTGAGACACCAAGCCCTTGGTCTGACGATAGACCGAAAGGAGATTCAGGCTGCCGTAGTTCTTGCCATCGAGTATCGCAGCGGAAGGCTCCGCGATCTTGGGATTCTTGCTGAACATGCATTCAATCAATGCCTGCTCGCCCGCCTCGGATGAGACCAGTCTGGAAAGGCTCGCCCTGACCTGGGCGCGGACCTTCGGAGAGTCGTGGTTGTAGTACTTGACGAGGACAGGTATGACTGCAAGGAGGTTCTTCCTGGCGTGCTCCTCTATCCTGTCGACCATCTTGCGCCTTCGACCTGGCATGACTGAGGACAGGTCAGCCACGAGGTGCCTGTCAATCCTGATGCTTTCCACATCCCTAGACATCTCGATGTCAGCATCGCTAACGTAAATATCCTTGACCACAACGAGCACCTGGAACGTTGGGATGAGAATGCGAATACATAAGCCTTTTCGGGTCGACCAGGCCGAGCCAGCGCGCGACCGGCCGGGGTCCGCGCCGGGCCATTACCGAACCGCGTGGCCATCGCGCTCAAGCGACGCCTCGTCTACGGCCGTCTCTTCTGAGCTCGCTGACCGTCGGGAAGGTCATGGGCTTCGAACCGCTGAACACGATGGGGACGAATCCGCCAAGACCATATGGGGCGATCAGGGGGGACACCGCATCCGAGGAGGGGGTTCCCACAACGTCCATCCCGGGTGACACTATGCTAAGGGCCGGGAGCACGAGAATCCCTCTCATATGGTCATACAAGTAGCATGGACTCTTCACCCTGGCGCCGACGTTGTCCCTCAGCAGTATGGAAGGATGTATGTGTCCGATGATGAGGGGACCTTCCGCCGTAGTCTCCGTGTGTCCGTGGAGCACGGTGTGGTCGCCCACTCTGCAATCCCTCCTGAACGGTATGTCCAGCTCGCTCAGGATCACTGACAGGAAGTTGTCGTGGTTCCCCCTAACCACGACGAGGTCCACAAGATCCGCGACTGCGCGCACGAAGCAAGTCACCTCGTTCCACTCCTGGGTCAAGTTACGGGAGAAGTCATGCTTCAGGTCGCCTGCGACAACCAGCCTGTCAGGACCGACCGCTTCGATCACAGATATCAGGTAAGCCTCGATCTTCTTCGCTTGGACGCGCGGGAGGCTGAGCCCTTCGCGCTCAAGGGTCGCCTCGCAGCCCAGGTGAAGGTCCGCAACCACGACCGTGCGCGAGCGGTGCAGCATGACCGCGCCCCCTGGCAGCAGCTCCAAATCCGCATCGAGCCTGTATCCTCTCATCGCCGCGGCTGTAATGGAGAAAGGTGTTAACAAACCTTCTGAGTACTTTCCCTGACCTCCCGGCGCCGTTAAAGCCAAGAAATCCGATAACGACCCAGGATGCTGGAGAACTCCTTCATTTTCCTCAAGAGGGTCGGAACTGCGCGCGAGCTCTCCTTCTGGAGAGATGGAATCATCTCCTGGGCAGAGTTCGTCGGTCGCGAACGCATCCGTGGAATGTCCGAGAAGGCGAAAGCGTCGGCGGACGAAGCCCTCAAGATCGCCACCGCCAGACTCCAGGACGGGGATGCACGATACTTCGCGTCGCTACTGAGTAGCAGGGATCAGTGGAGGTGCTTCGAAGAGTTCAGGGACGGCGCTCTATACCTCGACATCGAGACCACGGGCACGTCCAATAGAGCGCCGATAACCATCGTGGGAGCGTACGACGGCAGGAGGATGCACTCGTTCGTCAGGGGGCACAACCTCGTGCAGGAATCGTTGAGCGCCCTACTTGAGCCTGCGAGAATGCTCGTCACGTTCAACGGAGCGGCCTTCGATATACCGATGCTCGAGTCGCAGTTCCCCGGCGCAGTCCCCGATGTCCCTCATCTTGACCTCAAGCACCTCCTCCGCAGGCTTGGACACACGGGAGGGTTGAAGGCGATCGAGCCCGACATGGGCGTCGAGAGGGACCTGCGCATCCAATACCTGACAGGACAGGATGCAGTCTACCTCTGGCGTCTGTGGCAGAGGAAGGGCTCGTGGAACGCGCTCGAAACCCTCAAGGAATATAACGCGGAAGACTGCCGCAATCTTGAAACGATCGCCGAAATCGCATGTGACCGGATGAAGAGGAAGCTCATGGGAGGAGCCAGCATCTCGGCGAAAGTATGAATACGACGCTCAATGTACGGGTCGGTGGGACGGGCATGCTTCTCGCAGTATTGTTTGCCGCCGTTGGGTTCGCGCTGTTCGTGTTCCTTGTGAGCAGGTCGGTGAAGTTCATCGCATTCGCTGCCGTGGCGATACTCGCTGTTGCCGCCGTCGTCATCTTCGGAGGGGTGAGACTGTGAGGGAGACGGTAACGAAGCTGGCCTCGTCCATCCCGGATGGCCTTTGGCGAGATGCGGAAACCGCAGCGGCAGCGATACGCCGTTCTCCGACTGTCGTCGTGGCGACACACATAGACGCAGATGGCATAGCTGCGGCCTCGATCGCGAAGCTCGCCCTGGAGAGGATGGGAATCTCACACGACGTCAGGTTCTTCAAGAAACTGGATGATGCGGCGATCGCTTCGCTGAGGGGAGAGGGTTCCGGTGTCGTGTGGTTCACGGACCTCGGCAGCGGATCTGCTTCGAAACTCGAAGGCCTCACGGCGGTCATAAGCGACCATCATGTCCCAGACACGGGAGGCCAGAACGACCGAGGGAGAACGCAGACCCTCTTGTCCGATTTCTCAGCTCCCTGCCAGGTGAACCCGCATATGCATGGAATCTCAGGCGCCTCTGACCTGAGTGGAGCGGGCGCGACATTCCTTGTGGCAATCGCAGCTGACGAGGCGAACGCTGACCTCGCAGCCCTCGCCGTTCTCGGAAGCGTCGGCGACCTGCAGGACCAGAAGACGAGAAGACTGGAAGGCATCAACAGAGACATACTCTCCCTCGCCGTCGCCAACGGGTTCGTCGAAGTCGAGGAGGACATCCGGTATTTCGGTCGGGAGACACGACCACTCTTCAAGATGCTGGAGTACTCGAGCGACCCGTTCCTGCCCGGCATCACAGGCAACGAGCAGGAATGCATCAGCTTCCTTCTCAGCCTCGGGATCGAACTCAAGGAAGGAGACGCGTGGCGTACTTGGGCGATGCTGCCCTCCGACGAGAAGCTGAAGATAATCACTGCTCTGCGCGACCATCTGTCGATGCGCAATCGCAGACAGGAGACGATCGACAGACTGACAGGAGAGACTTACGTGCTAACCAGAGAGGAGTCTGGCACGCCGGTCCGTGACGTGAAGGAGTTCGCCACGCTGCTCAACGCGTGCGGGAGACACAGGAGAGGGGATGTGGGACTGAGCATATGCGTCGGCGATAGAGGCTCTGCGCTGTCCGAGGGATACGCGCTCCTCAAGGACCACCGGTACGCTCTCAGAAAGGCGTTGGAGTCTGCCAAGAGCCGTGGGATCACTAGGATGAAGCACATACAGTTCTTCGACTCCGAGGACGACATCGAGGAGACCATCGTCGGGACGATCGCTGGGATGCTGCTCGGCGGGAGCGGGTCGGACAGGACAGCCCCCATGGTGGCGTTCGCGGACTCGATGGAGCCGAGCGACGTTCCGATGGTGAAGGTCTCGTCCAGGGGGACCCAAGAGCTGGTGGCACGCGGGATGGACCTCTCGGAGGCCATGCGCACCGTCGCTGGCGGGATGGGCGGGGTCGGCGGCGGCCACAACATCGCGGCCGGGGCGACGATACCTTCCGATAAGAAGGATGAGTTTCTGAGACTCCTCGACGAGATGGTCGGGTCGCAACTCTCGCGCTAGAGCACCGTCGCGAGTATCGCCTTCTGTGCGTGCAGCCTGTTCTCTGCCTGGTCGAACACCACGCTCATGGGACCGTCGATTATCTCCTCGGAAACCTCATACCCTCTGTGTGCAGGCAGGCAGTGCATGAACAGCCAGTTCTTATTGGCCTTCTCGGCAAGCTTGGGGTTGACCTGGAACGGCAGGAAGAGGTTCTCCCTCTCCTCCTTCTCGGCTTCCTGTCCCATGGAGACCCATGTGTCCGTGTAGATCACATCCGCACCCTCTGCCGCCTCGAACGGGTTGGACAGCACCTCGACCGTGCACCTCTTCTTCTCGGCGATCTCCTGCGCCTTTGAAAGCAGGTCGGCGTCAGGGGCGTGACTCTTCGGGGTTGCAGCCCGCATGTTCATGCCGGTTATCGCACAGCCTAGGAGCAGGGAGTTGCAGACGTTGTTGCCATCGCCGACATACGTGAGCTGCAGCCCCTTCAGCTTCTTCTTCTTCTCTAGAATCGTGAGAAAGTCGGCAGCGCACTGGCACGGGTGTTCCAGATCGTCCAGGCCGTTTATCACCGGGACAGTCGCGTTCTTCGCCAGCTCGCGCATGGTCTCGTTGCAGAACGCCCTGTACATGATCCCGTCCGCGTAGCGGCTCAGAACCTTCGCCACATCAGCCACGGTCTCACGTTTGCCTATCTGCACCTCGTCCGGACCTATGCATATCGCCGTGCCCCCGAGCTGCGTCATGCCCACCTCGAACGATATCCTCGTTCTGAGGCTGGGTTTCTCGAAGACCATCGCCAGGACCTTACGCTTCATGGGCTCAGGCCTCCTGCCCTTCGGCGTCTCAGTCTTCGTCTTCAGGGCTTTGTCGAGTATCTTCTTGAAGTCGTCCTTCATGTCGAGAACGGATATTATGTCCCGCTTCAGCTGAATCACCACACTGGTCATTTGTTCACTCCGACTTAAGGCTTTTGAACGTAGCGTCGTGTCTCGGAATGTGGGAGTGTCATTTCAGCCGACTGATTTGCACTCGCAGCGGGACTCCCCACAGATCGCACAGGAGAAACATCCTGATAGTCTGATGACAGGCCCTCCGCATTCCCGACAGCTCATACTGCCGATGCCGCACTTCGCATCTCCCCTGAGGCCATGAATCACGTCGTCTGTCTCCACGACCTGAGAGGGTCGCCCCGAGGGATGTAATCTCCACCCGGGGGTCGATGAAAATGCTCGTGACGGGAAGCACAGGACAAGCTTGTGAGCCGGCCTGCTGGAGGGGCGACAAGCTTTATCTAGGGCGAGACAATGGAGGATTTGCAGTGGCCGGGGTGGGGTAATGGTATCCTTGGGGACTGTGGATCCCTTGAACCGGGTTCGATTCCCGGTCCCGGCCCCTCTCGAGTGATTGTGATCACTCGGTGAACATCGCGCCGCAGTTGGGGCACTTCGTATCCGACTCGCCGACCGGCTTGCCACACGACGGACACTGGTAGACCGTCTGGTCGATTCCGCGCTGCTCGGGCTGAGAAGACGGCCCGTCATCCTCATGGTCCAGGGGGATGGCGGACATCTCGGCCACCTCCTCTGCGAATATCTCGAACTCGGTGCCGCACGATCCGCATTTGCTTTGTGAGGCACTGACGGTCTCGCCGCAGAAGGGGCATTCGAATTCTACGTCATCGAACGACGCTCCGCAGCGGGGACACTTCTCCTCTCTTCCGGAGACCGTCTTCCCGCAGCCAACACAGGCTAAAACAAAGACCGGCAACGATTGCTCAGCCATGGTACTTACATTATGCTGCGGGTATTTAATTGGTTGCAGAATCCGCCATGAGTGCCAGCGGGAGATTTTCAGGACTTCTTCTTCGCGCCTTTACCGCGGGCAGTTGAACTCTTCTTGCCGCCGCCTTTCTTCCTGCCTACGCCTGCCTTCCTCGCCTTCGTCTGGCCCCCTTTCCCGGCGGTCTTTCTACTGGCAGGCGGCTTCTTCGTCTTCGACGGTTTCTCGTCTCCGGCGGTCTTCTTCTTGGCTGGTGGCTTCGCTGCCGGTTTCTTCTTCGCCGGTGGCTTCTTCCGGGGGCGCCCTCTAACAGCGCGAGGCGCCGGTTCCTCCGCGCCAACGTCCGTCCGATCCGCGGGAGGGACTTTCGCCTCGTCGATCCCTGCGGATATCTCACGTACCTCGACGTCGGTGAACAGTGCCTTGCAGTTGGGGCAACATGTGACATCGATCGCCATCTTCTCCCCGCATACGGGGCAGATCACGCTCACATCTCCGAGGGGCAGGTCGC
The DNA here is from genome assembly GCA_041548485.1 of Thermoplasmata archaeon. Lineage (GTDB taxonomy): Archaea > Thermoplasmatota > Thermoplasmata > UBA10834 > UBA10834 > UBA10834. The sequence goes on along the minus strand of JBFESP010000011.1, from coordinate 413 downwards.
ACCTGGGACACTTCTCCTCGTCCCCGCGGATCATTAGGCCGCAGCCCGGGCACGCAACCTTCCTGGAGGACGAACGCAACTGCTCGAGCTCCGTGTTGATGATGTTCTCGACGAACTCGTCCATGTCGAAGCCCGCGAAGGTCCGCTCGACGCTTATGGAGAACTCCGTCAGGTCGGTCCCGCAGGTCGAGCACTTCGAGGCGTTGCGCCACACAAGGCCTGAGCAGAAAGGACATTCGAAGAGCGTCCCAGGGCCGAATTGCAGGCCGCAGCGAGGGCATTCAGAATCACCAGCCCTCACTATGCGACCGCACTTGAAGCAGCTGAGGAAGACGTCCATGCGTTCTTCCGCCATCATCATGACAGGATGGTGCAACTGTTATATAAATTGTGGAATCTGGCAACCATCAGAG
>JBFESP010000010.1:0-67598 GCA_041548485.1 Thermoplasmata archaeon | reverse complement strand
TGTGGAAGTCATCACTCCAGACTTCGCTGGTCAGACGCTGACGTCCATCGTGACCCACACGTGGTCTGCCGAGGGACTCTATGATGTCACGGTCTGGGTCGCGGATGAGTCGGGGCACAACGTCTCGACTGAAGTCGTGGCTACCATCACGACCGGTCCCCTGGCCCCGAGTGCGATAGCCCTTGCCTGGTCTCCGGACCCGATATACGCCGGCGTCGACACGACTTTCAATGTGAGCGCCCGGGATGCGAACGGTGACGCCATCACGTTCACGGTGGAACTCGGGGATGGGAGCACCACCAGCGGCACGACGGATGGTGGGACTACAGAGAGACAGTATTGGGAGTTCCTTCACACCTACGAGCTCGGGGGTTCCTACGCGGTGAACATCACCGCGGAAGACTCTGAACTCAGCAGCCCCGTCTCGGTCTTCACCGTGACCGTGGTGGAGAACTCACCGCCAACGGTCGGCATCCAGAACATCTATACAGCGTTCTACGAGGAGCCGAGGACGATTCGACCGTTGGAGGTCTCCGACCCCGACGGTGACGACATCACCGTCTCGTTCGACTGGGGAGACGGGTCCGCGATGAGCGTTGGGGATCCGGATGACGGATATGCGGCAACGCATACCTACACGGCGACCGGAACATTCACGCTGACCATCTATGCCGACGATGGAAACCCCGGCCACAATGTGAGCTGGACGGCGACAGTCACCGTGAGCGAGAGGAACCGGCAGGCGGCCGTGGAGAGAATAACCCTGTCACCCGATAAGGACGAGTACTCGATAGATGAGGTGATCACGTTCTCCGTGACCGTCAGCGACCTCGAGGGGGACAACGTCACCGTGTACATCGACTTCGGCGATGGTGAGACGGACGAGAGGGTCGTCGAACTAGAGGCGACGGTGGACGAGATCGTGGTCTTCGAGCATGCGTACGATTCGGAAGGCGACTATACCGTGAACGCGACCGTGGACGACGGTGAACTGCACGAGTCATCGACCTTGCCGTTGGAAAGCGCCACGGTCGCTGTCAGGGAGGCCGGCGTCAACATGCTGATGGTTGCGGTCGTAGGGCTCGCGATCTTGGCAGCCGTTATTGTCGCGGCGATGTTGCTCATGAAGCGGAAGAAGAAGGGCGTTCCGGAAGCACCACTAGACATGGGCGGCATGGAGGGCATGGCACCTCCCGAGGAACGGACTCCCCCGTAGCGACAGGTGACGAAGAGGAAACACTGGCAAACCCCTTTCATTTCACTATTTCGAGACATCAGGTAGCGCGAAACAGCACGCGATAGAGTCAGAGGGAACGAGGAATGGAGTCACACGCTTATTGACCCAAAGCACGTAGTTGGACGGTAACTGATCATGGCATCTCTGCGAAAAGTGCTGGGAAAACGGATATTCAACGCGTTCCTGGCGATACTTCTCATCATGCTCATCAACTTCCTTCTGTTCCGGTTGCTGCCAGGGGACCCGGCTCTGCTGATGACGCCGAGGCTTCCTGGAGACGCGGCGGAGGCCATATACGCACGGAACGTAGAGATCATGGGCCTGGACGAGTCCGTCCCCGTTCAGCTCTACAAGTATTTCACATCGACCTTCATGCTCGACTGGGGAGAATCGTACTTACATGAATTGCCTGTGACGCAGGTTGTGGCGAATTCGATATTATGGACTGTGTTATTACTGGGTGCCTCATCGACGGTCACTTTCGTGTTCGGTATCATCCTGGGCAAGATAGCCGCGGCAAGGAGGGGCAAGACTGCCGACTTCACAATCACTGGGTTCGGTCTGTTCTTCTACGGGATGCCGATCTTCTGGTTCGCAATAGTCCTGATGATCGTATTCGCGGTATGGATTGAGGCATTCCCCGTGTCGGGCTACATGGATGCCGGGAAGTCTCCGGAGTTCACATTCGAGGCGATCAAGAACATATTATGGCACATGGCTCTGCCGGTGGCCACGCTGGGAATAGGTTCACTGGCGGGGATAATCCTCATCCAGAGGAATTCACTGGTGGATGTACTCACGGAGGAGTACATCGTAACGGCGTACGCGAAGGGACTGACCGAGAAACAGGTCATGAAGAGGCACGCGACTCCGAACGCAAGGTTGCCGGTGGTGACGACCATCGCCATGGATATCGCGTTCATACTGGGGGGAGCGTTCCAGGTCGAGTATGTCTTCAGCTACAAAGGTATAGGTTGGACGACCATCGACGCCATCAGCAACTACGACTTCCCAGTTCTGCAGTTCATCGTCCTCATTGGAGGAGTCGCGGTCGTCGTCGCGAACCTGGTGGCGGACGTAGTGCTGGTGATGCTTGATCCGAGGGTCACGATAACATGAGGAGGACGATAGAATGACCAACTTCCAAAGACTGTTTGATCGTGGTTCCCGGCGTGTTCTCGGTCCGATCATTGGCCCCATCTGGACCGACAAGATATCGCTCTCGATGAAGGGATTTGGCAAGACCACGGATCTGTTCGTCGCCACATGGATGGGAAGGGTCGGACTTGCGATAATCGCCTTCTTCCTGTTGGTGGTGGTCTACGCAGACCTCTTCGTGCCGTACGACAGGAATTTCAGCAGCGACGAGATACTGGATGACCCCACCTGGGAGCACCCGTTCGGAACTGACGGACTCGGGAGGGACGTCCTGACACGGACGATGCATGGTACGAAGGCGTCCCTTACCGTCGGCTTCGTCGCGATGGCGATCTCAATGGGTATCGGCACTGCGGTCGGTCTCTTCTCAGGCTATTGGGGCGGATGGAAGGACGAAGTCATCATGAGATTCAATGACGTGTTCCTCTCCATACCGTGGCTCGTCCTCATGCTTGTCATAGCCGCGATCTTCGAGACGCGTACGCTCCTGGCCGTCATAATCGTGATAGGAGCGACCGGGTGGTCTTGGACGGCAAGGATTGTCAGGTCTCAGGTGCTGTCGCTCAAGACGAGACAGTTCGTCGAGCGTGCGAGGGCCATCGGCGCGGGGGATTCTCACATATTGAGGAAGCACATCTTCCCGAACGTCGTCCCTCTGGTGTTCGCAAATGCGATACTAACCATAGCAATCGCGATCCTCTCCGAGAGCACCCTCAGCTTCCTGCACCTCGGGCCGCAGGATGTGGAAACGTGGGGGAAGATACTCGAGGAGGCCTACATGGAGAGCGCCGCAATGGCAGGACCCTTTCCGTTCATAATAATGCCTGGACTTTGCATCGTGGTCGTGGTGCTCGGCTTCACGTTCGTGGGGTACGCCATGGACGAGGTCCTGAACCCCAAGCTCCGACAGAGGTGACGGGGGGTCTTGGCCGCGAGGGCGGCCACGGCAACCTTTTAATACGGAATTCCGCTATCGAGGCATCCCAATCGGTCAACCAGAGGTATCACATGGCTCAGAAGACTAGGGCAGCGACGAAGAAGGTCAAGGATCGGTGGCGTGCCAAGGAGTGGTACAAGGTGTACGCCCCAGACATGTTCAGCCGCATGCAGCTGGGAGAGACGCCGGCAGATTCCCCGGAGAACGTCATGGGGAGGATAACCGAGGCCACCGTGCAGGACCTGACCGGCGATTTCTCGAAGATGCACATCAAGCTCAAGTTCAAGGTTCACGACGTGCGTGGGCTCGACGCGCACACGATGTTCACAGGACACGATCTCACGAGCGATTACGTTCGGAGGCTCACGAGACGGAAACGTACCAAGACAGACACTGTCGTCAGGATCGTCACCAAAGATGGCTGGGGAGTCGTCATCAAGCCGATGGCGGTGTCCGAGCAGAGGATACAGGCTTCTCAGGAGACTGCCATCAGGCAGATCATGGTCGAGGAGATCAGGCGAGTCGCCTCGGGAGCGACCATAGGCGAGCTCGTCAAAATGCTCATCATGGGAGACCTGTCGAAGGCGGTCTCCGACGCGTCGAGGAAGATCGTCCCTATCAAGAGGATCGAGATCCGCAAGAGCGAGGTCACATCGCTCGGAAGGCTGCCTGCGCCCGGCGAGGAGACGGCCATAAACGCGCCCGAGCCGAAGGAGGAGTTCGAGGAGGGACCGCCTGTCGAGGAAGAGACTCCGGCCGTTGAGGGGGCCCAGGAGGAACAGACGGCGGAAGCCTCGGACGGGGACAAGGGTCCGGACGATAAGCCTGCGGAAGAGGAGACGAAGAAGGAATAACATCCTCGTGGTCTGGCGCCAGGGGGCGCCTTCTGTGTCAACAATGTCGGGGTGGCTCAGCCTGGTGGAGCGTCGGACTCATAGGGAGTTCTTCTGACCAGATGCTCCTCGGACATCCGAAGGTCACGGGTTCGAACCCCGTCCCCGACACCCTCATCGGAAGGCATTCCATGCACGATCCTCGGGATGGCGCCCTGCGGCGAAGCAGTCACACGCACCTGGGAGGGAGGGAGCGCTCAAGATGGTTCTGATCAAGCGGAAAACGAAGCGGGCGTCCGACATTCGCCCGGGAGGACGGAACACAGCTTTTTTACATGTGACGCGTTGTACTGCCGACCATCGCGATAGCATGGGGTTTGAATAGTATGCCCAAGATGTTGGTACCATATCCTGAGAAGTGTACGGGTTGCAGGTTCTGCGAGATGGTCTGCTCGCTGTACCATGAGGGGAAGATCAACCACACGGATGCGAGGCTCCAGGTCCATAAGAGGGATGTCAGGACGGACTTCCCTGTGGTCTGCACGCACTGCATCGCTTGCGGGGACGACTGTTGCGTCCAGGCATGCCCGGTCGAGGCCATCAAGGTCGAGAACGGCATAGTGACGATAGACGAGGACGAGTGCACCGCCTGCGGCTCGTGCGTGGACGCGTGCCCTTTCGGTGTGATGAGGATGGAGGAGACCGCCTTCAAGTGCGACCTGTGCGGCGGCGACCCCACCTGCGTCAAGTTCTGTCCCATGGGTGCAATCAGATACGAGGAGCCCAGCGCGGAGCAGTACGAGAAGGTCAGGAAGCTTCTGGAGGCTGAGTGACATGAAGGCGTTTCATGGTAGGATACTCAAGGTGGACCTCTCCGAAGAGAAATCCGCTGTCAAGACGACCGATGAGAGATACGTCAGGAAGTACCTCGGTGGGCAAGGGTTCGCTGTGGAGCTAGTGTACCACGACATGCCCCAGGGGACCGACGCGCTGTCGCCGGACAACGTGGTCGCAATGGCGCCCGGGCTGTTCGCGGGGTTCCCGTTGCCCACGGGCGGCAAGACGGCTTTCGCGGCCAAGTCACCTCAGACCGGGACGCTCGTCGAGAGCATCATGGGAGGGGTCATCGGGGCCGAGCTCAGGCATGCGGGCTACGACGCGCTCGAGATCGTGGGCAGGGCGGATAAGCCGTCATACCTATTCATCGAGGACGATAGGGTCGAGGTCGAAGATGCCGCGGACCTTTGGGGGAGGAGCACGCGCGAGGTACCAGATCTGCTGAAGAGGAAGCACGGCTGGGATGTCAAGGTCGCCTGCATAGGCGTCGCGGGTGAGAAGCTCGTGAAGTTCGCGTGCATCGACTGCGAGGAGCGCCAGGCCGGAAGAGGTGGGCTCGGAGCCGTCATGGGTTCCAAGAACCTCAAGGCCATAGTCATAAGGGGCACGAAGGACCTCGAGCCAGCAGATCCCGGGGCGCTTCTGGAGGTCGCCCTCAGGTACCAGACGGTGATGGAGAACGCCCCGTCGTTCAAGGAGGACACCACCTACGGCACCGGAGAGTTCCTGGGATGGATCAACAAGGAGAAAGGGGTATTCCCCACCAGGAACTGGCAGCAGAGCGTGTTCGAGGAGAGGGAGAAGATAGACCCCTACCATTGGGCCACACGATATGTCAGCAAGAACAAGGCGTGCTTCGCATGCACTAAACCCTGCGGCAAGCTGTTCGAGATAGGGGAGGGCAAGTTCGCAGGCGTGGCGATAGACGGACTGGAGTACGAGACGCTGTACTCCCTCGGAGCCGCGTGCGGAAACGCCAGCATAGAGTCGGCGGCCAGAGGGAACGAGATATGCGACGTCCTCGGCATGGACACCATCTCTGCGGGCGTGACCATAGGATTCGCCATGGAGCTGGTCCAGAGAGGCATCCTGACCGACGAGGAAGTGGGTATGAGGCTCACCTTCGAGAACTCCGAGGACGCCGTGCCTGCTATGCTTGAGAGGATGGGTAACCGGGAGGGGTTCGGAGATGTGCTCGCGGAGGGCGTCAGGCTGGCATCGGAGAGGATCGGCAAGGGCGCCGAGAGGTATGCGATCCACACGAAGGGCATGGAACCGCCAGCCTACGATGTGAGAGGGATGAAGGGTCACGGACTCGCGTACATGACATCCACCAGAGGGGCGTGCCATCTGCGAGCAGGCTTCTACGCCCCAGAGCTCGTGGGCAAGTTCTGGCGTTGGGAGGGCATCGACAGGCAGTCCCCCGAGGGCAAGGGCCTCATGGTCGCCACGATGGAAGACTTCATGTGCGTCTACGACTCGGTCGGCCTGTGCAAGTTCTCAAGGGGTTTCTTCCTGATAGAGAAACTCTCAGAGGCCATCGAGGTTATCACCGGCCTGAAGTTCACGGAGGACGAGCTGCTGAGGATAGGCGAGAGGATCCACAACATGAAGGGGCACTTCAACTACAGGGAGGGAGTGACCAGGAAGGACTGGCTCCTTCCCTCGAGGATACTCCAGGATCCGATCCCGGATGGGCCGTCTCAGGGGAACGTGATAACGCCCGAGCAGATGAACAGGATGCTCGACGACTACATGGCAGCTCGTGGGTGGACCGCCGACGGAGAGCCGACGCCGGATAAGCTGAAGGAGCTGGAGCTGGTCTGAAGACTCGTCGGATACACGGCGGAGGAATCCATACCGTCGTATTCGCGACATCGCCATCCCCGCCGACAGGAGCACGGCACCGATGTCGCTAGATGACCTTGATCGTGTCCGCGAGCTCCTCGAGCTTCTTCTTCGCGGACTCGCAGTCCGCCTCTCGCGGGATGACAGTCACTATCAACGCCTTTCTGCCCGCACCGACCACGATCATCATCGATTCCTCGCTCTCCACGATGACGCCGATCGGGGTGCCTATCCTCAGCTCCGAATGGGCGGTCGATGCGGCCCCGAGCAGGGTGGCGCACATGATGCCGAAGGTCTCACTGGACACCTCCTCCGGTATGTCCCCAGCCATGATCAGACCGTCCCTACTGACGATGGCGGATGCAAGGGCGCCGAATTCCTGTCTGAGCGCGCGCAACACCGGCTTGAGCTCCGTTTCAATCCCCTCCGATGAGTTCCAGCTTGAACACGCAATGGGCGTCGCCACGGCCAACACACTCGACCTCCTCACAATGCATTCGCTTGTGGAGATGCCCCTCGTACATCTTACGGATTATTCCTCTCAGGCGGTGGCAGCTCGCCCCTTCCGCAGAATCGGATGACTCGAACGAACCGTCCACAACGGCGGACGACTCCTGGAACACCACGTTATCCACCCACCCTCTGGCTCGCAGCAGGTTCGCGCATATCTCGAAGTACTTGTCCGGCTCCTGCACTGCGATCTTGGATATCTCCTCGCCGAGGATCATCCCCTCCCGGAAGAACAGCCCGTGGCATGCCTGTGCCATGACTCCCTCGTAGAGTTTCCGGATCTCCTCGAATTCAGCCTGGGAGAACTTGACGAACTTCATGGGGTTCGGGTGCGAATTTGTATTGAGGATATTTAATGCTTGGTGCAGTTGGCCAAGCCCAGTAGTGTCCGCCCACTAGCCTGGGCTTATGGTTGAAAGATACTTATGCGCCGTGTCCCATACAACGGCAGAAGCGCCATGTTTTCAGACTACGAGGGAGAGAAGGCGATCGAGATAGCTCGGACCGTCCTGGAGAAGCACGTCCTGAAAGAAGACTTCCCTCCGCTCGACCCGCCTGAGAGTTTCAGGCACAGGTCCGGCGTCTTCGTGACATTGACAACGCACCCTGGAGACGATCTCAGGGGGTGCATCGGATATGCCGAACCGATCGCGCCGCTGATAGAAGCCCTCACGGACTCCGCAGTCAGTGCGGCATCACGGGATCCGCGCTTCCCGCCCGTACTCCCGGGTGAGCTCGGAAGCATCAAAGTGGAAGTCAGTCTGCTCACGCCTCCCGAAGAGATCAAGGTCGGGAAATCCACCGAGTTGCCCGCGGAGGTGTCCGTGGGAGACGATGGACTTATAGTCCAGCGTGACGGTGCCAGCGGACTGCTTCTGCCTCAAGTACCGGTGGAGTGGGGGTGGCGGGCCGAGGAGTTCCTGTCACAGACTTGTGTGAAAGCGGGCCTCAGCCCGGACGCCTGGCACATGCCAGGGACGAAGGTCTTCAGGTTTCGGGCGGAGGTCTTCTCCGAGCTGGAGCCGAGCGGCAAGGTGGTCAGGAGAAAGCTGAGTGAGCAACATGGACGTCGTGGTTAAGGGCAAATGCTACTACGAGGGCAGCCTGACCCAGCTTTGCATCGGCATCGAAGGGGGAAGGATATCCATGGTCGCGACGAACCTGGACGGCGACTCCGTCTACGATTTCGGCAGCAAGCTCGTCCTACCGGCCGCGATAGACTCGCACGTGCACATGCGCGATCCTGGTGCGACGCACAAGGAGGACTTCGCCACTGGCTCCCTGGCGGCGTTACACGGCGGCGTCACGTGCGTGCTCGACATGCCCAACACGGCCCCCCCAACCATCACATCTGATGCTCTGAAGGAGAAGGCGGCGACCGCAGCGTCGAAGAGCGCGGCGGACTTCGGCCTGTTCGCAGGAGTCCAGCCCGGTGTCGACATCGAGAGGCTCGCGCCGGGGGCGGTCGGGTTCAAGCTTTACATGGCAGGCACGACTGGTGACCTGCTCGTGCCTTCGCTTGGGCTCGTGGAGGCGGAGCTGCGGGCCGTCGCCGACTCCGGAAAGGTGCTGGCGGTGCACGCCGAGGACGATTGCCTCAGACAGAAGAACCAGGAGTCCAGCCTGGAGGACCATCTCAGAAACCGAAGGAACGACTGCGAGACGAGTGCCGTCCGCAAGCTGCGTGAGCTGCGGGTTGTAGGCCTCAGGACCCACGTTTGTCATGTGTCGGCCAGGGATACGTTACCGTTGTTGCGCGGCAGCGAGAGCATGACCACCGAGGTCACGCCCCACCACCTGCTGCTCGACAAGGACTCCAAACTCGGTGCTTTCGCGAAGGTCAACCCGCCCCTGCGCAGGAGGGGGGACAGACAGGCGCTCTTCAATGCGTTCAAGGAGGGGCGTTTCGACACGATGGCATCGGACCATGCCCCGCACACCGTCGAGGAGAAGGAGGAGGATTTCGATTACGCACCCAGCGGCATGCCAGGTGTGGAGACGATGGTGCCGGTCATGCTGCAACTGCTCAGGGAGAGACACCTCGCGCTGTCAAGCCTCGTCAGCGGGCTGTGCGAGAGACCGGGCGAGCTGTTCGGCATACCCAAAGGAAGGATCAGGAGGGGTTACGACGCCGACCTCATGGTCGTCGACCTGACGGCCAGCGCAGAGATCAGGGCGGACCGGCTGCATTCGAAGTGCGCTTGGACGCCTTACGACGGGCTATCGGCCATCTTCCCGAAGGCGGTGTTTTTAAGGGGAGAGGTCATGATGGAGGACGGCTCCCTGGTGGGAGAACCAGCAGGAAGGGACGTCGTTGGCGGGACAGCACCGAAGTGACCTGGAACCGGAGATAGACCTCTCCGAACTGCACGGGAGGACCTACAGGTGCATCGATGGTTGCGCGCTCTGCTGTCTGTGCCAACCTGAGCTACTTCCAGATGAGGAACGGGCGTTCAGAGCCGACCCGAAGCTCGCAGCCGGCGTCTCGGAATCGCATATATCACCCGACGTAGAGGGCCCTGCCATCGGGCTCAAGGGACGCCACGGGGCGTGCCACTTCCTCTCGGAGAAGAGATGTACCATATACGACCAGAGGACGCACTACTGCAGGTCGTTCCCTCTCAACGTCTTCGTAGGCTGGAGGGTGCAGGTCAACGTCAACCTGTCATGCAGAGGCGTAGGTCTCCCGGGGGAAGACCTCACGACACTCGGGAAGCGGCTCACGACCGGATACGCCCCCGGACGGCTCTCGGAGGAGTTGGCATCAGCGAACGAGGTTTTTGCGCAGTTCGTCAGGAACACAAGAGAGGCAGGTGTCGCCCAATCGTTCACATCAGCTCGGGGGACCGTCGAGCTCCTCGAGGACGAGCTGACGGACCCCATCGGACTCAGCAGGGCGATGACGTTCGCCGAACACAGCAACCCTCGGGAGAACTCGTCCGCAGGTGATATCGTCAGGAGGGTCAGGCAGACCGAGGCGGAGGCGGACATATCGGAGAGAGCGCTGATGGATGGCGTGGAGCTGTTCGACCTCCCTGACCTGAGCCTCCTGCCAGTGTATGTGGATCCGGAGCTCGGGTGGAAGATATTCAGACTGGTCGAGAAGGAGATAGTGGCCTACGACCTCCACGAGGACGGACGCACCGTGGAAATCTGCAGAATCGACCCTCCTTCGGTAGACCTGCTCCCCATGGATGACGGTGGCAGGTCGGCGATGAGGGAGTATCTACGGACCGTGAACTCCAGGGACTGTCTCCTCGGTCACGGAGCCTACCTTTGCGACCTCGAGGGGTACGAGTACAACTTCGCCCAAGCCTATCTCGGAGCCGTCGCCAATAACATGATAGACCTCTGGTGGCGTGCGTCGCTCCTAGCACGCCTTGCGGGGACGGATGAGCTCGGCCCAGGGGAGATCAGGGAGGGCGTGGCCTTCTTCGACATGGACCTGCTGGACCTTCCCACGATAGGGGCGTTCATATAGGGCTTTCGGCGGGGGTCGAGGCTCACTTCTCCTCGTCGAGTCTGTCCAGGGTGAACGACCCCTCCCGGACCTCCATCTTCTTCGTCATGAAGAAGTAAGGGATGCTGAGGAAGGCGACCGCCGCGACGGCGACGGCCACCAGCACCAGTATCACGAGTGCGAGGAGTCCGACCAGCGCGAGGAGGGCGGCGAAAACGCCCATCCACTCCAGGAACACTATAACGAGCAGCAGACCAGCTAGGAAAGCCAGTATCGCCGCAGCCCTGCCCACGGACTCCCACCTCACCGCAGGGTGAATCCAGAGCCGCTACTCTGCTGCTTCGGAAGGAACGGCACGAGCGCGCCCGCGAGCTTCGGCAGCGTGAGAGACTGGAGTATGACTCTTCCCGGGCCTGTGAGAGTCGTGACGAACAACCCTTCTCCGCTGAACAGGGCGCTCCGGATCGACCCGACGCTCTCGATGCTGTACTGGACCGAGCCTTCCCAGGCGACCACGTTGCCGGTGCTGACGCGAATGACCTCCCCCGGCTTCAAGTTCATCTCTATGAAGTCGCCGGATCCGTGTACGAACGTGGTTCCCTCGCCTGATAGCTTCTGGATGATGAACCCCTCGCCTCCGAAGAATATCGTCCCCAGCTTCTTCTGGAAGGCGATATCCAGGGTGACGGCTCCCTCCGCGCAGAGGAACGCGTCCTTCTGGACGAGCCAGACCTTGCCTCCTCGGAGGTCCAGCGCCTGTATCTTCCCTGGCACGTTGCCGGCGAAGGCGACGACGCCAGGTCCCCCCGCGGCGGTGAACTCCGTCACGAAGAAGGACTCACCTGTCATCTTGCGTTTCAAACCGGCCATCATCCCGCCCCGGGCCCTAGCGGTCATTCCGATGTTCTGGCTCATGTAGGTCATCGTACCCGCTTCGGCGAAGATCAACTCCCCCGGGGCGATCTCGCAGTTGACGAACTGCAGGTTATCCCCTATTATCGAGTGTTTCATAGCTATCAGCCGGATGACAGGACTCCGGGCCGTATTTCACGATTGTGCCTTGAGCGACGACGCTTGATAATGACCGCCGACGACCTACGCAAAGAGGAGCGCGCTGTCGATTTTCGTTCGATTCGAGAGGAACCTTACGAAAGTGTTATGAATTTGAATTTCATGTAGCCTTTTCGAACGTTTTGGGGAGAGGGACGCCTTGAGCATACAAGATACGGTGACGCTCGACAAGAACGATAGGATCATACTGAAAATGCTTCAAGATAACTGCAATGTCAGCCTGAAGAAGATTGGCGAGAAGACTGGCCTCTCGTCATCCACGGTCCACTACAGGGTCAACAGGCTGCGGGAGGAGGGCGTGATAACCGGCTTCAAGGCCTGCGTCGACCCCCTGAAGGTCGGCAAGGAGATCCTGGCGATAGCTCTGATAACCGGCAGGTACGGCCCCGACTACTCCAAGAAGATAGGCGAGAAGATCGCGAAGATATCCGGCGTGTGGGCGGTCTACTTCCTCCTAGGAAACATCGATTTCGCCGTGCTTCTGAGGGCTTCCTCGAGGGAGGAACTCAAGAACACCGTCGACGAGTTCATCAGGATTGACGAGGTCGAGAGGAGCAACACCTATCTCATACTTGACAGGCACAAGGAAGATCTGACCGTCGAGCTGTAGACCCACGGCGACCGGTGAGTGTCGCCTGGTCGGCGACTGGCCTCGAGACTCGGCGGGAAAGTTTTAAGTACGGCACCATTAATCAGGACATCGGTGATCTGATTTGATGAAACCTCTGGCTGTTCTCAACAAGGCGATAAACCAACAGGTTATCGTCGAGCTCAAGGGTAAGAGGGGATACCGCGGCATCCTGGATGGCTACGACCCGCACATGAACCTCGTGCTCAGGAACGCCGAGGAAATCCACGACAACGACGTCAGGCGCAAGCTCGACTCGATCATAGTCCGCGGAGACAACGTCATATACATATCGCCGTGAGGGTAGCAGGATGACCAAGGGCACGCCGTCGATGGGTAAGCGGGGCAGCAAGAAGACCCACATCATCTGCCGCAGGTGTGGGAAGCGCGCGTACCATGCGAGACACAGGCTGTGTGCTTCGTGCGGCTTCGGAGCGACTGCCAAGAAGAGAGCCTACAACTGGGCGAAGACGCACTGATATCGGATCTCGAGCGATGGATGAGGGGGGTTGAGGTACGGAGCCTGAGCACCCGCAGGACGAGTGTGGAGTATTCGCCACAGCGTCGGTCACGCATGCCACGACAGATATCTTCTATGCTTTGAGGGTGCTCCAGCACCGAGGACAGGAGTCCGCAGGCATTGCAGTCTACAGCAACGGCATCAAGGCGCTCAAGGGCATGGGACTCGCCCATCAGGCGTTGAGGGCGGATGATCTGCACAACCTCAGAGGAGAGATGGGCATAGGCCATGTCCGCTACTCCACGGTGGGTTCGTCGAGCCCGGAGAACGCTCAGCCGGTCGTCATGTCCACCAACTACGGCGACATCGCACTTGCGCACAACGGCGAGATCGTGAACGGCGACCAGCTCAGGGACGGTCTGAAGAAGAAGGGCTGGGCGTTCGCGACGAGCAGCGACTCCGAGATAATAATACGCATGCTGGCGAACGACATCTCGAACACCGGAGACCCGGTCAGGTCAGTCAAGAACGTGATGTCGTTGCTCACAGGATCGTACGCCATCACCCTGATGGTCGACAACAGGGTGTTCGCGCTGCGCGACCCGCTTGGGATGCGGCCGCTCTGCGTCGGCAGGACCAAGGGGGGTTACGCCGCCGCCTCGGAGAGTGTCGTCTTCGACACGCTCGGAGGCGAGTTCATGCGAGACGTCGAGCCGGGGGAGCTCGTGGAGCTCCTGCCCGGTGAGATCAGGTCTACCAAGACCGGTCTGGCAAAGGGGAAGGCGCACTGCATGTTTGAGTGGGTGTACATCGCCAGGGCGGACTCATGCCTCGACGGGCGCCTCGTGTACGACGTCAGGAGGAGGATAGGCCAGCGTCTGGCGGAGGAACAGCCCGTCGACGCAGACGTGATCGTGCCGGTGCCGGACTCAGGCAGGTCGCATTCCATGGGCTATTCCGAGACCTCGGGGATCCCGTATTCTGAAGGATTGATGAAGAACAGGTATGTCGAGCGCACGTTCATCATGCCCGAGCAGAACGACAGGAGCACCGGCGTGATGCTCAAGCTCAACCCTCTGAAGAGCGTCATAAAGGACAGGCGGATCGTGCTCGTGGACGACTCCATCGTCAGAGGAACGACCATGAGGCAGATCGTGCAGCTCGTCAGGAATGCGGGTGCCAAGGAGGTCCACGTGAGGATAGGGTCACCGCCCATCCGGACTCCATGCTACTTCGGCATCGACATGAAGACGAGGGATCAGTTCGCGGCCACGGGACGGACGGTCGAGGACATCGCCAAGATGCTCACCGCTGACAGCCTCGGCTACATATCGGTCGATGGCCTCGTTGACGCGATCGGCCATAGCGCCAACGACCTGTGCCTCGGATGCCTGACGGGGGAGTACCCGCTGCCCGTGGAGGGCGAGAAGGTGAGGTTCCAGAAGAAGCTGGACTCGTTCACCTGAAATGGAATGACGGGCAACCTTTAACTACAGCCGCACCATACAAACGCCGCCCAGGATGGGCCGGTAGATCAGCGGAAGATCGCCCGCTTGGCATGCGGGAGGTCGCGAGTTCAAATCTCGCCCGGTCCACATCCATGCGCACCCGAAGGTGATGTGGGCAAGACCAGAGAGCCTCGGCAGTCATCACAACGAGAGAATACGACGGCGTCTTCTTCTCAACAGTCAGCCAGCGACTCGATGGCTGGATACGTGGTGATTCCGCCCTGAACCAGGGTAAGTTTATAAGTCGTCACAAGTCGATTGATGTGAAGACGGGCAGTCGGGTCCTAGTGGATGGAGCCCGAGGCTCGGGGAGTGGCGAGGATGCTGGAGGCAGATTCTGGTGAGCGTGAGGAATCCGGACACCAGTCGAAAGGTCCGGGCTCTGAAGGCATAGGGGAGGAGTCCCGGGGGGCCAGAGCACTGAAGAAGCGCCGACCGTCACGGAAGATGATGACCGGCGTGGGGGCCATCGCAGTCGCGGCCTTGGCCTTATCCACGGTGTGGGTCCTGTCAGGTATTTCCGAGCAGCGGGTCACCATCGTCGCAATTCTCCCACTGACCGGGGCTTCCTCGTATCTCGTGGAGATCGAAGACGCCATGGCCTTGACGGTGGAGAAGCTCAACAAGTGGGGGGGGATAAACGGGATGCGCATACGGCTCGTGGTGGAGGATTGCACGTCCAGTGCCGAGGTCGCCGTGGAGAAGCTGCTCGAAGCTGAGGAGAAGTATCATCCTCTCGCCGTCATAACGGCGACGAGGGGGGCGGCGATCCCCATGGCCGAGATCGCAGAGGAGAACGGTATAGTGTTGATCTCGGTGGGAGCGACGGCTGAGAACCTGACCGAGGATAAGGATTGGGTCTTCAGATATTACGTGTCGCCCTCGGGTGAGGCGGAGAACGCTCTCCTGACCCTCGAGACCCTCAACGCGAGTTCCCTTGGAGTCCTGCACCTGGATGACGCATACGGCAACCCGGTGGTGAGCCAGTTGACCGAGACCTTCGAGGCCTCGGGTGGGACGGTTGAATCATATGGTTTCGCCCCAGACTGCACGGAGTTCTCCGAGGTTGTCGCGAACTTGACCGGCAACGACGCGGTGTTCGCGGTGGCGCTCAGACACCAATTCCAGGCGATATTCGACGAGTTGAATTCTAGCGGCTATTCAGGACACGTCCTGGGGGGCGTCGAGGCGTCGATCCCCGACATGTGGGGGCTGCCGGAAGCCCAGGGATGCTTCGTCAGCGCACCGATAATGTACAGCTCCACTGCCACAGTCGACAACGCATTCCTGGCGGAGTTCGAGGAACGCTACGGACGGCAGTTGACGCACCAGGGAGCCATCGGCTCCGATGCCCTGAGCCTCATCTGGGGTCTGCTATCCAGCGATGAGGTGTCCAGAGAGAACCTCCGGGACCTGCTGAGCGCGGGATTCGCATATTCCGGGATACTGGGGATGGTGACCGTCGAACAGGGCGCCCACAATGCCGACATCCCGGTCTATCCTACCGTGATAGGGGGGGGTGAGCTCCGATACCTCTGAGAGGCTCGCTTCAGAGGCGCCTGTTCCCCAAGATAGGGATCAAGCTTGCTGTCGGATTCATAGCACTCCTCCTGCTGCTGGCGTCGTTGGCCACGCACTCGTCCATGGCAGGCAGAGCCGCCCTTGCAGAGGGCGTCGGTCTCGCGTCAGAGGCGGTCGCGGAAAGCCTTGCAAGCTCGATCGACAGGGTGATCTACCTGAGAAGTCACGAGGTCGTCACAGTCGTAGGTGGTTATGGTGTAGGCGACGAGGTGAGCGACTCAAACGCCGTCTTCGATGCAATGGAGGATCCTCAGGCCTACATAGACCAGATCAACGAGAACTGGACTTCCGTGCCTATGGACACCATTCCAGAATCCATGGAAGTGATACTAGAGAGCAACCTGTCACTCCTGCTGAGGTCTCAGCTGGTGTCCCACTACGTGCACGAGCATGGCGTCGATGTCTTCGGAGAGATCATTCTGACGAACAAGTACGGCGCGATCGTCGCAGCCACCCACAGACCTGTGGACTACGGGCAGAGCGACGAGGGATGGTGGCAGGAGGCATGGGGGGATGGTGAGATGCATTACTCCGACATCATGTACGACGAGGCTTCCGGAGTCTACGGCGTGTGTGTATGCGTGCCCGTCAGGGACGTTGCCCAAGACGTCATCGGTGTGGCGAGGGCCACGATCAACGTGCTGGCTGTCGCCAAGGACATCGAGCTCACAGCGCTCGGCTATGAAACCAGTGAGCTAGTGATCACCGCCTCGGACGGGAGGTTGATATTCGCCTCAAGAGCGTACGTCCTGCTCCAGAATGTGTCATCCAGCGCCTTCTACGAGAATGCGACGGACGGGAGAGGGCACTTCATCGCGAAAGAGGGCGAGGAGAACCGACTGTTCTCATACGTCGTGTCCGAAGGGTATCTGGGCTATGAAGGCAACGGATGGCTCGTGTTCTTAAGCCACTCCGAAGACGAGGTTCTCGGCCCTGCCAACGAACTGCAGATCGGAATACTCACGGTGGCGATCCTGACGATAACCTTGGGTGCCGTCATAGCCGTAGCCTTGTCGCGCTCGATCACTGGCCCGATAAGGGTACTGGAGGATGCGACGCAGCGCATGGCCAAGGGCGAGCTGGACCAGAGGATCACCGTCTCCAGGGAGGACGAGCTTGGCCGGCTTGCGAAGTCCTTCAACGTCATGGCCTCAGAACTCGAGCTGCTGTATACAGACTTGGACGGAAAGGTCAAGGAACGGACGGAGGACCTCGAGAACGTGAACAAGAGGCTGGGCGTGCTCTCTTCGATCACACGACACGATGCCTTGAACCAGATGACGGTCCAGAGGGGATGGCTCGGCATGGCGACGGCGGCCTCGAAGGATTCCGTTGTGAGTGACTATCTGAAGAAGGTGGAGGCTACGACCGACAACCTGGTGTCCTTCTTCCAGTTCACGAGCCAATATGAGGAGGTGGGCATCAACAAGCCGGAGTGGATGGATGTTCGAGAGGCTCTCGTGTCTGCGACCGCGGGGCTCGATATGACAGGAACCGAATTGAGCAGCAGGATCGAGGGCGTCGAGGTCTTCGCGGACCCTATGTTTCCGAAGGTGCTGCACAACCTCATCAGCAACTCACTCAAACACGGACAGACGGTCACCGCGATCTCGCTGTCGTACTCGGAGGGCCCGGGCGGGTTGACGATTGTGATGGAGGACAACGGCGTCGGCGTCCCCGCGGAGAAGAAGGAGACCATCTTCCAGAGGGGGCACGAGCCGGGTAAACGCAGCCACGGCCTCTTTCTATCGGCGGAGATACTCAGGATAACGAGGATATCGGTACGGGAGACGGGCGTCGAAGGCAAGGGAGCGCGATTCGAGATGCTCGTGCCAGAGGGTAGGTACAGATTCGCAGGCGCACCTCCGTCCGGTACCTGACCGACCGGGCCGTCGAACATGGCCGGACGACCCGGGCTGCCCGAAAGGATTATCTCTGACTATCAGTCTAGGCCGAGGACGTGACTGGCCTGGAACTCCGCCAATTCACCGAGTCGTCGCTGGACGACATGATCGAAGTACTAGCGAAGGCCCGAGCGAACGATCCGCACGAGCGGAGGCTCACACGGGACGAGGCAAGGGAGAGCACGGTCCTGGACCCGGATTTCGACCCGGAGGGGGCATGGTTCGCGGTTCTCGACGGCGAGTTCGTGGGCTTCGGCTCTGCCCTGGTGGAGAGCAACAGGATCAAGGCCGGGAAGGACGACGCATACCTCGACCTTGATGTCGTACCCGAACACAGGGAGAAGGGGGTCGAGCAGGAACTGCTTGAGAAATCTCTCGACTATCTGCGGTCGAGAAGGGTCGGCACCGCCGTCTCAAGGTGTCCGATCACGAGCGACTGGAAACGTTCGTTGTTGACCTCGCACTCGTTCGAGGAGGCCTACAGAGTGTACATCCTGGTGAGGCGTGGGCGGGCTGAGGTGCGATATGTGTCGCCGCCAGCGGGCTTCGAACTCGAGCGGAAAGATCTCCGCGACTGCTCGGACGAAGAGATATCGAAGATAGTGGACTTGTTCAACGATTCCTTCAGGGACCACTTCAACTTCGCACCCGAACGGACGGAACGCTTCATCAACTTCCGGGATTGCGGGAACGACCCCGTCGTTCTGACGCTCGCATCGAAAGGAGACGAGACCGCCGGTCTCTGCCTATCGGATGAGAGCTCGACCTTGAACCGGGAGAAGGGCGAGCGGACTGGCTGGGTGGACATTCTCGGCGTTCGCCCCCAATTCAGACGCGTCGGGCTCGGGGAGGCGTTGCTTTCGGACGGAATGAGGTGGATCCTCGACAGGGGGATGGACACGATCTATCTTGGCGTGTTCGCCAAGAACGAGAAGGCCCTCGGGCTCTACAGGTCCTTCGGGTTCACGAACGACACGGAGAGCGTGTGGTACAGGAGGAACGTCGAGAGGGATCCAGACTGCGCCTCCTCTGGATGACCATGTGCGGGCCGGCTCCAGTGGACAACCCCCCCTCTCCGCCCTCTGAAAACGAGATGAATCTTGGGGGCTTGAAGGCGTGTTCGAATCTGCGCTCTGATGATGTCTTTTCGGCGTTTACTCCGCTCCCTCCTGCGATTCGGGTTTTCTTTATATATCCAGACATCGCAACCCGTCAGCGGGAAATCACATATATATATGAAGGCGATTGTGGAAGTAATCCTTTCACAAGAAGTGGGGACTTGACACGGAGGGTGAAATAGGCAATGAAGAACAAAGCAGTGTTAGCCGGAGTGGTGATGGCGCTGATGGTCCTATCGGCTTTTGCGGCTATGCCCGCGAAGACCGCTAGTGCAGCAGCTGCAGAGGAGGATGTGTTGTACATCGCTATGCAGGAGGACATGGAGGACTTCAACAACTACAACCTTGCGTCCAACAGCGTCTGGAAGTATTATGTGATTGGCATGGGGTTCGAGGCGTTGGCAACAGCCGACTACGACCTCAGACCGATTCCGTTCTTGGCCGAGAGCTGGACATTCAACGAAGCCACTCTCACAGTCGACATAAAGCTGAGAGAGGGCGTCCTGTTCCACGACATGACGGAGATGACGGCGGAGGATGTTCACTTCTCGTATCTGATGGCCAGAAATGGTACGACCTATTCCAGCAACCTCATACCTGCCTTCGATGCTGACGACGACAACGTAGTGAACGAGACCGAACTGAACGACGGAATCACAATCGTCGACACATACAACCTGCAGATGACCATGGCAAAGCCTTACGGCCAGTTCTTCTCGAGCACGTTGGGGATCCCGATCGTGCCCAAGCACATCTGGGAGAACCACGTCGACGATGACAACCAGGTTGACGTGACCTGGAGCGATGAGACTGCGGCGATAGGCACCGGTCCTTGGCACTACACAGAGGGCGTGACTAGTTCCTATAGAGTGATGGAGAAGTTCGACAGCTACTGGGGCGTTGACTACACGACCCCTGCGGGTATGCCGACCTTCCCGATCGTGGTCGACAAGGTGTTCTACAAGATATACACCAGCATCGACACCGCAATACTCGCCCTCCAGGCCGGAGACGTGGACTACATCGCCTGGGCGGTGACCGCTGGTCGAGTACCTGCGCTCCAGACCAATCCGAACATCGAACTGGAGTACATGTCTGATGCGGGCTACTTCTACCTGGCGTTCAACATGAAGAAGGAGCCGATGAACAACATCTCCTTCAGAAAGGCCGTGTCGCACCTGATCGACAAGGACCAGCTCGTCGACGTCTATATGGGCGGCTTCGGCAAGGCGGGATCGGCGGCAGTCTCACCGTTCTTCGGTGAGTGGCACAACCCCACTGTGACGACCTACGCGTTCGACATCGATGCGGCGAACGCTCTCCTGGACGCTGCCGGATATCTGGATGCCAACGGGGACGGCTGGAGGGATATGCCTGACGGCAGTCTCATGGACAAGATCACTCTGTTGACCCCGCCTGCGGACTACGACCCGATCAGAATCAGAGCAGGACAGATGATAGCCACGAACATGAGAGAGGTTGGCATCAACGTCGAGGCGAAGCCGATAGACTTCAACACGCTTGTTGCCAAGCTGGTGGCGTTCGACTACCAGATGCTCATAATCGGGTGGAACTTCTCGGGCTACACGGAGTGCGTCAGCGTCCTCTACGACATATACGGAGCGGCCGCGGCGAGCAACAACTGGGCGTTCTGGTCCGACACGAACTCGAACCCACTCTACGAGGACCTGGGAGGCGTGAGCACACTCGCCGACGAGAGGACCATGGAGCTGGTTGACGAGTTCTCCGCACTCGAGGACCTGGCGAGGGAAACCTTCGATGTGGCGG
The DNA here is from genome assembly GCA_041548485.1 of Thermoplasmata archaeon. GTDB lineage: Archaea > Thermoplasmatota > Thermoplasmata > UBA10834 > UBA10834 > UBA10834. The sequence continues at coordinate 46,720 of JBFESP010000010.1, read as the reverse complement.
AACAGATCGACTATGTGTTGCAGGGCCAGCAGATAATCGCTGATGCCGTTCCGTGCAATGTCTTGTACTACAGGGTGAACGTCGAGGCACACGGAAAGGTCTGGACCAACTGGACCCAGTTCGACGGCACGCTGATGAACCCGTTCAATCTGTGCACGCTCGAGTATTCCGGAGTGGGCGGCACTACGGGCGGAGGTGTAGTCACCACCAGCCTTAGCGCAGGTCTCACGATTCCTGAGAAGGTGAAGTGCGACCAGAGTGTGGACGCATACGTCAAGGCCATCGACAACCTCGGCAACTCCGTCGCTGGAGCTGCGGTCGAGGTGAACGTGACCAGCGGAGCCACGGCGACTCCCGCCAACGGGACTACCGACGAGGATGGTGTGTTCGAGTTCGCTCTGATGGGCGATGCGAGTGGTGTCTCGACAGTCACCGTCACCGTTACGAGCGACTCGCTCGAGGCCACTGATTCGACGGATGTCCTGGTCACGTCGCTAGGAGGCCTCGGCGTCGAGGTGATACCGGCGAAGACGGCCCTCGTCGCTGCTGAGGACGTGGAGATATCCGTCAGGGTGACGGATGTCAACGGAGACCCTGTCGAGGGAGCGACTGTGACGGTCGACCCGTACCTGCTTGGATATGGTTCGATCTCACCGAGCTCGGGCGTAGTGGTCACGGATGCAGATGGCATGGGAACGATGACCTACTCGGCCCCTGACGAGGATACGCTGAACCAACATCTGTTGGTAACGCTGGCTGCGTCAGTGTCGCACCCGAAGTACACGTTGTCTAACCTGGCAGCGAGCTCGATGGTGATCTATAACGACGCAGCGTCAGTCTGGCGAATGACCGCGATTGAATCGGTCACGACCACCGCTCTGAGCGCCGCATCGCCCACGACCACGATAGAGGTCATGGCGATGGATGCTGCGGGCAGCCCGTTGGCCAGCGAGGTGCTGGGTATCACGTACAGTGACGACACCATAGTCGTCGGCGCGGAGACGGAAGTGACGACGGACGGATCAGGACTTGCGAGCTTCGATGTCGAGATAGACGACATCGGCGTCGACGCGGCTCTGAGGGTCACGATCGGTAACCGTGCTGTGGCCAACTCGATCATGGACACGGTCACGCTGACGTACTCTGACGCTGGTGGACTGACGGACATGTACGGCGGCTATGTTCAGTACGCCGCTCCGAAGTTCGTCGACCCGCTCGGAACGGTCGATCTGACATTCTATGTCTTCGACAGCCAGGGCAACCCGGCAGATGTGAACTCGAGCGTCGTGGTCGCGGGCACGGCCTACGGACAGCTGACTGACTGGAACGAATCACAGTGGAACTCGCTCTGGGACTACGCGGGCCTCAACATACTCACCGAGGCCGATGGACAGAACATCGTGTCCGCGGGCTCGTACGCCGCGCCAGAATTTGCGGACGTCCCAGATTGGTGGGTCTACGTGGACACACCCGGAATCGAGGTGGCCGGCGGAGAATACTCCATAACCGTGGAGGGCGTGGACATGGCACACCTGGATCTCGTGATGGACGTGTTCCTGATGCCCAACTCGACGGCGGACTTCAGCACCGACACGGGCAACCATGTTATCACTGGCCTGACGACGATCTCGAGCAACTACGGTTACGGCAGGGCCGCTGCGCTCACGACAGTAGTTTACGAGATCGACAAGCCGGTACTGGAGGCAAGGGCGTCCGACTTCGACGAGACCACTGTGACCGTAACGGCATACGATGAGGACGGCGACCCGATAAATGGAGCGGATCTGTCCATATATGGCTCCAATGATTACGGGGTCAGCACGGACTCGAGCATATCTGGGGCAGACGGAGTGGTCACCTTCGACATCGTTGCTGCAGCGTACAACGCTGCGAGCGGGGAGTACGATGCCATCACAAGGGCGACCAACCCGACCATGTACCTGAGGGCTGACGTCGATGGGTCCATGGCACTGTTCAGCCAGACGCAGCTAGTCATAGAGCCATACGCGGAGTCGGTCTATCTGGAGCTTGTGCCACTGCTCGATGTGTACAACATCGGGAGTCTGGTGCAGATGTCCGCGAAGGTCGTGGACCAGAACGGGGACCCCTATGCGGATCTGCCGGTCAGCATCGACATCAGCGGTGTCGGCACGGTCCTGACGCCCACCCTTCAGACAGACGAGGGTGGCAATGTGACCCTGGTCATCGACACCTCGGACATATCCGACGTCTCCGCAGCGACGATCGCGGCTACATTGACCACGGGCGGCACGCCAGAGGGCGCGACGGCTAGGATGACGGCGGCTTTGCGGAATATTGGCCCAGACATCGCGATAGGCTCTCCGACCGAGGATGGAGAGGTGGAGGGAGACAACGCGACGGTCAGGGGAGCCATATTCGACTACAATGGCGTAGCTGTGGCCACCTTGACCGTGGACGGCGGAACACCGATCAGCCTTGGAGCCGATGGATCCACGGCGACGGTCTGGATCTCCGAAGTCCTGGATGACCTCGATGAGGGAGAGCACACGATCGTGATCTCTGCGACGGACACTCTGGGAGCCTCGAGCGAGGAGGAGATCACCTTCACCATCGTTGAGGGCGCCGACGGGGGGGCTGACATGCTTGCATGGGGCCTTGCTGCGATCGGATGGATCATCGCGGTGGTCGCTCTGGTGCTGGTCTTGAAGTACAAGCCGAAGAAGGAGATAGAGACCGGGTTGGTGGAAGCTCCAGAGGACGAGCCCGTCCTTGAGCCAGAGCTGCTGGATGAACCGAAGACGGAATAGACTTCCTCCGAAGCAGAAACCCTTTCAGAAAACCTTTTACCGATTTTCATTTCTGGGATGCTGGGGAGGGTCAGTGCAACCCTTGATGGCCGCGTTCCTGGCTCTGTGGAAGACGTTGATTTCGTCTAAACCTTTAATACAGGCGTTCGCGATGATATTGCAGCGCAACGTACTCGTGTCAGGGAGGCTACGCGGTGGCAGGCATGGCGAGATATGTGGCAATGCGCAGCATCCAGACCTTCGTCACGCTGCTAATCATCCTGACGCTGATTTTCATCATGTTCGAGGCGCTTCCTGCCAGGCCCCAAGATCTGCTCGCCACGACGCCTAACATGCAACCCTCCCAGATAGAATTCATGATCCATCTCTTCGGGTACGACCGCCCTGTCCTGGACAGATATGCCATGTACATGGTCAACATGCTGACTTTCGACTTCGGGTTGTCATTCAGCCAAGCGGTAGAAGTCGGGGATATTCTGAAGGAGCGGATACCTAGGACATTGCTGCTGTTCGGCGGTGCTACGATACTCGCATACATCGTGGGCATATACCTCGGGGCTCTGATAGCATGGCGACGCGGCGGAATCCTCGACGGCAGCTCGGTGGTCATCAGCCTCGTATTCTACAACATGCCGTCCTTCTGGATCGGTCTGATATTCCTGGTCGTCTTCGCATCTGAACTCAACTGGTTCCCGCTCACGGGATGGTACGACCCAACGGACAACCTGCCATATCTGGTGGACATCCTCTGGCATGTCAGCCTGCCCATGATAGTGCTCCTCCTACTCTCGCTGGCAGGGACCGTCCTGCTCATGAGGACCGCGATGCTAGATGTGATAGGCGAGAACTACATGGTGACGGCAAAGGCGATAGGCCTCCCTGAAAGGAAGGTCCTGTTCAAGCACGGCGCGAGGAACGCGATGCTGCCCGTGGTCACTTCGTTCGTCATCGCATTCGTGTTCTCGATCGGAGGCGCTGTGGTCCTCGAGAATGTGTTCAGCTTCCCAGGCATGGGAGCGTTGTACATCGACGCTCTGTTCCAGCTCGATTTCCCCGTGGCTCAGGCCACGCTCTATATAATCACATTGATGGTCCTTCTTGGCAACTTCGCAGCGGACTTGATATACGGATACCTTGACCCGAGGGTGCGGATGTGAACGAGAAAAACGAGGTGAAGGAGCGGTCGAAAAGGCCCGATGCGAGGGATCTACAGGATGCCGGCATCAAGACCGCCAGGCGAATGGCGATAGCACTAGCCGGCACATGGAAGATATATCGTAGATCGCTGACAGGCGTTACCGGCTTGGGCATAGTGCTCGGATTTGTGCTCATCGCCGTCACGGCACCTTGGACCGCGCCCTACGATTCGGACTTCAAGGCACCTTCGGTTGACACTTTCGTAGCAGACTACGCGTTCAGAGACTTACCCTCCGATAGTAACTGGACCGAGATTCTTGGCCTGACTTCCTCAAGCAGAGAGAGACCGCTGGAGAGAGTGATGGTCTACTCAGAGGATGGTACTGGAACCGTGTATCCAGTATCGTACGGCATCGGCGAGGAGACGGGCAACATCGGCATCGAGATCGGAGAACCGTCGACAGAGCTGTTGCCTGCCGGAGCGGACTACCTAGAATACACCCACTTCTACCGATCATTCTTCTTCGTGCTCAAGCCAGATCTTGAGGATGACAACGGATCTGCGACTCTGTATGAATACGACCGTGACTTCCTGCACATCCGGGAGCACGAGATACCGTTCGTTCCCCTGTACAGGTCCAACCTGTGGAATGGATACTCGCTGCTCTACCAGGTCGGCAGGCTTGCCCTGGTATTCGCAGACGACCACAATGTCTGGATGATAAACAAGAGACCTCCGGAAATCACCGAACCGGGTCTGGACGGAGTCACTTTCACGAGCAACCTGACGATATCCAATGTGACCATCGTTGGCAACCCACTGGTGGTCGATGGGGACTTCGTGAATGGGAGCATGCTGATATTGCCCACCGATGCCGGCCTCAGGGCTTATGATCTGAATATCACGAAGGCCCCGCTCACTGGCAGAGTCACGAACATAACCATTGACGCACTCAGGTGGGAGAGCAACTATTCTGTTGAGGATGAGGAGGAGTTCGAGCCGGTGGTCGGGGACGACATGATCATCCTCCAGTACCCGTATCAGCCCACCACCGCAATCGGCAAGGAATCCATTTCAGTGGCGACGACCGATGGACGAATCGTTGCCTACGACAGGCTCACGGGCAACGTGACTTGGTCGAGCAAGCCGATACTTCCGGGCATCCGAGATTTCGAGATATCTTCACTCCATTCCTCACCAGAGTATCTTATCGTGGTGGGCAAGACTGGAGAAAAAGGGCTCGTTTTTGGCCTCGACCCGAAGACGGGCTTGGTTGGAGGTAACAACACCCTCTTCTCGACGGTTGACGGATACCTCAACAGCCCACCACAGTATGTCAGCGGCCAATATCGGTTCGTCTTCAGCACCGATAAGGGGACGATTTATCTGGTCACCAACGAGATGAAGGTCAATGCCACATTCAGCGCTCCGAGAGGCGGAGCGGTCACTCCAGTGGCGTTCCTCGGGAACATATACATCGAGGACGCGAGGACCGGCAATTACTTCGGAGTGATAACGGCGGACAACTCGCTCTTCGTTGAGACGCTCACTGGAGTCAACGTGGCCCCCCTGCCGCCAGGCACGTATCCCTCCGGCAACTGGTATCCGCTTGGCACGGATTACGAGGGACATGACATCCTGACCCAGGTGATGTTCGGCACTCGGGCGGAGCTGGTGGTTGGCGTCACAGCGGCGTTCTTCTCGGTCGTGATAGGGACGATCGTAGGCCTTGTCGCGGGATTCTACTCTGGTTTCATCGGAGAGCTCCTCATGAGGGCCACAGATGTCATGCTGAGCCTGCCGTACCTCGTCATAATGCTCCTCTTCGCGGCTGCCTTCGGACCCTCGCTGTTCAACATCATCATAATATTCGCCATACTGTCCTGGGCGGGCATCGCGAGGGTGATTAGATCAGTGACTCTCTCCACGCGCAAAAGAGCGTTCGTCGATGCCGCCATAGTCTCTGGAGCATCGGACATGAGGCTCATATTCAGGCACATCGGCCCGAACGTGCTCCCCTTCGCGTTCCTGTACATGACCTTCATGATCAGCGGGGCGATCGTGACCGAGGCGATACTCGCGTTCCTCGGGTTCGGGGACCCCAACGCGATAACCTGGGGCATGATGCTGCAGTACCTGCAGATCAGCGGGCACTCGCTAGACGCGCCCTGGTGGCTCCTGCCTCCGGGCATAGCGATCACCTTGCTGTCGCTCGCGTTCTACCTGATAGGGAGGGCGTTCGATGAGGTCGTGAATCCACGCCTCAGGAGGAGATGATACCGTGGCCCTGCTCGAAGTGAAGAACCTCAAGGTACATTTCGAGATAGAGGATGGCTGGGTCAAAGCCGTCGACGGCATCAGCTTCATCATCGAGCTCGGGGAGACCATGGGGCTCGTGGGGGAGAGCGGCTGCGGGAAGACCACCGCGGCTTATGCGATCACCCAGCTCCTGCCACCGAACGGGTTCATCAAAGGGGGACACATATTCTTCAAAGAGCCCCCCAGGGTCACTGAGCTGAGAAAGGAATACGACGAGAGTTTCAAGGGCGAGACCTCCAGTGCCAGGAAGAGGGAGATCGCCCGAGTGACGAAGAAGCTAAACCCGTTGCGGGGTGAGCAGAGAAGGCTGCAGGAGGAGTTGGCGAAGCTACAGCAGCAGAAGGGGGGAGCCCCTGAGTCGACATCGTCCTCCAGCGCGCTCAGGAAACGCCTCGATGAACTGGCAGCTGACATGGGCGGGCTGGAGGACCGACTTTCGGCCCTCACCTACTCGTACGACCTCCTGAGGATATCCATGCGCAAGGACGGGTCCCTCGACGACTACAACGAGAAGATACGGAAGATCCGGTGGACAGAGATATCGATGATATTCCAGGGCGCCATGAACGCATTCAATCCTGTCTTCAAGGTGGGGGACCAGATCGTCGAGGCGATCATGTTGCACAAGGACGTCAGCGACGACGAGGCGCGCGACAGGGCCAGAGAACTGTTCGAGTTCGTCGGCATAGGCGCTGACAGGATCGACAACTACCCGCACGAGTTCTCTGGTGGGATGAAGCAGAGGGCCATGATAGCGCTCGCACTTGCGCTGAACCCATCGTTCATCATAGCGGACGAGCCCACCACTGCCCTCGACGTCATCACCCAGGACAGGATTCTCGTGGAGATACGCAGGCTGCAGGAGCAGCTCAACATGGCCATGATGATCATCACCCATGACGTCTCGGTGGTCGCAGAGGTTTCGGACAACATAGGAGTCATGTATGCAGGACTCATGATGGAGGTCGGCAAGACCACGCAGGTCTTCAAGAACACGGCCCATCCGTACACGGCCGGGCTCCTCGGTTCGTTCCCGTCCATCAAGGGAGAGAAGAAGAGGCTCATATCGATCCCAGGGTTCCCACCGGACCTGGTGAACCCCCCGAGCGGCTGTCCGTTCCATCCTCGTTGCCAGTATGCCAGGCAAGCGTGTCAGGAGGGAAGGCCCAAGGGAGTAGAGGTGGAGCCAGGGCACATATCATACTGCCACTATGCGAAGGAACTCTGGGACGATCTCCGGAGGAGGGAGTAGACATGCAGCCAGTGGATGTCATCATCAAGGTCAGGAACCTGAAGAAGTACTTCGAGCTCAAGAAGGGGTTCCTGTCAATCGGCGGGGACAGACCCTTCGTCAGAGCCGTGGACGGCGTCGACCTCGACCTGCGCTCAGGGGAGATACTCGGACTCGTGGGAGAGAGCGGCTGCGGCAAGACCACTGTCGGCAGGCTGCTCACGAGGCTCGAAGACCCGACTGACGGTTATGTGTTCTTCCTCGGAAGAGACATCGCACTCCTCGAGGGACAGGACGTCAAGGTGTTCCGCAGGAACATACAGATGGTCTTCCAGGACCCCTACGAATCACTCAACCCGAGAACGACAGTGCTCCAGACCATAAGTGAGCCCCTGCTGAACCACAACATAGGGGAGTCGGGCGAGGAGAGGATCGAGATGGTCGTCCAGGCGCTCGAGGATGCGGGGCTGGCACCCGCCAAAGAGTACCTGAACCGATTCCCGCACGAGCTCAGCGGCGGGCAGCGACAGAGGGTGGCCGTCGCCAGGGCGCTCGTTGTCAAACCCAGGGTGATAGTCGCAGACGAACCCGTATCGATGCTCGATGTGTCCATACGTGCAGGCGTCCTGAACCTCATGTTGGACTTGAGAGACAAGTACGGGATACCCTATCTTTTCGTCACGCACGACATCGCCGTGGCACGTTACGTCAGCGACAGACTCGCGGTCATGTATCTCGGAAGGGTGGTGGAGATAGGAGAGACGGACGAAGTGATCTTCAAGTCGAAACACCCCTACACGCAAGCGCTCATCTCGGCCGTTCCCGTACCGGACCCAGAGGCGAAGCACGGAAGGATCAAGATCAAAGGAGAGGTGCCCAGCGCTGCGAACGTGCCGCTCGGATGCAGGTTCAGGCCGAGGTGTCCGAAGGCGTTCAAGGACTGTGGATGGCAGGCCGCCGACTTCATCGAATGGTTGGAGGAGGAGAATCGGCTGGCAGGTGATGAGGTCCTTGCGAACGCCGTCGACGGGCTCGAACCCGGTGGATTCATACTCCAGATCAAGATCAAGGAAGGCGCGGACGCGCAGGCGGTCATTGGCTCGATCAGGAACCTGGTCGAGAGGTCCAGGGGACAGCACCCCATCGTTGAGGCCGTCGAGGCGGTCGACTCGGCTCTGACGGACAGGCTGATCCAGATGAGATGCAGGTCGATGAGGATGTCCGCGGAAGAGCTCGCCGGCGAGCTTCTCGCCCACATCGAATCGACGGTGGCCTACAAAGAGGACGACCATCCGATGCACGGCATCATCTCCGACATGAGGCGGGACGGGAACCGTCTGATCGTATCGGTGGGCGACAGCGACAAGAACATGAAGGTGGTCGAAGCGTTCCTGGAGGATTACATCCGACACCACAGGCGGAGGAGTCGCCCGGAGTTCAAAGGGGTCAAGAACATCTCGCCGGACTCTTCGAGGACGACCGTCGTCGTCACTTGCGGTGACGCCAAGGAACCAGCGAGAGAGGTGGCCAAAGACGTGGCCAAGCACGTCGAGAGATGCGTCGCCGGCGAGGAGGGGCTATCGACACACCTGTTCCCGGTCAAGACGAAGGGTAGGAAGGTCAGAATCAGGATCATGGGTCCCGAGGACAACTGGACCAGGCTCGAGTCTGCGCTCAATCAGTATTTCTCCCCGGAAGGCGGAGGTGGCGCGAATGTCGCCAAGATGGCGAGCAAGATATCCGTGAAGAAAGCGAAGGCGACTCAGAGAGTGGTAGCGATCAGATTCATAAAGACAGACGACCCTCCCCTGTATGATGTGGGCGGAGGACACATGGTCGCGTGCTATCTGTTCAGGGGCGGGCCGACGTAGATGACCGCGGTCGTGTCCTGGGAGGGTGAGACGCGTTGGGCGTGAAGGATGACCTCCGTCAGAGATGGTTCGTCGCGACCCTCGCCGTCGCGGCCTCAGTGTTCTTTTCGGCAGCGCTGATCTCATCCGCGGCGACATACGTCAGCGTGATGGACGCCAGGCAGGAGATCGAGCTCAGGGACGCCGTCGAGACGGCGGAGCTGCTCCCCAACGGATCGCTCGCAATCTCCCTGACGATCGTGTTAGACAACCCGTCCAGGCAGGAACTGGTGATTTCCAGCATCAGCTGGAACGTGAAGGTCCACAATGTCTCCGGGGCAGAGACCACCTACATCCCGCTGGTAAGCCAGTTCGGCGTCCCTGCCGAGTACTCCACCCTGCGGGCGCACGACGCGATGACGATCGAACTCGAGGCGTTCGTGGTCGATCAGGAGAAGCTCGCGAACCTGAAGGGATACATCGACCACTCAGCCTCGCAAGGGTCGGAGCTAACGCTGGAGACCATCCACTACGTACACGACTTCAGGGTCGTGGCCTGGATCTCCGATTTCGACCACGATTATCAGTACTCCAAGGAGGCCTATCTTAACGACATGGTCAAGATCGAGAGGAAATACCAGGGAGGACTGTATCTATGAGGATCCGGATGGACGAGTGGACAAGAGTACTCGTCCTTGCGCTGATCACTGCTCCTGCCATCGCCTTCATGACCTTCGACTTCGTCTTCCCGAACATATCGACTCCTTCCCTCCAGAAGAACCTTCTGGTTGCGTTTCTCCTGTCGATCCTGTTCGGCATGCCCGCGGGATACATGACAAAGAGGACGGATGTCGCGGTCGTGACGGTGGTCGTGTATGTGCTCGCTGGATACATCCTCGCAGTAATAGCCTATACCGCCCCCTTCCTCTTCTACGACTTCAGCGTCATATTCCCTGACCTGTACATGCTGTTCTTCCTCAACATGACAGTGATACTCGTGATGCTGTTCTTCCTAGGAGGGATAATCGGCGTGATCCTGGGACAGATCCTGCGGGAGTCTTGCGAGAGAGACGAAACCGCACAGGTGTTCTCCAGAGTTGGACCGTGAGGTCAGATCCATATCGCAGAACCACTCCTTCCGATATCGGCGTCCGGATCAGAATTCGCGGATTCTCATATTCATCTGCTGAGGAAGGTGCCGTTAGGGATCTGTTGAGTAATGCAGTGAATCCCACCACCGCCTATTTCGACATGACCGACGTGTACGCTGACCACCTCACGGTCGGAATACACCGATATGAGAGTGTCGATAGCGAGGGAGTCTTCCGGAATCCCAAACTCGGGTGCGACCACTCCACCATTCAGGACGTAATGGTTGATGTATCCCGGTGTGATGACTAGCCCCTCATACTCTCTCGGTCTGGGCTGCACAATTTCAATCAATTCTATTGACCGTCCTTTCGCGTCTGTCTCGGTCTCCAGCCTTGCCCGATTATCCTCCAAGGAATCGTGATTCGGGTCATGATGATCCTTCGTTCGGGCAACCATGATCTTTCCCGGAGAACAGAAGCAGGCCACACCGTCGACATGACCATCTGTGACATCGTCGGCCTGTCCTTGACCGAGCCAGATTATCTTCTTGACACCTAGGAAGTCCTTCAAATCGGTTTCGATTTCCACCCTAGACATATCAGCGTTTCGGTTCTCATTGAGGAGACACTGCTCGGTCGTAAGCAGTGTGCCCTCTCCATCCACAGAAAACGAGCCACCCTCGAGGACCATCGAGGCGGGATAGCGCCTTATGTCAAGTTTCTCAGAGAGAAACTTCGGAACGGCATCGTCCGTGACATATGCCGACTTCGAGCCCCATGCATTGAATTTAAAGTCCACCATGGCGACATCCCCGCTCGGAGAGGACACGAATATGGGACCGTTATCCCTAATCCACGAGTCATCCAGATCGACCATGATCAGGTTGGAGCCTCCCGGCAACGTGGCCTTTGCCTCCGCCAGTGTCGCTGGAGACGTGAGGACTTGGACTGGTTCGAACCTCTGGATAGCCTTGATTACCTCCGCGTATTCAATCCTAGCTCCAGCGATATGCCCTCTCCACGACTTCTCCCTGCAGGGCCAGGAGACCAGAGTGCCCCGGTGAGGAGCCCATTCGGCGGGCATACGGAGACCATCTGCGACAGGCGTTCGCTTCAGTGCGACCATTTCATTCCACCATCCGAGACAGGAATGGCCCGAGGAGTTCATTAACCCTCTTTGCCCGATGATATTCATAGCGCCTACGCTCAGCTCGTCGAGACGAAGCGCTGACCGTGGCTTTCCCTGGGCCAGACCAAGCTGCAATCTATGCAGCGACTTCAATTGTGAAGGAACTGCTGCCGCCTATCGCATCAAGATAGTCATACGCCGGATAGTCCTTCCACGGTTCCATCGACCCTGAGACGAGCCCCTCCGCGTCTATTTCGAAAGTGTACACTCCCTCGATCTCGCAGGCGCACAAGCTCCAACTGAGCGTAACGGTCTGACCGGCCTCAAAGGAGCTAATCTTGGACAGGTCTGGCTCCTTGCTGACGTCCAGCCCCGTGGAGGTTTCGAGGACAGCGCTGAGGCTCTCGGCTGGGAACGTCGGGAATGCGTCAGATCCGAACGGTTCCAAGCAAGGATAGGTAATCTCCGCTCGGACTTCGAACTCCTCTCCTGGAAGCACCGTCGATGGGGCGGATATGTCCACCTCCCATGGAGTGACAAACACACCGCCATACTTCATCCCAGAGACTCCCCACATGGTCGTGTCACAGGTCCAGGTATCCAGAAAGTCGGCGTAGGGCCACTTCCAAGCGACGAAGTCTGTGTCCCACGCGTTGTCATTTGCAGACTGAGATGTGGACCCATCGTAGTCCTGATCATCCACCTTGAACTCCCTTGACCAGCCATCGTTAATCAGGAGTACACCCTCATTGTCATCGTATCCGACCACGACCCTGTAGTGGTCTCCGCTGTACCATTCTGGCATCCAGTACACAAGGACAATGACTGGGTATCCCTTAGCAAGAATCTGCTTCATTTCGTCGAGCCACGGTTCGTCCGAGGCGTAATAGAACCCGGCATAGCCGACATCTCTGCCCGTGTATCCCGTGACGATGGAATCTGCCCATCTAGTTCCTTCGGTCGTGCTCATGTCACTGAACTGAGTGGCCCTAGCCATGTCCGGAAGCGTGGTGCCTCCACTCCTGGCGGCGTTGTATATTTCCTTCTGATCGATGAACTCGCCGTGGTAGTCGAAGACCATTTGCAGAGCGACCGCCCCGCATCCTTTCGCGTCAATCTGCTGATACAGAGGCACACCATCGATGAACGCACTCGATGGCAGGGAATTCGCCCCTGCGGCCGGAAGCACCATCATGGCGACGGTGCACATACACGCGCTTACAAGAAGCACTCTAACATGCCCAACTGCTTTTGCCCTCATAATGTCTCTCCCCTACCAAGCATAAGCTGGAGTCAGCCATGCTCAGCTGGACGCAGATCGGAATCACCATTAATAAAAGGTTTGAAGCAGAAGTCGGACGTTCTGACGCACGTGGACGGGTCAATGGTTCAACAATGGTCGTTGATGGCCGCTTATCATCAGACATACCCGCAGCCATTTCTAGCTCATCGACAAGACGCAGGTGTCAGCGACGATTCTTCTCGATCCAGCCCTGAGCGTGGTCCACCAGCTGCCGCTGAGGCATGAGAAGTCCGTGGCCGCTGCCCACGGACCCAGACATAACGAGTCCTGTACTATCTGCAAAGTCTTTACCTATCAGGTTGAAGTCCGAATCGTCCCACTCGAAATCCTGGAATTGTACCCATTCCCTCTTGCCTTCGACCGTGATTGGCGCCCCCCGCTGTTTGGTCTTCTTACTGGGATAATCGGCGCGATACTCCGCCAAATGGAGTGATGTGGTGTTCGAGAAATTTACTCCGAGAAGCAGGACGACTCCATCCAGATCGTATATTCTCGCCAATGGCGACTGATCACCCATCGGGAAGTCCAATGAATGGTTCTCTACCACGACGGCGGCCTTCGGCCCTCGCGCGGCAAACGACTCTGAGGGATGAGTGCTGCGGATCACGCCTTCCTGTCCGCGAAAACTCTCCGCAATCGCACCCATCCCACGCGTTGGAGTGAAGTCCGAATCGTATGCTGGCATGGCCTCCCTGATCGTTTCCCACCACGACTCGGGAACGGGCGGGTTCTTCCAGTGGGATGGTTCTGACACATCTCCGGTATGCGCTGGCATCACCAGCGTTCCTTTGCTTCCCAGAACTCTCTCAAGTGCCAGAACCACTGCGACGGAGCCGCCGCATACCCATCCAAGAGAGCTTAACGAGGAATGCACCAGAAGCACCATTCCCGGAGTCACGCCCAGGCCTCTGAAGTCTGCTTCCAGAGAATCAACAGTCGCTGGGAGCCCTCGCGTCTTCTTGATAGCGTCGATCTCACTCATCTCTATTCCCCGTCACGGTCAGTTCCTCATTCTTGGGCTGAGCTTCAACAGTCGAACTCACTCAAAGCTCTTTCTGCCGAATCGTCTGCTGGGTCATGACTCAACGTTGGAGGGGCGCTCAATGGGGGAAACCCGTCCGCGTTCGCATCGGCTACTCCAGCACACCGAACCGGTCGAGCTTTCCAATGATTCGCGATACGAATGGCTCTGTCTCGATATCCAGGCCATACTTCCCGAAGTACTTGCCCAGGGATTGCAGCCCGCTCCTCAAGGCTTCCGATGCCTCCTGAAGCTTCATCCAAGGCGACACCCCTGTGCGGTCAACGCGAATGGCTTCGGAGAGGTCGATGAACCAGGGCATACCCTCGAACACGAGTATGTTGAATGCACTCAGATCGGAGTGGACCACACCAGCGCCGGAGAGAGCCTCTACTCCGGAGAGTACACTACCGAGGAACTGCTCCGGAGACTCAAGTCTGACATCTTGGAGTCGCGGTGCCGGGCCGGTTTCGTCTCCCAGGTACCGCATTGAGAACATATTCTCAACACGCCTTGCCGGAGCAGGCACGCGCGCGCCCCCCTTCCAGGCCTGGTGGGTCATTTCATATTCCTGGGCCGCCATCCATCCCAGGGTGTCCAATTTCACCGGGCGACCTCCTCGATGTGATGTCCGATAGAGCCGATAGACCTTGACTGCGACGGGAGCCCCACGATACCCAGCCAAGTAGACGTCTGCCTCCTTGCCCGCACTGATCAGAGCCTCGACACTAGTGGCCAGGCCCGACGCTAGGATGGCCTCAACGACTGATTCGTACCTCGCCTCTTTGAAGTCGAGGTTTCCCGTCTTGATACGCCAGGCGACGCTGGCGTCCAGGTATGGATTGTTTGGCATTTCGGAATGGGTAGATCGTGGCGTTCACGCTGCAAGCTCACCTGTCACCAAACGCCAGGAGCCCATCAGAGAATCAACGGGTCCCCGGCGCATGTGCTGCAACTCTTTCAGGCATCATATTCCGGGAACCTCCTGGTCACACGACCAAGCTGTCCATTGCGCGCGCCGTAGTTAAAGGTTGCGTTTTCTAGTCACATTGTTGCTGACCACGGTAGAAACGCAACTAAGATGAGGGGAGCATGGCCATGATGGTGGAAGCCGAGAGTGACACATGATGCGCCACAGGAAGATAGGCCACACAGGAGAGAGTGCCTCGATACTTGGATTTGGGTGCATGAGGTTCCCAACCATCGACGGTAAAGCGCATCAGATCGACGAGAAGAGGGCTACGGCGATGATACGCTATGCCATCAACCACGGGGTCGACTACTTCGACACGGCCTATCCCTATCACAAGTCCGACCGCAACCCGAAAGGGAGGAGCGAGCCGTTCCTCGGGAAGATACTGCACGATTATCCTAGGGAGGAGGTCAAGATCGCCACCAAATTGCCCAGCTGGCTCGTCAAGAGCAGACGGGGAATGGACGAATACCTCGACGATCAGCTGAAGAGGCTTCGGACGGATCACATCGATTTCTACCTCCTTCACGGACTCACCGCTGCCTTGTGGAAGAAGCTCAACGGCTGTAAAGTCCTGGACTTCCTTGACGACGCACTCTCGGATGGAAGGATCTCCCATGCGGGCTTCTCCTTCCACGACGAACTGCCGGTGTTCAAGGAGATCGTGGACGCCTACGACTGGGGATTCTGCCAGATCCAGTACAACTACATGGGCGAGGATAACCAGGCGGGGACGGAGGGACTCAAATACGCCGCGAGCAAGAGGCTCGGCGTCATCGTCATGGAACCGCTGCTCGGGGGATTCCTGGGAAACAAGCTCCCGCGCGACACCCGTGCCCTGCTGAAGAATGCGAGACCACGAAAGACCCCGGCTGAGCTGGCGCTCCGGTTCCTTTGGGACAAGCCCGAAGTAAGTGTCGTTCTGAGCGGAATGACCACAATGCCTCAGCTACGGGAGAACATCAAGATTGCGGACGGGGCGGGGGTGGATTGCCTCACGAAGGGCGAGAGGAGGCTCGTTGAGCGAGTCAAGAAGAGCTTGACGTCCAAATCGATGGTGAGATGCACGGCGTGCAGATACTGCATGCCCTGTCCATCGGGAGTGGACATACCCGCCTGCTTCGAGCAGCTAAACCACGGGGCGATGTACGACGACATGGCATACGCGAAGAGGGCGTACGCTTGGGCTGTCAAGCCTGAGAACATGGCCTCGAATTGCACGGAATGTGGCAAATGCGAGGATCTCTGCCCTCAATGCATCGACATAAGGCGCAACCTGAAGGATGTAGTCAAGAAGCTCGAGAAGTAGAAGGCGGCGTATTCGTGGGCGCGTTCCCTCGACCATATGACCACACCGACCGATGGAGATCAAACGGTTCCGAATCTGCGCCGGATTATATTCTCAAGGGTGTCCAGAATCAGGAAGACACTTCCTAGAAGGAGCGCGATGCCGATGAAGGCCGGGATGAGGTAGTCCCATCCTCCCGCTGTTACCAGGAGGCCACTGCTGTATGCAATCTCAATGCTCCTCCCCCAGCTTTCCCAGTTCGAGACTCCTAGGAAGTCGCACACATACATGGCGGATAGGGCGGCCACAAGCCCGTACTTCAGGCCGAAGAGCCCCCACGGTGACACGGACGCAAGCATTCTCCAGAACGACGATGGTCCCCTGGGTCCCATCCTCCCAGCCAGCGCGCGGTGTCCGGAGACGACCAGAGCGTGACCTGTAAGAACGGCTATCGGCAATGACACCGCGCACGCAAGGCGTACAGTGTTACCGAGTTGGGGGAGCCCGTTCGAATAGGAGTAGTCCCACATGCCGTAGAGTGCTATTAGACACACGAGCGGGATCGATATTGCCCCGATGAACAGACCCTGCATAGGGACAAGTGTGTATTTGCTCGTCAAGCCGAACGCGAAACCGATGAATGTACCAAGCACAGCCGCGACCAGTCCGCCGAGCAAGACTAGCTCCACTGGGGCAATAGCGCCGATTAGGAACAGCAGCGTTGGATCATAGGGCGCGGGGCGACGCATCATGTCGAATGCTGTGTCCTGCTGAGTTCCAGCGACTGCTATCCCGACGATTCCAACGAAGACGACCAGCGCGACCATGCCGACACGGCTTCTGAGGAAGTCCCTGCAGACCGACTTGATCGCCGTCATAACCGATCGGGATAAGCTCGTTGACATCCCATTCGTCGGCGTGTCCTCGACGACGTCTGCGGGTCTGACCGAGCTTGTCGCGCCTTGACGATATGTGTCGAAGCCACGGTTCGGCCTGAAAACAGTGACGAGGATGTAGATGACGATGTTCGCTAGGAACACGAGGAGCGCGATCAAGAAGAACGTGGCCTGGACCACGAAATAATCCATACGCTGGAGCGAATACACAAACAGCCAGCCGAGGCCGCGGTAAGAGAGGAACACCTCGGCGACGATGATGCAGCTCATCAGTGAGGCGACAAGCAGCTGCATGTTCGGCAAGGATATGAATAGACCGTCGGAGCTGTACGTGGGTCTGTCGAAAGACGGGTTGTTTAGAGGTCTGCCGATCAAGTACCCGTCCCGAACCATCAATGCGAACGCACCCACTGACACGAAGCATGCTATGGAGACTGGCAGAATGGAGCTGATGAACTGGTCGCCCCCGCCGCCAATGCTCGGGTACGTCGCGGGGAACCACCTCATCTCGGCGACGAAGAGTCTGACACTTATCCACGTAACGGCGAGCACGGAAGCAGACATCATCGCAAGAGGCAGTAGGGAGACGATCTGGCGCGCCGCGTGGCTCTTCACCCTAGAAGTGAGATAACCGTAAAGCGCACCTAGGATGATCGAGAATAACAGAGATGCAGCGAACAAGACTACGGTATTCCACATGTGGGAGTAGATGAAATCCGACACATCCGTCTCGAAGGCGTAGCTGTAGTAGAAATCTCCAGACAGCATGTCCCCGATGAAGTGAACATATTGGGAATACAGCGGTTCATCGAATATGGCAAGTATCTCGTTCATCGTGTGTTCGTCAATTTGCACACCCGGGTTTCGTGGCAATGCCAGAATAGCAGGATCCCCTGGCATAACTCGGAGAATGACGAACTCGGCCGTCAGTATCACAAGGATGCCAATCAGGAGTATTGAGACGGTTCTGAGAGCATATTTGATGGATTTGTTCAAGAGTCACCACACCCCCAACACCCTCAAGCGCGCAATGGCATTTCTGAGTAGATAAACCGTTCCGTCCGGAGGGACCGGCCGTGAGCCTGCGACACCTATTTATATCGCGAGCCTATCAGCGATATGCTTGCATGAGCATAACGAGGAGAGACCGAAATGGCAAACGTGAGTCAAGATGCCAGTAGTGAACCAGCTGTGGATACGGGTGCGCTCTCACCGAAAGTGCCGAAGAAGATGGGGAGCAAGAAACTGATTGCCCTTGTGGCGACAGCAGCCCTCCTAATCGGAGTGCCGCTCGGATACCTGGCTACGCAGGGCACGGACGACTCGCCCCCTGAAGGTGACGTTGCAGTCATCATCACCGGGTTCGGCGGAAGTGTCAATCTGACCGTCTCTGAACTATCGGACATGGAATCCTACGAAGGTTCCGGGTACTTCATGAAATCTACGGGAACCATCGTCGGCCCTCTCAACTTCACGGGAGTGCTGGTCAGCGATTTGGTCGACCTCGTCTACGACGGCGACAATTACAGCCTGCTGACCGGCGCTTGGGACGGATACGAGATGACTTACAATTCGGGCCAGGTCGAGAATGGGACCTTTCCTACATATGACCTCGAAGGTGAGTTGCTTGGGCCTGACGATCTGACCATGATTCTCGCATACGAGGAAGACGGGGAACGACTAGATCACGACAGCCTACGGATAGTCATAGTGGACGACGAAGAGACTCCGATAACGGACGGCCACTTTTGGGCGAAGATGGTCATGGAGCTGAACGTAGCCCCCTACGTGGACGATTGGACTCTCGAGCTCGATGGGGTCATTACGATGGACATGGACAGGCAGACCTTTGAGTCCTTGGTCACGTGTTACTACCACACGACCTACTACAACTACACGGACGACGACGGCGACCATTCCTACGAAGGAATACCGCTCTGGGTTCTCCTTTCCGCAGTTGACGAAGGGGACGCGCCTGATGGTCATTTCATGTTCAACGACGCGCTCGCAGAGGCCGGATACACAGTCAACGTCACCGCCGCGGACGGGTACTCGACCACCTTCGACGCGATTCAGGTTGCCAGGAACAACAGCATAGTCGTGGCGTACAAACTCGATGGAGAGGTGCTCGGAGAGGACGGTTGGCCACTGAAGATCGTTGGCGATGGCCTTGCTGGCTCCCAGAAGGTAAGGAACATAGTCCGGATAGCCATCGAAGGATACGTGGAGAACCCTGCTTGGGAGCTCACACTCACGGGCCTTACGTCTGAGACTTTCACGGAGTGGGATTTCGTAGCGCTGTTCAACTGCGACGAGGGGCTGCATGTCAGCTACTACAACTTCACGGAGGACTCTACGGAACACAGTTACGCAGGCATCCCGCTGTGGATCCTGATTGGGCTCGTGGACGGGGCGGATTCATCCCATTGGCTATTCAACGACACGCTCGCTGGTCTTGGTTACGGCGTGAACGTCATGGGGTCAGATGGCTACAACAAGACCCTTTCGGTGGGAGATGTAGCGTACAACGACTCCTTGATATTGGCACTGACCTTCGATGGGGAGTATCTTGCAGGAGAGGAATACCCACTCATGCTGACGGGAGAGGACCTGCCAGGAACGATGAACATCAAGTGCGTTGTCAGGATAGACCTAGTGGACTTGCCAGAGTGAGAAGATGATCCGGAAGCTAGTGGCATCCGCGACGCTGAGTTCGCCGGCGGTTGCCGCTGGCTCGCTGACGGCATACTGGGTGAGGGGCAGTCCTTTCCCCCATGGAGAGCACGCCTTCACGGTGTGTGAAGCAACCTCCTGCGACGGACAGGGATACTCCGCGTATCCCTCAGCCGGGTTAAGAAGGGGCAAATGCGTCGCCCCGATGGAGGAGATGCCGTGCCCGTAACCAGACGGCTGAGGCTCACGACCAAAGACCTCGTCGCCATCGCTCTCCTGTCCGCTCTGGGCGGGGTCCTCTCCACCTACGTGGGGTACCTTGGAAACCTTATGAACCACGTCGTCGGCGTGCCTTTCGGCGCTGGACAGTTCATGGCAGGGCTTCATGTCCTTTGGATCATCCTCGCGATAGGCATAACGAAGAAGAAGGGCGCCGGAACCGTCACAGGGGCGCTCAAGGGTGTCGTGGAGCTGTTCACCGGTAGTACGCACGGGGTCGTCATCGTTGTCGTGTCGCTGTTGCAGGGAGTCGTGGCCGACATGGTCCTCTTCAGCGACAAGGCGAAGGATCGAAGAGACTATGTTACGTATTCCGCTGCCGGCGGCCTCTCCGCAGCGGTCAACGTGCTTGTGTTCCAGGCGCTATTCTTCGCAGGTGTTCCGTGGATCCTGATCCTCGTGCTGTGCATGCTCGCCTGCGCCTCCGGCATGATATTCGGTGGCTGGCTCTCAATAGAGATGCTCGAGGCACTTGAGGATGCAGGCATGGTCAGCGGGAAGAAGGAGATACTGGTCGACCAACGCTCGGCTGAGGACGACGCGTGGAAGAGGAGCAGACAGGCGAAGAGACGAAGAAGGGTGTCCCTGGTGGCGGTGGCATCCTTCTTGACGGTCTTCACACTCGGGGCCGTCTACTACTTCATGTTCGTGTTCGTCTTGCATGGAGGAGATGCGATCAGCATCGAGGGCGACGTCGACAACCCCTTCGACTTCAGATACGACGACTTCGAAGATCGAGAAGTGGTGGTGAACGCCGAGCTTGTCGGCACCGCCACCCACGTCGCTCCCAGAGACTACACGGGGATTCCATTGAGAGATGTGTTGACCGAAGCCGCCCCTAAGAATGGATCGTCGGAGGTCGTGGTCAGAGGAAGCGACGGGTACTTCGCCGTATTCGATCTGGTGGATGTAATGGAAGACGATGGAATCATAATCACCGACGACGAGGGCTCCTTCCGGCTGGTCGCCGACGCTTATGAAGGGGGCTACTGGGTGGAGGGAGTCGTCGCCATCGAAGTGAGATAGATGCTGGACATCGAGAACCTCAACATCAGATATCGGGGGAGATCGAGACCCGCGGTCTCGGACCTGACCCTCAACATCGAGCGGGGCGAGTTCGCCCTTCTCGCAGGCGATAGTGCCTCGGGCAAGTCTACTGCGATGCAGGCAGTCTGCGGATTCATACCGGATATGATTCCGGCGGAGATCTCCGGGGAGATCAGGCTCGATGGAACTTCCCACACGGATCCTAGCGAGATTGCCGGCGTAGCCTGCATGGTCCAGCAGGACCCTGAGACCCAATTCTGCACGGAAACCGTCGAGGAGGAGGTAGCTTTCGGCCCTGAAAACCTGAGGTTCAGCCACGCAGACATCGAGCACGCCATTGACTCCTCGTTGTCCAGCGTCAAAGCCAGCCACCTGAGAGACCGCATGCTATCGACGCTCTCAGGAGGCGAGAAGCAGAAGGTCGCTATAGCCTCGATGCTCGCGGTAAGACCGAGGCTGCTGATACTCGATGAACCGACCGCGAACCTGGACCGGAGGTCGGTTGGCCAGGTAATCAGAGCGGTAGAGGAGATGAAGAAGAAGTCTGACCTGACGGTCATCATCATCGAGCATCGCCTGAGGGATTTCATCGGTTTGGTCGACAGGGTCATGGTTCTTGATGGCGGCAGACTGACCGTGAACTGCACCCGAGGGCAAGAAGAGTTCGAGAGGATCAGGAAAGAAGCCATCGCCCCGCCTGAGTACAGGCGCCCGGATAACGCCACTACCGCAGCCGTCATCTCGGTCGACAAGCTCAGCTACGAGGTCGATGGCTTCACCATACTAGACGACGTGTCGTTCCGGATAAATGGCGGGTCCGTCGTGGCCCTGATGGGCGAGAATGGCTCGGGGAAGACGACCGTTCTACGCCATCTTGCGGGACTTCAGAAGATCCAGAGGGGGAGAATCGTCGTCTGCGGAAGCACGGCCACCCCTGATAGACCTGCAGACGCTTGGAGGATCGGGAGGAACGTCGGCCTCATATTCCAGAATCCCAACCACCAGATCTTCGAGAACACCGTTGAGGGGGAGATGCTCTTCGCTCCACGCAACTTCGACGCACCGCTCACAACCGCGGAATCGTATGTGGAGGAGTTCGAAGGGCACGAGGACCTGAGAAGATTTGTCCATCCACACTGCCTCAGCTTCGGACAGAAGAGGCGAGTGAACATACTATCAGGCGCGTCTCACGAGCCCAGGATCATATTGCTGGACGAACCATTCGCAGGACAGGACAACGAGAACGTAGCCAGGGTTGTCGAGATCTTGAAGAGGCTCCAGAGGCAAGGGAAGACCGTCGTCATCGTGACCCACGATCACGAGTTTGCGAGGGGGTTCTGCACGAACCTGATCGCCCTAAGTCAAGGACGGGTTGTCGCCTCTGGCCAGACTGAAGACGTGCCAGCTAGGTTCTGGGACATACTATCCAGGGAGGGAGATCTCTGAAAGCTCGGAAGACCGACGGGGTCATAGGTCTGAACCCTGTCTCGAAGATCCTGATATTGGTCACTGCGTCGGTTCTGGTCATACTAATCAGCTCACCCGTCCTCATGGTCGTGCTGATTGCCGTCGTGCTGGCTGCGAAGCAGCACTTCCGGACGAGGGGCATCTTCACCAAGGGAGTCGCCGGGTTCGCCTTCGCGATATTCATCGCCCAGATAACGTTCAACCACGCGGGAGAGGAGATTTGGTCTGCCGCGTTCCTCACCGTGACCACGGGCGGGATCTCGGCGGGGATCACAATAGCAGGCAAGTTCCTCTGCCTGATAATGATGTCGTGGATGCTGATTGCCACTACCAAGCCATCTGAACTGTCGTCATCGTTGATGTCTGTCGGCATGCCCTACCGCTACGCCTACCTGCCGGCGTTGGCCATGAGGTTCGTGCCGATATTCCAGTTCGAATTGAACTCCGTCCGCGAGGCGCAGGCGATCAGAGGGCTGAAACTCGATAGGAGCTTCAGAGGAATCGTACGGTCTGCCAGGTACACGGTCCTGCCGATGTTCTTCTCGGCTATGTTCAAGGTCAACTCGTTGGCAGCCTCGATGGCTGGCAGAGGGTTCGGTAACCATCCCAACCGCACATTGTTGCACCCCCGCAGGCCGTCCCTTTCCGATGGTGCGGCGGTTCTCGCAATGGTCGCATTGACAACGATGATTCTCCAGCTGGACAGGTGGCTTTCCACCGACCTCCCTCTGATCTCATGAGAACAGGCCGGCACTCTCGATCACAGCGGCTCTGGCTACCATCTCCCCACCATCGGTTCTGAAAGAGGCGTAGTGTCTGAGAGCACTCGCTGTCGCCACGCTTAAGTCGGCGTATCTCTCAGTGCCTGTGAGCGCGAAGTACCGTTCGGTGAGCCGTCTGCAGAAAGCGAGCTTGTCAGCCGTGAACATCGGATGCATGCTAAGGACGCTCGAGCACATCTCACCGAGGTCGCGAATTACGTCCTCCTCGCTCGCCTCCTCGAAGTCAAGGCCCACAATCCTGCCGCCGCTCACGAGGAAGTT
Organism: Thermoplasmata archaeon; assembly: GCA_041548485.1. GTDB lineage: Archaea > Thermoplasmatota > Thermoplasmata > UBA10834 > UBA10834 > UBA10834. The sequence continues at coordinate 23,183 of JBFESP010000010.1, read as the reverse complement.
CTTCATGATGGCGTCGCCTCTCGTCAACCCGAACTCGAACAGGGCATGGTATCTGGCAAGCCACTCGCCGAGGCCATCGGCGATATCCCGCAGCTCGGCCTCCTCGTCGGCGGAGATTGGCCCTTCGTCCAGCCATACAGAATCGAGCGTCTCCGCAACCGTCACGCCGGGCAAGCACTCCATGATGATGGCGCACGCGTGAGCCGACATCGGCCGAGGTACTGGGAGAGATCCGGCGGAGCATCTCGTGAGAATGGAGAACTCCTTCGATGCTGTCTCGCTGTCCGAGAACTCCTTCACAACGACGGTCCTACCTTCATCCGCGGCCCTGAACACCCTGTTCTTTCGGCTTTCGAATTCGGTCCCGAGCATGTTGCCCCTGAGTTCCTCGAGATTTGGACTAAGCCTGACCATCGCTACCACGAATCCGCGGTGGCGTTATTGCGGTGAGGGTATTTTAGCGCCTGCAAGGTTGAATCGCCCTCAACAGCCTACGGTGCCTTCTAGAGAGGTCGGGTTCTGCCAAAAGCGTTAAGTCTGGAACTCGTGTTCTCCCATTGAAGACCCTCAACGGTGATATGCTTGAAAGCGAAGGGACCGAAACGGCTGGCTCTGAAATTTGCTCCGATCGCGGCATCCGTGTTTCTACTGTCGACCCTGATTCTCGGGGCGGGAAACGCCACCCAGACGGAATTCGTGCAGGTGCTTTCGGTCGACGACTATTCCAAGGAGATCACGGCAGGGTCCAGTACCACATACAACTGGACAATCATGAATGTCGATTCGGGCGCGAACCTCACCGTCGTCGTCTCCGCTGCCATTTCGGGGGAAGGATGGGGCTGTGAGGCGGACGCCACACCGATCACACTCGTCCCGGATGCACTCGATACCATCACAGTCACAGTCACCGCCCCGTTGGAGAGAGGCTCCGAAGACGCGAACCTGACTGTCACGCTGAACGTCTATGATGGCGCTCATCTGGTGCAGGTGTCGTCCGTTGGCGCTGGCACGACCATCGTAGGGGCCTTCGCGAGCGCGAACAAGGTCCTCGGACTTTTCGAGAACCCGTTGCCGTCGCCGCTGGACAATGAATGGGGGGTGTTCCTGCTCGATGTTATCATCTGGCTCGCAATCGCCTATTCCATCGTATACATCATGAACGGAGTCGCGTGGGCGTTCACGAGGAAGACGGCCTCGATGCTCGATGACATCATTCTCGGCATCATCAAGACCCCCATCCTGATACTCGTGTTCCTGTATGGTGTCGTCCATTCATTGGACGCGCTGCACATGCACATCCCAATCGACCTGCGAGACGTAATCATGTCCGTATACGGCGTGGTCGTCGTGCTCGTTGTGTTCTATCTCGCCTACAAGCTCTTCAAGAAGATAATCGTGTATTACGGCAAGATAGTGGCCAAGAAGACCGCCAGCAAGGTCGACGATGTACTCATACCCGTCGCCGAGAAGCTCGGAGTAGTCGTGATAGCCTTCGCGGCGCTCGGATATGCCCTTGGGGCGCTAGATGTAGACCTCACGATGTTCGTGGCAGGCGGCGTGGTCATATCCATGGTCCTGGCGTTCGCGCTCCAGGAGACTATCTCCAATTTCTTCAGTGGCATGTTCATACTCCTGGATAGACCGTTCAGCGAGGGGGACACGGTCATCCTGAGCGATGGCGACTGGTGCGAGGTGAGGAGGATCGGCATGAGGACCACGCGTCTGTATCGCTACACAGATGCGTCCATGGTCTCAATCCCCAACAACAGACTCATCAACGACAAGATCGTCAGGATGACGAACGTCTCGGACCCGGGCAGGGTGAACGTCAACGTAGGCGTCGCGTACGGCTCGGACCCGACCAGAGTCCGCGAGACGATCATGAAGGCCATAAAGGACAATCCGTACTCGTTGCTGGACGACCCTAACAAGGAACCGATTATCATATTCGATGAGATGGGAGACTCCGCACTGGTATTCAAGGTCATACTCTGGATAAACGACCGTGGGAAGCGCATCCCTGCCCGCGACCGGCTCGTCGAGGAGATATACCGCAAGCTGAATGAGGCGGGTATCGAGATACCGTTCCCGCAGAGGGTGGTCTACCTCAAGAAGGAGGAGTGAGCGAAGCCGGAGAGGGGGAGGACGACCGTGGAGGAGGGAATGTAAGGTGGATGACAAGCCCATCGGAGATATCCGTGTGTCGGACGTGGTAGCCGAGGTGGCGAAGACGGTCAAGCCCGCGACCGTCTCGATAGAGGCGAGCTTGAAGGAAGCCGTCGAGGCAATCATCGAGGACAGCGAAACCAGGAAGGTCTATGTTGTCGATGGTGACGGGAAGCTGAAAGGGACGATAACGCTCGAGACACTGCTGAGGCATGCAGGCTACCGTCTCGGCGTCAGAAGCACTGGCGTCACCTCGTTCCTGAGAATGCTCGCAGAGATATCGGACGACAGGGTGACCGAAGTCATGAGCAAGCCGGTGAAGGTTCTTCACAACGAGATGGTCATGAACGTGACGAAACTGATGGTCGAACATCATCTCAACGACCTGCCAATCGTGGACGACCGCAACGTGCTCGTCGGCGAGCTGAACGGGCTCGACATACTGAAGGCCAGCATGAAGTTCTGGCCCTGAGCTAGGTCAGTACGGCCCGAGCACCCTGCTGTCCACGGGGAGCACGGCGACATCGAACTTGGTCAGCTCTCGCTCCATCCCTTCCACGTACTCCGAGCCCATCGGAGTTTCGGTCTGCTCCCAATCCTGAACCGTCCTCGCCAGGATCACGAAGTCAGGGTTCGTGCGCTCGATCACCTCTGAGAAGTTCAGAGATGTGACATGTGCCACGACGTCCACCTTGTCGATGACGCCGCATTCCACGGCCTCTGGTCGTTCTCGTCTCTCGGCCACGACTATCTCCATCTCAGGAATCTTCTTCAACTGCCTCATCACCTGAGCTCCTAGCTTCTCCGCGCCTACTACCAGCACCCTCATCCATTTCACCTCCAAATCACACCAGGCCGAACTTCACCATCAAGTAGACTATCGACGAGATCACCATTACCGCTGGTAAGGAGACCCTGAGGCCACTCCTCACCAGATCCTTGCGAGACAGAATTCCCGTGGAGTAGATGAGAGTGAATGGCGGAGTGCCTATCGGAGTTATGAACGATACCGATACGGAGAGACCGCAGACGAGGACCAGCAACATAGGATCGACCATCAGCTCGTCGGCCATGCCGATGAGAATCGGTATGAGTATCGCAGCCGTGGCGGTGTTGCTCATGAAGTTGGAGAATGCGACTGATACGACGGAAACCACAAGCATGATGACGAAGATGTGCATGTCCCCCGTGAGCGTGACCAGGGCGGCGGCCATCCAGTCGGCAGCCCCGGATTGTTGAAGACCTTCTCCGAGAGCTAGCCCGGCACCGATGATGAGGAATATGTCCCAAGAAATCGATCGTGCGTCCTGCCATTCGAGGGTTTTGCTGGCGAAGAGCAGAACGGCAGCGGTCAACGCGACTATAGCGGCACTCATGAAACTGGGTGGAAACCCTAACATCGCGCCTATGTCAGCCCCCGCGATCCACAAGACCACGGTTGGGAAGAAGATCCCGAGAGTCTTCCTCTCGCCCTGAGACAGGCGCCCCATCTCTGAGAGCTCTTTCCGGACTGATGCGATGTCTAGAGACTCGATTTGCACCGGGAATACCTTCCTCAGGACATACCACGAAACCGCTAGCAGGGCGAGGCTCGTAGGGAGACCTATCTTCATCCAGTCGACGAACGTCCAGGCGACGCCATCCTCAGCGAGCCTCTGGGCGAGCAGAGAGGACACGACCGCGTTTGGCGCAGACCCTGTGATTGTCGCCATACCTCCCAGAGCGGAACCGATGCCTACGCCAAGGAGGAAGAGTATCGATAGTTTGCCTTTCTCCTCACCAGCCCTCGAAGCGATGCCTAGCACCACCGGAATCATGAGCGCCACGGTCGCCGTGTTCGATATCCACATCGAAAGGACGGCCGCGACGAGCATGAACGAGAATAGGATCTTGCCGACATCGCCCCCGAAGCGGGCGACGATCGAATACGCCAGCCTGCGGTCGATGCCGTGCTTCCTGAACGCCTCAGCCATTATAAGGCCGCCCATGAGGAGATAGACGACGGGGTCGGCGAACGATCTGAGGGCCTCGTCCGTCTTGAATATGCCATAGAAGGTCAGCAGCACTGGCACCAGAAGGGCAGTCACGGGCAGTGGGAGCCCTCCGAATGTCCAGAGCATTGAAACGCATACGAAGATTGCCAATGCGTACTGCACCTGCAGATCGAGAGGGAGAGGGATTGCCGTGAGTGTTAGGAGGACGAAGAACGGGAGCAGTATCTTGATTGAACGCTGTGCGATCTTCGGAAGTCTGGCGAAGAACCTGAAGAACGTCGGCGTCAGCTGGACTATCTCGTGACCGAGCGTTCCTATCACACGAGTTATCGGCAGCTGCCTGATCCTCCTTTCACGCATCCGTTTGCACGTGAACCGCTGCTACGTATTTCAAGTTCTTGTGAGAAGGCCATGGCGATGGTCGACCGAGAAGGCGAATACGAATGGCACCATAGATAGAGGATTGTGCTAGCCTTTGATTCTTGTACCACAAGCCACTTATCAAGGCCCCCCTCATGCTCCAGCCACGGGCGGGGTGAACCCCGTCGACAAGTGAGGCATGAGGAAGATGATGACGAAGATGTGGATCGCGCTGGCACTCGGCGCGACTCTGATGGTCGGCGGTGTTGCCACCGTGGCGGCCTTCGACGATGACAAGGGCAACGGTGATTGCCTGAGGGACTGCCTGAAGGATGGCAGCTGCGAAGATGGTACTTGCGACGCTCTCGAGGAGGGCTCCACCGACGGGGTCTGCGACTCCTGCAACGAGTACCTCTACGACTGGGACTTCCTGTACTCGGGGCCCGGTCCTCATCAGTCTGCATGTGGCTAGGAGTAGTCGTGACCCAGTTCTTGGGACGCACAGGGTCTCCCCCATAGTTGCCTTCGTGTTCGGCGGCTCTCCTACCCACTAAAACTCCTTTCATCCTTTCATTCTCTCAGACACTGTGGATAGTGTGTCAATTTTTATCAAGTAAGTCGTCATATCTACAAGCCATGAGAGTCGACTCTAAGCTTCTCGCAAGGATTCGCAGGCAGTTCCCTGCTGTGTACGCAGACCCGACGGGACGAAGAAGGGCCTTCCTTGACAACGGGGCAGGCACGCTGGTGACCAGGCGCGCGGCTGACAGGGAGTACAGTGCCAGAATCAATTGGAGCGCCAACGTTGGCAACGTGTTCCCGGAGTCGGAAGGAGCGGGGCAGACCATATTGGATGGCAGGATGGCCGTTGCCGACCTTCTGAACGCTGAAAGGCCAAGCACCATCATATCGGGGGAATCGGCCACTGGCCTTCTGTTCGGCCTCAGCTACGCGCTGGGAAGGGAGTTCTCAGGTAGCGAGAACGTAGTGACTACAGGATATGAGCATTACACTAACATCAACCCCTGGGTCGAGCTTGGCTCGAACCTGAAGATAAAGGAGCTCAGGTTCGCAGAGTTCGACAGGGACACGGGAATGCTGGATCCGGGTTCGATCCAGGAACTGGTCGACAGGAACACGAAGGTCATCACGGTCGCAGCTGCCTCGAACGTCCTGGGCACGAGGACCGACCTCATGGAGGTTGGCAAGATTGCCCGCGACGCGAAGGCACATTTCGTCGTTGATGCCGTGCATCACGTTCCGCACGAGCTTACGGACGTGAGAAGAATCGGATGCGACTTCCTCGTGTTTTCTGGATACAAACTGTTCTCGCGACATGGAAGCTTCATGTACGCGAAGCCGGAGCACATCAGAAAGTTATCCCCGTACAAGGTGTTGCCATCCCCCAGCCGTGGTGCGGAGAAGTGGGAGTTGGGGACAAGGGACCAGGCCATGTTTGCAGCGATCTCCGGAGCTGTCGACTATCTCGCCTGGGTCGGCAATCCGTCCGCTAAGCGCGCTCCGAAACCGGGTAAGCAGCGCAGGATGAGACTAATGCAGGCTTTCAAGGCGATCGAGAGGTACGAGAAGGAACTCATGGACATCGCGCTCCACGGAAAGGGAATGATCCCCGGACTGAACGATATCCCTGGCCTGCATCTCTACGGTCCTTCGGAAGTTGGCAAGGAGTTGGAGAGGGATCCGACGTTCTCGTTCAACCTCCGGGGCTACCCAGACCGCGCGCTCTCCAAGAAACTCTGGAGCAGGTACAGGTTGACCGTAGGCGCCGAGGATTACTACTCGCGTGTCCCGGCAATCTACAAGAAGAAGACCATGCTACGTGCCACGTTTGTGCATTACAACTCGAAGGCCGAGGTACTCCGTCTCCTGTCAGCGCTGGACGACCTAGCACAGAAGAAGAGATGAGGATTCCAGGACAGGCATAGAAGCATTTCGAGTCAGCGTCTGGGGGAGCACCACTTAACAGTTCTATTTTCGTTCCAAAGTTTGATACTTGCACCACAACGGGTAAAGAGGGGGCGTTCGGATGGCTCTTCGACGCGAAACGGGAGACGGACAGAGGAGACGTTTGAAGCGTCGGGCTTCTTCTGTCGCCACCGTGGTTGCGGGCATCGAGGAGCGGCGCAAGGACGGCAAGAGGCTTCCTTGGAAGCGCTCCCAAAGAGAAGGGTGAGAGAATGGAACGGAAGTTCGAGAGTGATTTGGCGAGGCGAGTCGCGGGCCGAGAGACTAGCCGGCCTTTGAGGAAGACAGGGCTTGTTCTTGCAGCGGTAGCGGTGTGTGTGATGCTGAGCGTCTCAGCATTGTATTCGGTGGCAATAAGCGAGAAGTCAGGAGCCCCGATCATTGAGGTTGACATCTTCAGTGCGAAGAAAGCCTACCTAACAGAAACCGACACGAATGAAGTCGGCGACCCGGTGGTCAACCTGCTTGCAGTCAGAACCATGAACCTTAAAGTCAAGGGTGACCATCTGCACGCAGAGGAAGACTGTCCGCTTCATTACGCCAAGTTCGTCTATCGCCTGGATGTGTCGATATCCGACGACGAAGCCCCGTGGGAAGGCATGACCCTCGGGGAGCTGACATTGCCTGAGGCAGTTGAAGAAGTCGCACTGACGGCAGCCGCAACGGTGACTAGAGGAGACGCCACGGTCGATATTGGTACCGCTGCATACGCAATCTCATCCGGGAACGTCATAACCGTCAGCATGCCGACCCTCAGCGATTCGACATACGCTGTTGGAGACTCCATATCGATAGCGGTCATGATTCAGACAGACGTAGGCATTGACGAGGACCTGATGGGCGAGACGGTATACGAGACCGCCTGGGGCGATTCATTGACACCGACCGAAGCCGATGCGATAATAGGTGTCTCGCCGTAGTAGAAGTGGTCTGAGAACAAACGCAAATCAGCATGCTCGCGGAAACAACCGCAGGAATTCGTGAGCATGCCAATATCCTTGTTTTGAAACCTGGAATCTAGAGCGGCCGAGCTTAAAATAAAGGGACGATGAGAGGTTTTCAAACCGTTTCGATGCTCGACGGACAATGCCGTTGGGATGCTGCCCTACTTCTTTCCATGACCGCCGCCGTTGCCGCCGCCGTTACCGTTGCCGTTGCCGCCGCCAGAGCCGCGTTCAATTATCTCTCCGAGATAGATGAACGCCTCATTCGCGATATCGACGACTCCGCCGGTACCAGATACAGGTTCTGCTCCCGCTGCGGGGACTTCGACGAACCCTATCGGCTCGGATTCCTCATCGACGGTCAAACTCTCGATGGCCATGACAACGTCGTACTCGGTAGGTATCGAGACGGTCGCCCTGTAAACACCTGGTTCGACGCCAGTGGTATCCCACAGGAATCCGTATATCAGATGCCCTGCCTTGTTTATCTCTCGACCGACGGTGTCCGATTCATCAGCTGTCCCGTCAGCGAAGTACGAGTAGAACTCGTACGATCCGCCAGGGCCGGACATGGTGACCCAGATTTCTGGAACCGAAACCATATACGTGTCGAGTATGAGATCCGGGTTCGCCGTCAGCTCAGCCTGGGTCAGTCCAAGGCTTACATCCAGGGGGATGTCTGATGCGTTAGTCACTCCGTCTCCGTTGAAGTCTCCAGCCTTCAGAACCATCGCCTCAATCCTAACCAGGTTCCCTGTCCGCCACTGAGGGGCGAATGCCATGTTATCCGCAAAAAAGACCGCGTATCCCTCGCTGTCGGCAGGGGTGACCGGTATAGGAACCGATGGTTCCTCTCCACCTACAATCAACGACGCGGGCAGAAGTCCCAACACCGCGACTGTCAACATAGTCCATGCTCTCTTGTATCTCATGTTCTTCAAGGCCTCCCCTATTCTTTCACTTGAGGGCCACCAGTGGGTGGCCCGTAACTCTCATAAAACAACTGCGTTATATGATATCCTGCTGACGACTGTTCAAACAGGGCACTAGACGGGGCGAGCCTGGCGAACATATTGCTCACCAGACGATACGGACATGCAATGCTTGATCCAACTGGCTCCTTCCATTTGAAACGGATTGGGGACGCGACCGGGTAGAATTCATCGCCGGATGGCGGATTGGCAGAGGAGCACCAAGTTCTACGAGTGTACCAAATGGCTTAATAAAGGCAAGCGTGATTGTGTACCAGGCATGCATAAAACACGGAATCTGCTCGCCCTGCTGGTCTGCGCGTCGCTTCTGGCAGGATTCATAGCTATGCCTAGCGGAGCTTCCGCTCAGGACCAGGCTATTACGCATGTTGAAACCGCAGAGGCCGTTCTTATAGAGACTGGAGACATGGAAGTCGCCATATCGAAAACATTCCCCGCCGCGATGATTATCCGCCCCGACCAGGAGAATTCGCTAGGGTACGGTTTGGTGATATCCGCTGTCTTTGGCTACAACGCCACTGAGGACGATATGCTGGTACTGGAAGATGTCCCGTACCGTGCGTCCCTTGAACATGCGACTTGGTCCTTTTCCGGCGTCACACATGAGACGAACGCCGATATGGGGGAGACTGCCACTGTGAACATGACCGCGTCTCTAGACATGAACAGGCGGATCGCATCTTTCGAGAATGACCGATCCGGGGACTCAGGGACACCGGGCATAGAGATCATCGAGGACTGGGCACAGGCCAAGGTGAGCTTCACCGTGACGAGCGAGGACTACTCGGCACACTACGTGGATGTGCAGGATTCCCCAGACTACGATGTGAACGGGTCCGCGGAACTCAAGTTCGACATATCGATCGACATAAACGAGGCGATCTACGCCGAGGACCTGGCAATCGACGTCGGTCTCATGATGATGGAGAATTACACTTTCTCGCCGACCTCGATGCCGGAGCAGTACTTCTTCCATGGATACCAGGACGATGCCGTGACGGAGATCGATCCATACGAGAACGAGACGGATGGAGACGTCAAGATAGTCCACAAGTTCAACCCGCGTAGCGGGTTCAAGCAGCTATTCACGTTCGTCGGAGAGGACGAGGAAGAGAGCTTCTTCGGGTGGGCAAGTCAGGCAGAGATGGGCTGGACCGGTGACGAGGACGAACTGGTGGATATCGCGACTCTGTACAGGACGGACGGTGAATCGCTCAGGGTATACCTATCCACGCCCCTCAACGACACGACAATAAGCGTGATGCACGACCCCAGCCTAGGGCTCTACCCAATCGGTGGAGGGCAGGCAGAGATACCAAGTGACATCATCCCGGTGGGAACATCTAGCGAGTCAGTCATGATAGGGGTGGCGATTGGCGTTGTCGTCGTCGGATCAGTCGGAGTCTACGCGGTCGCGCGCAGAACGAACGACGAGGATCCGGTAGACATCGTCAGCCTCGAGAAGAACAGATACTACAGGAAGAAGACCTGATTCGCCGCGTTCTACCTGTCGCCACCTACGTACGCTGCAACGAATTCGTCCACCAGCCGATCGAAGAAGGTTCTTTTGTAGACTATCAGAAGGTCCGCAACCTTGTCAGGATCGATGACGGTCATGCGGGATTCTCTGCCCTTCTTCTCCACTTTGACGACTCCCTTGTTGGTCAGCTTCTTAACATGATACGACAGGGTGCCGCCAGAGACCGTGAAATTGGACAAGAGTTCCCCATGCGTGACCCCAGGGTTCCTAAGCAGGTAGAGGATTATCCCCCGCGGAATCTCCTGTCTCAACGCCGACAATATCCGCTGCTTGTCGCCGCTAAGCTGGCCCTCAGGATAGTACCTCGAGAAGTTCTCCTGCTTCTCGAGTGAGAGGAGTTCCCTCTGGACTAGATAATTGAGATGATACTCAAGCACGCCTATGGGGAGGTTCGTCCGGCGCTGGATCTCCCGGAAATGAAGGCCCGGGCTCTGCCTGATGCACTCGAATATCCTCTTCCTGTTCTCCAGGTCAAGAGGGTCCTGCAACAGCTTTACCTCCGAGAGTGCCAACCAGAATAGCCGCCACGAATATCCCGGCATCTAGCGCTAGTATCTGGTAACCGTCGACATTCGACAGGGTATCCGTGAAATGCCCAACGACTAAGACGATGAGCGTGAAGGATGCATGGATCCCGAAGCCGATGCTCGCGAGTAATAGCGGCAGCAGGCCGCTGCGTCTGTGGGAGGCAGCTGCCAGGATGAGGAGGAAGATGGATACTCCCAAGAGTGCGCCCAGCGCAATGTCAACCACGAATATCATGAGCGGTCGAGTCCGTATGGAATTTCGAGGCCTATAATGAATAGTGCTACCAAAAACACAGTCGCTAGCACACTCCTCTAGGAGGAACCCATTTCGCTAGAGTCAGGAACCTCATCGGTGTCTCCGCTGAATTCAGGTGTTAACTGATGTGATGGGCGGGGGCAACATCACAGGATGTGCTTGAGCCTCAGAACGACCCAAAGACCGGCAACGGCGACCGCCGACAGGCCGATCACTATCCAGAACGCGTTCGGGTCACCCTCGAACGGGAGAGCCACGTTCATTCCATATAGGCTCGCGAGGAGAGTCGGCAGTATGAGTATGAGGCTGATGGAGGTCAGTGTCTTCATGATCGTCGAGAGCTGGTTAGATTCGGCGAACTCATAGGCGTTCAGTATGTTCGACATTATCTCGCGGTATATCGTCGTCATCTCGTACAGCTGTGCGACATCGTTCTCGATATCTTCCATGATATCCATCTTCTCCTTCATCATCTGAAGGTTTCTGATCTTCGGCAGCATAGATATCGCGTTTATGTCGGACAGGAGGGCGGTGTTCAGAAGGATGAGGCTGTTGCTCAAGGCAAATGCGCCCTCGGCTACATCGCGCCGCCTTGCAGTGAGAATCGTCTCCTGGATATGGGCTATTCTCCGTTCGACCGGCCGTATCTTTCGCTCCATGTCGCGTATAACCCGACGCACCACGGCCACGAACACGTCCTCTTTCGTGTTCAGCGGGGGGCGACGTTTCAGATCGGCGGTGACTTCGCTCCCTGCGAATGTCGCTCCAATCCTTATGGTTATGACATGTTGGGAAGTCAGGATTATCCCGATTGGAATCGTGTCAATCCTATCTTCGTTCACGCTATCAGTAAGCAGATTTCGCAGGATGAGAAAGTCATATTCTTCGGCAATCTCCACTCTTGGTCGCTCGTTCGGGTCGAGTGAATCGGCGATATCCTGCAGATCGATTTCGAACTCTCTGCTCAGCATTTCGGCTTCATCTGGGGCGGGGGCGACGAGGTCTATCCAGACCGAATCCTTCATGTGTGTCTTGTCGACCTCCTTGAGTACCCCGTGCTCTGGGACATAGCACCTGATCATGATGACCCCACGCTGACAGACTCCTGATGGTCAGAGGCGGGATATATGTCTTCTCGGTGATCGTCACGTTGGAATGGGCCAGATTGATGAATCAGATTCTGAGGGACGTGGTGTGGATCGAGTACCCAGTCTCCTTTCTCAGCGTCGATACCGCCAGAAGAACGCCGTCCACGGATTCGCGGGTTCCACAGAACACCACATCTACCCCTCGTGTGAGGGCGCTCATCGCTGACTCCACCGGGGCATGGATAGTGAAGAACTCCTCAGTCGCCTTTGCCAACAACGCCGAACCGACGAGATCTCCGGCCACCATCAGCCCAGGAGAGAGACGGGCGATCTGCTGCTTCGCTCTACCGATATCTGCCTTCTTGGACCCGCCGTCATGCTCGGAAGGGGCTTCCAAGATCAGAAGTGTGCCGAGCTTCATGTCAACTATCCCTTCGAGCTTGCCGACCAGTACGTCATCGCCAACGGACGCGGCTTCCTGGGCGACACCTTTTGAGCCAGACTTCCCCCCGGGATAGGCCATGAGCATGCCGTCCTCCATCAGGAGACCGAGCATATCCCCCTTCTGAATGTTCTTCCCGGCGATGGCAACGCACGTGTCCACCACCATAATCCTCCTGAGGATTGCGTCGACCTCGGTCTTGAGTGAGCCGAAATGCTCCTGGAGATTCTGCATGCCTTTCCTGGTAGGCTTGAGCCTGCCTCTGTGCTCCTTGACGAGGCCCGCCTTGCGCATGGAAGACAGATACTGGCTGACCGCTTGGACCGTTATGTCCAGATCGGCCGCCAAGTCGCGCATCTTCGCGGATGGGTCCTCGAGCATCTTGGCAAGGATGAGAAGCTCGGTGTTCCGCCTGAGATCACGCAACGGTTCGGTTCTCACTTCAGCGCCTCCAGCTCGGCTTCCAGCTGGCGTGCGAGTTCATCCACCGATGAGACTTCGACCGCGCCAGCGTTGATGAGATCTCGCAGGTAGGCATCGGCTCGCCCACCTATGAAGTCTACGGAAGGCAAGCCGGGATCCGAGATGACGAACACCTTCTTGCCATTGTCCAGCGCGTATCTGGCTGCCTCGAGGTTCTTGAAGTTGCCAGGCCCGACGGGAAACCGTGATACAACGACTGCCTTCGAGTCATCGATTCTTCCCAAGTTGTCTCTATTGGCCTCGTCGCTTATCTGGGAGAACGGAACCTCCGCGACGACAGGGATGTGAAGGTCTACCGCGCACTCGTAGTCAGAATCGAGAACGTTCAGAACACCAGAGGATAGTGAGAAGCCGTGTTCGATGAGTTGCCTTAGTATCGGTCCTCCCGATCCGCCTCCGCAGAGGACATGGACACGGGCTCCGTTCTTCCTAGCGGAGGTGGCGATCGATCGCGGCATCACGTATATGCCGTGGGTGAACGGGTCTTTCCTGACGGCGACATCGACGCCGTATACGGACAGCATCGTCTCCGGAGTCAGGACATCGCCCGGTGGGCCTATCGCCTCCAATCTCCCCTGGTGGAGTAGTGCTATCCTGTCGCAGTATCTGGCTGCGAGATTGATGTCGTGGAGAACGGCGACGATCGTCAGCGACCGCTCCCTGTTGAGCTCCTTCACGAGATCCATTATCTCGAGCTGACCGCTGATGTCCAGATAGACGGTCGGCTCATCCAACAGAAGAGCTTTCGGTTCCTGAGCCAGCGCTCTGGCAATAACCACCCGTTGACGCTCTCCGCCGCTCAATTCCGAGAAATGCCTGTCAGCCAAGAAATCGCAGCCTGACGCGACCATAGCTGCGGAAACCAACTTGGCGTCCCCGGCCCGCGGGCCCAATATCCTGCTATGGGCGTGTGGTATCCGGCCCATCGCTACAATCTCCCTGACGGTGAACGGGAAATCGGTTGACGAGCTCTGGGGGACGACCGCGAAGGTATTCGCCAGTTGCCGATCAGAGAACGTGTGTAACGGTTTCATGTCAACGAGGACGGCCTTCGGATCAGCTGGGAGGAATCTCGTAAGACACCTGAGAAGGGTGGTCTTGCCAGACCCGTTCGGGCCCATCAGGCCCAGGAACTCCCCATCCCCGACCGTGAGCGAGACGTTCTTGAGCACTCTTGGCCCACCAAACGAGAATGACAGGTCCGACACATCGATCCTCATGGCATCGACCCCGAAGTGCGACTCCTGCGGAGAAGGTAGAGGAAGAACGGCCCTCCGCACAGTGCTGTTATGATTCCCACAGGTAGCTCCTGCCCGGGTATTATCGTTCGGGATATCGCATCCGCCCAGATAAGGAACGTTGCGCCGAACAGAGTAGATGCCAGCACCAAAACCCTATGGTCTGCGCCGACCAATATTCGCATCATGTGTGGCACAATCAGTCCGACGAATCCGATTATCCCAGTGAAGGCAACAGCTCCCGCGGTCACCAAGGCGGCTGTCATAAGCATCAGTTTCTTGACGAACTCAGGGTCCGCTCCTAGATTGTGAGCCGTTTCCTCGCCGAGCAGCAGGGCATTCAGCTCACGGCCGAATAGAAACACCAGGAAGATGCCCACGCCAACAGGTATGACGAGTATCGACACGATGTCCCAATTCGCATCTGCCAGGGACCCGAGCAACCATTTGATCAGTTTGTGGTAAGCCTCCCTTTCAAAGTATATCAGGAATGACACGACTGCGCCAAGAAACGCAGCGACCGCGACTCCGGAGAGGAGAAGAGTGTAGACTTGTACCTTGCCCCTTACAGTGCCCATCTTGTACACGAATAGAACTGTCACGAGAGCCGACGCGAATGCTAGCATCGGGGCGGTGAACGTTCCAACGACAACGGTCAAGCCGAGGAGGCTTGCAGATACGCCACCGACCGCTGCGCCGGACGAAACGCCTATGATGAACGGATCGGCCATCGGGTTCCGGAAGACGGCCTGCATCGCCGTCCCCGCACATGCCAGGGCGGCCCCTATTAGTCCCGCAAGTAGCACGCGAGGTATTCTGACGTCCCAGAACACGGATGTGTAGAACGCGGGATAATCTCCATCCAATTTGAAGATTGCATCCACCGCATCCACGAGCGATATCCTCTCTGGATTCCCCGGGCCTATCGGCCCCAGGGTGCCAACCAGAACCGTCAGGAATATCGATGCCAGGAGGAATAGGAAGAGGAGGAGGATGAACAGCGAAGGATTCCGCCTGAAGAAGGCGAACCTAGGTTTCTTCGCAGATTCAGCATCCTCTCGTCCGGATTCCAGAGCCATCGCCTCGCGGTCATGCGAACAGGGCGGGGTGCAGCAACGCTGCCAGGTCTTCCAGCCCGTCCACAATGCGCGGTCCGTAACGACTCAGCAGGTTGTCATCCATCGAGTATATGCTTCCTTCAGACACTGCAGTGATGACATCCCAACCTGGTCGCGAGGATATCTCGTCAGCAGTCGTTGTGGTCATGTAGCCGACAGTATACACGATGATCTCCGGGTCCTGCGCTATCACAAATTCACTCGTGAGCATCGGATACTCGCTGCTGGTGTTCTCCGCGATGTTGGTTCCACCAGCCAATGCGATCAGGTCGTCTCCGAAGGAACCGGGACCATACGTCCAGTAAGGGTAGTACTCTATGTACGTCCGTGGCTTCACAAGGTCGACCGCCTGCGTCTTACTTGTGACCGCATCTATCCTGTCCTCGAGCTCATCAGCCAGTTCGTTGGCCTCGTCGACGTGCCCCGTCAGAATGCCCACGAGCCTGAGGTCTCTGAGGACGTCGTCAAGGGTCCTCGTCGCCAGTATCACGAACGGAATCCCCTGGTCCTCAAGCAGTTCAAGCTGGGACAGCGGAACCAGGTCGCTGGAGACTATAAGGTCTGGCTGGAGGCTGATGATCACCTCGGTGCTGAGCGTGTAGTCGCCGACCTTGGTGATGTTCGCCACCTCCGCCGGGTAATCGCTATAGCTGTCCACGCCGACCACGAGGTCCCCAGCTCCGACGGCGAACAGCATCTCCGTTGGAGTCGGGGCCGTCGACACGATCCTCTCCGGGAGACTGTCCAACTTGATGGTCCGTCCATAGTCGTCCACCAACAGTATCGAATCCCCGTCGTCGACGACCGCTCCTGCGTAGTATCCACCTGTGAAGGCTATCACAGAGGAAACGGCGACCGCAATGGCTATCCATGCCATGAATCCCTTGTTCCCAACAGTCTTCTCCATTCTATCTCACCTCTTGTTCCAACTGAGTTCTATCCTCGCTTGTCCGAGCGGGAAACGCCCGCTCCCTCGAATGTTGCCATATCGCTCATGATCCTGCACGCGGCGTCTGCAACGGAAAACGCCAACGCCGCCCCCGTCCCTTCCCCAAGTCGCATCCTAAGGTCGAGGAGCGGTTCCAGTTCCATATGCTCGAGCACGATACTGTGACCTGGCTCAACCGACAGATGGGAAGCGATGACGTAGTCCCTGCAGGCGGGTGCGATCGCGTCAGCCACTAGAGCTGCGGAGCTGGACACGAAGCCGTCAATGAAGACCGGGACCCCTCGAGAGGCTGCGCCAAGGATGACTCCGGCGATACCCCCGATCTCGAACCCGCCGATCTTCGAGAGAACGTCCAATCCATTGGCGGGGTCCGGAACGTTCACTTCGATTGCTCTCTCGATCGCACGTACCTTCATGGATAGGGTCGCGTCGTCGACACCTGTTCCCCGACCGGTCACGCTCGGCACGGATCTGCCTGTCACCACTGCGGTGATGGCGCTGGCCGCAGTCGTATTGCCGATACCCATGTCCCCGACCGCAATCGCATTCGCTCCTTCACCAACCGCACGGGCGGCAAGCTCAGCCCCTGTCAGGACCGACTGCGATGCCTCCTCTGAGGACATCGCGGGACCCTTGCACATGTTTCTGGTCCCCATCGCCACCTTCCGGGACAGAATGCAATCGGGCCATGTGACTTCTGCGCCGACACCCATGTCGACGACTCGGACCTCGGCACCGACACATCTCGCCAGCACGTTTATGGCCGCACCTCCTCTTGCGAAATTGAGGACCATCTGCATCGTTACTTCCGACGGGTAGGCGCTGACCCCTTCCTCCGTGACACCATGGTCGGCCGCCATCGTGAACACGACCTTCCTGGATATCGATGGTGACAACGTACCGTAGATACCGGCCAGCTTTATGGACAGGTCTTCCAGCTTGCCGAGGCTGCCTCTCGGCTTGGTCAGCGAATCCTGCTTGAGACTGGCCTTCGCCATCAAATCCCTGTCAAGAGGCCCGATCGCCTCGGTGAAACTCGATAGACCTTCCATCGTATCCCTAAAGCAAACTTGAAATATTGAAAGTGCATTTAACACTTTCGCCGCCACGGGGGCGAAGGCTCATGGAAAAAGCGTCGGAAGTGCTCTCAAGGCATGGAGTTGACCTCGACAGTCTAGTCGAGACGGGATTCGCGCTCTATGCCGGAGAGCTGACAACTGAACAGATCGTAGAGAAGAAGAGCCGTCTCAAGGAACTGCTCGAAGCCAACATCAACGACCTGAATGTGGCGCTGCTCCTGGCAGCAGCCTCCCATCTGGACGGGGTGCTCACTTCCGACGACGAGAGCCGCGCGCTCACATCGAACGACCCGGCATTCCTTGTAGCGGATGAGCTCATAGGCATGTCGATTGCAGAGTATATTGCTGGGAAGAAGGGGCTATTCAACTATGTGAGATATGATCGCGAGAAACCTGGGATCATCGGTGTATTACCCCCATTCATGGACGACGCGGTCGGCGCACTCGTGGCGGCATCCATGACACGGTTGTTCGAGTGAGCGTCATGACACTAGCGCTGCTCGGACTGCTCACTCGTATTCGACTAACGAAAAAGGACCTCGACCTCCAAGCTGCAGCCTCGCAGCAGCATCTTCTCCCAGTTATCGGACTTCTCGTCGGTCTCATCGCGTCTCTGACCATCATAGCGTTGGACCTTATGCTCGGGCCCTCGAATGCGATCGTTTCTGGAGCGCTTCTCGTTGCGCTGCTCTACGGCGTAACCGGGATAATCCACACGGAGGGGCTGGCAGACTTCGCGGATGGTATCATGGCACACGGGAGCCCCCAGCGAAAACGCGAGGTCATGAAGGATCCGCGCGTGGGCGTGGCTGCGGTAATGGCCGTCGTCCTCTTCCTGATGATATTCTTCGCCCTTGCCACGCGGATGTGCTCATCAGCGGATAAGGAGGTGGAGCTTTGGCCGCTCCCCTGGGCAGTCCCTTTCCTGCTGGGGATCGTCGTGTCCGAGGTAGGTGGAAAGCTTGCGATGAACACTGCCATGACGCTTGGGCCAAGCTCGCATGAGGGCATGGGGTCGCTGTTCGTCCAGAATGCCGACCGGGGGCGTCTTCTGGCCGCCTGTGGGATAGCTCTTGTCGGTTGCTTCCTCGTCGTCGGGTGGCTTTCCGTCATCGTCCTCACTGGAATCCTGGCAGGAGCGGCGGTGACGGCCATAGCCAGGAAGCATCTGGAAGGCGTCTCCGGAGACGTGTTCGGCGCAGTGAACGAGATAGGGAGGGGCGCGACTCTGCTGATGTGGGTGGCACTCGCATGAAGGCAGTCATCATGGCTGGTGGCAGGGCGGCCAGGTTCGATGGTGAGGTGGAGAAGGCGCTGCTCGAAGTGGGCGGAAGGAGCCTGCTTAGGAGATCCGTCGACGCGTTGCGACAGGACGGACTGAGCGGGGTTCTCGTCGCAGTCTCGCGACACACACCTCGAACGAGAACCGAGGCGGAAAAGGCAGGCCTGAAGGTCATCGACACACCCGGGAATGGATACCACCAGGATGTCACGGAACTGCTGGAGAAACTCGACGACGTCTTCCTCACGCTCAACGTTGACGTTCCGTTCGTCGCTGAACACCATGTCGCAAGACTCCTGAGGGCTTTCGACGGCAACAGCCTGGCTGCTGTGGTACACGCTTCCCGCGTCGCAGTGAGACCCAGGACGGAGTCGGTCGGGGTGAACAAAGCGGGAGAAGCGTTCGCATGGATCGGATTGAACATCGTGACTCCGAACCCAGAGACTGAAACCATCGTGTTCGATGATCCCCTACTGGCAGTCAACATCAACGACGAAGGCGACCTCGCCCGGGCCAACCAGATGGCCTCCGAGAGAGGACTCTGACAGGACGACTGGGCAATCCCCCACGATTAGCAGTGCTAAGCCTTCATGACCTCTTCGAAGCTCGCCTGAAGAATGTCCATCGACTCCTCGAGCATCTCTTGTGGCATCAGGATCGATGGGTGCATCCGTACGACGTTGTTGTATGTGCCGCAGGTGAGCACCAGGAGGCCCCTCTTGAGGGCGGCCGTCTTCACAGCTCCGGTCTCCTTGGCCGCAGGCTCCTTCGTCTTCTGGTCCGCAACGAGCTCGAGCGCCATCATCGCGCCCATGCCCCTGACCTCGCCGATGACCGGGAACTTCTGTTGTAGCTCTCCGAGGCGCTTCACCATGTACGAGTTGATCGACTGGACCCTGTCGAGGCTCTTTTCGATGATGGCAATTTGCGCGAGCGCGGCCGCGCACGCTATGGGGTTACCCCCGAAGGTCCCACCCAGGCCGCCGACCTGTGGAGCGTCCATTATCTCAGGCCTTCCGGTCGTCGCGGAGAGAGGGAACCCCCCGCCCATCCCCTTGCCGCTGACGAGCATGTCTGGTTCGGTGCCCGGCCAGTGGTCGACGCACCACATCTTCCCGGTCCGCCCGGCGCCCGTCTGTATCTCGTCGTCGATGTAGACGACGCCGTGCTTCTTGCATATCTTCGACACCCTGGGATAGAACTCCTTCGGGGGGACTATGAATCCTCCCTCGCCTGCGATGGGCTCACCGATCAGAGACGATACCTTCCCCTCGAATTGGGGGCTAGACCATTTCTCGTCTATCTTGTCCGCGCATGCGATACCACAGGACGGGTAGGTGGCGTTCAGCGGACACCTGTAACAGTAGGGGAAGTCGACCTTGTAGGTCTCGGGTAGTGGGCCGAAGCCCGCCTTGTATGGCATCTCCTTGTCGGTAAGCGCCAGAGCCATCATGGTCCTGCCGTGGAAGGCGTGGGTGAACGAGAACGAGGCGGGCTTCTTGTTGTAGTGCCTCGATATCTTCACCGAGTTTTCCACAGCCTCGGCACCTGCGTTGAAGAGGACGCTCTTCGTCAGCCCTGACCCCGGGGCGAGTTCGGCTAGCTTTTCGGCCACCCGGAGGTAGCTCTCGTAAGGGGTGACCTGGTAACACGTGTGTATGAACTTCCCTGCCTGCTCCTTGATCGCAGCCTCGACCTCCGCGGGCCTGTGACCGATGTTTGTGACACCTATCCCGCTTCCCAAGTCGATGAACACGTTGCCGTCCACATCGGTCAGAAGCGAGCCCTCCGCCTTCTCGATGTACACTGGCGCGACTATTCCGACCGCTCGGGATATCAGTCGTTCTCTCATCTTGACCAGCTCGGCAGATCTCGGCCCAGGGAGCCCCTCTGTTCTTATTGAAGCAAATTCCGCAGACATACGAACACCTTGAACTTGGTACGGTATTTCCCGCGTTCTTTTGCGGAATGGTTGAATTGATAGATATTTCTTTAGCAGGAAGCGGGAACGGATGTGTACGTCGCGCATTGATGTCAAGCGCATCATACGGATTCCGCGGACGATCCGCTGGGATTCTTCGGCTCTGCCGTTGGCTCGCTGGAGCTGATCGCACGGGCATCCGATATCTCCCTGAGGCGAAGCATCAGGAACAGCCCGGCGACAATCAATGGGGCCAGGCTGCTCTTGACCGATACGAGGAGAAACACCATCGTGGTCAGTAGGATCCTGTCGTTCAAACTCCGGAACTTCATGCCCACGATTAGGGAGGCGAAGACGAGGGCGGCACTGACCATCGTGTAGTACTCACTCCCCAACGCGATCTCGCTCAGCAGCGTGCCGCCACAAGATGTGCCGACTCGAAGATCCTCGCTGGTGTGGAAGAACACTGCAGAATCGAGCACGTTCTGGATTCCGAAGGGGAGCATGACGAGAACGGCGGTGACAGCGCTCGCGGCGACCACGGCCGAAGTCCACGCGACATCCTTCCAGTTCCTTCTGGATACCTGCCTCTGAAGCTCGAAGAGCACGAGTATCACCAGCGGGATAGCAGCGAATATCTTCGTTAGGGTGGCGAGCGCCATGAGGAATATCGCCACCACGCCGGGACGCCACTGCGCGCGCAGGTGGGCGTACATCGCCAGCACCATAAGGAGAAGTGTCAGCGAGGCGTTGTCGAAAGCGTAGAAGAGCATGACGATGCCTGCGAGAGGCGCATAGGCGATCCATTCGGTCTTAAGGAGAACTCGAAGCACGGAGAAGGCCGCCGCAGAGAGTATGAGGTTCGTCACAACGAACCATTCCGGCGATCCGATCCAACCAAGGACTTCGTAGGAGCCGATATACACAATGAAATCCAGGGGAAGGTAGTTGTAGGGGCCGAGGGTCCATTCCACACCAGGGGCGTACCGACTCTTGAACCGAGGAATCACGTATTCCTCATATGGGTTGATGTCTGCTTCATGACTTATGACAGCGGCCTCGACGGCTTCGTCGATATCGTGTATACGGTCGAAGTAGTCGAGGTTCGTGACGAAGACCGCTGCGAACACTACGAAGGCAAGCCAGAAGAACGCGGACACGGCGAAGATGTGTCGCTTGAGCAGAGCAGTGGCGCGACCGAAATAGACACGGCGGCTTCCGACTACCCACATCAGAAGGAGTCCGGCGAGCAGCCCGTTGTAGAATATATCGATCAACCAATGCACCTACCCGGCGACTAGCTGCCTCCCAGATCGTCGGACCCCACTCCGCTCCCCGTTAATCCGCACGACAATCAGCCAACCCGTGGCGGCTATAATAAGGTTCCCCGATGGCGACGCACGAATTTCGTTCAGTGATATCCCGCTACGGCGGGAGAATCATCCCTGCTCCTCTTCTCGGCGTTCTTGTGGAGCACCTTCAGCTGCGCCTCTAGTCTCTCGGCCTCCTTGCATAATGGCTCGACGTTGAGGCTCAGATGCATGATCATCTGGTCGATCGCGGTGAGTATGAGGGCGGCAGCTCTCGCATCTGCCATGTCCGGCCTGGCCTCTGCCAGTAGAGTGACGACGTCTATTCCACGCCTACGACCTTCGTTGAGGAGCACACCAGCCGTGCCCGATATCACGCCTTCGATGAAGGGCTTCGCGTCGGCACCCCTGAGTCTCTTCTCCGCCCTCTCGGTGCTGGCGATGCCGTACACGGATACCTCACTCCGTCGCTCGTTGACATCCTCCGGTTCATCATCACCCTCGATGATCAGACCACCGGCCGATATGATGAGGCTGCATTTCTGCTGCTGGGCGAAGTTCATCACGGCCCTTCCGAGCGGACGGAGCATCGCAGCCGAGGGCTGGAGCTCAGTCGAGAACACCACGACCTGCTGCTCACCGTCCTTCAGGTTTGGCCTCGCGTATATCCTGGCAGGTCCAAGTGGCTCCGAATTGCGTATGAGTGAGATCGTCGGGAACAGGTTGGAGTCCATCACGGCGATATACTCCATCTTGAGAAGAGCGACCAGGTAGTTGGCAACTATCGAACTGACGAGGCCCACGCTAGGAAACCCGTCTATGATGACGGCGTCCCGGAGGTCCATCTTCTTGAGCTCTACGATCTCCACCTCTTCCATCGTCAACAGCAGGTGGAATGCGGAATGCGGCCTTAAAGCGTTCGCAGTACCCGACAGGTCAACACGGGTTCAGGTCTTGCGGCCTCAGCCAAGGTTTTATACGGGGGCGGCTTATGTGTCATCCGGCCAGATGGGCCGGTGGCTTAGTCCGGATATAGCACTGGCCTTCTAAGACCCTCAAGGGGATCGAAGACAGCCAGTGGTCTCGGGTTCGAAAGGCGCAGAGGCGCCCGAAACTCCCGACCGGCCCGCTGCGCCCCATCAAAAGGCATATAAAAAGAAAGCGATGTACCGCCCAACAGTCGCAAAGGGAGTCTGACGCATGAAGAGAAGTTCTCGCGCATGGAAAAAGCGTGGAAAGCAGCGCTGGAAGTGGCGCAAGAAGAAGATGAGGAGGCGCAAGAGAGCTCAGAGACTGAGGAAGAAGTAGGACTCCGCTGCGACTATTCAACTCTCGGGGGTATGGGGTAGTCTGGTATCCTAACGGGCTCCAGTTATGGGAATGATTTCCGTTGGGTTTGCTGACCAGTGATGACTAACTGGAGCGATGACCCATGTCTGAACGCGTGGAGTCGCTCTCCACGTGGTGGAAACCCGTCGATGGGGGTTCAAATCCCTCTGCCCCCACTC
>JBFESP010000009.1:0-79609 GCA_041548485.1 Thermoplasmata archaeon | reverse complement strand
CGGACACTACGACTACACCGCGTTCGTGGACGTGCCCAGCCTCGACAAGGTCACCGAGATATCCGAGAAGATCCAGAGGCTCAAGTTCGTCAGGTTCGTGGAGACCTTGATCGAGAGGTGAGCTCGGTCGTCGTCCTCAAACCCCCTTACATCCTTGGTGGCAATAAGGCGGCTCTCGGGGGGTTTCGTGCCCCGCGTTCCTTCCCCGCTTAAGGGGCTAGTCTTCTGACCGGAGGACGGGGCATCTCTAGTCGTTCATAAGCTTCGTTGGTTAATCATTTATATCCGAAGCCTAATCCAGGGCGGAACTGAGTCGGGGAGAGCATCATGGTAGACATAACGTTGGTTGTGCCGATAGCCGGGATAGTCGGATTGGCATTTGCAGGTTATCTGACCTGGTACGTCTTCAGAAAGGACCTCGGCAGCGCCGAGATGCAGGAGATAGGTGACGCCATCAGACAAGGTGCGATGGCGTACATGAAGAGACAGTACACGACGATCATCATCATCAGCATACTGCTCAGCATACTACTGGGGGCCCTGATCGAGCCCAAGGGGTACGTCGGCCTCGCATTCCTGGTCGGGGCAGGGTCCTCTGCCCTTTCAGGATACATCGGCATGTACGTGAGCGTCAGATCGAACATACGCACTGCAGCAGCTGCGAGACGCACCCTCAACGAGGCGCTCGTGGTATCGTTCAGGGGTGGCGCGGTCTCAGGCATGGCCGTGGTGTCTCTGAGCCTCATCGGCGTCGCAGGCGTGTTCTACATACTGAACACGGGCATGGACTTCACCATAGGCAAGTCATTGGACGCCGCCATAGGTTTCGCCTTCGGCGCAAGCTTCGCAGCGCTGTTCGCCCAACTCGGCGGAGGCATATACACTAAGGCGGCGGATGTTGGCGCGGACCTCGTCGGCAAGCTGGAGGCTGGAATCCCGGAGGACGATCCGAGGAACCCAGCAGTCATCGCGGACCTTGTGGGGGACAACGTCGGGGACTGCGCTGGAAGAGGCGCCGACCTGTTCGAATCCACGGCTGCCGAGAACATCGGCGCGATGGTGCTGGGCCTGGCCCTCTACATGTTCTGGACGGACGGTGTGCCTGAGCCCTACAGATGGACGGAGGCAGAAGCGCTGGTGTGGATCTTCTTCCCGCTCGTTGCCAGAGCCTTCGGTATATTCGCGTCAATGGCGGGCGTGTTGGTGGTCAGGTTGAAGCGTGAGGAGAAGGACCCCATGTCCGGCATCAACCTCGGTCTCTATGTCACCTGTGCCCTGGCGGCCGCATTCTTCTATGTGGCTACGAAGTACATGTTCGGCGACGAATACCTCTACTTCTTCGGGGCGGGACTGATCGGCATCGCCCTGAGCATTGTGATCGTATACATAACGCAGTACTACACATCGGGCAGCTGGAGACCCGTGAGAGAGATAGCTGAGTCGTCTTCTACAGGTCCGGCGACGAACATCATCACCGGACTGTCGATCGCTCTTGAATCGACGGCGTTCCCGGTGATCGCGATAATCGTCGCGCTTCTCGCATCGTTCGGGCTCGGTCAGATGGCCGCCCCGACGGACCTCCCAGATGGCGTCCTGTCTGACACCGACAAGCTTATCTATGGTTTCTACGGGACCGCGGTTGCCACGATGGGCATGCTTTCCACCTGCGCTTTCATCCTCGCCACGGACACGTTCGGGCCCATAACTGATAACGCCGGCGGCATAGTCGAGATGTCGAACCAGCCAGAGGCGATTAGGCGTAGGACCGACAGGCTGGATGCGTGCGGCAACACCACCAAGGCCCTGACCAAGGGCTACGCGATGGGCAGTGCTGCTCTGGCGGCGTTCCTCCTGTTCGGAGCGTATTTCGAGAGGGTCGCCCTCACGAGAAACGTGGACCTCAGCGAGGCCTTCAAGGTAGACCTCGCCCAGCCAGACGTGTTTGTCGGAGCCCTGCTCGGAGCGATGTTGGTGTTCCTGTTCGCCTCACTGGCGATAAGGGCGGTCGGAAAGGCCGCGTACAAGATGATAAACGAGGTCAGGAGACAATTCAAGGAGATACCTGGCATAATGGAGAGGACAGCGAAGCCAGACTATGCGAAGTGCGTGGACATCGCCACAAAAGGTGCCCTCAGGGCGATGGTGCTGCCGGGTATACTGCCGGTGATAGTCCCGGTTTCGTTCGGCATACTGATGCGCTTCGCCGGATACGACGCGCCCCAAGCCGTCGGTGCCTTGCTCATGGTCGGCACGATAGCAGGGATAATGGTCGCGAACATGTTCAACAACGGAGGAGGTGCCTGGGACAACGGGAAGAAGTACGTCGAATCGGGCCACTACGGCGGAAAGGGCTCGCAAGCCCATGCAGCAGCTGTCGTCGGCGATACTGTCGGCGACCCGCTGAAGGACACCGCTGGACCTTCGATACATGTCCTGGTGAAGCTTCTGTCGACCGTCACTCTCGTGTTCGTCGGACTGTTCGTCGTCGCGGGCTGATCGGGAGAGACTGCCGTCGGCAAACAATATATACGACCACAAGCATCGAGTGGACCGCGAGCTACCAGTTCAGAGGACTGTCTCAATGTACGTGATCGCATCGAAAGAGGATTTGATCAGGATACCCCCGGACCTTCTCGGAGAGGATTTCGAGAAGCTCGCTGAGAGGCTGACGCAGGAATGCTTTCAGAACAAGGTCGACGAGGATGGTAGCTACGCCGTTCTCGTCAAAGGCATAGAACCGGTCGGGGAGGGGCGTATCATCCACGGCGACGGGGCCGTCTATCAGAAGGTGAAATTCGACGCTCTGATGTTCCGGCCCATGCTGCACGAGGTCGTCGAAGGTTCCGTTTGCGAGATCCTGAAGTTCGGCGCGTTCGTACGCTTCGGTCCGTTGGACGGCCTGCTCCACATAAGCCAGATAATGGACGACCGGATCGATGTCGATGTCGACGGACGGAGGCTCTTGGGAAAGGACACCAAGAGGGAGCTCAGGCTCGGCGACGGCGTCCGTGCAAGAGTGGTTTCTCTGAGCATCAACGAGCGTAGCCCGAGGGAGAGCAAGATTGGCCTGACCATGAGGCAGCCGGGACTCGGCAAGCTTGAGTGGCTTGAAGAGGACCGGAAGAAGGGTGAGAAGAAATGAAGGTTGAGAAGGCCTGCAAAGGCTGCAACTCCATGACCGAGGAGGACAGGTGTCCCCTCTGTGGAGCCGACACCTCCAAGGAGTGGCAGGGCTACGTGGTGATACTAGACCACACCAAGTCCGAGATAGCCAGGAGGTTGGGTATCCATGTCAACGGGAAGTTCGCCCTCCGAGTTCGGTGACGATTTCCCGAAGCACGATCTTCGCCTTCCTGAGGAGCTCCGAGAGGAACTCTCAAAGCAGATAGGCGAGATGGTTCCGGACGACGCTCTGAAGGACCGGCTGAAGCGGTGTCCAAGGGTCGTATGCGTTGGCGATGTCGTCACGGCGACGCTTCTCGAGAGAGACATCGAGCCAGATGTGGCGGTGTTCGATTACAGGACACGGCGGTCGGAGGACGACAGCGCGAAGGAAAGGATCGTCGGAATGAGAGGCGACCTCGTCAAGGTGGAGAACCCTAAGGGTATGATCACCAGAGGACTATGGCGGGTGATGAGGGACGCCGTGCAGAGCAAGGGCAGGACGAAGGTCGAGGTGGCAGGCGAGGAAGACCTTGCCGCGCTCGTGGCGATCGCCTGTTCGCCGGACGGGACGTGCGTGATATACGGCCTTCCGGGGCACGGGCTCATGCTGGTTCCCGTCGACAACGACACGCGTGCGTTCGCAACAAGCGCCATAAGGCGCATGAAACGGTGAGACGATGGAAATAGAAATAGTCTCTAAGAGTGAGAATAAGCTGCTTGAGAGGACAGAGGTCATGTTCAAGGCGACCCACTCGAAGGAGGGGACGCCGCAGCGAGACGCGGTGAGGGACAAGATCGCATCGCTGCTGAAGGTGCCCAAGGATAGGGTTGTCGTCGACTCGATGAAGAGCGAGTTCGGCAGGATGGAGACGGTGGGCTATGCCAAGGCATACACGTCCAAGGAAGCCGCGATGAAATTTGAGCGGGAACACATACTGATAAGGAACAAGCTCAAGGAGAAGGCAGTTACTGCGAAGAAGGGCGCTTCCCCGGCTCCAGCGGCAGCCGAAGCCGTGGTCGCTGAGAAGGAATAGACTGCTATCGGATGTTGGATGGTGACGGTTCATGGCAGCTGACAAGGACAAACAGGCAAAAGCGAAGGCTCCGAGGAAGGCGAAGAAGGATTACTACAAGCTCGAGGGTGACAAGCTCACCAGGACTAAGAAGCACTGTCCGAAGTGTGGCCCTGGAGTCTTCATGGCCGAGCACAAGGACAGGACATCCTGCGGGAAGTGCGGCTATACGGAGTTCGTCAAAGGCAAGTGAACTCCGGCGTCATCTGAAGAACGCCTTCACACGTCTCCGGTTCAGATACGCCAGTATGAATATGTTGAACAGTATAGTCCATATCGGGGCCCCAGGGTCGACCGAGCGGGGAACTGAATCATGCTTATCACAGCGGACAGGATCGCGAACATCGCGACCTTTCGACCTCTTCTTCTAGCCCATTCATGCCCGTTTAGATATCCCCTAGCCAGATGGAACGACAGTATGGCTATGGCCAGGAATATGATGCCGAGGACCGCGTAGATTGCCCCGAAAAGCAGGAATGCGATTGCCACGACGAGGAGTTGAATCCCAGAGATCGTCTGCAGGATCGCGAGGACGGTCACACCGAAGGGCCTCCTCCGCAACTTGGAGCGTTTCGGATTCATCCAGGACACTACTCTGGGCCCAAGAGCGGTCATCCTATATGTGTTCTGTCCAACCATTCACGGCCAGAAAGGTTAATTACGACTCCGGGCTACGGGCGGAGTATGCTGCTCATCCCCCTGGATAGGAGTTGATCAACATCGAAGCGTGGTTTCTCCTCGCGTCATTCGTAGCCCTGTTGTGGGGCGTGAGCGGCATATTCGCCAAGTACTGCACGGGCAGGCTCGGCGTTGCGCGGGTCGTCCTTCTCATTGCCGCAGTCGAAGGCCCCATGTACATCACCGCTTTCTTACTCCTGAGGGAGCCTCACGACTTCACGCTCTACGAGGTCGCCCTCGCTACCGGGTCGTGCATGGCAGGCATCTTCGGGTACATCTGCTTCATCGAGTCGATTCTTCAGGGACAGGTGGCGATAGCCGGGACCATCGCCGCGGGATACCCTGCGCTCACAGTGATAGGTGCGATGTTGTTCCTTTCTGAGGCGCTGACCGTGGTGCAGGGTATAGGAGTTGTGGCAATCATCGTGGGGGTGCTTGTCCTGTCTTACGAGCCAGATCCGGGCGCGACTGACGCGTTGAGCAGACGGTCGCTGACGTTCGCCGGGCTCGCATTCTTCGCCTGGGGTATATGGAGCTTCTCGTCGAAGGTTGCGATCGATATGATCGGTCCAGGTAACATATTCGGCTTCTACATCATCTCGGCGTTCACGGCACCGCTGATGTACGCATTGCTCAGAACCAGGTCGCCAGATAGAGACGTCCCCACGAATCCTTCGAAGGCCGCATGGTTCTCTGGGGTGATGTTTCTTGCATTGAATGTCTTCGGCGCTTTCGCCTATTCGTATGCGTTGGACAGCGGCTACGCCTCTCTGGTGGTGCCGGTATCCAGCGCGTATCCCATAGTGACCGTGCTTCTCGCGATGGCGATACTCAAGGAACATGTGAATGTCGGCCAGGCGATGGCGTTGGCAGGAGTTGTCGTTGGTCTCGTCATGATAGGCATCACGGTGTGACGGGCTGCCGTTCGGACATCGTCGAGAGAATGGGTCGCACATTCGGCCATGAGAGAAGGTAGATATACGGACACCGCTTTCCGACAGCCTGGGCCCGTAGTGTAGCCTGGACATCACAGGGGCCTCCGGACCGCCGAGAACGCGGAGGGAAAGCCCCGAACTCGGGTTCGAAAGGCGAACGGTCTTCCGTTCCCCGAACATCCCGACGGGCCCGCCTCCCGCCTCCATTATCATATTATATCCAGGCCAGCGTTTCTTACTCGATGCATCTGACGAGGGATGACGAGAGGGTCCTGGCTGGCGAGGAAGGCGCGGGAAGACAGAAAGCTATGGAACTGCTCGTCGCGCTCGGTGACATTTTCGGCGCGGAGCGTCTGATTCCCGTGAAATCCGCACAGGTGTCAGGCGCGTCGTTCAAGACGATCGGTGATGCGGGCATACGATGGCTAGAGGACATGTCCAAAGGGACACGCGCCTCCGTGCCGTCCATGGTGAACCCCCTCGGCCTCGACGTACGTCGGTGGCGGTCCATGGGGATATCCAAGGCCTTTCATGACAGACAGGCGAGGATAGTCGCAGCTTACAGATCGATGGGACTCCTCCCTGTCTATTCCTGCACACCCTACCTTGCAGGGCACCGACCGCGACGAGGCCAGCACCTTGCGTGGGCGGAATCGTCGGCGACTGTGTTCGCGAATTCCTTCATCGGTGCGCGCACTAACCGCGAAGGGGGTCCGTCGGCTCTCGCATCAGCGATAATCGGGAAGACTCCGGAGTATGGTCTCCATCTAGACGAGAACAGGCTCCCCAAGATCGAGGTGAACCTTCCGTCAATACCTGATGGTCTCGTTCCACTCGCAGGGTATCTTGCGGGAAAGGCCGCGGGGAACAGGATACCGCTCATATCTGGTCAGGCTCTGTCGGAGGATCAACACAAATCATTCGGTGCGGCCGTTGCGGCGACGGGGGGGGTGTCGATGTACGTCCCGGACCGAACTGTCGGGCACCGGAAATCCAGAGACATCGACCGCTCCATGATAGAAGAGAGGATCACGATACCTTCTCGTGAGCTGAGGCGGTGCGCCGGGGACCTGTCAGGAGGCGATGAATGGGATCTGGTCGCGATAGGCTGTCCGCACAGCTCCATTCGCGAGGTGGCACGCATGGCAAGAAGCTTGAAGAACCGCAGGCCGAGGAAGGACTGCGATGTCTGGTTCTGCACCTCGAGGAAGGTCTACTCGAGCTGTCCACAACACGTTGCCACCCTCAGAAGGTTCGGAAAAGTCCTGTGTGACACATGTATGGTAGTGGCCCCGATAGAGGAGATGTACGAACGGACTGCGACCAACTCGGGCAAGGCCATGGTCTATCTCCCGACTCTAGGAAGGCAGAAAGCATCCTTCCGGACGACGGATCAGCTCCTGGAGGCGATATCACGATAATCCACGGAAGAGGGATAAGGGCTGGGAGAGCGACAGGAGCGGCGCTCGCCTGCGAGACTCCACTATCGTTCCTAGGAGGGGTCGACACATCTAACGGCGTCGTCCTAGACCCAGAGTCCACGCTCATCGGTGAGTCGGTGCGTGGGAGGATTCTCTGCTTTCCTTTCGGGATAGGAAGCACCGTCGGTTCGTACGTGATGTATCAGCTCAAGCTCAACAAGGTTGCCCCGAGAGCGATAGTGAACCGGTCGGCGGAGCCCATTGTCGCCACTGGCGCCATCATGTCGGAGATCCCGATGATTGACGGAATCGACACATCCCTTATCGTCACTGGCGACAGGGTTGTCGTGAACGCAGCCGACGGCACGGTCGAACTACGCGATGTGACGGAACGGCATGTGGTGACCAGCGTGCTCCGCAACAGGGGGAGGGTACTGATACTCAGGCGAAGCGATAAGGTGGGATCGTTTCGGGGCTCCTGGGCAGGCGTATCGGGCTTCGTAGAGAAGGACGAGGGCGACGAGGAGGCGGCGAGGAGAGAGGTCGACGAGGAGACCGGCGTTAAGAACGCTCGCCTCTCCGGGAGGATTCCCGCAAGGAGTTTCAGGCACAACGACTGTGTCTGGACGGTCCATCCTTTCCTGTTCGATGTCAGCTCCCGAGCCGTGAGGATCGACTGGGAACACGACTCCTACGCATGGGTCGTGCCGGACGAATTGAAGGCATATCCGACGGTACCCGGACTCGACGCGGTCATCAAGGGTCTGCTAGGGCCTGCTAGCCCGTGAAGGTGTGGTCGACCTCCCTCTCGAGGAGGTTGAGCTGGTGGCTCTCGAGCGTCGACCGGTTGACTGCTATCAGGAGGATGGACTGGTTTATCGCCACCTGGTCCCTCAGCGACTGTATCAGCCTCAGCACTGTGATGAAGTTGTTGTTGGTTATGAGGTATTCGAGACCATCCAGGAGGACTATGCCTCCATCGGGCTGAGATAGGAACTGCTCCAACGACAGGCTCAGCTTCTCCAGGTCCTTCGGACGTATCGCGTTGTCCCTGCCCACATTCGACAACCACACGACCGGGACGTCCTTCAGGTCGAACTTGGAGCGTATCTTGGCAGGATAGTTTCTCGTTATGCAGTAGCCCTTCAGACCCTTCTTGAGCGTGCTTATGAACAGATCGTAGGAGGTCTCTGGCCTGTCCTCCTCTACCAGGTAGGAGAACGACCGCTCGAGCTCCCTCGCGGGCGCCGGCGATGGTTCAGGGCGCGGGATCGCCTCCCCCGACGGTCCCTCAAGGGACTCCTTCATGAAGGACTCGATCATGGCGATGGCCATGGCCTCTGTCACGCCGTTCACCCTGAGGAGGTCATCCACCGACGAATCCCTTATCGTACTGGCCGATATGAATCCCGCATCGAAGAGGGCATCCGCCGTCTCCGGGTTCATCCCCGTGAACTGGCGAAGGGTCTCCATGAAGGTCGTCTTCGAGACATCATCGGGCTGACGGGATTCGGGCACTGGCGGGGCCTCCTGCTGGGCGGCAGTCTGCAACTGTGGTGATGCAGGCTCTCCCTCGTGGAAGTGGTCGTAAACGCGCTTCGCATCAAGCTTCGTGACACCCTCTACGAGGGCGAAGTCCTCTTGACCTGCAGCCTTGAGCGACTCGATCGAACTATAACCCGAGTCGAACAGGTTGATGGCCTTGTCCATCGTGATGCCTGGAACAGACGTCAGCGCATCGAGGCTCTCCTTCATCTTCATAGATGTGATTCCGACCAAGAAGCTCTCACTCGCGACGTTCCACTCGACGATGTACTCCCCTCGCGGGCTCTCGGCGACCTCCAGTCGTCTCGCCCGGGTCTCCCGAGATATATGCTCCC
The DNA here is from genome assembly GCA_041548485.1 of Thermoplasmata archaeon. GTDB lineage: Archaea > Thermoplasmatota > Thermoplasmata > UBA10834 > UBA10834 > UBA10834. The sequence goes on along the minus strand of JBFESP010000009.1, from coordinate 70,457 downwards.
GCCAAGTGTCGATTGCGCTCTCGAGTTTCCTCGAGCATTCGATCTCTATACGTATGAACTCCTCGACCTGGAGGCCCATGTCCTTGCGCATCTGTTGGATGCGTCGTATGACCTCTCGGGCGAATCCCTCGGCCTCAAGAGCCGGAGTCTCCTCCAGGTCCAGGTACACGATGCCTTCGCTGAACTCAGCGCTGATGACATCAGGCGGGAGGGTCGAGGTGAAAGAGACCATGTTCGGCAGGATCTTCACAAGCTGTCCCTCGATTCCGAGCGAGTACTCGCCCTTGTCGATGCCGGCCTTGATGGTCTTCGCAGGCCTGTTCTTGAGAAGGACCGCTATCTTGCTCGACCACTGGCGGTACACCTTGCCGATGGCGTTCGGGTTGGGAACCACGCTGAGGATCATCTCGTCCCATTCCTCGCCGATAGGCACCATCTGGATGCTCTTTATGTTGTTCTGGGACAGCAAGGGTTCCTTCAACTGGGCGAGCGCGTCGACCACTTCTTCAGAACGAGGTCTGACTATAACCCTCCTCAGCGGCCATCTGAGGTTGATGTTCGTTCCCTGTCTGATCCTCGCGACGACCTCAGAAATCTCCCGGACGAGGTCCATCCCCTTGTCCAGGCCATCGTCTATCCATTTCGAGTTATATGACGGCCACTCGACCATGTGGACGCTCTCCTCGCGCCTGTCCAGGTTGAGATGCATGGCCTCCGATATGTGCGGCGTGATAGGTGCAAGCAGGGCAGAGCAGGTCGACAAGGCTTCGTGGAGCACCTTGAAGGCGACCGTCTTATCGACATCGTCCCCCTCCTTCCACAGTCTGTCCCTCACGAGCTTCACATACCACCGAGAAAGATCCTCCACAACGAGCGAGTCTATCGCCCTTACGGCCTTCTGGAGCTCGTAGACCTCCATGGCCTCTGTGACGTCCCTCTTAAGCGCCTCGAGCTTCGAGATCATCCAGAGGTCCTCCGCCTTCATCGAGTCCCTTATCTGTTCGACCCTCTTGCTCATCGGGTTGTACTTGTCCATCGACATGTACAGAGCTGCGAACTTGTAGACGTTCCACAGGATGTTCAGTGTCCTGTTCGCGGCTTTGACACCCTCTTGCTGGAACTGAACGTCCTCCCAGGGAGCGTTGGCCTTCATGAGGTAGAATCTCAGTGAGTCCGCCCCAAGTGTGTTGACGATGCCCACTGGGTCAATCACTTTGCCCTCGCTCTTGGACATCGTCTCCCCCTGCGGCGTCAACGCCCATCCGTGCATCAGGACTGATTTGTACGGGGACCTACCAAAGGCGAGTGTCCCCGTCACCAACTGGGAGTAGAACCAGCCTCGGGTCTGGTCGTGTGCCTCGGTAATCCATTCGCTCGGCCACCATTTGTCGAAGTCTTCCATGAGAGCAGGGTAGCCCAGGGATGCCCATGAGCACACTCCTGCATCGAACCAGACATCCAGGACATCAGGAACACGCGACATGATCTCCTGACACTTCTCGCACCTGAATGTGAGCTTGTCTATCCACGGTCTGTGGACATCCATCCCCTCGGCGTACCCATCCGCCTCGCGGAGCTCGTCTATCGAGGACACGACACGCACGCTGCCGCATGCGCATCTCCAGATGGGGATGGGCGTTCCCCAGAACCTCTGCCGGCTTACGCACCAGTCCCTGGCGTTCACTATCCAGTCGTTCTGACGGTTCGCGCCTGCCCAATCCGGATACCAGTTCACCTTGTTGTTGGCGCTAATCAGGTCATCCTTGAACTCAGTAACCTTAAGGAACCACTGGTCCGTGATCCGGTAGATGATCGGTCTCTTGCACCGCCAACAGTGGCCATACCTGTGCGTGATCAGTCCCTGGTGGAACATGGCCCCCTTCTCGACGAGGTCGCTCATGACGACGTCGTTCGCTTCCTTCACGTTCCTACCTGCCAGATGCTCGCCTACCTCGTCGTTGAAACTGCCATCTTCGCCAACAGGTGAGAACGGCTCAAGGCCAAATTCGACTCCAAGCTCGAAATCCTCGGGACCGTGTCCAGGGGCGATATGAACGATACCGGTGCTCTCCGTCGTGACGCTCTCCAGAGGAAGGACCGCATGGACCCACTCACCAACTACGCTGCTCTGGTGAGGAACCAGGTCGCTCAGTGGGTGGCTGTAATGAAGCCCCACCAGCTCGGCCCCCTTCAAGGTCGCTAGGACCTTCACCTCATCGATCTGGGCGAGGTCCTTCAGCTCGTCGACCTTCTCCTCGAGGATGACCAGTGTCTCCTCGGTGGTACCTCTTTTGACACGGATGCGTGCATATGTAAGGTCAGGATGAACCGCTGAGGCGAGGTTTCCCGGAATCGTCCAAGGCGTGGTCGTCCATACTAGGAGGTACTCTCCAGGTCGCTCGACGATGGGGAACTTCACATATATGGACGGGTCGGTCTCGTCCCAGTACTCGATCTCCGCCTCTGCGAGGGCCGTCTCGCATCGCGGACACCAGGGGAGGACCCTTAAGTCGACGCTGAGTAGACCCTTGTCATGAGCCTGGCGAATGGTCCACCAGACGGATCCGATGTACGACGGATCTATGGTCGTGTAGGGTCGCTCCCAATCCATCCACACTCCGAGCAGCTTGAACTCCTCCGTCATCTTGGACTGGAACTTCAAGGCGAACTCGCGACACGTCTCTATGAACTTCTCCATGCCTTGCTCTTCAATCTCCTTCTTGGATTTGATGTTCAGCGCCTGCTCTACCTTGACCTCGATCGGGAGTCCGTGCATGTCGTAGCCCGGCTGGTCGCGGACGTTGAGGCCCTGCATCCTCCTGAATCGGATGACCGCGTCCTTCAGGACCTTATTCCAGGCGGTCCCCACATGGATCGAGCCCGTGGTGTACGGCGGCCCGTCTAGTATGTAGTAGGCCCTACCAGATTCCGAGGCCTTCTTGACCTTGTCGTAGGTCCGAGTGCGCTCCCACATCGCCCGAATATCTTTCTCTAACTGGACGGGGGAGTATTTCTCGTCCACTTGGCGCATAATTAATCTTCCGTAGACCATATTGATGGCAGGTATTTTAAAGATAGTGCGGCGGCAATCAGGGAGAGAAAAACCGTCATACGGCCCTCCAAAGGACTGTCAACCCCAGACGTCGAGGCTTCTCTGGGCCCTGGCAGCATTGGCCGTTCTGATCCTTGATATCGTCGAGTCGATCCTGTCGACAGAGAATCCGTGTCGGTCACACATCAGCTTCCGCACCCCTTCGGGGTCAACGGGCCTCCATTCAAGCTCATAATCGTCGTCTACCTCCGGGTGTAGGAATATCCTCCTTACCTCCTCGAAATCCGGAGGGATCGGAGTCGCGGACCTCCTCGATATCGTCTCCAGGTCGGAATGCTCGCGAACAAGCTTGAGCGCCTTCTTCGGCCCGATTCCTCGGACGCCTTCGTTGAAGTCAGTGCCGACTAGGATGCTGAGGTCGACCAGCTGCTCTCTCGTAACTGAGAGTGTATCGAGCACATGATCCAGCTCGATAAGCTCAGGTGTTACAGGTGTGGATCCTCCAGAGGAGGTCCTCCTTCTCGTCGAGAGAGTCAAGTTCCTGACGAGAAGCGGGGTCCCGAAGAGGATGGCGTCGAAATCCTGGGAGGCTCCTGCCCAGACATCTCCTTTCCTTGCCATGTGTGCCATCTGCGCCTCCCCCTCGGTAGGAGACGCGACCCAGGGGATCCCAATCAAGCCGAGCAACTCCTTCGCTTCGTCTACCATCCCCTCGTCCAGCCTCGAAGACTGGGACGCCTTCGTGAGCGCACGCTTCATGTCACCGGCTCCGAGGGCATCCTTCCACTCTTGTTCTGCAGTCTTCCTCGCCTGCCTTCTGCTCTCGATTGTGCGCGACTTCAGCTCGGGAGGGCGTCCGTCGAATACGAATACCGGTTTCACTCCCATATCCAAGAGGGCTACAGACCTGTAGAAAAGCCCTGAGAGGTGAGACGTCACTCGGCCGTCGCGGTCCCTGAGCGGGGTTCCATCTGGCTGACGAATCGTCGTCAGGAACTGATAGAGCGTGTTGAAGGCGTCGATCGCCACGGCTCTGCCTGAGAGATCACCGATGGATATCGCCTGCCCACGGACCAGGCTCGATATGTCGACGCCCATTGCGGACCTGCAAGAGGCATTCTCATTAGATATTTCATTCGGAGGAACGCGAGGAGCTACCCACTATGATTGCCTGTTCTCCGTCTCGACGGGCAGGTATAGCACGAAGAACGCCACTCCGAGCCACATCCCGCAGAGAATGAGGAGGAAGACGTTGGCCCTGAATATCGCTCCAACCACGAACAACATGGCGGGAAGGACGAATGTCACATAGAACGTGAGCGGATGTTCGCGCAGGTCGAAAGCCATGGATCTCAACCCTTGAAAACGACTTCTGGTATTAATCCTTTGACCCCGATCCACCGCCCCTCAACGCCCTGATTGCATCCCCAGGTTTCGGGGACCTGAACAGGTACGTACCCGCAGCGAGGATGTCTGCACCGGCCTCTGCCGCCAGAGCCCCGGTTTCCGCGTTGATACCTCCGTCGATCTCTATGGGAATGGACAATCCCCTCCTGGTCAGCTCCTCCTTCGCAGCGGGGATCTTCGCGAGCACTTCCGGCATGAACGACTGCCCCCCGAAACCAGGGTTCACCGACATCACCAGCAGGAGGTCGATGTCTTCGAAGTACTCGAACGATTTCTCGATCGCGGTCGGCGGGTTCACGGCCAGGGCTGCCTTGCAGCCACTCGCTCTTATCAAGGCCAGCGTTTCCCGGACATCCTTCTGCTCCGCCTCCAGATGGATCTCGATTATGTCTGAGCCGCTCTTGGCGAAGCTGTCGACGTGCTTCTCCGGATGAGTTATCATGAGGTGCGATATGAAGGGTAGAGAGGAGCACGGACGCAGAGCCCTCACGACCTGCGGTCCGACGGTAATGTTCGGGACGAACACGCCATCCATAACATCTATGTGTATGTAATCCGCACCTGCCTCGCTGATCATCCGAACCTCGTCTCCCAGTTTTGAGAAGTCAGCAGCCAGTATCGAAGGGGCGACTCTTGGCATACACGTCCCAAACGGGGAGGTTGCATATTATGGCTTCTGGTGAGACAAAACGATTTTAACCAGGAAACATGGTTAAGCAGGAATGATGGCAGACCAAAGGCGCTCGGAACCGAAGGTGAGGCCGTGTGATATCTCGGGATGTGACAAGACGGCCGAGAGGGCGGTTGGCGGGAAGAAGGTCGAGAAGGCAGGGATGAGCCTGTCCTCAGACCCGGCCAAGACCGCTCATCTATGCAGAGAGCATTATCGCAGCTTCAAGAAGAAGACCAAGAAGGACCGCGTTCTTGAGCGGCTTGACTGGTGAGATCCGGGCAGTACCCCGCTTCAGGTTAATTGGCAAACAAGGATATACGAGGCATTTATACGAGTGCCGTGCGGCCGGATGCGATACAGCTTCTGTCAAGCACGGGCTCGTTCGGGCCAGTGATACTCGTGCCTATCATCCTCGCGGACCACTTCGAGGTCTCGAAGGGGATGATAGGGATCGTTGTGGCAGCGTTTGCGGTCGCCTCCTTCCTATCCAGTTATGTCTCAGGCCGGGCTGCGGACCTACATGGACGACGTACCATCCTCCTTGTGGGCCTGTTTCTGAGCGGTGCGGTCACGGCCCTTCATGCCGTCACTCTCTGGAGTGATTCGTTAGTGCTGTTCGTGTCTGTGAGGGTAGGCCTCGGCCTTTGCGCAGGTATGTTCCCCGCTGCTTTGCTCGCGTATGCCTACGAGATGAAGAAGAAGATGGGGAAGTTCAGCTCCTGGGGTGCGGCAGGGTGGGGGATGGGCAGCATGTGTGTCGGAGTCTTCGGAACCCTGTACGAGTGGGCGTTCCTGACGTGCGCCGCCATCATCTTCGTCTCTTTCGCTATGGCCCTGACGCTCCCGTTCCCGAGGGAGAAGAGGTTGTACGTGCCACTGCTCCCTGTGCGACTCATAAAGAGGAACGCGCCAGTCTTCACCTCGATGATGGTGAGACATACCGGAGCGAACATGATATGGGTCACCTACCCGTTATTCCTCATGTCAATCGGCGCCGATGAGCTCCTGATCGGGCTGGTGTACGCGGTGAACGCATTCAGCCAGTTCCTGATAATGAACGTCATAGACCGGTTCGACCCCACCATCCTTGTTGCATTCGGGATCGGTGCGTCATCAATCACATTCTTCTTGTTCGCGATGGCGGGCTCGTACTGGGAGTTCGTGCCGATGCAGATACTCCTTGCGAGTTCCTGGGCATGCCTGTATGTCGGGAGCCTGAGATACGTGATGGATAAGAACGAGGAGAAGGCGACCGTCACAGGGCTTTTATCGAGCTCGATAAGCTTGTCAGGCATACTCGGCCCGCTGCTCGGAGGGTTCGCAGCGGCCGCCCTCGGGTTCAGAGGCGTGATGTTCATCGCCTCGGGGATGGCACTCGCCGCCTTCGTAATCTTCATCATCGAGCTGAGATCGTCGGGAGAACTTTATCGTATAGCAAGGTTCTGGAGGGGACCGACATGAAGATAACCTTCCTCGGAACTGGTGGGACATGTCCCTCGAAGGAGCGAAATGTCTCCTCAGTCGCCGTGCAGGTTGGGAGAGACGTCGTGATGTTCGACTGCGGTGAGGGCACCCAGAGGCAGCTGATGCACTCGTCGGTGTCATTCATGCGCATGAGGGCGATCATGGTGACTCATCTGCACGCGGATCACTTCCTAGGCATCCCAGGTCTTGTCCAGAGCATGAGCCTGAACGGTCGAGAGGAGCCACTCAGGGTCTTTGGCCCACGAGGGACAAGCGAGGCCGTATTGAGCATGCTCAGCCTGGGCCACTTCCAGAGCCAGTTCGATGTGGTGCTGGAAGACCTCGACCCTGGCGGAACAGTCGAGTTCGGGGCGTTCCATGTCAGGGCAGCGGAGGCGTCGCACACCGTCCCAGCTCTGGCTTATGCCTTGGAGGAGAGCCCGAGACCCGGGAAGTTCGATCTCGGGAAGGCGACAGAACTCGGTGTACCGCCAGGTCCCCTCTTCAGGTCGCTCCAGGAAGGGAACACAGTCCGAACGGACGCGGGGGTAGTCGCTCCCTCCCAGGTGATAGGGGATATGAGGCGAGGGAGGAAGGTCGTCTACTCTGGGGATACGAGCCCCTGCGAGGGAGTGCGCGCTCTTGCGACCGACTCCGACGTCCTGATCCACGACTGCACCTTTGGGTCGGACCATTCCTCTACCGCGTCAGACTTCGGCCACTCTACAGCAAGGGAGGCCGCCGAGACAGCGAAAGCTGCGAATGTGAATAGGCTGTTCCTCATCCACTTCAGTCCGAGATACAGTGAGCTCGGCCCGCTGGAAGCCGAGGCGAGAGAGCTCTTCCCGAACACGACTGCCGCGAGAGATTTCGAGGTCTTCGAGGTACCCTATCGAGACTGAGAGGACAGGTAGAGTGGGCTGGAGGTGAGACCGTCACTCTGATCGGGCATGCAACAGCGCGGTGGCTGGATGAGCGGTTTTCAGTCGGTCTTGTCGATTCCCCCGGCGTCGGATTTCGTTATTGACCTGCAACGTGGTGTTTCAGATACAGTTTTATAGCATCTTTCGATTCCCGGTATGTCCAGAATGACGGCGGATGCGATCCACGGAACGCACACTCGTCGGGTTGGACCGCGGAAACGACAACAATTGTTGTTGAGGGGGTATTGAACCATGACCCTGCTAGAGGTCAAAGGGCTGAGAACCTATTTCAAAACTCAAGAGGGAACGCTGAAGGCCGTTGACGGAGTCGATTTCGACCTTGAGAAGGGGCACGCCATGGGCCTCGCCGGGGAATCGGGCTGTGGCAAGACGACTGCCGCCTTGTCCATCATGAAGCTTCTTCCGGCAAACGGATACATAGCTGGAGGCAAGATCAACTTCATGGGTCAGGACATGGCCAGGGTGACCGGGGAGAAACTCCGCGCGATAAGATGGCGTGACATCTCGATCGTGTTCCAGGGGGCGATGAACGCCCTGAATCCCGTCAAGCGCGTCGGGGAACAGATTGCCGAACCGATCCTCCTGCATGAAGATGTCGACAAAGAAGTGGCGATGAAGCGCGTGAAGGAGCTATTCGAGTTGGTCGGCCTCAACCCCAACCGGATCAGAGAGTATCCTCACGAGTTCAGTGGGGGCATGAGGCAGAGAGTCATGATTGCGATGGCCCTCGCATGCAAGCCGAGGCTCGTCATCGCTGATGAACCCACAACTGCGCTGGACGTCATGATTCAGGCTCAGATACTCGACCTGATGAAGACTCTCCAAAAGGAACTCGAGCTCGCGATGATCATCATATCCCATGACCTTTCGGTCCTCGCAGAGACGTGTGAGACGCTGTGTATCATGTACGCAGGAAAGATCGTGGAGCGGGCCGACTCGGTCGAGGTCTTCCGGAACCCGCAACACCCGTATACACAGGGCCTCATCGCGGCATTCCCGAACGTGAAGGGTGAGAGGACGATGCCGGCGTCCATAGCTGGCAACCCGCCCAACCTGATAGAGGCCCAGCCAGGTTGCAGGTTCGCCGCTAGGTGCAAGATCAAGAAGGATATATGTCTCGAGGAAGAGCCGCCACTGGTCGAGGTACTGCCGAATCACTATGCGGCATGTCACTTTGTCAAACCGAGGTGATCAAGATGGCCAAGGATATCATCAGCGTCAAGGATCTGCGAGTATGGTTTCAGGTGCGGAGAGGCTTCATCGAGAGCATCCTCTCAGAAGAGCAGAAGTTTGTGAAAGCGGTCGACGGTGTCACCTTCACCATCAAGGAGAGGGAGATATTCTGTCTTGTGGGCGAGTCAGGATGTGGTAAGACCACCACGGGCAAGGCCATCCTGAGACTGGTTGAACCCACCGGCGGAGAGGTGGCGTACTTCGGACCAGGCAAAGAGGAGATGATGAAGGAGATGGTCGAGGTCGCCCTAGCCAAGGAGAAGATCGATGAGGACCAGGCGGAGAGAATCCTGGATAGAGGCGGGATCAGCATCCGTGCCCTGAACAAATCCAGGATGAAGTCTATGAGGCAGAAGCTCCAGATCATATTCCAGGACCCCTACGAATCGCTCAACCCCAAGCAGTCGATCTATGACATCGTTGCTGAGCCGCTGGTCGTCAACTCCATCGGCGCAAATGAGGCGGAGAGAGAGGAGAGGGTCAGGAAGGCCCTGGACGACGCGGGACTCAGACCTCCCAAGAACTTCATGTGGAGGTATCCCCACGAGGTCTCTGGCGGTCAGAGGCAGAGGGTCGGCGTGGCGGGTGCGCTGGTGCTCGACCCCGATTTCCTCGTCGCGGACGAGCCCGTGTCTATGCTCGATGTCTCGATTAGATCGGAGATCCTGAAGCTCATGCTCGATCTCAGGGAGCACAAAGGGCTTTCCTTCCTGTTCATCACGCACGACCTCGGCGTCGCCTATGTCTTCAGCGATAGGATAGGCGTCATGTATCTGGGCAAGATCGTCGAGATGGGCCCGACGGAGAAGGTTATCAAGAACCCACAACATCCGTACACGAAGGCACTCATATCCGTCGTCCCGACACCGGACCCAAAAGACAGAGAGGAGAAGATCATCCTCAAGGGCGAACGCCCTGACCCGTCCAACGTACCACCGGGTTGCAGGTTCCACCCGCGATGTCCGTTCGTTATGGATATCTGCAGGGTGGAAGAACCGAAATCGGTATTCGTATCTCAGGGGCATTCGGTCTCCTGCCATATTCAGATCATGGAGGGAGCTGGCAGGAGTTGAGCAGGCCTCGCGCAAGAGAGGCGGGCGTCCGCTTCGGCGACGTGCCGACAGGTTCAAGGAACACCATAGCGGACGTCGAAGGGGTCAAGGTCGGACACTGCACGCTCAGAAAGGGCGACGGGAAGCTGGTCCCGGGCGAGGGGCCTGTGCGGACCGGGGTGACGGTCATACTCCCCCATGGAGACGACCTCTACAGGAGACCCGTGAAGGGCACCTACTTCGCCCTCAATGGCTGTGGAGGGCTCATGGGGGCAATCCAGGTGGAGGAGTTCGGAATGATCGACTCCCCCATCGGGTTGACGAACACGATGGGAATGGCGTCTGTTGCGGAGGGGCTTGTGAGACACACCCTCGAACGGAATCCCCTGGCAGGGATCGAGCACGACACCGTGATACCCGTGGTTTCAGAGTGTGACGACGCCTATCTGAACGATGCCCGAGGGCTCCACGTGCGGCCTGAGCACGTCCTCGAGGCGATGGCGGCTGCGAGCGATGACTTCTCCGAAGGCGCGGTCGGGGCCGGAACAGGCATGGTCTGTTACGACTTCAAAGGAGGGATAGGGACATCCTCCAGAACGGTCGAGGTGCAGGGTGAAGAGTACGTCGTAGGAATAATCGTCCTCTCGAACCACGGAGAGCGGAAGGAGCTGATCATCGATGGCGTACCTGTCGGGAAACTGCTGGACTCTGCAAACTCCCACAGGGAGGAGAACGGTTCAATAGTGACGGTGGTAGGAACTGACGCCCCACTCGATGCGCGCCAGCTAGGGAGGCTCGCCAAGCGTGCGGGGATGGGACTCGCGCTGACAGGATCGTGCGCCAACAACGGCAGCGGGGACATCATGATAGCGTTCTCGACCGCCAACATCCACGACCGATATCAGAAGGAGCGATCCGTCCATACGGACCATCTCCTGGTGGACAGTAAGATGAGCACCCTTTTCAGAGCCACGGTTGACTGCACGGCCGAGGCGATCATCAACTCGTTGTTCAAGGGGGAGACAGTCAGGGGGCGCGACGATAACGTCGTTCCCGCGTTGCCCATCGGTGAGACATTGGAGCTGCTGAAGGCGCACAAACGCCTGTAGCCGCTCGGTCTGTCAGATATCTTTTTCACCAACCAGTGCGATGTCCAACGCAAGCGTCCAGCGAGGGAGACGAGGCAACGCATGTCGAACGGCAGGAAGGACGTCGGTGACCGGGTCAAGAGGGCTGTCAGGGGAGGAGCGGTCGAAGCGCTTGCGAGGCAGCTCGTAGCCATCCCGAGCCATTCTGAGGTCCCCACCAGGGAGAAGGAAGTCGCCGAGTTCCTACACGAGTATCTGTCGGACAACGGGGTGAGCGCAAAGCTTAGGAAGGTCGAGAAGGGCAGGCCCAACGTCATAGCGAAGGTGAAGGGAACCACTGGCGGAGGCAAGAGCCTCATGCTGAACGGCCACCTGGACACCGTCCCGGCCTATGATATGGACATCCCGCCCTTCACTCCCAGAGTGAAGGCAGGAAGACTCTACGGGCGAGGAGCCCTCGACATGAAGGGCGGCCTCGCCGCCATGGCATGTGCCCTTGTCGCCATTGAGAGGTCTCGAGTTGACCTCCAATCAGACCTGGTGCTCGCTGCTGTCGTCGGCGAGGAAGAGCGCAGCGAGGGGACCGAGGACATCGTGACGAAGGGCCCCAGGACGGACCTCGCGATCGTGGGCGAACCGACGAACCTTGAGATCCAGCCTTCCCACAGGGGTCTGGAGTGGCTCGAGGTGCATGTATATGGAAAGGCTGCTCATGGAGGACAGTCGGATAAGGGAGTGAACGCGATCTCGATGGCCGCGAAGTTCATAGACGCGGTCGAATCCGACCTCCTTCCGAGACTTGCGAAGAGGACCAGCAAGCATACCCTTCCACCGACACTCAACCTCGGCGTCATCAAAGGAGGACGGCAACCCAGTTCAGTCGCGGACCACTGCGTTGTGGGAATCGACCGACGTTGGATTCCGGAGGAATCGCTGGACCAGGTCTTCCAGCAGATTTACGACGTCTTCGACACCGTGAAGAAGGACCACCCCAAGTTCAAGGCGAAGCTGAAGCGTGATCCGAGGAACATGAAGACGATGACGCATGTGCCGAACGTCGTCCCCCGAGGCCATGTCCTTGTGAAATCCCTCAGCAGCTCCGTGAGGCAGGAGACAGGTAGACAGGCTAAGGTCTCGACCTTCTGGGGCTGGACAGACGCTGCATTGCTGACCCACTTCGCCAGGGTCCCGGCGGTCGTGTTCGGTCCGGGCGGAGCTGGCGTCCACGCGAAGACTGAATATGTCAAAGTGAGCGATCTTTCCACGTGTGTCAACGTCTACGCGGACGTTGCGACCAGACTCTGCCGGGTGGAGTGAGCGTCATGAGGGGACAGGTTGTTTCCTGAGGACCATGCCCGCGCGTTCCTTGAGGTGCTCGCCATTCTGAATCGTCAGTATCCCGTTCACGAACACCTCCGTGATACCTTCTGAATACTGATGCGCGTGCGCGATGGTGGCCTTGTCCTGTATCTTCAACGGGTCGAACACCACGACGTCTGCCATCATCCCCACCTCTATGGTCCCTCTGTCGGTGAGCCCTAGCCTCTCGGCAGGGGACGAGGTCATCTTCCGTATCATCTCCTCTATCGAGACCACCTTCCTGTCGAGGGCATACCTCCGAATGGCCCGCGGGAATGTGCCGTACGCTCGGGGATGCTCGACTATGTCTGCCAGCGGGCCGTACGGAGCCCCCACCTCTCCGTCAGATGCAATCGACGAGAGCGGGTGCCTGATCACAGTGACGACATCGTCCTCGGACATCTCGTGGAAGAAGGCTGTGATCTCGAGTTCCTCATCAATGAGCAGGTCAAAGACAGCGTCCGGAGCGTCCTTTCCCATCTCACTCGCGATCTCGCTGACACGCCTATGGTTATAGGCCTTGTTCGCGGGCTTCTTGAAACCGCCCACTTCGATGTCATCCCAGCAATTCTCACCGACGACGTTCTCCCAGGCCACATCGCGATTGGAGAAATCCTCCCTGATCCTCGCTCTAGCGTCAGGATCAGCCAATCTGTCGAGAATGGCTCTTCTGCCGCCGTCCTGGACCCATGGAGGAAGAACAGCGAACAGATCCGTGCAGGAGACGGTGTACGGATACACGTCGAACGCAATGTCGATACCCTTGCGGCGTGCATCTTCCACCATGCGGATGGTTTCCACAACGAGTCCCCAGTTCTCCGCCCCCACGGCCTTGTGATGTGATATCTGCACGCGGAGTCGGGCCTCGCGGCCGATAGCTATCGCCTCGGCCACCGACTTGAGGAGCGTTTTGCCCTCTCCCCGTATATGACTCGCGTAGATGCCTCCCAACGCTCCTGATGCCGAAGCGAGTGCGATGAGTTCATCCGTAGTGGCGTAGCATCCCGGTGCGTATATCAACCCGGACGACAGGCCGAAGGCCCCTTGCTCGATTGCCCCCGCAATCAGCTCCTTCATCTCTTCGAGTTGGGAATCAGTAGGGGGCACGTCGTCGGGACCGATCACTCCCGAGCGCACTGTATCCGCCCCCACCAATGTGGCCACGTTCACAGATGTGCCGAGGTTTTGGAGCCTGAGAAGGTACTCGTCCATCGTGACCCAGTCCACGTCGACGCAGTATTTCGTGGCGAAGCTAGCGGTCACCTCCCTCGCAGGACCTACCAACGGCGCGGCAGACCCACCGCAGTTCCCGACGACCTCAGTTGTCACGCCCTGTCTGATCTTGCTCTCGGCAAGCGGGCAGGCAAGTAGCGAGATGTCCGAGTGCGTGTGTATGTCGACGAACCCCGGACACACGATACGACGAGAGGCATCAATCGTCATGGCGCCCTTCGCAGTTCCAGGTTCGTGGATTCCGGTGATCCTCGTCCCGTCGAGCCCCACATCCATGTGAACCGAGGGCGCGCCGGTCCCATCGAGAAGCATTCCTCCAACGATAAGGGTCGCATGATCGCTCGTCATGATGTCCATCGAGTAGATTCTGCGGGGGTTATTTAACGGTTCTCAACTGCTGGCCGACCGTCATGTCGTGAATCGGTGCTTCCTGCGAACAGATAGAGGCCGCCCAGGACCCCTTCGGGAACCAGAGCTGCGGGTACCTGACGGGGCGACTGCCGTCAGTGGGGAGGGTGCTCAGCTCGATGACTTCATTCTCCTCAATACGTCCTCGCTCGCCACGAGAGTCCTCTCAACGTCCTCGTCCGTGTGCTCCGTACAGGTGTAGAAGGGCTTGTCAGGATGGAAATGAATCCCCCTTGCCAGCAATCCGTAGTCAAACTGCATGCGTAGCTTAGCATCGAAGTGCATGCAATCGCGATAACTACGAGGCACTTCCAATTCCTTAGCGAATATTATGTTGAACGTCGACCCTGGCCCATACGCTATCGCGTCAAACCCCATCCGCTCGAACAGGTCGTTGAGTCCGTTCTCCAATTTGGCGGTTATCCTGTTGAGGTATGGGTATGTCTCAGGCTCCTCAAGGACATCTATGGTAGCCATCCCCGCAGCGAGCGCCGTCGGGTGCCCGTTGAACGTGCCTCCGTGGAAGACCCTATTGCCCTTGTCCCGGGTGAGGGGGTTGACGACGTCCATTATGTCCTCGCGCCCGAGAAACGCTCCCGAAGCAAAACCGCCGCCTATCACCTTTCCGAGGCACATCAGATCCGGTGTAACGCCGTACATCGTCTGAGCCCCTCCGAGGCGGTCCATCCTGAAACCAGACATGACCTCGTCGAAAATGAGTATGATATCGAGCTCCTCCGTCGTCTCACGAACAGCCTTCAGGAATTCTTGCTCCGACCTGATGAACCCCCTCTGCACTGGCTCCATGATCACGGCTGCAAGGTCGTTCTTGTGTTCCCTGAGAAGCCTAACCGTGTCCTCGGTATCGTTGAACGGAAGCACCTGAGTGCTCTGGAGGGTATACTCGGATGTTCCGAGAGAGCACGCAACCGGCTGGGGGGATGTGTAGGGACCTGCAGTCTCCTCCGACGGTGTAAGGCTCACGAGAGCCTCGTCGTAGCATCCATGATAATGCCCCTCGAACTTGGCTATCCTGTTGCGGCCCTTGAACCCTCTGCAGACACGGAGGGCATGAAGCGTCGCCTCAAGGCCGGAGTTCGTGTAACGGACGCGCTCAGCACATGGGAATATCGTGTTGAGTCGCTCGGCCATCAGGCTCTCGAGTTCGTGCGGCGGGCCGAATATCGTCGTGCCGTCCCTGTCGAGCTGTTCCCGGACGGCATTCATCACTCGGGGGTGGCCGTGTCCGAGGATCATCGGGCCGAAACAGAGCATGTAGTCGATGTACTCGTTCCCGTCAAGGTCCCAGAGGTGGGACCCCTTCGCCTTCTTGGCGAACACAGGGTATGGGTGGTAGAACTTCACGTTCCCCGTAACTCCTCCTGGGAGATGCTGTGTGGCCCTGGCGAACCATTCAGCAGTCTTCTTGGTCCTGCTCCTGTATTCCCCGACGGGGTCGAAGGCAGCGTCCATGTCTCCTCACCTCAGGTAGATCTTGTCAGGGTCCAGGGCTCTCAGCGTTGCGATCTCCTTCTCCGTCGGCGGAGGAGTCGTCAGGAGTTCTTCAGCCACCTTCACCTTCCAGGGGGTGTTCTCCTGGACCTGCTCCAAGGTGACCCCTTCGTGCAGGGCTGCGACAGTCATTTCACCCGTAACCTCGTCGAACTTCAGTGTGCACAGGTTGGTGATCACCGCATATGGTCCTCCACCCTGGAGCTTCAACTGTCTCCAGCCCTCCTTGCCACGGATGAATCCCGGGCTCGTGAGGAAATCCACCTCCTCGACAAACCTCCTCTTCTCGTGAGGTGTGATCACTATGATCCTCTTCACGTTCGAGGCAATATCACAGGCTCCCCCGCTCCCTGGAAGACGTACCTTCGGAGCCTTGTACGTGCCTATGATCGTCGAGTTGATGTTCCCGTACTTGTCAATCTGGGCGCCGCCAAGGAAGCCGACATCGATCCTTCCGCCTTGGAGATAGTAGGCGAACTGCTCATACATGGAGCAGACGCTCTTAGCACCGCTCACGAGGCAAGGGTCCCCTATGGAGAGCGGCATACGACTCGGGTTCGAGCCGACCGTCCCTGACTCGTAGACCAGCAGCAGGTTGGGCGCCTGCAGTTTCTTCGCCAAGTTCGCAGCGAGGTTCGGTATTCCTACTCCGACCAACACGGACTCGTGGTCCTTCAGCTCTCTCGCGGCAACGATGACCATCAATTCACTACGACTCACTTCTGACATCATGCTCACCCCGCATCACACGCTCCCGTAGTTCACAGGCGAGCTGTACGCCTCCTTGGGCCTAAGACCATCCATCTTGGACGGTGGAAGCTTGCGGAGGTATTCAGACCTATTCTCCACTCCGTGTACCCACTCGTCGATGTACTTCATGGTACCCTCATGGTCCTTGGTGATCTCGTCCCACTTGACATAGAACTCATTGTCCCGATCGTAATATCCCTGAACGTAGGACGGATGCGAACACCAAGGCTCGTGGACAACCGCGTGGGACAGGAAATCGGGTACAAGAGTCCTGTTGGGGTCGGACCTTATCACCGATTCGTCCACTATCTCCTCGGCGCTGACGATGACCTTCTTCGCGGCGAACGCCGCATCCTTCTGCTCCCCGATTATGCCCCAGATGTGACAGTTGCCATTGACATCCGCCCTCTGCACGTGGACCACTGCGACGTCCGGCTTCAATGGAGGCACGACAGAAACCTCGTCTCCGGAGTAAGGGTCCTTAATGACCTTCATCAACGGGTTCTGCGGGGGAAGGTCGGAGCCCAGATTCGTCCGCATCGGCAGGAACGGCATATTCGTGGCACCAGCGAAGAGCCTTCCCGACAGCCCGAAGTGCGTATACTCCTCGATTTCGAGAGGCATCGGTATGCCCTTCTCATGCGCCCTCCTGAAGCATCTCAGCGAGCCCACGCCAGGATTCCCGGCGTAGCTGAAGATGAGTCTCCTCGCGCATCCGGCTGCTATCATCTGGTCGTATATTATGTCAGGTGTGGCCCTGGCCAAGACCAGGTCCTTCTTCTTCTGTCTTATGATCTCGTGACCCGCAGCAAACGGTATCATGTGCGTGAATCCCGCAAGGTAAACCGTGTCTCCGTCCTGCACGAATCTGGACACCGCCTCCTTCATCGTCATAGTCTTACTCGAATCCATCAACTCACCTCGACTGCTCCTCTGGGACGAACTTGAACCCATACCTTATGACGCCTTCCTCGCTGTAGACCTTCCTCAGCTCGGTCGACACGGTCATGTCCATCTTGACTTCCTTCGGGTTCACATCGACGATCTGACCGATGACCTTAGGCCCTTCCTCCAGTTCCACGATTGCCACGGGGTACATGCCTCCTGCCTTCTCCTGCTCGGCGAACTCCGGTGGAGCGCCCCCCGCCCCGATCAGTACGAACGTGTGGACCTTGCCTCTGCCGCTGAGCCTGACTTCGTCGAACTCAGAGGAGGCGTTGCAGTACTTGCACACGCCTTTGGGGGGGAAGTTGACGGCGTCGCACTTCCTGCACCTCTGTCCGACCATTCTGTATCTTTGAGGTACGGTTCTCCAATACATCGGAACTGACACATGCGCCATGCTCATCACCTCACTTGATAGCTCCCTTAAGCTTCAGATACTGGACATAGTCAATGTACTGCTTCTTATCCAACTCGAATCTGAATCCCGGAACTGCTTTCCTGTCTCCGACCATTCTGAAGCTCATAGCGTCGCTGGCGGCTCCCGAACCATAGCTGATGACAAGGATCCTGTCGCCCTGCTTCCCTGCGTCCAAGGCTGCTGCGAGCCCGACCGGTGCCGAGGCCGCGCCCAGATCCCCCAGCTCTCCTGCAATGGAGCTGCTGGCAAGATGAGTGTCGGTGAACCCCAGCTTCCTCGCTATCGCAAGTGGAGATCGGGCGTCTGGCTGCTGTATAACCACATGCGCGTAATCCTCCGGCTTGGTCCCGATATTCTTCATAAGGGAGCTCGCGGCCTTCACTGTCGCGCCGATCAGCGAAGACTGCGCGTATTTCTTCACGTTCAAGTCATGTATCAACTCATTGTCTCGCGGCCTGAATCTCTCCCCGAAATGCTCACACGCGTAAGTCGCATGTCCCTCGAACTCCGCAACCAGGTCATCCTGGGACAACGCGAAACCAGCGGCGCCCGCACCGAGCCCGTGTTCGAGCGGAGACCACATGCTCGCCCTGGGTGCGTCTGCAGCGGCCACCAGAGCGCACCCTGACGGGTTCGCAAGGATATGCTCCATCCCGACCATGAGCGCCTCCGTACCCGCCCTGGTCGATGTGGTGTGGTCGGACACGAACGCTCCGTTAGGGATGCCGACGCCAGTCACGACGGTGCCCGAGAGAAGCTTCTCCACATACGGTGCGGACGTAGACGCCAGAGCGAATCTGGTCACACTCTCCGGCTTCAAGGGAACCGATGCCAGGGCCCTCGTCGATGCCTTCGATGCGAGTGTGAGGATATCCTCGTCAAAGCCCATCACTGCCTTCTCAGTAACGCCCGACGCCTGGAACGAGCCCCATGCCTTGGCATATTCGTCCTTCTTGATCCTCAGTCTCGGAACCGCAACGCCATACCCGGAGATACCTATCGCCAGCCTGGTCACCTCCTCAGAATTGACACGGAAACAGTACCGCCGGAGCCGCCAACGTTGTGGATGAGTCCTATCTCGGCGTCCCTTACCTGTCTGGCGGGCTTATCGACCGTTCCCCTCAGCTGGTTGAACATCTCATAGGCCTGCCCGGTGCCCGTCGAGCCGATTGGATGCCCTTTGGATTTCAGTCCACCGCTCGCATTCACTGGTCTATCGCCATCGATCAGGGTATGGCCCTCATCGATGAACTGTCCTGCCTTTCCCTTCTCGCAGAACCCTAGATCCTCGCATGCGAGAAGCTCTGCTATTGTGAAGCAGTCATGTACCTCGGCCAGCTGGATGTCCTTCGCAGAGAGGCCCGCCATGCTATACGCACTGGCAGCCGCCCTCTTCGTCCCTTCCAGAGTGACTGTGTTGATCCGGTCGTGTATGGCGAGATAATCGCTCGATGACCCGAATCCAGCAACGTAGACTGGCGTGTCCGTGAACTCTTTCGCAACCTCAGCGTCGCACACGAGCAAGGATGACGCACCGTCTGTGGTAGAGCAACAATCGAACAGGTTCAGAGGGTAGGCTACATAGGGACTCCTGACGGCCTTCTCCAAAGTTATCTCCTTCTGGAACTGCGCCTTGGGGTTTTGCGCGCCGTTCTTGTGGTTCTTGACCGCTACCGCGGACAGCTGTTCCCTCTTCGTTCCGAACTCGTGCATGTGCCTGTGGGCGATCAGGGCGTATAGCCCGGCGAAGGTCGTCCCCGCGAGTCGTTCGTATTCCGTATCCCCCGAGACACCAAGCCAGTACTTCTGCTTCACGCCCGAGACATCAGTCATCTTCTCGACGCCACCGGCAAGCACCACCTCGTGGGCGCCAGAGAGAATGTCCATACACGCCGAGATGAGCGCGTACCCTCCAGAGGCGCACGCGTTCTCGACCCTAACAGTGTGGATGTAGGGAAGGCCGACGTACTCCGATACGAGCGCAGACATGTTGCCCAGCTGGAATCCACCCGAGCCAAGGTTGCCGACGTACGCTGCCCCTATGCGTCCGGAATCCATTCCCTTGTCAACGCTCCTCACCATGTCCTGATATGATTCGAAGAATAGCTCCTTGATGCCCTTCTCGGGAAAATCACCATATCTGCTCTGCCCTGCTCCGACAATCGCGACCTTCTTCATTTTCATCCCCTCGCCTCCCGCGCTGATGCACGCCGATGCCGAGGAAGTGTCGCACGAGCATCAATCGACGGTTGATTCTGCGAGTCTGGATTGGCATCTGTGGAAACAAGAGCTCAGATATATAACGATTCGCGACCAACACACCCTGGAACTCGCGCTTTTTAGACACTGCAATACGAATCGCGATTCACCCGTTGCACCTCGGCCATGCTGAATTCGTATCCTCCAATCGACGTTCGTAACGCCGGCCTACCGTGCGTGGGCAGAGGATAAATAGAGTGTGGTACAATTGCCCTTTGGAGTCAACCTGACGAAGGAATTGAACCTGATGCCATCCCACACTGAGATATCACTTTGGAAGGACGTCACACCCGAACAGTGGAACGACTGGAAGTGGCAGGCGAGAAACAGAATCACGAAAGTGGAGGAGCTTAAGGAAGTCATCAACCTGACTGCTGAAGAGGAAGAAGGCGTTCGCGAGTCTCTGAAGATACTGAGGATGGCTATCACGCCCTACTACGCGTCCCTAATGGACCCCGCCGACCCCCACTGCCCGGTGAGGATGCAGGCGGTGCCAACCATTAGAGAACTGGACTTTGGAGAGGCAGACATGGAGGATCCGCTTTTCGAGGATGTCGACTCCCCGGTTCACGGACTCACACACAGATATCCCGACAAAGTGCTGTTCCTGATTACAGACCAGTGTGGGATGTACTGTAGACATTGCACGAGACGGCGCCTTGCGGGACAGACGGACCACGAGCGTGACAAGAGCACAATAGACGCAGCGATCGGGTACATAGCTGAGCACGACGAGATCAGGGATGTCCTTCTCTCTGGCGGCGACCCGCTCCTGGTGTCAGACGAGAGGCTCGAGGACATCATCTCCCGTCTCCAGGCGATAGACCACGTGGACATAGTCAGGATTGGCAGCAGGGCGCCGGTCACTCTCCCGCAGCGAATCACCCCGGCGTTGTGCGAGCTGCTGAAGAAGCACCATCCAATATGGCTTAACACTCACTTCAACCACCCTAAGGAGATCACCCCTGAATCCAAGAGGGCCGTGGAGATGCTGGCCGATGCAGGTGCACCAGTGGGGAATCAATCCGTACTGTTGAAGGGGGTCAACGACTGCCCGACGATCATGAAGAAGCTCGTCCAGGATCTTGTCAAGATCAGATGCCGTCCGTATTACTTCTATCAATGTGATATGTCGAGAGGCATAGAGCATTTCAGAACGTCAGTGGCGAAGGGTATCGAGATCTCCGAAGCCCTGAGAGGGCACACATCCGGATACGCGGTCCCGACCTTCATCCTCGACGCTCCAGGCGGCGGAGGCAAGATACCACTTGCCCCCCAGTATCTGATATCGATGTCCGACAAGCGCGTCGTCGTAAGGAATTACGAGGGTGGTACGTTCCAGTACCTCGAACCGAAAGACAGGATTAGCGTCTGTCCGCCTACATGCAAGATCTGCGAGGAGTATTCGAAGATCGAGAGCAGGGAAGGGGTCGCCGGCGTTCTCTCGGGACAGAAGTTCGCTCTGGTCCCAGAAGGAAGCGCACGTGCACAACGACGCGGGAAGTACGGGAAGGCGTCGTGACTGGCCATCTTCCGGCAGCCAAACCCACTCGGTCCGAAAAGGTTAAGAGCGAAAAGAATATGATTGCCTGTCGTTTTCGCGAGGCGAGTGCATGGAAAGGAACATTCTGGTTGAGGAACTCACGCACACCACAGTCGAGGAGCAGGCGATCGAATTCGTCGAGCGGAAAGGTGTCGGCCATCCTGATTCGATAGCTGACGGCCTGGCGGAGAGCGTCAGCAGGGCACTGTGCAAGATGTATCTCAAGCGATACGACCGCATACTGCACCACAACACGGATGAAACACAGATTGTCGGTGGCCAGTCCGCACCGAAGTTCGGGGGAGGGGCAATCCTCGAGCCTGTCTACATACTCCTGGTAGGCAGAGCAACAACCAACGTGGACGGGGAGCGGCTCCCGTACAGGACATGCGCCATGAAAGCGGCCTATTCGTATCTGGAGCGGACCTGCAAGAGTCTCGATGTCGATTGGGGGGTTGTCCTCGACTGCATGATAAGTCAGGGCAGTGTCGACCTCAGAGGAGTGTACGAAACACAGCGGCGGCTCGCGAATGACACTTCCTTCGGCGTCGGCTTCGCACCGCTGAGCGAGACGGAGCAGATAACGCTCAACACGGAGAGGTACATCAACGGGGATCTGTGCGAGAGCATGCCAGAAATAGGCGAGGACGTCAAGGTCATGTGCTTCAGGAACGGGTCGAAGATCGACATGACAATCGCTGCTGCGCTCGTGTCCTCGAAAGTCCCGGACAAGGACCACTACAGAAGCGTGATCGAGCAATGCACGAGCAAGGTCGCTGACTTCGCATCCAAATACACTGACAGAGACCTCAGTGTCTTCGTCAACACGGCAGACGATTACGCAAAGGACATCTACTATCTGACCGTCTCGGGCCTCTCGATGGAGAACGGTGACGACGGATCTGTCGGCAGGGGCAATCGTGCGAACGGACTCATCACGCCCATGAGGCCCATGAGTATGGAGGCTTCTGCAGGGAAGAACCCTGTGACCCACGTGGGGAAGTTGTACAACATACTATCGAGTCAGGTGGCCCAGGGAATATATGATATGGCAGGCGGGGATATACTGGAGGTCCACACGAGGATCCTCTCCCAGATCGGGAAGCCCATCGACCATCCACATGCGGCCAGTGCAAACATCATATACGCCCCGAATGTGGACAAGGCGAAGTACGAACGGGAAGCCCGCGCAATATACGACGAGATGCTACAGAACATAGACCACCTCACGACGGACATCGTAGAGGGGAAGGTCACGGTATTCTGACCACGTGACGAGTGGCGACGTGAGTAGAATCGTTCGAGACGATGGTTCGGCTGGCGCCCATTCTGTGCCGTCACTCCAGCTTCTCCAGCTGGTCTTCTCTCGACCTCAGCAACTGGGCCAGCTGGGCCAGTTCTTCCTCGATGCTGTGAAGTCGCTCCCACTCGGATTCGAGCCGCTGCTCGTCATGCCTGAGCCCCTCCTCGCGCTCAGCAAGGCGAAGGTAGGCATCATCCAACTGTGATTTCTTGCGCTCGAGCTCGTCGATGGTCTTCTCGTCCACGGTCGAGAGACCCTCCTTCGCGCCCTCCAGTCTGCTCCAGAGGTCCTCCACCTCGGCCCTCTCCTTCTCGAGACGGTCAATCTCCAGAACCATAGTCTTCTCCCTGGTCTCGAGCTCCCGCTCCCTCGCTTTGACAGAATCCTCCATCTGCCTTATCTCGATCTCGCGCTTGAGCGCCGCCTCGTCCGAAAGGCCAGATCCATCGGGTTGCCCAGCAGCGGCCTCCGCCTCCTTCGTCAGCTCGGATACCCGCTCGCGAACCTCCTCCTCGACCTTCTCGCGCCTAGACTGCAGCTCGAGTCTCCATGTCTCGAGCTCCTCTCTAAGTTGCTCGAGGCCGCGTTCCTTCGCCTCCATCAGACCGCGATCCTTCTCGGTCTCCACCTGCAGCAGTTCGAACTCGTTGAGGTTCCTCTCGAACTCCGACATGCGCTGACCGAGTTCACGCTCCTTCACATCGATTTCCTCTTTCCTGCGGGCGATCTCGGCGACCACGCTCTCATACTCGTCTGCAGATTCTGACAGCTCCTCCTCGCGCTTGCTGATTGCCTGCTCCGCGCTTTCGAGTTTCACCCTGAGCTCGTCTATCTCTGACTCCTTTCCTGCTATGATGGCGGATTTCTCGGCGATCTCGGACTCGCTCCTGGCAAGGGCCTCGTCCTTCGCGGCCAGCCGCGCCTGGGTCTCGGCGAGCTCTGTTGACGCTTCCTGGATTCCAGTGCGTTGCTGCTCGAACTCCCCGCGCATATTCTCGAGTGCTGCCCTCTCCCCCTCCATCTTCGTCCGCTCGGCCGCCTCAAGGCTGGAGAACGCTGCCTCGCGTGCGTCGAGCTCCGATTCCCGCTTCTGAAGGGTCTCCCGAAGGGATTCCAGCTCCCCGCGCAGCGCTGTGCTCGATTCGGACTCAGCCTGGAGCCGGGAATTCGTCTCACTCTCAGACCGTTCCAGCTCCGCCTTCCATGTCTCGATCTCCTCGGACATGTTTCTGAGTTCAGCGTCTCTGGCATCCAGTGAGGATTTCAACTGTCCGATGTCAGACTCGCGCTGCTGCATCTCAGCCTCCCTCTCAGCTAACCTAGATGCCCTCGTTTCAAGCTCAGACTCATCCTCTGCGAGCTGCTCCGCTGACCTTCCGAGAGCAACTGCCTTCTCCTTGGTCTCTTCGAGAAGCCTAGTCTCCTCCTCGATTCGAGACCGCGACTCATCCAAGGCTACGCGTTCGTTGGCGAGACTAGCCCTCTCCTCCTCGACTGACGCCGCCATGCCACGAATCTCCTCCTCCCGGGCAGACAGCTCCTTATCCCGCTCGGCGACCGCGGCCGTCGCTGCTGCCATCTCTGCGGCTCGGGTCTCGGCTTCGTTTGCCATCTGATCGATTGACGACGCCCGCGTCTCACAATCTGATTCCATGCCGCTCACCGCGGTCTCGCGCTCTTCTATTCTACGAGTCCTCTCTGCGAGGTCCTGCTGGAGGGTCGCCAGCTCGGCCATCTTCGCCCCGAGTTCATTCGACTTCGAGTCGAAGTCTCCGTGCCGTTCCTCAACTTGGGCATGGACCCTCGCGAGCTCCTCCCTCTCGGTCTCGAGGCGTTCTTTCTCCTCGCCGATAGAGGACTTCTCTGCGGCGAGGTCGCGTCTCGCCGAGGCGATATCGCTCAAGGCCTCGTCACGCTCAGACACGAACGCCGCCCTTTCGGTCTCTAGGCTGCTTCTCTCAGCTTCGACCTCTCGCCGTATTTCGTCAAGGGAGGCCTTGTCCAGTTCCACCGCCTTCTGCGATTCACTGACCTGAATCTCCATGTCCTCGATGGACCGACGCGTCTCAGCAATCCTCTCCTCTCTCTCATCGACCTCTGCCTGGAGGTTCGTCATCTCGGACTTCATCTTCTCAAGGCTGGCGACTTCCTCATGTATCCTCTCGCGCTCGACACGTATGTCCTCATCGAGCGACCGCCGCTCGGCATCCAGCGACTCGAGTTTCGAAGTGACCTCGATAGAGCGCGACTCGAGACCGGCCTCCGTCTCCTTGATCCGAGCTTCCCTCTCCGAGAAATCCGCCTCACGTTGAGCGGTGCTCGCCGCCATGGCCTCCAGCTCGCCCTTCCACGACTCCAGCTCCTGCCGCACCCGCTCGTCCTCCGCGATGCGCTCCTCGACCGCAGACTTCTCCGACTCGAGCTTCTGGAGTCCGTCCTCGAGCGCGGATCTCTGAGAGGCGAGTTCAGTCTGTTCGTGCTCCATCGAAGCCACATGCTCAGTGACCTTGCGCTCCCTCTCCTCGAGGGCGGTCCGCGAGCTTTGGATCATTTGGGCCGTGGACCGCAGGTCTTCCTGCCTCGCAAGGATGTCTCGTTCCAGTGTCTCCAGCTCCTCCTTCCTCTGCTCCTGCTCCCGCCTGAGCTGGTCGAGCTCGACATGCTCCTCGGCCATCCGAAGCTCTGAAGCGGCAACATCGCCGGATCTCTTGTCGAGGATGGCCTGCATCTCCTGGATCGAGTAGTCTTTCTCCTCGAATTCCTTCCGGTCTTCCTCTAACTGAGCCGCCAGCCCGTCGAGCTCCTTCTGCCTCGACTCCGATAGGCTGTCAAACTGCTCTCTCTCTTCGTTCAAGGCGATCTTGGCCTGGTCCACCGACCTGCGGTCCGCGTCAATCTGTTCCTTAAGGCGATCGTGCTCCTTCGTGAACCGCTCGCGCTCCTCCCTGAGTTCGTCGGCCTGGACTTTCGCCTCCGCAGCAAGTCGCTCGGCTTCGGATTTCGTGTCGGCTATTCCCTGCTCACGCGCCTCCAGTTCCTCCGAGGCCTCCTTCAGACTGGCACTCCTCTCCTTCAGTTGAATCTCCAGTTCCTCAAGTGACGCGGACCTCGCCTCGGTCTCCCTCCGGAACCGCTCCTCATCGACGCGCACAATTTCTTCTCGTTTGTCCAGCTCGAGAGACTTCTGCGTGACCTCCGCCTTAAGGGATTCCATCTCCTCGAAAACCCTCCGGTGCTCCTCGTCCAAGGACGCCTCCCTGTCCGCCGCAGCTGTCTCCGCAAGTGCCGCCTTCTCCATCGCCTGCCGCGCATCGGACTCTCGGGCTGCCACCTCCCTTTCTCGCGAGGCTGCCTCTTCCTGTTTCAGCAGCATCTGCTCCTCGCGCTTAGCCAACGACTGCTCACTTGCAGTGAGCCTTGCCCTGAGAGTCTCCAGCTCCCTTGTCAGGTTGGAAAGCGAGTCCTCGCGCTCTGACATCTCCATCGCCGAGCGCTCCGCCGCAGCTCTGGCCCTGCTCGATTCCTCGTCGTGAGATGTCCTGAGTCGCTCAACCGCCTCGCGGTCCGAATCGAGGAGTGCCCTCCCCTTCTCAATCTCAACCTTCTCTACCGCCAGGGCGTGCTCCTTCTCATCGAGTCTGGCCTGGAGGGCCCTTACCTCCTCCAACGACTTCGCCGCCTCCCGTTCCTTCTCCTGAATGCCCCCGAGCCGCCCTTCCAGGGCCTCCCGGTCTGCTTCGACTTTCAGGGTGAGGTCGGCAAGTCTGCCGCGGTCTGCCTCCAGACGCTTCTGCTCGTTCTGCAGCTCCATCAGGCGCTGCTCCGTCTTCAGGGTGACGATTCTGTCGAGCTGATGATACCTCGATTCGACCTCTCGCTCCATCGCCTGGAGGCTCGACTTCTTCGAGTCAAGCTCTTTCATCTCCTTGACGAGCTTCGAACGTATCTTGGATGTTAGCGCGGCCTCCTCGCGGGTCAATCTTATCCTGAACTCCTCAAGCTCCTTCCTGGTCTGTCGCACTCTTACGAGCGTCTGTCTGATCTCGAGACGGTCCTTCTCAAGAGCCTCACGCTCGGCGGAGACTGCCTTCGCCTGAGCAGCCAATTTCTCCTCTCGCGCGGAGAGGGCATTGCGCTCGTCGGCTATCTTCTCAATCTCGATGACCATCTCATCCTTCTTCAGCTCAGCGATCAGAGTGCTCTCGACGTCAGGCATGGGCGGGGGCTGCTCGGCTCCGTCAGTGGAGAAGATCTCCAGCTCCCTCTGGATGGAAGCAAGCTTCGAAGATTCAAGCGTTGAGGCCTTCAGGGATACGATACAGACTGCCTTCTGGACCGCTATCTGATCCCTTATTGTCTGTACCAGCCGCAGCACACTCACGAACTTGTTGTTCGTGATGAGATACTCCAGTGAATCTATGAGCACCAGCTGCCCGTTCCCCTCCTCGAGGAACCGCCGAATGGTGAGGGTCAGACGCTCCAGGTCCTTCGGACCGATCGCCTCGTCGCTCATGGCGTTGGTCAACCAGTAGATGGGCACATCTCCGAGTTCAAGCGCCTTCCTGAGGTTTCTCGGATAGGTCCTCGAGACGATCATCCCCACCCTGCCCTGAGCCTTGCACGCCAGAAAGAGCGAGTACGCCAGCTCTGGTTTCTCCTCTTCGATCAGATATGTCATCGAAGGCTCGAGCTTCTTCGCCAGGTCATCGTGAGTGAGCGGACGCTTAGCATCCCCCACAGGCAAACCGTCATGCACCCGCAGAGGCTCATCCGATGTAGCCGGCTCATCGACAGGCGGCTCGTCTATAGATCCTTGCCCGCTCTCAGTGGGCTCAGAGACACCTTCCGAGTCCGACTTCCCGACCTCAGGCGCCGCAGAGTCAGGAACAGGCTCTTGCTCGACCACGGAATCGCCCAACTGGGCGGATTCCTCCGTCACCTCAGGCTCCTCGCGTCCCTTGTCCTCCGATTCCTCGGGCTGAGGTTCGTCCCGTTCCGACCTGTCAGAGCGGGTGTCCTCGGGTTCTTCGTCCGGAGAGTCCTCCTTCCTCAGCTCTTCCTCCGGCTCGGACCGCGATGCCATCTCCCTAGCTCTGTCCCTTAAGCCCATGGTCGCAACGCTCCGCGCGCCAAGCACGGTGTCAGGGGGGTGACGTCCCGTGCCTCTGTCTCCGTGTGGTATATGTTGCCATACATTAAATCATTCGTCATATGTCGAGTCTGTCGAGGACCTGCTCGTATAGCCTGTAGTCCTCGCTCTGAGTGAACTTCTGTATCGCCGATGCCGGCAACTGTCCAAGGAGCTGATCGAGGGCTCTGAGAAGCTTCCTGACCTCGTCCTCTTCCCCGACAAGTTCGCGCAGCCTCAGATCCGCCTCTTCCTTCGCCTCTGCGGCCTTCCTTATCTGGGACTCGAGCGAGGCCATACTGTCATCAAGCGCCACATCCCGATCGGGCTCGGACGACTCCTGCTCCCCCTTGAGCGTGGCCTCCATCCGCACCAGCCTTCGAACGGCCTCCCGCTCCATCTCAACCCTTTCGCTCTCTTGCACTGACTCGCTCCCGGTCGACTCCACGGACGCCTTCATCTCCTCCAGCAGGGCGTTCTCCCGATGTATCCGTTCAAGCTTCGCTGACAACTCTGCCTCTTTGTCGTCAAGCTCCTTCTTCTTCTGAGCGTAACCCTTGATCTTCCTGTCGACCATCTCCTCCCGCTTGGAGACCAGTTCCTCCTTCGCTTTCAGCTCTTCCGCTCCGGCTCCTCCTGATTCCACCTTCATCTTGAGAGCCTTCGCCGCAAGGCCTTTCTGCTCCGTTCCACCGCCCATGTCGAGCGAGCCATAGAAGGCAGATATCTCTTCGGCGACCGATAACATGTCAGAATACAGCTTGGCAACGTCAGCCATCTCCTCGGCGAGGGCAACGGCTCCTGCCTCGATCAGGTCCAGCTTCGGGCAGGACCCATTCATGCCATCCATCTCGACGAGGCGTGTCTTCTCCTCGCCGGCTCGCCCTTCCATGCGTGTCAGCAGACCCACTCTGTCCTCCGCCAGGCTAGCGATACTCTGCACCAGCCCACGGAGCTGCCGCAGCTGATCCTCGGAGAGCCCCTCCTTCTCCTCGGGCTCAGGGAGCGTCGGCATCTCAGACTCCACAGGCCTCGACGGCTCGTCCGAAGCGGGTAGTTCATCCCCAGTTGTCGCGTCGGCTCCGACAGCAGAATCCACCTCCTTCACGGCCTTCACCCGGAACTTCATGCCACACTGAGGGCATTCTGAGACGCCGAAGGTCAGAAGGCTCTTGCATCGGGGACAGAAGAACGCCTTGACCTCTTCCTTGAAAAGTGAATCGCACGAAGGGCAGCGCTCGACCGTACTGTCTACGGAGGACATGCAACTGAGGCAGTACGCCTCTCCGCTCCTTGTCACTCCTCTCTGAGCCAAGGTCAATTCTCCGGGTCGGGGGGTCCGCACGCCAACCGGTGCGTTCGCGTTCTACAATAGTCTCCCAACAACTTTAGTTTGACGGTCGGTCCTTCAGGGCGATTCTCGGAGTTTCCACCGAACGTCAGCTTCGCCGGCGGCGCACATTCCACCTGAGCCGCCGGGGGGATGTGTCGTGGATAATGACTGAATCGAAGTATGTAGTCTGCCAGAGGAAGGTTTCGGATATTTAGACGGTCATGATGTGCCTCATGCTTCTACGAGCTTGATCAGGGTCGACGTTCTGATGACTCCCGGGTAGGCTCTGACATCATCCACCTTCCGATTGAGTTCGTCGAGCGTGTCCGCCCTCAACCGCACAGCCACGTCGAATTCGCCGCTACACTCGAAGACGCTATCGGACATCTCGCTCGCCTTCGCCTTCACCGCCACTGTCCTTCCTACCTGGGTGTCGATGAGCACGAGCCCCTCCACTCCCACCGGTGACGTCTCGATAGTGAATTTCCTGATTACCCCCTCGCGGACAAGCTTCTCTATCCTCGCCCTCACCGCCCGCTCAGTGAGGTTTACCTGGCGGGCGATCTCAGTGTTCTTCATCCTCGAGCTCTCCCTGAGGAGGTTGAGGATCTTCGTGTCCGTGTCGTCCATGACAAGGCATAACGTCGTCCCGGTTATCGTATCTTTCGATAGAGGTCTCGTCCCAGAGGCACTAGCGGCTGGTCGAGATGAATTGGGTCAGACCAGGGATCCCGCCCGAGTGCCCGCGTCTGACTCATCAATGGACATTATTGGGCACCGAAAAGACGAATCGGAAGGGTTGGAGCGCGCCCCATCATCACCCAAGTTCGTATTCGGACCTACCGGCTAGGAGCCAAATCCGTGCGTCTGTGGGTGGGAGCCCTGCTCGGTTTGGCATGGAATCCAGGTGGACAACGGGACGATATGTCGCGTCTTCTCTCCTCCGTATGCGTGCAGAGGGGGTCGAGTGCCTCCCAACGAGGGCAATGCCTGTCAGGACCATTTCCTGCCTTTCCAGTCGCTTCTCAACATCGAGAAGAGTACATCGTCGGTGAAGTTCCCGAACTCGTCGAAGAAACGTTCCCTGAGCAACCCCTCTCTCTTGAACCCTAGGTTCCTGACCATCTTGATTGAACGCTTGTTCCGAGGCATGATGAAGATCTCTATCCTGTTCAGTCCCATCTTCCTGAAACCGAAGTTGATGACAGCCTTCATCGCCTCGGTCATTATGCCCTTGCCCCAGTGCTCTTTTGCCAGGTCGTAACCCATCTCAGCCTGGTAGCTCGCGGAAGGGGCCCACTTGTAGAAGCCCAGCGAACCGATAGGCTGGCCATCCCCCTTGAGCGTTATGATCCATCGGAATCCCAGCCTCTTCCGGTACAAATCGATCATGTGTTCCTTGAGTTCTTCCCGGGCGGCCGCGATGTCCTTCGGACCCGGTTCTCCTCCTCCCCAGACAAGCTCGGGGCTCGAGAAGTGCTTGAAATACCATTCGGCATCCTTCATCGATGGCTGCCTAAGTATCAGGCGCTTCGTCCTGATCTCGGGAAACTTACTGAAGGCTGTCTTTCTGTTCATTTGGGACCTCCTGCGTAGGAACCGTTTGTTCGCCGCCCTTCAATCGCACAAACCATGATAATCTTTGCGTCATCCCCAACCTGTCGAGCATGGACGGACGTGTGGCCGGAACCCTGAACCGCTCATTGAAATGCGTTCGTTGGGGCGAGAGTGGGCCCAACCGGATTTGTGCCCACTGAAATGACTGGCTCGGGCGATTTAGGTACATGAAGGCCGTTTTGTCGCGTCTTAGGAAGGAGACAGAAATACGACTCAGACCCCTTCTCTCTTCTCCATATCCCTCACGTCATTCTATCACCGGATTCATCGGGAGGGCCCTTCACTGTAATATCGGGAACTTCTTGACCAATGCCTGTTCCGACCACCACTTCCCGAGCCCAAGCCATTGGCCCGCTCCGACTAAAGCGAGTAGTATCAGGGCAACCATGTATACTATGTGATCGTCCAGGATAGGGTTGTTCTCGGGCGGTAACCTTGAGGACCACATCAGTAGCATCAGCGCGCTGCCGGCGATTGCAGCTATCTTCATGCCGATTCCGAGCAATAGGGCGACGCCCAACATCAGCAGCGCCAACATGAACAGCACATCGATCGCCGTGTTCCCCGCCAGGTCTTGGTAGAATCCGGCGAGAGGGCCAGTTGTAGCGTAGTTCAGAAACCCCGATGTCGGTGATCCACCGTTTATCCAGGAACTTTCGGAGGATGTGGAATATCCTAGCCCAATCAACTTGTCAAGAAATGCCCAGATGAATGTCCACCCTAAGGCGAGCCTCAGTGCCGCACCAGCATACTGTTCTTTCGAGTAGTCTGAGAGTGAGATTTTCAATAGCCCACCTCCTCCGAACCCGAATCGCTCTCGGCAGCCTTAAGGGCTTCTGTGGTCCGTTCGCCGCTCACTCCTCTGCCAGAAGCCATTTGCGGTGCCAGAGTAATACCATGACCAGCATAATCAGGCCTAGACCCAAGCCCTCATAAGTTCTGCCCAGGACGATGAGCGAGGCCGCGAATAGGATTAACGCCTCTGCGGAAATCAACACTTTGCGCAAGCCATCCTTCACCATGTTCGGATTGCCCCAGTTTGCCAGATTCATCTCCGAGACTATCTCGTTTTCCTAGGATTTCCGTCGATGGCCGTTCACCAAACGGACGCGAGGCAGGGCATCGATGCCTCAGAGGCTAGTTCGCGTTACGGCCATCGAAATGAACGCTTCAGAGGGTGCCCTCCTATGCGGTCACTGATACGGAGTATTCAAGCTCGCAGTCAACCTCGCTAAGACCATCATCATCGCCGTCGTACGACCAAGAGCCTGTGAAAGGAGATGTCACAGTATGAGAGTACCATGTCCCAGCCGAGGTTGGGGTGTAGTCAATTACGTCGCTAGCATCAAGGTCGTCGTCATATACGAGGATTGCGAACTTGATTGTCGGTGTTCCATCCGCTATGTC
Organism: Thermoplasmata archaeon; assembly: GCA_041548485.1. Classification (GTDB taxonomy): domain Archaea; phylum Thermoplasmatota; class Thermoplasmata; order UBA10834; family UBA10834; genus UBA10834. The sequence continues at coordinate 38,329 of JBFESP010000009.1, read as the reverse complement.
GACTGTTAGACTGAATGGGCTGGAGCTTCCGACAGATTGCAGACGAGATGGGGTGCTCGCACCAGACCATCAAGAACCGTCTAAGATACAGGGTGCCTAATCGTCCGAATGCCAGGGCTGGAAATGAGGGGGCTTAGGGAATAGACGATAAGTTTACGTTAGGTCCAGATGATACAGGTACTGGAGGGCGAAAGCAAATGCCAAGGAAATCGCCCTTCCAAAGATGCGTAGCTGGATATGTGGACTACATGACAACTGGGGCAAAATATGCGTCCAAGACCGTAGACGAGTACCGATGGGCCATCATCAGATGTCATGACGTTGTCCGCGAAGGGAACGGACCGGAGAACCCTGAGAAGGTAGCCAAGAAGCACCTGGAGTATCTGCTGAACCATCAGACGGGCAGTGTAGCGAATCGCAAGTTCAACTGGACCGCATACACCGGATTCCTGCGATGGTGCGGAAACCAGGCGATTCAGAGCGTCAAGCCACGATGGCCGTTGATTCGCAGAGTGCGAGTTGATTGGCTGGAGCCGGAGAAGGCCTGCCACGTGAGAGAAACGGCAATCGAGATGGACCCATTGACAGCGATGATTGTCCATCTTGAGCTGGACCTGTGCCTCAGACGAATAGAACTGATGCGGCTGAGAGTGGAGGACATTCACCGAGACCGCATAGACGTTCTCGGCAAGGGCAGGATGGGCGGCAAGCCAAGGACCGTATCACTGGTCCCCGGCGAGTCTCAGGAGATACTCGGTAGATACCTTGAGTTGAGGCGACAGCTTGAGAGCCAAACAAAGGGGCCGCAGACAGACAAGCTGATAGTTTATCTCCGAGACGGCAGACTGAATCCCTACAAGAGATGCGCCTTGGACAATCGCCTGAAGATGGTCCAGAGAGAGGCCGGAGTATCGTTCCTTGGGCATCATACGCTCAGGCGAACGGGTGGCCGTCTCATTTGGCTTGCAGGCGTCCCGATAGAGACGATCGCCTCCATCATGGGGCACGAATCTACCGAGATGACCTTGCAGTACATTGGGGTCAATCTAGGCGACCAATGCAAGGCGTTCGAGGCGGTCCGAAATATGCGTGTCCAGATGCAGAAAACGGCAGAAGATGTACCTTTGCTGACCGTGCCAGAGGTTTGAGTGGGCCCAACCGGATTTGAACCGGTGACCTCCCGGTTATCAGCCGGGTGCTCCAGCCAACCTAAGCTATGGGCCCGTGGCGGCTCTTGCGCAATGCCGGCATCGGGATTAAATACTTTCCATGGCAGGAGCGAGCATCGTCATTTCACCAGGTCTACCTGGACGTACTTACCCTCGCACGGATGTCCCTTGCACACGTGCAACCTCAACTTCTTCAAGTCGAAGATCACCGAGAATATCGTCTCGGACGAATCGAGAGGGTGCACCTTGGGGTCCCTGTGGCTGCAAATCGAGTTCGGCCGGTTCACATGGTCCCTGAAGAGGCCTAAGAGAGATTCAACGGTAACGTCGCCCAGCTGCCGCTCTATCAGCCTCAGAGCACGGTTGTACCTGATGATCGATCCGACCGACACTGGCTCCGTCTCGAACCTTCGCATCTTCTCAGCAGTGTAGTGGTTCGTGTGCACGAGATATCCGTCGGCACCGTACAGCCATGCACAATCCGTAGCCGACCCCTCAAGGGAGTAGATCTCTCCGTTCCTGTCCGTGCAAATGTTGTTGAAGCTCGAGGCACGCCCCTCGGGCATGGCAGACTCGAGCGCTTCACCGATGCGGCGAGCCTCGAAAACCTTCCTAACGGGGAACATCTTAGGAATCCCGATTCGCGTATCGTTAGGACTCAGGGCGTTGCCAGTCAGGCACACGCCTCGGTCGTTCATGCCAGTGGAGTGGACGAGACCCGCATACGAAGTGCACATGAAGGATGGCTTCTTCGAAGGCTTGGCGTGCAAGAGAACCACCGTCTGCTGGCAGCTTGCATCCCAATCTTCGTTGTGTCCCGCTAGAATGCTCCCGTCCGCAGTCACCTCGTCGGATACGACGACATCGGTACAACCCTTGAGTCCGGTTGGGGAGAGAAGCTCGTGAGAGCACAGGGTGAACGCCTCCTCGAAGGTGATCCCCGCGCCTTCGGCGTATCCTTCCATCTCCTCCACGAATTCAGGGTAGAAGTCCTTGGCGTGCGGTAGATAGAACTTCGACTGCTCGACCGCCCGGGTCCAATTCATTCCAGTATAGAACTTGATGCTCTCTGCGATGGCTTTCCTGTAAGCCTTGGCCTTCGCCGCGCACTTTCTCCCCGTCTCTCTGCCCATGTCGAAAGGCTTTCCCGAGACCTCGACGACCTGCAATCTCGCCGCCCTGCTCATCGGCAATCCTCGATGACCCCGGAGAACATCCTAGACTAAATATGCAACGATTGAAGAGTCGTCATCTGAGGCTGCCGGGGACGCCCTGGAGCATGGTCAAGGCTGTCTTGGGCACCTTCTTCCCAGCAGCAACCTGCACGCCCTCCTTCGCGATGGTAACGGGGCGCGGGACGGTGTCGTGTGACGACCCACGCATCTTCTCTATGGTGATACAGCGTTCCATCCTGGTGCCCGTCATGAGCCTGTGCAGCCGAATCTCTCCACGGCTGACGAATATCTCAGGTTCGACGGCGGTCGGGTCTGGCACGTCGGTGATCACTAAGCATGTGACACTCGACTCGGAGAGGAACCTGAACAGCGACACGATACCGACGTCCATATCCTGATCCCCCGACAACCTCTTCAGCGTGGTGAGTGAGTCGATCACGACGCGCGAGTACCGCGTCTCCTGGAACTCCTGTTTCAACATCAGCTGCAGAGACTGAACACTCAGGTCGGGAGCTGCCTGCTTCATGGCGTCTGTCCGCGCATCCTCCCGTGCCTCACGAAGCGAGGCGACGGAGCGTTGGGCAGCTACCTCCACCATCGAGACCTTCTTGCTGTACGCCTTAGCTGTCGGATGGACATCCAGAATGCGTATCTTGCCGACATCCCAGCCAAGGAATCTCACGTTCTCCCTTATCTCGGCCGGAGGCTCGTCGATCGCCACGAGAAGCGCCCGCTCGCCCTGCTTCACGCCCTGCCGGAGGAATTGGACTCCAAGGGTCGTGCGTCCGCTTCCAGCTGTTCCACAGAGAACATATGGCCTTCCAGGTATGAGGCCGCCCTTGAGCATCTTGTCCAAACCATTTATGCCAGTGCTGACCCGCAGCTCCTTGACAGTCAGACTCACTATTCCCCGCCCCCTCTAGACCATCCGGAGGAGGTTCTGACGATCTTCGGAGTGCCATTCGTCGCTGCCTGCCGCTGGTTGAAATCATCTGGCGGTGGCGGGAGATCCTCCTCGCTCGGCTGTCGCTTCAAAGGTTCAGGGCGCTTCCCCACGTGCTTCCTTCTGGGCTTCTCCTTCTCCTTGGCCGATGCGCCCTTCTTACCAGATCCCCTGCCATCGGACGGGACCACGATTCCCGTAGATGTGATCTTCAGGTGCCTCATCCGGCAGTCGTGAGAGGACCCTCTGTACTTGTCTATGGTCACGCCTCTCATCAGGCCTCTGCCATCGAACCACTTGTGAAGCCGAATCTCGCCCCTCGCCAGCTGTGACTCAAGCCCTGGCCTGTGAACGTCAGGTATGTCGACTGCAAGCACGGTCGTCGTTCCAAGATCTGATAGCATGCGGAAGAACGACTGCAGCGTGGCGAACTCCTCGCTCGTCCTGATGTAGAAATACCTCAACGATGTAAGGGAGTCGATCGCAACCCGTGTGTATCTCCTCTGTTTGAACTCCTGCTTGATCAGCTCTTGGATGGTGCTTATAGTCACGTCCGTTGGACCCTTCTCCGACGTCTTCCTGATCGCGTCCCCAACCGAGTCGAGGGAGACGACGCTCCGCTCGCTGGACACGTCACGCACTGGCGTCTTATCGTAATTGAGAATATCAGGAGTCCCGTCGAGGACTCCTATCCCGTCCAGATCCCACCCGAACCTGGAGTAATTGTATCTGACTTCGTTCGGTGGCTCGTCAACGGCCACATAGAGAACCCTTTCTCCGTTCGCGGCGCCTTCCCTCAGGAAATGCATGGCGAGCGTGGTCTTGCCTGTCCCAGTTGTTCCGGAGACGACGTATGGCCTCCCCGTGAGGAGGCCGCCCTCTAGCATCTCATCGAGCCCTTCGATGCCTGTTCTAGCCCTATCACGGATCATGCAGCGCCTCTGTTCGACTCAAACAGACTCTGTCGCTGTCATAATTTAACTCGTGCATGGATAAACTTTTCTCTCTGACTTGCCGGTCGCGCAAAGATTCCAGAGAGGCCACACCAACTAACAAGCTTATTATATCTGCAACCTTTTCCTTCAGGAGGGAAGGGCGGAATGCCAGTAATCAACTTCAGCTACTCTGACCTGTGCAAGCTCCTCGAAAGGGAACTCCCGATCGACACGCTCCGCACTCGTCTACCCATGATAGGTGCGGACTTGAGTACGGCGGACGCAGGCGTCGACGAACTGTCCTTCGAGTTCTTCCCTGATCGGCCGGACCTGTATTCCGTGGAGGGTATCGCCCGAGCGCTCAGATCATTCCTCGGGGACGGCAGTGACCATAGAGAATACCACGCTGACTCCTCGGAAGTGACTATCGAGGTTGACTCATCCGTTAAGGGTGTGAGACCGTTCATATGGTCAGCAGTTGTCGAGGAACTGACCATCGACGACGCACTGATCCGGTCGATGATGGATCTGCAGGAGAAGCTTCACCTCACCCTCGGTCGGAACCGGAAGAAGGTGGCGATTGGGATCCACGACATGTCCGCCGTGGAGCCGCCGTTCACTTACAAGGCGGTTCTACCTGACGAACTCTCGTTCCAGCCGCTTCAGGGAACGAGAGAGATGACTCCCAGGGAGATCCTCTCGGACCACGAGAAGGGCAGGGCATACGCGTTCGTCCTTGAGGGGAAGGAGCGCTACCCGGTCATCCTGGACAAGAACGGGACGGTGTTGTCGATGCCGCCAATAATCAACGGCATCACAACCGAGGTGACCGAGCGCACAAAGACCGTCCTCGTGGATTGCACGGGGACGAACATCAACGCTCTGAAGTACGCTGTGAACATACTAGTGACAGCCCTCGCCGATCGTGGGGGAAGGGTGCGGACAGTCACTATAAACCAGGGAGGTGAGTCATTCACAGCCCCTGACCTCACACCGAGGGAGGTGGAACTTGATGTCGCCTACGCGAACCAATGGCTCGGAACCAACCTTTCGGGGAAGGACATGGCGCAGTGCCTGGCGAAGGCCGGACACAGCGTGACCAGCCTAGGGGAGGTACTGAAGGTCGGAGTTCCACCGTACAGGGCGGACATTCTCCACTCTGTCGATCTGGCGGAGGATGTCGCGATCGGTTTTGGATACGAGAGGTTCGGGGACACATACCCTCACGAAGTCACTTTCGGGGCCGAGGACCCGCTCGCAGCTTTGGCGGACAAGACTCGCCCGGTCATGGTAGGCCTGGGCTTCTTCGAGGTGGCGACGCTCTCACTGTCCAACCCCCAGGAGCAGTTCGTGGCGATGAACCTGCCTGCCGACAGCGACGCGCTGAGGATAAGGAACCCTGTTACGGAGACGCACACGCTGGTACGCACCTCATTGATCCCCAGCCTCATGGCGATTCTCCGGAAGAATAAGCACCGGGAACTCCCGCAGAGGATCTTCGAGATTGGAGACGTGGTCCATGGGACCAGGAACCGGAGGCTACTCGCAGGTGCAGTCATTCACGCGAGGGCTGGATTCACGGAGGGGAAATCAGTTATCCTCTCGATATCTTCCGCGATGGGAATCTCGCCGGACATCTCCGCCGTCGACCATCCTGCGTTCGTAGGCGGTAGGTGCGCTGAGCTCCGCTCCAGCGACCAACGGGTTGGTCTGTTCGGAGAGGTCCACCCGTCCACCATCGACGCATTCGAGCTGAAGTACCCAACGGTTGCATTCGAGATTGATCTCGAATGTCTCCGAGACGTCATCTAGGACGAATGGAGAGTACAATTAAAGACCAGTTGCGTCAATCTGGCTTCTGACGGCAGAATGTGCTGAGGTAGCTAAGCCCGGTTTAAGGCGCCAGCCTTGAGAGTTGGTGGTACTCCGTACCACGGGAGTTCGAATCTCCCCCTCAGCGCCACCCCGGAACGGCCGCAGAAGAGCGGCGCGCAGAAAATGCGACATTTCGTAAACATTTATGTTCGGCTACGCGCATGCACAGGTTCGCGTCGAGCGGACGGGATGGGACCCTATGTGCAAGTACAGTTATCTCAGCGGAGCGTGTGCTAACCGACGGGTGAACAGCCTGCAGTGCGTCGGGGAGAACGAGTGCGATTTTTCTGGCATGAACATACTTGGCATTCCTCACGGGAGGGACGACGCGGGCGACAGCGAAGCGAATAGATGGCTAGAACTGTACTGTGAGACCCACGGAACGTTCCTCTGCAGGAAGGGCGTTGATTGCGCTGCCCCTCCCGCAAGAACTGATAGGCCGACGACGCAATTGCAGCGCACACTCGACGAGGAGACTAGGAGCTGGTAGGATGCTGTGCAGGTTCCTTTCCTCTGACGGCATATGCGCGGGGAAGTATGAGGGCTATGCGTGCATACGTTCGAGCTGTTCGTACTGGAGAGAGGCACACAACTGCGAGCATCATGACAGCACCGGGGACTACTGCAATAAACATGCGCGCTTCGGATGCGTCGGGAAGGACTCATGTCATACGCTCTCCGAATATCTTCAGGCAGCGTGCGAGGCGGAGACGGCCTGAGCGCCATCAGCGTGTAGCGTACAACTCCGGCCGTATCCTCGGGACCAGCGCCATCAGAACGGCGAGTTCTGTGAGTGAGGTCCTGTTGATCAAGCCCGCAGACAAGTAGCCTATTGAGCCGCTCTTGTGTCCTATGCCCTCTATCCCGGTCATCCCGCTCATGATGTCACCGACTGCGTGACCGCTCAGTGCTGCCTCAGTCACCTCAGGTGGATACTCGAATCCCGGACCATGGCCGTACGTCAGCAGTCCGGACGCATCAACTATGGCGCAGTACTGGACGTCAAGGTGCCTCCCGAGACGGTCCACGCGGAACAACCCCGCCTCGACACCGACCCCGTATTCGGCACCGGACCGCTCGAGCGCGATGTGTGCCCTTCTGATCGCGCCCTCAATCGTCTTGTCACCGATAGGCTCTCCCGATGCAATGTCATCGGCCGCCACCTCGACGACCTCCACATACCCGAACACCTGTGTGAAGACGTTCCTGACCGCTTCGACCTTGATCCTGTTGCCCGTGGCCACGGCGATCCTAGCGGGGCGCAGCAAGTGCCCGTCCTTGTCGATATCTCCCTTGAGGACTCTAGACGAGCTAATCCTGACCCGGTCGTCTGCTCTGACAGCCTTTATGCGGTGGATCTCCAGAGGATTCAGGCCCTTCGACCTTCGCCGATCGTTTATCTCCTCGGCCATGTCCACCGTCTCGGGCGAGACGACCAGGGCGTCAAGCGTCTCGGAGGACGCGGCCGTCCCCATGGAATCCGAGATCACGACGATCTCGAACGGCTTCCCGTATCGTTCGAGAAACCTTGACAGATGCGCACGCCTCTCCTCGTAGACTCTGACAGGAACGGGCCTCGACCGTTCGGCGAAATCGTCGGATGTCAGGCCCACCTCCACGAAATCACCGAGAGTGAACGCAGTCTCAAACAACAGCTCGTGTCCTGCGTGGATGACATTGAAGGTTCCGCCGATGCCTACTCTCATCTACTACCCCAGGAAAGTGAGAGAGATTGCAAATATCATGATGATGACCATGATTATGTAGAAGAATGTCAGCTGCTTCTTCTTTGACCCCATCTTGCCCTTCCATTCAGTCTCGCATTCCTCATCGCAGAAGTCCTGCTTGATTGGGATGGCACGCTCGCAACTCCTGCAGTGCTTGTGCTGTGCAACCCGTTCGACCAACCAATCACCTCAAAGAGCATCGACTCACTGTCATTTAGCGTTTCCCCGTTTCTTGGCATCCTTCGCCAGGTTCTCGACCCGCGCGCCGATGCAGCCTACGCTGACGATGATAGGTACCCCTCCCGCATCCAGGATCGCTGCTGATGTCTCCTCGGGATTGTCGGTCAGTGCGATCATGCTCCCTCCGCCGCCTGCGCCGGTTAGTTTCGCTCCGTAGGCGGACCCCTTGCACGCGTCGACCAGCCTGTCCAGAAGAGGATGACCCACCCCTAGACCGTTCAGCAACCCATGATTCTCGAGCATAAGTCTCCCCAAGGCGGGTTTGTCTGTCCTCTTGACGGCATCCACTCCTTCGACGACGATATCTCCGATCCGGTCGACATCTCGCTGGCGATCCTTGTCCCTATCCAGAAGAATCCTGACTCTGTCCACGAGGGGGCCCGTTGCCGCGCGTATCCCCGTGTGTCCGACGACGAAGGTCAGGTCAGGAACCTCGCAATGATGCATGTTCCAGACCCGATGGCCTTTCGCGAGCCTCCAGAGAAAACCGTCTCCCTGTTCGGGGGATACGAGGATTCCGTGACCATGAACCGACGTCGATGTGTCTGTCGGGCTCGCGCTCTTCTGCACCCTGAACTCCACCTCGAACGCCTTCCTGGCGAGCGTTGCGTCGTCGTATTCACCCTTCTCAGCGAGCAAGGCCCCCACACTAGACACGGTCACAGCGGCGGACGAACCAAGACCCGAACCCGAAGGTATCGATGACTTCGTAGATATCCTCACAGGAGGGCCGTTCCAAGCTTCGTCGAGGGCAGCTGAGATGTAGGAATGATGCCTCGACCGCATGGGATGCCCGTTGACAGCGTACTCGTCGGACACGCTCACGCTCGTCCTTACCCGGAGGTCGATTGCCAGTGCTAGCGCCGGCTTGCCGAACACGACTGCGTGCTCCCCGAACAGGATGATCTTACCAGGAGCGGAGCAAGCTGCCATCGGTTCCTTCACGAGCTAATTTGGATATATCCTTTTTGTCTACGGTTGAGAACCTAAGTCGAAAGGCGTACGCCGAAACGCCAGTCCGCTCAGTCCCGCAACAATAATTAGCCAAGAGTGAGTTGATGTGTGACGATAAGCGAGTTGGTCATATGGAGCGGACATCGAGGATTGAAGGATTCTATAGAATGCCAATGGAGGAGCGACTTAGGATCGTCAAAGATTTCGGCCAGCTCACGGATGAGGAGGCGCAAGCGTTGTCGGGCCTCGGCGGGATCGACCCTGCCGTTCCGGACAGGATGATCGAGAATGCTATAGGCTCATTCCCGCTGCCTCTGGGAGTTGCAGTGAATTTCAGAATCAACGACAAGGAATATCTTGTCCCGATGGCGATCGAGGAGCCTTCAGTCATCGCTGCGGCGTCGAACGCGGCCAAGATGGCACTCCCTAGCGGCGGATTCGCAGCAACGAGCACGCCACCCATCATGATAGGTCAGGTCCAGGTAACAAGACTGAAAGACCCGCACAGCTCCAAAGCGCAGATCCTAGACAGGAAGAAGGAAATACTCCAGTACGCGAACGACCAGGATCCAATGCTGGTAAGCGTTGGAGGTGGGGCGAGAGACATCGATGTGAGAGTGGTCGATACCCAGACTGGTCCCCAGGTTGTCGTCCATCTCATGGTGGACGTACGAGACGCGATGGGGGCGAATGCGGTCAATACGATGGCAGAAGCGATTGCCACGAAGCTCGAGGACATGACAGGGGGACGCGTGTATCTGAGGATACTGTCCAATCTAGCGATCCATCGTCTGGCCCGCGCTCGTGCGGTCTGGAAGGCGGAGGCTATCGGCGGGGAGGAGGTCGTGGACGGGATCATCGAGGCGTACTCCTTCGCTGAAGCCGACCCGTTCCGATGCACGACCCACAATAAGGGCATAATGAACGGAATAGACGCCGTGGTCCTGGCGACGGGAAACGACACGAGGGCCATCGAGGCGGGAGCGCACGCCTACGCCGCGATTCGGGGGCAGTACAAGCCGCTTACCAAGTTCGAGAAGACTGCGGACGGCGACCTCGCAGGAACGATCGAGCTACCCATGGCAGTCGGCCTGATCGGCGGAGCCACGAAGACTCACCCGACTGCGAGGGCATGCATCAAGCTCCTAGGAGTCAAGAGCGCTTCCGAACTCGGCGAAGTCGTCGCAGCCGTGGGCCTTGCCCAGAACCTCGCCGCGCTCCGAGCACTCGCCACGGTAGGCATCCAGAAGGGACACATGTCGCTCCATGCGAGAAATATCGTCGCCAGCGTTGGCTGCCCTCCGGAACTCGCGGAGGAGGCTGTGAACATCCTGATATCCGAGAAGAAAATCAGGATGGACAGGGCTGCAGAGGTCGTCGAAGACCTGAAGAGCCGCTCGAAACAAGGGTAGCACGGGAAAGATATATGCCGGCACCAGGGATAACATCTGTTCGTGTCAGTTCCCACAGACGGTGACCTGATAGGCCTGCTAGGGGTGTACGCCTATGTGGCGACCGCCGTCGCTCTCACGTGGCACCTGAGTCCGAGGCTCGATAACCCCAGAAAAGTGCTCCACGTTCTGATAGGCGGAATCATCTTCTTCTGGTGGAGCTTCGACACCAGAGAGATCATGGCGGGTCTTGCCGCGTTTCCTTTCGTGGTTGTGCTCCTGCTAGCCAGCCCGATCTCTCCTATCGAAAGACTGCGTAGGAGTTCCCTCGGAAGAAGAACTGACGAGGGCCATGCTTATGGGCTGGTGACGTATGCGATTTCTTGGACGATAATTGCGTACGTCTTGTTCGACAACATCCTGTCTGCATCGATAGCGATTGCTGCGATGTCCTTCGGTGATGGAGCTGGTGAGTTCGTAGGGAGAAGGTTCGGAAGGAGGGAGTTCATGAGAGGACGGACGGTCGAGGGTAGCGGTGCGGTCCTGCTTGCCGTGACCCTGAGCGTGGTTGTGCTTGTCTGGTTCTACTGTGATGTAGTCGGATGGGGAGGGACGGCCCCTGACAGTCTCCCCCTGTTCGCCCTCGCCGTAGGTGGGTTCGTCGCTAGCGTCGAGGCAATCACGCCTGGGAGGATAGACAATCTTGTCGTCCCCCTCGCAACAGGCGGCTACTTATGCTTACTTGGGGTGTGAGCCGTGAAGCGTCTCATAGTGGTGGACGGTCTCGACGGATGCGGGAAGGACACACACGCTGAAAGGATAGAACGTGAACTCGCATCGAGGAACATCGAAGTCATCACGATGAGGCATCCCTCGCAGAGACTGTTCGGTAGGATATCCAAGAGAGCGCTGCTGAAATCAGGGCCGGTCGCTGCGGCTTTCGCGACCGTGTTCTACACGGTCGACGTCCTTGCCTCGGTACGTACATTCAACCGGCGGAGGGAGGGCACCTTCATCTTTGTCAGGTACCTCCTAGGGACGGCATACCTACCTAGTAGACTCGCTCATCCCGCCTATTCATTCTTCAGGGGACTCCTCCCTTTTCCGGACCTCGCCATCTTCATCGACATCGACCCGTCCGTCGCATTGCGGAGAATCGAACTCAGAGACCGCAAGAGGGAGATCTTCGAGACGAAAGAGAAGCTGTCGAGGGTGAGGGAGATCGCTCGCACGCTTGTCGACGACAACTGGGTAACGATCGACAACAGCAGGGACGGAGAGGAACCCTTCGCAGAGGCAAGGCAGATACTACTCGAGAGGGGCTTCTTCTGATGGTCCTCACGTCTTCAAGGAGGATTCTTCGACCTGAAAACATCCCCACGCGCTGACATCCTGCACGACTCGCAATCCTTGGCGCAGGGCTCGACGTGCACGACAACCGTGCATCTGGGAAGGGCATCTCTGATCTCTCTCTCCATCCTCTCAACGAGACGGTGGCTGTCGACGACGGTCATATCGCGAGGAAAGGTGACATGTAGGTCCACCTGACGATCGGCCCCAGTCTTCCTCGTTCTGAGCTTGTGGTACTCGACGAAATGGGCCTCGTGCCGCTTCACGATGGCCTCCAACGACTGCACCTCGTGCTCCGGAAGGCTCCTGTCGAGAAGGCCATCACATGACCTCTTGGTTATGTCGAAGGCCGCCCGGAATATCAGCGCGGCGACAACCATGGCGACGAGAGGGTCGACGACCTGCCATCCAGTAACCAGAATCACCCCGAGCGCAACAAAGACTCCAGCAGACGTCCAGACGTCCGTCATGAGATGATAGGCATCGGCTTCCAGGGCGAGCGATTCGGTCTCCCTCGCCACCCTGAGGAGCTTCCTTGATACGACGATGTTCACACCCGCGGAGATCGCCATCACGAGCATACCAACACCAAGCATCTCCACCTCAGTGGCATCGAACAATCTCCCGCTCGCCTCATAGACTATCACGGCCGCCGCAAGGAATATCAGCGCACCCTCGAAGAATCCTGAGAGGTTCTCGTACTTGCCGTGACCGTAGGCGTGATCCTTGTCTGCGGGCTCAGCCGACCGCTTCACGGAGTATCTCGCAACCAACGCGGCCACAAGATCGATGCCCGAATGGATGGCTTCGGAAAGCACACTGATCGAACCCATCAGAAGCCCTACGACGAGCTTCAAGGCAACGAGAAAGCTGTTCGACAGTACGGAAAGACTCGCGACAGCGACCTTCCTTTCCGCTACATCCATACGATATTCGATGAAGACTCATGTACTTAGGCTTTGTCGAGTGGAGAATGCTCGGCATTGTATGCGAAACAATTATGTCTGGATAGAGGAATAATGCGCCAGCCTTACGAGAGGCACCCCCCATGACCAACAATCTTACGGAATTACTTGGAACTCTGACGGTAGCAGAGCTGAAGTCAGTAGCTAAGAGACACGGTATCGACGTTTCCTCGTGCAGAGGCAAGAAGAGCTACATGAAGGTCCTTGCCGGCGCGGACCTGACGCGGAAGAAGGTGAAGGTCGCTCTAGATATGGAGGAGATAGAGGCAGATCTAAAGGACATCTCGGAGAAGAAGGCCGAGCCCGGGGACGTGCCAGAGGACGAGAACATCAGCATCGAGCGGAGTATTGACCAAGCCCTCCACCTCAGACCCCTGTTCTTCGAAATAGACACGGCGACCGAACAGGCCTGGAACAGGATGATACTCGGAGATTTCTCTGAGGCGTTGAAGCTCAACAGGGACTCTCGGTCGCTGGTGATCGAGAGGCTCAGCACGTTCCACCTCTACTCGACCGCGCTCTCGATCCGCGCCTCGGAGACTCTTCTTGGCCAGGTCACATGGTCAGATGCGAAGGTCTCCTCGCAGCTGAAGACGGCTCTCGCAGAGGCGAAGAAGGCGTTCATGAACGGGCCTCCTAAGAGGAGGGAAACGACCCTCGAAGAGCTGGAGAACCTGACAACGAAGGCGTTCGAGGCCTTCATCGACAAATCGCAGGAGACTGAGGATGATCTGAGGAACATGCTCGAGGAGTATTCTTCGTTCGGGGTACACGTGAAGAGTTCCCATGAACTCCTTGAGGTCGCGACGCAGGCGAAGAGCTACTCCGATATCGAACAATATGCGAAACTGATGGATGAGGCTAGAGCTCACGCCGAGCGTGCGAAAGAGGTGAGGATGAAGGAGATTGACAACGCTTTCGAGCATGTTAGGGTAGCGATCGAGGCTGCGAAGGAGGCTGGAGTGAAGACCGCTGAAGGTCAGGCTATGTTCACGAGTGCGAAGAAGGCGTTCAGGAGCAGCAAGTTTGCGAAGGCGATGGAACTGCTCGCTTCCGTGGAGCAGGCGGTCGACAGCGCCCACGAGCAGAGGGTGCGACAGGACCAGGGGGTCGAGGCCGAGGAGATCGCACAGATAACTTCGTCCCTCCAGCAGGCAGAGCCGGACCTTGAGGAGGCAGCGATGTACGGGATGGACGTACGCGACGGACTCCTGTTCGTCAAGAGCACGAAGACAGCCCTTCAGCAGAGGGATGTTGTCACGGCCGCAAAGTTCTCGATGAAGGTAAGGAAGCTGACGAAGTCCATGGAGAAGGACCTCGAGAAGCTCCGAGAGGAGCATTCAGCCAAGATGAAGAGTCAGCGCGGCGAAGGAGACGAGCCGGATCAAAAGAGTGAGCAGGGGGACATGCCGGCACAAGCACCGACGGCAGAAGGAACTGGCGTGAATGATCCGGCGGCCGCGCGCACAAAGAAAGGCAAGAAGTGGCGCGCCAGGCTCAGGAAGTAGGCTCGGGAGTTCCCCCACATCTGATGCGGGCCGGGGAGCAACGTCCTACTCGACAGGCGGAGCGGTGCTGGCAACTGCTTCAACCCTGTCGTTCGCCAGGCCCTTGATTACGTCTCCCCTGGTGAGTATCCCGACGAGCGCACCATCCTTCAGGACCGGCAGGCGATTAACGTCGGCACTCACCATGACCATCACGGCGTCCTTCAGCGTGATGTCATCGTCCACCGTGTGGACCTGCTTCGACATGACCTCGCTGACGGGCTTCTCGCCGATCTCCTCATATGCTTCCAGCAATTCGCGCTGGACGAGTTCCTCCTGAAAGGCGATGCCTATCGACGATAGCGAGGGGAACACCAGTCGCAGGTTCTTCTTCGTTGTCTTGAGGGAGCTTAGGACGTCGACCTCGCTGAAGATGCCCACGATCTTCCCACCCTCCATCACGGGTGCTCCCGACACATTCCTCTCCGCCAGGAGCGCAACGGCGTCTCTAACGAGCGTGTCTGGTGCCACATTAACGACCGGACTGCTCATGACTTCCTTCACTCTTCTCATCGTATCGGCTTCCCCATCATCAGGAAACTTATAAATGTTTTCGGCTGGTTGTCACACCTGACAACCCCTGGGGAGAATCTATGGTGAAGACGAGGTTGAAGCCAGTCACCGACATCGAGGTCGCCAGCGATATGAAGGTCGTCGATCTGACCGCAATGATGCTCGCGTCAGGAGGATTCACAGCCAAGAAACTCGGGATCGCTTCCGAGATACTCACCTCAATGCTGAGAGATGAGAAATGCACGATCTTCCTCTCCTTCCCCGCGTGCATAGTGTCCACGGGAACACGGGGAGTCATAAGGAAGCTCGTCGAGGAGGAGCTTGTGGACGTGATAATCACAACCTGCGGAACCCTCGATCACGACCTTGCCCGTGTATGGAAGAAGTACTACCACGGCGACTTCAGGATGGACGACGGAGATCTACACAGGAAGGGAATCAACCGTTTGGGGAACATACTGATCCCCAACGAGAGCTACGGCATAATCCTGGAGCAGAAGATGCAGCCCATTCTGGAGGAGCTGTACGGGGAGGGGAAGAGGAACCTGTCGAGCAGGCAGCTAGCATACGAATTCGGGTCGAGGCTCACCGACAAGAAATCCATACTCTATTGGGCATCGAAGAACGACATTCCGGTTTACGTCCCTGGCCTTACCGACGGCGCGTTCGGGTCGCAACTGTGGCTCTTCAATCAGCGCCACCACGATTTCACGATAGATGTCCTGAGGGACGAGCAGGAACTCTCAGACATCGTATTCACCGCGAAACGGGCGGGGGCGCTGATGATAGGTGGCGGCATCTCGAAGCATCATGTGATATGGTGGTCCCAATTCAGGAATGGCCTAGATTACGCGGTGTATCTGACGACGGCAGAGGAGTTCGATGGGTCTCTGTCAGGTGCGAGAATCTGTGAGGCGGTGAGCTGGGGCAAGGTCAAGGAGAGGGCGAAGTACATCACCGTCGAGGGGGACGCCACGATGACGCTCCCGGTCCTCGCGTGCTCCGCACTCAACGCCGGAAGGCCTGGAAGAAATTAATAACGTGGATAGGGGTTACACCTTGCACGAGGCGGTTGACACATGACCTTGAAGGAAGAGGGCCCAGGGATCCCATCGGCGCAGGATCTAACGGCCTTCGCCAAGGAGTACTACAGGGCTTACATGGAGGCCGTCGGGGAGAAGAAGCCCCAGACGCTGTCCAGGTTCGCCCAGGATGCCCCCTACACCATCAGGGCATATCTCCTGCCGAACGCATCGATATGTATGCTTTTCAACTCGACGGACGAACTCAAAACCCACGGAGGCACCAAGGACTGGGAAGAGGTCCAGGACGAGATCGTCAAGGGCGTCGACCATTTCGCTGGATTCTTTCCGTTCGAAGACCGCTCGCTAGGTGACTGGAGCAAGAGGGGCAAGAGAGACGCGATGAGAGACATCAGGCTGCTGGAACGTTCTGACCTATCGAGCGCCAGCGTGAAGCTGGAGGGGATCATCGAGAGTATGATGAAGATGATCAAGGCGAACCCGTGGATAGGGAAGTCCGGCAACGAAGTCATCGCGTCGATGAGGGATATCGACAGCCGCGTCAGGGGGGGCTTCCCTACTGTGGATGCGATCGCATCGCTTCAGTCACTCAAAGCGTTCGCTCCAACGGCCGAGAGCGTGAAGATCGATTTCCCGGACAAGATGCTTCTAGAGGACATCGCCGACGGACTGAGGGACGTGGCAGACCTTCAGACGAAGATCGAGACCGTCGAGAGTCGCATGTTCGAGATGGAGAAGACGAACCAGACGCCGGACATAGCGGACCAAATGAACGAACACAGCGAGCGGGTCGATAGGCTAGAGAAGCAACTAGAGAAGGTGTCCAACATCCTAACGATGCTCAATTCGAAGGTGGAGGCGTACTTCTCTAACAATGCGGAGAAGGAGCGACAGGGGGAGATGGAGCGACGCCTTGAGGAACATGGCAACAAGGTACTCCAGACGGAGTCGAAGATGACGGCCTTGGAGAAGGAGGCGGAGCGGCTGGTCTCCGAGATCAAGGATATGGCTGCCAAGATGGAGAAGGACGTGCACGACGGGCGCAAGAGGATCGCCCGCATGGAGAAGCATCTAGTGGATTTCGCCAAGGTGGTTCAAGAGTAACGTTCCCATGAAGTCGATATGCGTCCTTCCCGGTGACGGCATCGGCCCGGAGGTCGTTGGCTGTGCTACAAGGGTCCTCGAGAGGGTGACCAATCAACTTGAGCTCCACACGGCGGACATAGGCCGTCCTGCGTTAGAACGTTCTGGCGAGCAGCTGCCCGCGGACACTATTGCTGCGATGGAGGCTTCGGACAGCTGCCTCTTCGGAGCGGTCACGTCAGTTGAGGGGGCGGACTACGATTCACCGGTGCTGAAGTTCAGGAAGGAGCTCGATCTCTATGCCAACCTCCGTCCCGTGAAGAACATCGCCAAGGTATCACCGGCAGCCTTGGACCTGCTCATCGTCCGAGAGAACACCGAGGGCCTCTACACGATGGACGAGGAGGAGGATGACGCAGGAGTGACGACCCGGAGGAGGGTCTCCAGGTCTGCCTGCGAGAAGATAGTCAGGAGAGCAATCGAAGAGGCTCTCCGAGCCCGTCGTAGGAGCGTTTGTTGTGTTCACAAGGCGAACGTGCTGCGCAAGTCCGACGGGCTGTTCCTCCAGGTGTTCAGGGACAACGCCCGAACGCGAGGTGAGGGACTTAGTTTCGCCGATCAGCTCGTCGACTCGGCCGCCGCAAGGCTTGTCACGAGGCCGACAGAATTCGACGTCATCGTTACGCTGAATCTGTATGGCGACATCCTATCCGACCTCGCGGCCGGAATCGTCGGTGGATTGGGGTTCGCCCCCTCCGGGAACATGGGGGACAGACATTCCGTGTTCGAGCCAGCGCATGGCTCCGCCCCGGACATCGCAGGAAGGGGCATAGCGAATCCGACGGCGACGATACTCGCAGCCGCGATGATGCTGGACCACCTGGGCCTATCCGTCGAGGCGGACCGCGTGCGCGAGTCGACGGAGCGGGTCTACGCGAACGGCCTCGGCACAGTCGACGTCGGAGGAACCCTCGGTTCGGAGAAGTTCACGGACAGCGTCCTCTGCAACCTGGAATCCATGCTCTGAGTCTTAGGAAGAGAAAGGCGTGCGGGGGCTGAGATTCGAACTCAGGGACTCCTGCGAGACCAGACCCTCAATCTGGCGCCGTTGACCGAGCTTGGCTACCCCCGCAAGTCGCGCTGGAAACGGTCCATGTGTGTCCTTTGATTAAAGCCTTTCGTATTCTGGATATCATGTTCTCTGGGCATCTCTTTCGACCTCAGATCATCTCGTCTAGCGCTCCCCACAACTATATACCCGGGCGCAATACGGAGTGCTTAGAGAGGTCCGGACGATCCGAGCCGGTCCACCTCGAACGTCTCGTGGAGAAACAGAACATGATAGGCTATCCAAAGGGGAAGATCGCGTTCCGGATGTTCGACCAGGGCGATCTGGACTCGCTCCACGGGGGAACCTTAGATGTCCTCGAGAACGTAGGTATCAAAGTGCTCAGCGAGGAGTGCTTAACGCTCCTTGAGGACGCGGGCTGCGCTGTCAACCGCAAGGAGAGCAGCGCAAAGATACCTGGAACCCTTGTCGAGGAGGGGATGAAGAAGGCGAAGAAGGACATCACCCTCCACGCCAGGAATCCGAAGTACGATGTCATTCTCGACGGCAGACGGTCGTACTGCTGCACGGACGGGAACGGGACGAGCGTCATGGACTTCGACACTGGGAAGAGGAGGATGTCGACCACGAGGGACCTGCAGACGGTCGGGAAGGTCGCGAACGCCCTCGAGTCTGCGCACGTCTTCTGGCCGTGCGTGAGCTGTCAGGACGTGCCGGACTACATCCGGCATGTGGTTGATCTCAAGGTGGCGCTCGGAGCCATTGAGAAACATGTCCAGGTGGAGACGACCAGCCATCGGAGGGAGGCTAAGTGGCTCGTCCAGTTGGGTGCAGCTCTTGCGGGCGATGAGAAGGCCCTGAGGAGGAAGCCGATATTCTCCTCCATGCATTGCCCGTTCTCCCCGCTCCAACTCGACGGCGGGTCCACGGAAGGCGCACTCCTGCTTGCCCGTGCGGGCGTCCCAATCTCGTTCTACGGAATGCCCCAGGCGGGAATAACTGGCCCAGTGACACTCGCAGGTTCCATCATCGTGAACAACGCTGAGGTTCTCGCGGGCATGACGATGGCCCAGCTGGCAGCGCCTGGATCACCGTTCATGTACGGGACCGGGGGAGCGGCCTTCGACATGAAGACTATGACTTGGGCCGGCGGTGGCCCCGAGAGGGCACTCATATCCTCAGGTGCAGGAGAGCTAGCACACCACTACGGCTTCCCGATACTCTGTGGCGGGATCGTGACCTCGGCGAAGGAGCCGGGAGCGCAATCCTGCTACGAGAAGATGTCGAGCGGGCTGCCACAGTTCTTCGCGGGCTGCGACATGATAGCCGGGCTTGGACTCCTTGATGACGTCACCATGTTATCATACGAACAGATGGTCATTGACGACGAGATGGCGAGGATAATGGGTCGCCTCTCAGGGGGAGTGGTCGTTGACGACGAGCACATGGCGGTCGAGCTGATCAAGAAGGTCGGCGCGGGCGGCAGTTTCCTGAGTCACAGGCACACCATGAAATGGCTGTACGAAGAGCACTTCATACCGAGCATAACAGACAGACGCACGGGAGAGGCATGGGAGGCGGACGGGGGAAAGGATGTCGTAGCCCGTGCGAGAGATAAAGTTGCGAAGATAATGAGGGAACATCAGGTGCAACCGTTAACGGCAGACACGTCAGCCAGGTTCGAAGAGATCGTGAAGGAGGCCGACACAGACATTAGGATGAACGGCCTTGACTGACGTGCCTTCCTCAACCCCACAACAACCATAACAGAGTCGGAGGACAGCGCCCCCAGCCAATCCCATCAAACCCCAACACGGAGGATAGGTGCCACTTGATCCCACTTGAGCTGGTCCGAGAGTTCGAGAGACAGATGAAGGCTATGAGGATAGGGGATACACCTCTCAAACGCCTTCAGAAGATCGAGAGACTGCTCGGGATAAGGCGGCTCCACGTCAAGCTCGAGGGGGAGAACCCGACGGGCACCCACAAGGACCGAATGGCACTGCTCCTCACACTCAGCGCGGGGAAGGAGGGGTACGACACCGTCGCGGCTGCCACCTGCGGCAACTACGGCGCATCCCTGCTCAGCATCTGCGACAAACTGGGCATGCAATGCAGGATATTCATACCGACGGACTTCGAAGGGACCAGAACCGCTGAGATTACGGATGCTGGCGGAAAGATCGTCCCCATTCAGGGCGACTACGAGAACGCGATCAAGACCTGCACTAGGCAGTGTGCCGCAAACAAGTGGTACGACGCGAGTCCAGGTGGGAAGAACGGCCGGCTCGGAATCTACGCCTACACATATGTAGCCAAGGAGATGGCACAGACCCTCGGAAAACAGCCGGATTGGGTGTCAGCTCCCGTGGGGAACGGAACGATACTAGCTGGCATCTGGCAGGGATTTCAATCGATGGGGATGAAACCGCGCATGCTGGGGACATCGAACAACAACGCCATCATTAGAGGGATGGTGGTGGGACGGGAAGTCCCGGTGGCGGTTCCGGACATGACCCTGACGCATGTGAACGACCCGCTTGCGGGTAACTATCTGCCTGACGCCGCCGACGCGATACGCGCAATGATCGATTCGAAAGGACAGGGGATGGAGATATCTGACGAGGAGATGGTCGAAGCTGCGAGGATGCTGCTGGAAGAGGAAGGACTGGACATACTACCCGCTTCCGCGAGCGCTCTGGCGGGGATACGCCGTCTCGAGACGAAGACACACACATTCGTGATGGTCGCGACAGCGCGTGGGAATCTCGGCGGGGCCCGTTGACCTGGCATAACATCCAGTGTATTGTTTTGGACATTCGCGGTGGTGCTGGCCCGCGCCAGCCAAGATATTTATATATCTTTGTTTATGCCAGACTGCATGTGCGAGACGGCTGGTTGCAGAGCAGGCATTGTTCTTCCGTTGGTCCTAGTTGCTCTGCTCGACCTGCGAGTCGCGCACCCCTGACGGATTGCCTGCTTTCGCGGCTTTCCTGTCGGGTGAGATGAGGAGTGGGTAGATGTGAATGGTTCGAGGGCCGTCGTGGAACTGCTGGAAGGACAGAAGGTCGAAGTCCTATTCGGTATACCAGGGGGAGTGCTCCTGCCGCTCTACGACGAGCTGGTCGAGACAGAGATGAGGCACATACTCCCCAGGCACGAGCAGTGTGCGGCCCACATGGCAGACGGATACGCACGCGTGTCGAGGCGACCGGGCGTGTGCATCGCCACATCAGGGCCAGGGGCGACGAACCTCGTCACAGGGGTCGCCACCGCATTCATGGACTCGTCTCCTTTGGTTGCATTGACAGGTCAGGTGGCCACCGGTGTCCTCGGGAATGACGCGTTTCAGGAGGCCGACTCATTCAGTTTGATGATGCCTATCACCAAGCATAATTTCAGGATAACTGATCCGAAGACCCTTCCGGAGGTCATGAAGAGAGCGTTCCTCATCGCCACCACAGGGAGGTACGGTCCAGTCCACATCGACCTGCCCATCGACATACTCCAGGAGGAGATTCCAGATGACGCCATGAAGAAGCAGGTCAGGGTGCCGAAGCCGAAACGGAACCTGTCGGGCCTGCTCGACGCCATCAAGCTGCTCGAAGGAGCTGAGAGGCCAACCGTCCTCGTTGGGGGAGGGGTCTCATGGTCGCGAGCTGGCCCTGAGATTGCACAGCTCGCGGAGCTCCTCACGGCGCCTATAGTCACGACCCTGATGGCCAAGGGAGCCATCCCCGATGACCATCCCCTCGTCCTTGGGGTCTGCGGAATGCACGGCCGTCAGGTCGCGAACTATGCTCTCAACAACTGCGATGTCCTCCTGGCAATAGGGACCAGGTTCAGCGACAGAGTGACCGGAAGGCTGAGCGAGTTCGGCAGGAATACGAAAGTCGTTCACGTCGACATCGACTCGTCGGAGATAGGCAAGAACGTTAAAGGCAGGGTCGGTCTGGTCGGAGATGCTTGGACAGTCGTGAACGCTCTGATTGCGGGCCTCCGGAAACGCAAGAAAAGATCGACGTGGAAGGATCGTATCATCGAATTGAGGAAGGAATGCACCTGTGACTACAACCTGAAATCCAACCCTATCAAGCCGCAGAAGGTCATACATGAGCTGTCAAACCTCCTCCCGGAAGACGCGATAGTCACGACGGAGGTGGGCCAGAACCAGATGTGGGCCGCGCACTTCTTCAGGTGTCGCGGGAAACGGATGTTCATCACGTCCGGCGGCCTCGGCACAATGGGGTTCGGATTCCCGGCCGCACTTGGTGCCAAGATCGCTCGCCCCGAGAGCGTCGTCGCGGACATAGCTGGCGATGGAAGCCTCCAGATGGTCTCCCAGGAGTTCTCCACGGCGGTCGAGAACGACATCCCGGTGATGATATGTCTATTGAACAACGGATGGCTTGGCATGGTCAAGCAGTGGCAGAAGCTGTTCTACGGGTCGCGCTATCTGGCTACGAACCTGGGAAAGTCACCGGACTTCGTGAAGCTTGCGGAAGCGTACGGGGCGGAGGCTATAAGAGTAGAAAGATCCTCAGAGGTTGCGGAAGCCATCAGGAGGGGCACGAAGTCTGACGTGCCAATCCTTCTTGACTTCGTGATTGACCCTGAGGAGGATGTACTGCCCATGACGCCGCCCGGGAAGAGTCCGAGCGAGTGGATCAAGGGCAGGTGCGAATGGAAGGGAGGTGCCAGGTGAAATGGAAGTCATCATGATGCTCACGTACGACCAGCCGGGCGTGATGCAGAGGGTAATGGCGGAGTTCACGAGAAAGAAGATCAACGTTGACACCATCATCGTGGGACCCTGCGAGATGCCAGACAGGTCCCGGATAGTGATATCGTTGAGGGATCGCGAAACGGCCCTGGGCGTCATCGAACACCTCAGGGGGCTTCAAGAGGTCATCGAGGCCGACATGGTTGACCACAGACGCCACGAGGGCTACGCCATCATGCTCAGCAAGGGCGGCGTGTGCCGCATCACTGGCACCGTGGAAGAGGTGGAGAACGTCATAAAGAAGAGCCAGCCAGAGAAGTACATTGAAGTCGTCAATGCGATCTAGGATACGCGCAGAGGTGATAGAATGGCCAAGATATACTACGACAAGGACGCCAGCCTCGATGTCCTGAAAGGAAAGAGGGTGGCGGTGATCGGATACGGAATACAGGGGCGGGCACAGTCGCTCAACCTGAAGGACAGCGGCATCGATGTCGTCGTTGCCCAGAAGTTCAAGGACGATTACTACGAACGAGCCAAGACCGACAGGATGGATATAATGGACATACCCGAAGCGGTGAAGGGCTCGGACATCGTCATGATGCTCATCCCTGACGAGGTGCAGAAGGAGGTCTACGACAAGGAGGTTGCACCGCATCTGCGCGAGGGCATGGTGTTAGACTTCGCCCACGGCTTCAACATACACTTCAAACGTATCGTCCCGCCAGAATTCGTCGATGTGATAATGGTCGCCCCGAAGGGACCCGGCGCACTGGTCCGCGAGACCTTCGAAGCTGGGAACGGCGTCCCTGCGCTGATCGCGGTACATCAGGACCACTCGAAGAAGGCCAAGGAGACCGCATTGGCCATCGCGAAGGCACTGGGCGCGACGACGAAGGGGGTCATCGAGACTTCCTTCGAGGAGGAGACGGAGACAGACCTGTTCGGGGAACAAGTCGTCCTGTGCGGCGGTGCCAGCGAGTTGATCGAATCGGCCTTCGACTTCCTCATCAGGAGCGGGTATCAACCGGAGATCGCCTACTTCGAGGTGCTTCACGAGCTCAAACTCATAATCGACCTCGTTCAGAAGGGCGGGATCGAGGGCATGTGGAAGAATGTGTCCAATACCGCCGAGTATGGGGGTCGGACAAGGGGCGCCAGGATAATCGATCCTGCGACGGCAAGCGCGATGAAGAATGTACTCGCGGATATCAAATCGGGCAGGTTCGCCAAGGAGTGGGTGGACGAGTACGAGGCAGGCATGCCAACATTGACGAAGCTTAGGCAGGAAGGCGCCAGGTCGCAGATAGAGGTCGTCGGTACTGACATCAGGAAGATGTTCAAGTAGCATCATTCCTGATTATCTCCGGACACAGAAGTAATAGATATCTGATGACCGAATCACTTCTAGGGAGTGAGACTGGATTTGGGCGGCCAATCTGCACCAGGCGGGCTCTTCGGCAAGTTCGCGGCCGAAGGCAGGACCTTCGTCGGCACAGTCTGCGCCGACAGCGTAGTCGAGTTGGACACAGACCAGATGTCAGACCTGTTCGACGGCTCCCCGGGACGCACCACAAGGTCACACGACACTGGTTCAGTGAAACTGCTCGCTCCGGTCGACAGGCCGTCCAAGATAATCTGCATCGGACTGAACTACAGGAGCCACATCAGCGAGATGGGCTGGGAGGCGCCATCCTCCCCGATATTGTTCACCAAACCGCCCTCTGCCGTCATAGGCCCGGGCGAAGACATAATCATCCCATCAATGTCGAGGAGGGTCGATTACGAGGGCGAATCCGCGATAATCATCGGCCGTCGAGCAAGCCATGTATCGGACGGGAGTGGGTTCGTCTTCGGATACACCGCGTTCAACGACGTAACCGCCCGTGACCTGCAGAAGGACGACCCTGACTGGACGAGAGCGAAGGGATTCGACACGTTCGCCCCCATCGGGCCTCTGGTATCGACGACTCCTCCGACAACCGTGACGACCCGCCTGAATGGAAGAATCGTGCAGAGGTCACCAACAAGCGATAGGGTTTTCGATGACTACAGCCTTGTGGAATACATCTCGGCAATCATGACCCTCGAGCCTGGCGACATAATCGCCACCGGAACGCCGTCGGGCATATCACCGATGAGTGCAGGCGATGTAGTCGAGGTCGAGCTGGACGGAGTCGGGACGTTGAGCAACTCCGTGAGAGAGTGCGGGGTCCGAGGAAGGGGTTGAAGCGATATGCAGATCCAGCCAACTGAGAAGGTATGGAAGAATGGCGAGTTGATACCGTGGGAGGAGGCAACGGTGCATGTCCTGAGCCATGGGCTTCACTATGGCACTGGCGTGTTCGAAGGGATAAGATGCTACGAGACGCAGATGGGGCCCGCGGTATTCAGGCTCGAAGAACACATGATGAGGCTCCACACTTCCGCCAAAGCCATCAACATGAGCATTCCGTATCCTGTCGATGTGCTCTGCAAGGCTGCGAAGGAAGTCATCAACGCTAACGGTCTGAAGGCGGGCTATATCCGTCCGATCTCTTTCTTCGGTGTCTCAGGCATAGGGGTCAACCCGATTGACTATCCCGTGGAGACATTCATCGCCGCCTTCTCGCTCGGAGCGTATCTCGGCGAGAAAGGCATCAGAGACGGCATCCGTATCCACACCTCGTCATGGAGGAGGACGCCCAGCACGACCGTCCCCGCCACCGCCAAGGTCTGCGGAACCTACATCAACAGCGCACTGGCAGTCATGGAGGCCAAGCAGGGCGGCTTCGACGAGGCGGTCCTCCTCAACGACGGAGGCATGGTCGCCGAGGGGTCTGGCGAGAACATCTTCATGGTGAGGGAGGGACGAATCTTCACACCTCCCCTCAATGCCGGGATACTCCCGGGCATAACGCGGGACTCGGTCATGACACTCGCGACGGACCTCGGCATCACGGTTGAAGAACGGAACTTCGTCAGGGGCGAACTCTATCTGGCGGACGAACTTTTCTTCACCGGATCAGCAGCGGAGATCACCCCGATCAGGGAAGTCGACAGACGGCAGGTCGGCGATGGAGAACCTGGGCCAATCACAAAGAGGCTTCAGATGAAGTTCCAGGAAGTCGTATCTGGAACGGACGGCAGGTATGGCTCATGGCTTGACACCACCCGCTAGAGGGGCGAACCTTAATATACTGCGCAACACGTGATGGTGTCTGACGATTGTCATACGACAGGATGGGATGAGCGTCATGCAGGCTGTGTTGGAGAAACTCGTGAGCCAGGCAGATCAGAACGGAGTGACTTTGGCCGAGATCATGGCGAGGGAATTGTCTCCGGAGGATATCGACCAGATGCAGCAGTACCTCCGCCGGGAGATGAACGACAACTACTCTGCGATCGAAGGATTCATGCAAGACATCGACGTGCCTGACACCTACGATTTCAGCTCCATGGACGAGTCGGAACTGGCCAACCTTCAGGTAGATCTCCTAGAGGCGCTGTCCGACACATCCACCCCCGCACCATCCGAAGCCTAGGACACCACCTGCTCGTCCTGAGACTTCCTGAAGATTCGGTTTTCGTGGTCGACCACCTCAAACAGGCGTCTGGGAGACCCCATCAGGGTCTCAGTCTTGCCCAGCATCATGAATCCTCCGGGTCTCAACGCTGTGTGGAAATTCCTCACCAACATGTCGTGCATCGGGCGTGAGAAATATATCACGACGTTCCTGCATACGACAAGGTCGACGAACTTCTGGCTGGGGCAGTCCAGCAGGTTTCCCTGGGAGAATTTCGTCATCCGCCGTATGCCTTGCGACACCCGGTAGCCCGAATCGGTCTTGGTGAAGTGCTCGGAGAGCATGTCGCTCGGCACTCCCTTCACCTGCGCCTCGCTGTAGACTCCCTGTTCGGCAACGTTCAGGGCGGCCCTGGAAAGGTCTGTGCCCTGGATCCTTACGACCAGGTCGCCACCCTGCTCGTTCTTCTTGAGCTCCTCCGCGACGCATATCGCAATCGTGTAGGTCTCCTGCCCGGTGGCACATCCAGCGCTCCATATCCTGAGCGTGCTCCACCCGAGTTCCATCTTGAGGGAGGCCAGAGGAGCGATCACTTGCTTCGTCAGGGCTTCGAACGCTCCGCTGTCACGGAAGAAGTCCGTCACATTCACCGATAGGGCCGCAATGAGTTCGTTCATCTCCTCCTCGCTCTTCCTCAGAAGAGCGACGTACTCCAACGCATGCCTGCATCCTGATCGCCCCACGCGCTTCCGGACGGCTCGACCGAAGAACGACCTGGAATACCCACTGATGTCGAACCCTCGGGTCTTCAGCAGGTGTCGTCTGATCAAATCATATGACTTCTCTTCGTCGGGCTCCATCGGGCAGACTATTGTCTGTCCCATAGATATTTCTTCTCAGGGAGAGACGAATCACCTCGCGCGCGTCCGCGACAGCAGGTTATCTAGGAGCGAATTCTGGACGACATATTTTTATATAGACCGTACCAATTTTGATATCCATGCAAGAGCTTCTGGGTTCGAGCGAATCGCCCATGATCCGGGGCTCTTACATCGATCTTGTGATGGTGGTGCATTGAGGATACCTTTGACACCGAAGTTGATGGCAATCATACTCTCCCTGTCGCTTGCACCGATTCTCGTCGTGAGCTACATCTCGATCTCCGAGATGAGCCAGATGAGGGACGACATGAGGACCCTTTACGACGAGAACTTGGTTGTTGTTTCAGAGATAGCGAACGCGGAAGCATCTCTCCTTACTGCGGATGTCTCGTTCAGACAGTATGTGCTCGAGTACGGGACGCCCCTCGCGACGGGCTACTACAACGAGATGTTCGACCGGCAGAACATCGTCTCACAATTCCTGATCGATTTCCGGACGACATACACCTTCGAGGTTATGCCGGGAATGCTGACCGCGATTGAGGAGATGGATAGGGAGGACATGATTGACTCCCAGCTGTCCAACCTCCGAAGCCTGCAGATATCGTGGAACGAGTACACGAACTGGACTGGCGCGACGATAGATCACCTGAGGAACGATGAATTGAGCGAATCCGTCGAGGCCAGGAAGAATGCCACTACACATCTCGAGAGCATGATGGATGATCTCGAGAACCTGATAGAAAACACTACGGAAGCGGCGGTGCTTATGGACGAGCGCGCGGAGAGCACGATCGAGGAAGGCATCTCCTACCTCATCATGAGCGGATCCGTGGTGGGAATATTGGTCGCGGTGATTACCCTCTATGTCTCATCCCGTGTCACGGCTCCAATTGTCAAGGTGTCCGAGCGGGCCAAGATAATCGCTGAAGGGAACTTCACTGATCGACTGGACACGAAAGCGCCAGACGATGAGGTCGGCGACCTCGTTAGATCCATGAACCTGCTCATCTACAACATGTCCGAACCCCTCAGGAGACTCACGGAAAGCGCCCGGGCCATCTCGGAGGGCAATTTCTCGGTAGAAATCGATGTCCATGCGAGAGGCGACCTCGCAACGCTCGTCGAGACCTTCAGGATGATGAAGGACCGGCTCGCGAGCATCACAGTTGAGATAAGGGGGGCATCAAAATCGCTAAAGGACGCTTCGACCCTCTTGGCGGAGACGATCAGAGGTGTAACTGACGGGTCACAGCAGGTGTCGGCGTCCATGTCGCAGACATCGAAGGGTGCTGAGACGCAGGCGTCCAGGGTGGAGGAGATGGTGAAGATGCTCGGAGAGCAGACGAAGGCCATCCACGATGTCGTGCAGAGCTCGCAGAACGCCGCAAGGGCTTCCGAGGACGCGAGCGATGTCGCTCAGAAGGGTAGCAGGTCCATACACGACTCCCTTGAGAAGATGAGTTCACTTCTCAGGAGCGTGCAGGAGACCTCGGCTTCCATGCAGAATCTCTCGAGGAAGTCTCAGGAGATATCCCAGATAGTGAACATCATAACCAACATAGCACAACAGACGAACCTCCTGTCTCTAAACGCTGCGATAGAGGCTGCCAGGGCGGGGGAGCACGGCAGAGGGTTTGCGGTCGTCGCGGACGAGGTTCGCAAGCTGGCCGAAGGGTCCCGGAAGGCGGCAGACCAGATTCAGGAACTCCTGCAATCAATCGGGAGCGACATAGGAGAGACCTCAGAGAAGATGAAGAACACCAGCAAGGACGTCAACGACAGCGCCACGACCATCTCGGAGTCGCTGAGATCCTTGGAAGACATTGCCGCCACCGTCGAAGAAACCGCGGCGATGGTTCAGGAGATCAGCGCCTCGACCGAGGAGCAGAAGGCGCTCACAGAGAGCCTTGCGAAGAATCTGGACGAAGTCGCCAGCATAGCGAATCAGACCTCGGCGTCTGCGGAGGAGGTTTCCTCCTCGTCGGAGGAGCTCGCTGCGGGGATGGAGGAGCTATCCGCGTCTGCCCAGGACCTGACGGCCCTCGCGACGAAGCTGGCCGACCTCACAAAGAAGATGCAGCCCAGTTCGGAGTCTTTGCTGAAGGAACCGACGGGGGAGAGCCTCGAGACGCATGATGACCGCAGGAGCGAGGAGAGTTGACCTACGAGCAGGCGACTGGACAGTACGTGGTCTTCAGGCTCGGCCTCGAGGAATTCGCCTTCGACATATCGAAGGTCAAGGAGATATTCCCGACACAGGAGATCACGAAGGTTCATCGCAGTCCAACACATATCGAAGGCGTGATAAACCTGCGAGGAAGGTTGGTGACCGTGATCGACCTTAGGAGGAGGTTCAAGCTGGAGGCCAAGAGTCTTGACGAGAGTTCTAGAATCATTGTCGTCGAAGCTTCGGACGCGCCAGTGGGTTTCACAGTCGACGAGGTCGCGGAAGTCGTGTGGATACCCGTGATCTCGATCGAACCCGTCCCTGGATACGTAGCTCAGGAGATCGAATCCGAGTATGTGGCGGGCATCGCGAAGCTCGATGACCGCCTCATAACGATCATTGACCCGTTGAAGATTCTCGACCTCTCAACAGATGATGCTGGACAGGAAGGAGGTATCTCGGATGGCGACCGTTCTGGTGGTTGACGACTCGGAGTTCATGCGCAGGGTAATCAGGAACATCCTCGAGGGCGGAGGACACAGAGTCCTTGAGGCGAGGAACGCCAGTGAGGCCGTTAAGGTGTTCGTTGAGCAACGCGCGGACATCATAACGATGGACATAGTGATGCCTGGAACCGACGGGATCGAAACCGTGAAGCGATTGAAGGAAGTGAACCCCCGGGTCAAGATAATCATGATATCTGCCCTCGGACACCAGCGAACCGTCATGAGGGCCCTTGAGGCTGGTGCGCTCGATTTCATCATGAAGCCGTTCACGTCGGACGATGTCCTCGAGTCAATCAACGCCGTTCTGCAGATGAGCACCTGAGGAGTCGCCGATGCGAGAAACGGTTAAGGTACTGATTGTCGACGACAGTGCCTACATGAGAGTCGTTCTGAGAGACATGCTGGCGTCCGAGGAGGGGTTGTCCGTCGTGGGCACGGCGAAGGACGGCATCGAGGCGATAGAGAAAGCCAAGGCGTACTCACCGGATGTGATACTGCTTGACATACAGATGCCCAAGATGGACGGTCTTGCGACCCTCCAGAGGCTGATGAAGGAGCACCCGACAAGGGTGATAATGCTCAGCGCCATGGACAAGGTGGACATCGACCTCCCGCTCAGGGCGCTTGAGATGGGCGCCGTCGAATTCATCTCGAAACCAGGTGGCCCCATCTCCGTTGACATCGTGAAGTACCGGGCACACATCGCGCGCACAATAATGGATGTCTCAGGTGCCAAGATAGAAGCCCTCCAGAAAGCGAGGGTCCCTCTCCAACTCGATGAGGAACGTCTGAAACCGAGGGAGGTGCCCGAGAAGGGGCTGAAAGCTGTCGTAATCGCTGCGTCGACTGGAGGACCTCGAGCACTGGAGTACATCTTCTCGAGACTCCCGAGGGATATCCCTGCCACGATATTCGTCGTTCAACACATACCGACCCTGTTCTCAGAATCGTTCGCCAGGAGGCTCGACTCGGTCAAGGGGCCTCGTACGGTGGTGGCCGCAGATCGCACTCAGGCGAAGGAGGGACATGCGTATGTCGCTCCCGGAGGAGCACATCTACTGGTCTCCGAATGCTCGAAGACGGGCGCGTCGATGAGACTTGACGAGGCCCTGCCGCCAGTACAATTCGTCAAACCTTCGGCCGATGTCCTCTTCAAGAGCGCATCCATATGTTTCGGGCCGCGGCTCCTCGCAATCGTGCTGACGGGCATGGGGATGGACGGCGCAAATGGAGCGAGGGCCGTCAGAGCCGCCGGCGGAAGGGTATTGGCGCAGGATGAGAAGACCTCCGTGATCTTCGGCATGCCGCGAGCCGCCGTCAACGCCGGGGCTGCCGAAAGGGCGATACCGCTTGACGAGATACCTAGGGAGATAGTGAGGTTCCTGGAGGAATGACCATGCCGAAGGAGATCGATCTTGCGAAGTACTCCAAGCTGTTCGTCACTGAGTCGCGCGAGAACCTTCGGACCCTCAACGAGACGATGATCGAGCTTGAGACTAGGCCCCAAGACAAGAACCTGATTGAAGTCATGTTCAGGGCGTGTCACACGATAAAAGGCATGGCTGGGATGATGAACTACAGGCCCGTAACCGACACCGCGCATGCCTTGGAGGACCTCCTCAATGCGGTCAGAAACGATGTCGTGGAGCCTACGGGCGACGTTGCCGAAGCGATATTCAAGGGGCTTGACGCACTGGAAGGAATGGTGGCTTCGGTCGAGAGGGGCGAGGACTTCGAGGAATCCCCAGGGCTCGTCGACGGGCTCCGAGCTGCTGCGGCTTCGAGAACTGGCAGGAAGCGCCGGAAGAAGGCCGCCAAACCCGTTGCGAAGGCGAAGAAGACACCCAAGGAGCCTGCGCCAGCTGCTCCGGTTCTATCCAGCATATACATCAGATTCGGGCGCAGGTGCGCATTCCCCTCGGCCAGAGCGCTCGTCATATTGAAGGAGCTTGGCAAGGTGGCCAACATCGTGAGTTCCACTCCGAGCGAGGACGAGATAGACCAGGAACATGTCTTCGAGGACTTCACGGTAACCCTCGAGCCCGAGAAGGGGTTTGATGAGGTGGCAAATCGGGTTGCCGCCATGCCGGACACCGATGAGGTCCGAGTAGGCTCCCCAGACAAACCGATGAAAGACTGGAGAGTGGTACTGAACGGAGAGGTGCGCTCGGCGAAGACCGCTGCGGATTCTCCCGCGGCACAGACGGTCAAGGTGGGCATGGATAAGCTTGATGAACTGCTGGACGACGTGAGCGAACTGGTCATCGCAAGGAGCAGGCTCGTGGAGAGGACCATGTCGCACGACGACACCAGTCTCGATGAGATTTCGACTCATATCGACAAACTCACATCTGAGATCCAGGCGAAGGTGCTCGGAATCAGGATGATTCCCCTGGAGGCGGTGATGGCCAGATTCCCCCGTATGGTGCGAGACATAGCGAAGAACCAGGGGAAGCAGGTAGAGTTCATCGTCGACGGCGGGAACATCGAATTGGACCGGACGGTCATAGACCGCATAAGCGACCCAATAATGCACATACTGCGTAACTGCGTGGACCATGGCATAGAATCCGAGGAGGAACGAGCAGAGGCTGGAAAGAGGAAGCGAGGCCTCATTCGGATAGTCGCATCCAAACAGCAAGACCATGTCCTGATCGAGATATCAGACGACGGCAGGGGGATCGACTACAAGAGTATCAGGGGCAAAGCGGTCGCGAGAGGACTGATCACCCAGGACCAGGGCAATTCAATGCTCGCGCGAGACCTCCTCGACCTCCTCTTCAGGTCGGGGTTCTCAACGAAGGACGGCGTTTCAGAGGTTTCCGGCAGAGGCGTTGGCCTCGATGTAGTCAGGAAGAACGTGGAGGGGCTGGGGGGCTCGGTCATGATCAGCTCGTCGGAAGGCGCAGGGACGACATTCTCGCTGTGGCTGCCTTTCACCCTCGCGATCATCGACGCGATGCTGATATCCATCGCAGATCAGACTTACGCGGTGCCGATGGGGGTCATCGCGGAATCGCACCGATTCGACTCAGGAGAGATCAAGCAGATCAGGAACAGGGAAGTCGTCCAGCTGAGAGGAGAAGTGCTGCCGATAATCAGGATGCGCACGTTCTTCGGAATACCTGAAGCACCTGACGATGGTGACAAGCTGAGCGTTCTAGTTGTCCAGAGCAGGGAACGAAGAGCCGCCCTCGCTGTAGACGACCTGATGGGGCATCAACAGATCGTCGTCAAGTCCCTAGACAGTCGACTGCGCAGGGTTCGGGGCATCTCTGGCGGCACGATACTGGGGAGCGGAAAGATAGCGCTGATACTTGACGTCGATTCGATACTGGGAGCCTGATGAGAATGGACGAGAGCAACACGGAGAAGGTCTTGGGGATAATCAGAGAGTTCGCGAATGTCGGTGCAGGGAACGCGGCAACGGCCCTGGCCTCACTGCTCGATATGGAGCTTGTCAACGAGGTGACCTCATGCGAGATAATGCCGCTGTCCCGTATCGGCGAGTGGCTCGGAGGCAACGACAAAGTCGTCGCTGGAACATACACACAACTGTGCGGAGACCTGCGCAGCGGCGTTCTCGTCGTCTTCCCAAGGGAATCTGCGGTAACGATAGTCGAGCACCTCGCTGGTGATGGCACAGACCTTGTGGACCTCACCGCCATCCAGGCGTCCGCGCTGTGCGAAGTGGGCAATATCTGCCTATGTTGGTACCTGGTAGCTGTGTCGAAGATGATCGACACTGACCTCATCCCTGCTCCCCCGGGCGCGGCCGTCGACCTTCTAGGAGCAGTACTTGACATCCCTCTCGCCACCCTCGGAGCCTCTGTAGATGCCGTGATCGCAGTCCACACCGTCTTCAAAGGGGTGGAGAGATCGTTCGAAGGATACTTCCTCCTCCTTCCGGAGGATCTGATGTTGAAGACCATCCTAGATAAGGTTGGAGATACCCTAAGATGAGTACTGCGAAGCTGGTGGGCATTGCCGAGCTCACGG
Organism: Thermoplasmata archaeon; assembly: GCA_041548485.1. GTDB lineage: Archaea > Thermoplasmatota > Thermoplasmata > UBA10834 > UBA10834 > UBA10834. Next base: position 4,565 of record JBFESP010000009.1, on the reverse strand, counting down.
TGACACGGGCCCCCGAGCGACTATGCTGCCTCGGACTTGGGTCTTGCGTCGCGGTGTTCATCTACGATCCGGAAACAAAGATCGGAGGTGTCCTTCACGCGCTTCTACCGAGGGCCCCAGATGGAAAACCATCGGATGCGAAATATGTCGATACCGGGATTCGAATGCTCCACAGGGCAATCATATCGAAAGGTGCGAGCAAGAGGAAGTTGTGGGCGAAGCTCGTCGGCGGAGCGCAGATGTTTCCGAACCTAGACGTGCGGCTTAGAGACATCGGTGGAGAGAACGTCCGTCAGGCGAAGAAGACTCTAAGGGAATTGGGCGTAAGAGTAGTCGCCGAGGACGTCGAAGGAGACAAGGGTCGATCTGCATACTACTCGCTGGAGGATGGAACCGTCACGCTGAAGACAGCATTCTCCACGGACAAGGAAATCTGATTGTGAGGGAGTTGCCACGGTTGTAGCTGCCGCATGCGCGTTCGCTCCATGACGGACGACTAATGCAGCAGTACAAGGCCCGTCCATCTGATTCTCGTATCAGATGACAGTTGCAGAGGCAGACCGGCATTCTTGCAGGTCTTGACCACATCTATCCCCATCGCCTCCATGGATGGCCTTGCCTCGAACGGGCGCCTGCAGGGTTTTCCGCCCCGAGGGTCCACACACTCTTCACACAGACTGCAACTGCCCCCGATCAGCCCTGCGGCGAGGTAGAATCCTTCCTTAAATGCATGCGCCTCAACCTTGTTAATCAATCCATGCAACTTCCTCTCCCATTCGTGGGTCTTGGTGGACATTTCAAGCTGGTTGCAGAGCTCTTTGCTCAATGATGCACCGGATTTGTCGCGCGAATCCACGTCAGCCTCGATCTGGATAATGAGAGCCTTCTTGTAGAGACTGATGATATCTGCAAAGGCTCGGACTGGCATGAGGTTAGGAGGGCACATCATGTGCCTATTGTAGTCTGAGCAGATGGGAACCATGCACTTCAACCTCACACGCTCATCTATGACCACGTCCTTAGCATCTATGACTCTGGCCTCGCTGGCCCCCAGGCTCGTGGCCATTGTGGCTATCTGCGCAAGCTTCCGCCCTTCCGATGTCATCGTCGCATAACACCCCTCGCCTAAGGAGGATTAGGTCAATACATAAGAACTGTCGCCAAATGGACGACACGGTCTACCCTAACCGCGGCACATACCTCCATCCGATGTCCCCACCATGGAGTCGGGCACCTCGCTCGCCGATGCAGATTGACCCCGGTGTGGAATCATCAGAATCCGATGGTAGAGCAAGGTGCGTGCCACAGATATGGGACGCAACGGGACCTCCATGAGGGGCCAGAAACTGGTGGAGTGAGTCAGCGGAGCTCGATCAAGCGGAAAAACGATTTATCAAGGCAAGCCTGTACCGGCTCCGAGCGCGGGAATCTCCCGTGCAGGGAACAGTGAGTACACTTGATCACCGGAAGTGAGCAGAGGGTTTTAGAATTCATAGATGGTGGCAAGGAAGACATCATCGAATATCTCAGCAAACTCATCGGTCTCAGAACGATCACTCCTCAGGAGAACGAGAGCGCAGAGGGGGACGACTACAAGAATTTCCAGAACTTCATACGAAGCACTCTCGAGGAGATGGGGTTCGATGTCGATATGTGGGAGATTGACTCATCAGAACTCGACAGTTTCCCTGGCTCTGGTGTCCTCAAGGACAGAGACCTGAGCAACATGCCTGCGCTCGCCGGAAGGCTCGAAGGCAACGGAAATGGACGGTCTCTGATTCTTAACGGGCATTACGATGTGGTTCCGCCGGGAATCATCGAGAACTGGAAGCACCCTCCTTTCGACGCAGAGAGGGAGGACAACAAGATCTTCGGCAGGGGAGCCAACGACATGAAAGGGGGAATCGCGGCGATTATTTTTGCGCTGAAAGCTATCCAGCAAGCAGGGATCGTCTTGGACGGAGATGTGATTGTCGAGACCGTTCCGGACGAAGAACAGACGTGCATGGGCACGCTCTCCTGCTGTCAGAGGGGTTACACGGCTGATGCTGCCATCATTCCTGAACCCACGGAGATGAAGATCCTTGTTGCCGTCAGGGGCTCGGTCTACGGTAAGATTACGGTTCTTGGAAGAGCGGGCCACGCAGAGATGGCGCACCCGGATTGGAGCAAGGGGGGTGCCGTGAATGCGATCTCCAAAGCAGCTAAGGTCATCGTGGCACTGGATGAGTTGAACGACGAATGGAGGACCAGCCCTGAGAAGCAACATAGATATCTGGATCCGGACATAATCACACCGACGACCATACACGGGGGAGAATGGCCAGTGACGGTCCCCGAGAAGGTCGAGATTGTCTTCGGTTCGATGTTCATCCCTAGCACAAAGGACAAGATCAAGGAGATAGAGGCGAAGCTGAAGAGCGTGGCCGACTCGGATTCCTGGTTGAAGGAGCATCCGCCGAAGATAGAGACAGAGGGATGGCAGTACGGCGCTGAAGTGAAGGAGAACGAGCCAATAATCGACACAGGCAGGGAGGCCCTCAAAGATCTAGGTTTCGAACCCGAACTCAGGGGTTTTGAATCTCTGACAGATGCAATCCATCTCATCAATCACATGGGAATCCCGACAATCTCAATCGGTCCAGACATCAATACGGCACACATGGCTGACGAGTACGTGGACATCGATGAGCTGATGAACACCACCAAGGCATTGGCTCTATGCATAATGAGATGGTGCGGGACAGGCACTCGGTAGAAGGTAGGCGACTGTGTGTCAGAGGGGAAGCAGCGCACTTTGGAGGACATCTACATGATCTCCCGCAATGAGCGGACGAAGGCGCGCTCGCGACGAGCACAAATCCGTAAATCGCTGGCACCAGAGTTCCCGCATCGTCCTATGGTGTGGATACTAGGAGGTGGCAACATCACAAATTCCATATCAGATGAGCGATATCTCGTCGCCGCTCGAGGGAGATGGCATGAAGTGCCCGATATGTGACGAAGAGACATCTGACGCGGGACGGTTCTGTATCGCTTGTGGCGGATTCATACAAGTGACGCCGAGTGAGACAACGGAATCGGACCAGGGGTTCGTTGAGGAGTCGAACGCGCTTCTGGCAATCGTTGAGATACTCGAGGGGGCGGATAGGAGCGGGAGTTCCGTCCAGAAGATAGTAGAGCACGCAGGCCACAACGACATCCCAGAGGAGCGGACGAGGGTTATACTGCGCCGTCTCGTAGAAGGAGGAGCGATCTACAGAAACGCAGGTGGAGGATACGTTGCAGCCGAACGGTCATTCAGCAAGGGGAGAATCGCACAAGCCAAGACTGTACCTCACGAGCCAGTTCCTCAGGATTCAACTCTCCAGGCCAAACTAGACAGTCTGCTGATGGCAGTAGGCCGAGTCAGATCGGAAATGTCCCGACAGCAAGTTGGTGACAGGAGACGGTTGACCCTAGTGAGTTACTCCCCATGGGCCTTGGTAGGTTTGACACTCTTGGCGTGGGCCATCGTGAACGAGAATTGGGAGAGCCGTGAATTGTACGGTGTAGGTGCCGGGAATCTGGTTCTCGGTGTAGGTGGCGTGATACTCATATCATGGCTGCCCATCTGCTGGCGGGCACTGAAGAGGAGAAAGGAGTCAGAGGAGCTCTGACCAGTCTCTGGACAAGACCATACCCGCGCTTTGCTGCATCCCTCTAGAAAGCCTTTTGTAGTTCTTAGACATAGAATCATACCGCCAGGAGAAGGCGGATGGCTGACGGTAGGTTTGCGTTTCACGCAGACCAGCTGAGGAAAGTCCCCTCTCCGAGAGAAGGTGGGCTGCACTAGCAGCAGGGCGAGAGTCTTGGCAAGGGCACAGAAACGACACAGCCTTGGAATAATGCGATGATTCCCCTGGGGATGAGGTCTTCCGAGGATTTGATGAAACGGCGACTCCCCACTGGAGCAAGCTCAAACGGCCGGATCGATTTCTCATCGTCGGCGGGTAGAGCGCTAAGTCGAATGCCATCAGCCTCGCAAGAGGTGAACAGAAAGGGGCTTATGTCCTTCACCTGGCACATTTATGTTACTCTCAGGCTAGACATAAACCGTCTCCTCTTTTTCTGGCTCTTCCGATTTTGTGTCACGCACCCATGAGTTTCCGTTCAATGTGAGAAACGAAGTGTTGCGCAAAACGCGGATATACCCATCTCGAGATAATCATATGGTGGATTCACATGGAATCTTCAGGAAGAACCTACACCGTGACTGAGGAGGAGATGGCGACTGAACGTAACGAGTTCCTAACAGCATTCTACTACTATCTCCGCAATAGGAGAACAGAAGTCGCTGAGGCAATAGGGGATGGAGCAATATGCTCCGGCGACCCTTATCTGCAGGGATATTCGAGAGGGCATGTCGTGGGGTTAGATATGGCGATCGACTTGATTTCCTCGTTCAGCGAGTTTGCGGATAAGGGCATCTTCTACCCAGATGAGAAGGCCGCGAGGCATAACGCAGAGTTGATTTGACCGTGCTCAGTTAATGATTACTATACAGAAGGGGCGTGCGACATGCG
>JBFESP010000008.1:0-84357 GCA_041548485.1 Thermoplasmata archaeon | reverse complement strand
TCATATCCAGGCCCCATCGATGAATCAAAGAGGTGTACGCGCGGAAGAGCCTTTCGCCTCACTCCGGCTGCTTCTTCATGGTCGGTATCTCCACGAAGAACGAGGCGCCCAGTTCGCTCTTGCCAGGCACCCTGTCCTCCACCCACACGCGGCCGTTGAACTTGTCCGCCAAAGCTCTGACTATCGAGAGCCCCAGTCCTGTCCCGGAGACCTGGGACTCAGGTCTCAGTCTGACGTACTTCTGGAACAGCAGTTCCTTCTTCTCGTCGGGTATGCCGTGGCCTCGGTCAGCGACCATGACCTTCCAGTAAGTCTGCCCGTCCTCAAGGGTCTTCGTGCAGCTGACGTCGACCTCGACGTCGTCGTGCGGATCGTACTTGACTGCATTCGAAAGGATGTTCACGAATACCTCATCGATCAGCGGGTTGGCCATCACGAACGCATCGTTCTCGGGCAGTTTGAGGTCGATGCTGACCGTCTTGCCCGGTGACGCGTGGGCCATGCCCGACGTGACTTTGATGAGCACGTCCTTGAGGTTGACTGGCTCGAGGTCCTCCTGGCTCATGACGCCGATCCTGGTCAGCTTCTTGACGTTGTCGATCAGCTTGGTGTTCTGCCTGATCAGGTCCAACGCCTTCTCAAGCTGCACCTCGCTCGCCTTTGGCACACTCTTCGCCTTCACGACGCTCTCGACGTAGTTCAGCGTCGCGAAGTTGTAGTTGTTGATGTCGTGGAACATGAGGTCGTTCAGCAGCTCGATCTCCTCCTTGGCCTCCTGAAGCTTCGACACGAGCTGGGCGTTCGCGAGTGCGACTGACGCCTGCTGTGCGAAGAGAAGGCCCGCCTCCAGATCGCTCATCGAGAAGACCTGGCCCGGCTCCCTGTACAGCTCGAGGACTCCCAGCACTCCATCGCTTCCTGTGAGGGGGATGGCCAGCATGGAGCTGTGGTCCTCCGGTGTATCGGGCACGTTCACTCCTCTGGGGTCTGAGTCCACGTCGTCGACGAACTCCGCTCTTCCTGTCATCACGACGTGGCCGACGATTCCCTCGTCGAACCCTCCCGGGGGGGCAGCCAAGGTCTCCTCCGTGAAGCTGCCGACGGCATAGACTGCGTATATCTGTCTGCTCGGCCTGTCCACGAGGTAGAATGAGAAGTCATTGTATGGGACGACCTGTCTCACGTGTGATGCGATTGCGGCGTAGATCTGCTCCGTTGTGATCGCCTTCTGAAGCTCGACGCCCGACGCCATCAGGGTCTCGTGCAACCTCACCTTAGTCTCGAACGACTTGAGCAAGATCATGTTGTCGATCATGCCCGCGAGGTGATCGGCCACGGTCTGAAGCGCCTCCGCCCTCTCCCAGCTATACTCTCCCTGCCTCGAGTGGGCTACGTTGATGGAGCCGATCACCCTTCCCCTGCTCTTGAGCGGGACGGCCAGGACTGAGCTCATCCTCGTCTCGTCCAACACCGTGAATTCAGAGAAGAGCTTGCGGGACGCATCCTTGTCGACGACCACGGCGCTCTTCCCGTATTTCAGCTTCTCCACCAGGCTGCCTTCGAACGGCACCTTCCCCCTCGATTGGGCCTTCAAACGGGTCTCTGAATCTGAGGCGATGATCTCAACATGACGGCCCTTCTCCTCCGTCACTCCAAGGCTCAGTTGCTCGAAAGGCACCAACTTGCGGAGGCCTTCCTCGAGGTGGTGAATGACCTCCTGGATGTCCTTGCTCCGCCCGGCGCTCCTCGCGATCCGGTTCACGATATCCGTCTTGAACGCCTTCTCGCGCAGGTCGTTCTCGACGCCTTTCCTCGTCGAGATGTCCCGCATCACGCCTGCAATACCGATGGGCATGCCCTTCGCATCCCTGTGGGTCGTGGCTGATATCGCCATGACGACTCTCGTCTTGTCGGCCTTGCTGACATTGATCTCGTAATCCGCAATCGGACTTCCCTGCTCCATCAGAGATGTCAACGCCTGCCACTCGAGCTCGCGGGTCACAATATCCTTCCCGACGTTCTTGGAGGCCATGTCCTCCTCGGAATAGCCCAGGCTTCTGCAGAAGGCGGGGTTGGCATAGAGCAGCTCACCTGATTTCCCGCAGATGAAGACTCCGTCAAGCAGCTCCTTGAACAGCACGTCCGCATCTATCCTAGGTACTTCCTGCATCGCCTGTCTCCGACGCGCCGCTGGCTCGAAACGGGGAACGAGTGCACCCGACGCCTGCCACGCAACGATTTACTGCTCATAAAAGCTTTCGGAGCGCCCCAGCCGGTGACGTCGGCCGTGGAAGGCACGGCCCGTCGACGAGGCGCCGGAGCACTGACTGGTCACGACACGCCCCCTCCATCGCCCGAGATTCGACGATTCCTGACTCCAGGTGCCCCCTCGAAACCGATATCTACGAAGGAACCGATTCGGCACCTTGGTCGAACCATGAGCGCGAAGGTCCACAAACTGTTTCTGACCCGGTGCGACACGCATGAGATGCGTATGGTGTCCGCCTCCGAGTGCCAGCGCTGCCCAAGGGGGAGCGTCATCGATGGCGGATCCAGGGTGCTCTGTGCGGGAGAGACCAAGTTCTTCACCACGCCGTGTTGCTTTGAGATGAGGGCCTCCGCCACCGTTCATGACTGCACGAAGTGCAGGTTCGGAACCATAGGCGACGATGGGTTGAGGGTGTTCTGCGGGAGACTCTGACGTCGCGGGGCCCTCCGAACCTCCTTGATTGCACTGGATGCCGCCTGCGTCAACAGTATTATATAAAACTTGGCACATATAGGCCAGTAAGGATGGGATGCCTATTTGAGCAGCTCGTACGCTTCAGCAGCGGCCATTGGCCCGGAGCTGAAACCGGGTAGTGTCTATCTCGTAGAGGAGCGGCGTCCCAGGCTCAGCTTCGACATGTTCGAACAGGGTCTCTCTGCAGGCTATCACGGCATGGTGGTTTCGCGTGAGCTGCCGAAGAGGCTGCAGAGTGAGCGCAACCTCGGGACCAGCAGGGTGATCTGGCTGACGAACCTCGTCGGGGAGGGCCGGATCAATCCGACCGCCATCGGCATACTGATGAGCCAGGTGAGGTCGTTCATAGAGGGCCGTGAGAGGGCGGTCGTGCTCATCGACGGCCTTGAGTACCTCGTATCCCTGAACACGTACGACCGGATGCTTCAGTTCATGCATCAGCTGAGGGACATCGTCATTACGAACGATGCCTCCCTTGTCATCCCCATAGACCCGCGCACGCTGACCGAGAGGGAGATGGCGTTGCTCGAGCGCAGCCTCGAGGTCGTCGTTCCGCAGCCTTCGGAGCTGGAGCTGCAGGAGGAGACGATGCTCGATTCGCAAGGCGCTGAGATACGGCTGATGAACGCTGGACATCGATGATTTTTTCGGTCCAGAATATCAAGCGACAGATTCGACATTGCCCTTTTATGCTCATACGTGCTCCCCGAGCAGCTCCTCCAGCCACGGGAGCATGGCTGAGACGCTCCGGAACACCTCGACGCTCCCCGCCTCCCTCAGAGCATGCTCCGACAGAGATCCCGTGAGGACTCCGACGAAGGGCACGCCCGCTCTTGCCGCGCATGTCGCGTCTATGAAGTGGTCGCCCACGAAGATGGTCTGTTCCGGCCTCAGTCCGAGCTGTTCGACCAGATGCCAGTACGGCTCGGGGTTGGGTTTCGCCGGCGTCCTGGTGTTCCTGCATTCGATGGCTTGTACGAACTCCCTCAGTCCTGTGAGACGCAGGGCTTCCTCGGCGTACTCCTGGCATCCCCTCGTGAGGATCCCAACTCGGACGTCGCGCGATCGGAGATACTCGAGCACCTCTCGTGCCCCTGAGAGCTCATCGGTGTCGTGAACCCGCTCAAGCTCGACGCTGTCCATTATCTCCTCGAACTCCTCCAGGGATGCCGTGACCTGCGCCTCGGACCATCCATTGGATCGCATCCGCTCCGCGAATCTGTCGATAAGTCCGACGATTCCCTCGTCCGGGCTGTATCGGCTGGGATCATCGCCCTTTGAGGCGATTCTCTCGATTATGAGGATCTTGAAACGTTCGTAGTCGACAGTAGATTGGATGAGCGTGTCGTCGAGGTCAAACACGATCCCTCTGAGATCGATTCCTCTGAGGGGGAGATCTGGTACGGATGGCGGCATGTCGTCTTCGGTATCCCGGAATCATTTGATAAAGGTTTACAGCCGTGCCAGCAATCCGTCGGGTATGCTTTCAGCGTTAGGAGAGTGTGTGCACTGTCAGTGCTGAGCTTCGAGGAACCACGAAACGAGGAGTTGTCGTGAACTCCCTGGCATCTAACTGAAGTCTGGAAAGGGATGTGTGGCTCATCAGGGTCAAGACCCCACATGTCCACGAATTCTCCGGCTGGCATCCCGGATACCTCGCGAAGCGTGAATCGGAAACAGCTTCCCCGCAGCACGCTACCTAATCAACCTACGGATCCCCGTGAAATATGAGGCCATCACGAGGGCGCTCCAAACCATAGAAGCGTAGAGCAAGAGTCCAGCAAGCGGCAGCAGGAGATAATACCTGAATCCAGAGGAGCGTCTCCTGATGCCATCATGTCTGAGAGACGACCCAGCCTCGATCCTCTGGTTGACAAGCGTCCACCGGCGCGTCATTAAACCACCAGCCTTCCATTGTCCTATAGATAGATAATGGTGTTCCAGGTAGTCCGCGTAGACCTGCTTGATCGCTGGAGGTGCAGAACACATGCGTTGCGGCTACTAGCCCCTCTGAATTCTCTCTAGGCCGTCGCAGTGCTGGGATTCCACTTGCCATCATCCTCAAGGATTAGATGTTGATGTCGCTCATCAGTATTCGGCATGCATCATGCGGAGTCAGTCCGATTTGGTTCTGTTAGGCCGGTCTGCCACGACTTCCTCAGGTTGATGACCGCAGGTCGATGGCGAAGACGAGGCCTTTGGTGTCGACGCCCTGGACGAACGAGACCAGGTCATCGTCGAAGCCGCCGACCTTTCTGAACCCGCATAACTCGTAGAAATGCCAGTTGCACCCAGGGTCCGTGGTGTATACCGTTGCGGTCCTAGCCCTCTTGTTCCTCGCATCCTGGAGGAACCTGCCAATCAGGAGTCTCCCGATCCCCTTCCTGCGATGACCACGGCTGACGAGCAACAGCGCCACCTCCGCGTCCGTCTCAGGGCGGGTTTTAGCCAACTTCAACTCAGTCACAATCGACTTCATGAGCAAGGATGAGCGCGTCAATGCGGAAGTCCTTCCGCGAGCCACGAACCTCAGCCAGGTGAATAATCGCAGCACAGACATCCTGATCCTGTCTTCCAGACCTGTTTCTGCTTCGATGGATCCGAATATGACTCCAACGACCTCATCGGAGATGCAGGCCACTTCATGCCGCGTGGAAATGATTCTCGAGTCTTCGACGTACGCCTTCATCAGCCTCGTCATCTCTTCACGAGTCATGGATTCAGGAATCTCTGGCCATACCTCAGTGGCAATCTCCACGCATCTGGGGAGGTCGGCGGCAGCGTACTTCCGGATGCGTACGTCAGGGGATGAGCTCCCAAGAGCGTCGTACAAGCGAATCCTCTCCCTGGTCATCGATGATATCGTGACCGTATAATTACATTATGCAGCTATGTTCCGTGAGAAACGGGCGTGCTCACGGCCTCCGAAAGGGGTTAAGCCCAGCCACCAATTCTTCCTGCCTGGCTTCGCAACCCCGCTTGGACGGCGGCCGTTGACGTATTATCAGCGTTGATAGTCCGTCACGGTAGGCCAGTCACCCGAGAAGACGGGGTCAATCAGGGGGGGTAGCTGGGTGCTCGGCAAACCCCTTTCATTTTCTTCTCTATGGCCTTTTACTATCCGATGAAGTTGATGCGGCAAACCTCAGTCGCCGTCGGGTCGTACATTATGGTAACTGTGTAGGTTGTGACCGAGCTGAACGACCCACCGCCGGTGGTCAGCACGAAGTAGTCTCCCTGGTTGACGTACCCGTTACCTGCGAGGTCCGTTACGTTGCAGTAGACTGTCAGGCTGCCAAGGGCCTCGGCCCCCAAGAGCTGCATGCATGCGATTCCACCAGACAAGCTCGCCGTTGCGGGAGACCACTGTACCGTGTTCGTTCCATCGCTCAGCAGTATGGTAATGTCGTCCCACTGGGTGTCCACACTCATCGGTGCGGCGAAGGTCAGCTTCAAGCCCGAACTCACAGTCGACTTCGTCAGGACCGACGTTGGCGTATCAGGCGAAGGTGTCATGAAGGTCACAGTAGCCATGGTTCCATTCGTCGGCTCATAAATGACCTCAAGCAGGAATGCGACGCCTGCCTCGAATTCGTCTTCAGATGTGATAACGAAGGCATCGCTCTTCTCCAGGGTACCATTGCCATCTATGTCCGTCACGACAATGGTAACATCAATTCCTGCTATGCTTCGGACTCCCAAGTACTGGATTGCGTCCAGACTGCCAGTGAGGATGCTACTGCTTGCGGTCGTCCAGGAGACTGTACTGGTGTAATCAGTTAGGGTGAAGGTAACATCATCCCAGGCTATGGGCATATCAACGTATGTGCATTCGAAACTGAAGTCGTCGGACTCTATTTCGTACACGAAGCGGACTACTGGCGTGCTTCTTGACTCGTCCCAAGGAAAAGCGTCCGCGTTGTCTCCGACGCCATCTCCATCCGTGTCCTGCCATTCATCGGGGTCCTCGGGGAATGCGTCGCCATTGTCGCCAACTCCGTCCCCATCAGTATCATTCCATTCACAAGGGTTATCGGGGAAAGCGTCCGGGTCCACCCCAGTTGAATTGTCTCCGTATCCATCTCTATCCGAATCTGCCCATTGCGTTGGTTCGTTTGGTAAGTCATCCGCGTTGTCTCCGACGCCATCTCCATCCGTGTCCTGCCATTCATCGCCATCTTCAGGGAAGCAATCGCAGTTATCACCGTATCCATCTCCATCCGTGTCCATCCACTCGGTTGAGTCACACGGGAACAAGTCCTCACTGTCGCAATATCCATCTCCGTCATAATCCCTTATGGAGGCATCCCATGAGTAATCGGGGCTGAAGTAGATGCCTAGAGCGGCACCTATCAGTATTGCTGAGATAGCGACCGCGTGAATCGGTATCAGCCATCTGCGTCTCTTGGCTTCGGCCTTTGGATCTGTCGGGACGGCGGCGGTCGGCTGCTCCTCTGGAATCTGCTCAGGTTTAGGTAGCTCTCCCCCGCACTCCCCGCAGTACTTCTTGCCTTCAGGATTCTCGCTCTCACATTCAGGGCACTTCATGCCATTCCCCTCGCTCCAGAATCGCCTTCGATGGCTTAAGGGCTTCTCTCCGCCCCTATGGCCTTTTCTCTGACGGACTTCCATGAATACGCTTAATGCTTCCGTCCCCAATGATAGGTGCATGGGAATACCGCGTGGAGCACCAAAACCACCAAGTCGGTTACTGGGCGATGGGAAGACCAGGCAGGAGTTCTACAAATCGGGCTTTCGCTCCATCAGCTGGCAAAGCATCCTCTATATGGCATTGGCATTCATAGTGTTCATGGCGGTCCTCTACTTCGTAGGATAGCTGCCGAAGGACTCGTCTTCCGCGCTCCGGGACGCGTTTCTTTACGGAAATAGCCAAGGATTCGCCCCTATGGCCTTTTCTCAGAGATCCTTTCCACAATGCTCGCAGAATCGAATCCTTGGGAATTATCAGACCGCAGTAGCGACAGTGTTTCGATGGCTTCTTGTCTCTTGGGTCGTGTGATTCTGTGATGATTGACTCGTAGATTGCTGTCGAATCATCAACGTCTGGATTACCAGACAACCTGTCCCTATTTTCCTCCATCAGACGCTGAGCCTGAAGAGCCTCGAGTCTGGATGGTTTGGCGAAGGCGCTAGCGACACAAATCACGCACCCCAGCACAACAAGGACGATGCCGAAGTCGTACAACTTGTCTCCTATGTCTAAGTACGGCCTGGGGTCCCAAATCTCGCTTCCCTCGTGGTAATAAAGTACGAGGCCAACCACAACCAACAGAATTCCAGTGACAGCAACAACAGTGCCAAGCGCCATAACGTCCTTATTACCCATTCCATTTCCCTCGTCCCCGAATCGCTCTCACTGGCATAAGGGCTTCGTTGTTGCGTGCTCCCGCCGGGCCATGCACCGTACGCTAGCCAGACTTCCTCTTTCTGATTTCAATTTGGGAGGAATGACACAGGAACCGACTCCTCATCCTATTCTTGTTCACCTTGTAAACCGGAGCAACTCGTCTGACCCCACTAGCACTCATACGAGATCGGTGTTAGCAGAAGGTCAACTGGAAGCATGGCTGCCAAAGCCCGTTGCGGAATGAGACTCTTCGGAATCAAGGTGAATCAGATACAGACACGGGCCAGGAAGAATCAGCTAAGGGGTTTCGGTACGGGGTTCACTGGTTGTTGTAGGGCCCTATACGATTGACCTGAGACTGGTGAGGTCCCGGCTCCCCATACAGGAACAGGGGGTCATCGCAGTCGCCCTCGGTGAGTACCGTCTCGGATGGCCAGACAATGCCACCGCGCTTCTGCTCCGCCTCTCCGGGGAACGTTGTGTCGTCGTATGGGTTGTTGTTATTCTCCTCGTACATGCCGTCCTCGCCATGGTTCCAGCAGTTATTGTCGCCGCTGGCGGAGACATTTCCGGCGAGTCCACCGACTGCCATCCCCGCGATAAGGCATCCCATCACAAGAGCCAAGTGTTTGGTCGCCATGTCCCCTTGGACCCGTTGCAGGTTATAAAATCGTTAGCGACTGGTTATCATGTTGAGCAAGTCTCTGTTGCCGACTATGCGTAGGTGTGCGGCCGCCGGGCCATGACCCCTGAGCTAGCCAGACGCCCTTTTTCTGATTTCAATCAGGAAGAAGCCAACTATCGACCTCTTCATACCACTCCTCGGAGTCTAAGTATCTGAAATTCACCGTGAATTGTACCCCATCGAGGTCCGCCTCCTGTTCATTGAATATTGCTGGCAGGTCGAACCCGTCATAGAAATCTGTGGAGCTACCAGCGGGCATCCACCTCAGAATTTCGGTGACCTCATAACTCCAGCCTCGGTCATCCGACAAGCTGAGGTTGGCTTCGGCGAAACAGCCTACGGGGCCGACATTGAAGATGTATCCCGAACACCGCATCCTGTACCAACCGTCACTACCGTCATCGAACGGAGTGGGGTATATCTCAAGAACCGCCACCAATTCAGGTCTTGGCTTGAGTGCCCCAGCCGCATAAATAGTCGCTGCGATTATCACAAGAGCAATCACAACTGTAGCGGCAATCAATATGATTCTGTTGAGTCTCAATTCATCTCGCAATTCCAGGTCAAGTACATCTGTACCACATTTCGGACACTTCACGCCATTCCCTCGGTTTCGAATCGCCTTCGATGGTTTAAGGGCTTCTCTCCGCCCCTATGGCCTTTTCTCAAACGAGGGGTTATTTGCCCCTCGCAAACCCTTACAGTATCACTTCTTGGATACTGCACCAAAGAGCATGGCAATCAGGCCGATCATGGCTATGACTAGGAAGAACGCCTGAATAGCTGGGTCAAGCGTGTGTGTTGTTTCCTCCCAATATCCATAGCCTAGAAACATCTCATGCCAAACTCGTTCGGTGTAGGTGTAGTTGACCGCCCAGTAGAGCAAACCAAAGAATATCGCGGCTGTCAACCCCCCACCCGCAACATAGCCCATCCTAATTCTCGGAGCATCGTAGGACGAGGTGCTGCCTACTAACGCAGGACTAACCTCTGCTTGAGGATTGGAAAGCTGTGCCCCACAATTCAGGCAAAATCTCGACAGGCGCGGCACTTCTTCGCCACAATCCGGGCACTTCTCCGCCTTCCCCCTCGACCGCACTCCCGATGCCCTTCTTCCCCTACGCCCTTTCTCAGGATCGTACGAGAGAGGGGATTTGCCCCCTTCCTCCATCATTGTGTTTCCCACCTCCGAGTCGCTCTCAACGTTTTTTCTCCGTGGCCAATTCATTCGCCTCAGAACGTCGGTCTTATGGTCCCTCTTTGAAGTTTCTTGGCGCCACTTCGGTCTTCTGGAACTCGGAAAGCGTTGGAAGTATCATACCGCATGTGGAGCAGTTCGGCACGAATTTCGTGTTCCATGAGCCGCAGCTTGGACACTTCCTGTAGAAATCTTTCTCAATGCGAATTCTCATTGCGCGGAATTCTCTAGACTCTCTGTTGACTATGGCCAGGGCAACTAGTATCACTCCCACTCCGATGACTATCTCCCCACAAAGCCAGAGATTACTTGCCGTGCTAACTGAATCCCTGTATTCATCGAGGGCCAATCTGCCTTCGAAGAAGTCGTTCTCCGCGTTATCTGCCAGACTATCTGCCGCAATAACCAATACAAACCCGGTCAAGGCTGCCGCAACGGCCAGCACCGCAAGCAGATTGAGCTTGCTTTCTCCTTCCTCCATCATTGTGATCCCCCTCTCCGAATTGCTCTCAATGGTTTAAGAGCTTCTGTTCCGCCCCTATGGCCTTTTCTCGCTCTCAGCCGCGTCACTTCAGTGCGTCCTTAAGAATCGTCGTAAGGGTGTCTGTATCGGTAGCGGTGCCACAATAGGAGCAGAACCGTAGACCGTTGACGTTCGAACTGCCGTCTACCGAGAAGTCTGCTCCGCAGCTCTTGCATTTGTAGGGAATCGCGAGGCCCCCGTCCCTGATGCGGTCCAGCAGATCGTTCAGGTCCACATTAACGTGTTTCACGATCTTTGACGACCCCTTCTCCCTCATCACCCCGGCTTCTTTCCACATTGCTAGTCTCTCGTATTCCTTCGCTGCGTCTTCGTATCTCCTGGCCAACTCCAGGTTCTTGGCGCGGGTCACGCACTTGTCCCATTTG
Organism: Thermoplasmata archaeon; assembly: GCA_041548485.1. GTDB lineage: Archaea > Thermoplasmatota > Thermoplasmata > UBA10834 > UBA10834 > UBA10834. The sequence continues at coordinate 73,454 of JBFESP010000008.1, read as the reverse complement.
CATATCTTCTCATATGAATTCACATCAACGTAGAATTTGCCATCAAACCCAGTCAGCCCCAATTGCGTCATCACTTTTGGCCGTAGCTCTGGGTGCCGTGCGATGACTTCACTCATTGCCATTGCCCTTCTCCGCTCTTCTTTGTCACGCTCGTAGGCAAGCTCCGTGGCATGCCTTTCTTCACATTCTCTGCAAGTATCCTTACTCAAGAGAACGGAATCAGAAAAGGGAAGCCACTTGCCACATTTGACGCACCTGAACTTCCTTTGCTTCTTTGTCTGTCCTGGCTGACTAACACGCGTTCCACAATATGCACAGGCTATGCTGCCCGGCGGAGTGTGACGCCCACATTTAGGACAGAACATTGCCATTTCTCTCGACCCACGCCCGAATCTCTCTCAATGACTTAAGGGCTTCTGCTCCAATGATTTGATGGAAACCCCGATCACCGTCGAGGAATCGGGCGCGGTCATCGGGCTCCGCAAGTCTCAAACCTCTTCCTTTTCATTCCCACTGATTCTTGTCGTAGCAGTCCCTGCAATAGAACTTCGTCGATTCTCGTCCCGAGAACATTGCCTGCTCTCTGACGGATACGCTCGCCTCTTGTCCGCATGTGTAGCACTTCATAGGTGTCCACCCGCAAACACAATCGCCATCCGCCCCTATGGCCTTTTCCGAGAATCATGGTGGACCCTGTGGGATTTGACTCCGCAAAATGACTGGCTGGCTATGCTTGACGTATTATCAGCGTTGATTCTCAGGGCAACACCTATATGAACGCTCCAAGCCGGTCTGTTGGACAGAGATTGGAAGAAGGAACACACCTTTTTCGCTTGGAACCTGATTCAGCCACTCCTCCCCCCCATTTCCCCCATATAACGGGTTCCGAGCCCTTCTTTCAGTCTCCGCCCCCCTCCCTTCTGTCATTCTTTCAATCCCAAGGCAACTCTTGTCTGGCAGATGTTCGCACAACCACGGGCAAAACGAGCGAAGCGCTCAAATACTGACAGGCCGATGCTTTTCGAGACATCTGGGCATCCCGTCGCGGGATTTGAGGTTCCCAGTGATCATTCGATGCGTCTTTGAGAGGGTTGTGACATTGGCTCAAGAGCGGAAAAGGCAACCAGCGCCATCTCCTGAGCTTGCGAAGCTGAGGTCTGAGATTGTGAAGACCTCGAAGGAGACTCAGGGCCAGATGGGGCTCTACCTGAAGCACATCGAGTCGGGCAAGACCATCTCAATCGACGCCGACAAGATTTTCCCGCTCGGCAGCGTCTTCAAGCTCGCCGTCATGGTCGAGACATACAGGCAGATCGATGCCGGCATGATATCCATGGACGAGAGGATCGAGCTCGAGACTCACCATTACTGCATCGGAGAGGGTCTTCTCCAGTACATGCAGCCAGGTCTGAAACCGACCGTTCGCGACCTCCTCGCCATGATGATTATCGGGACGGACAACACGGCCTCCGAGATGCTCTGGAAGAGGATCGGTATCCAGCGCGTCAACATGTTGATCCGCGATCTGGGCCTGGCCCGAACGTCGATCTACATGCCCTACCGCGAGAGCTTCCTGATGTCGATGGGATACGGCCCCTACAAGGACCTGTCAATACCGGAGGCTGCGCGGAAATGGAAGGGGCTCTCGGACGTCGAGCGGATGAACGCCCTGAACATCACCGAGAGAGAGGCGGCCAACCTCTCGATCGAGGATTTCAGAAAGAAGTACGAGAGCATCTACGGTGTCAAGGCCCAGAAGCGCCTCAAGACCCAACGCATCTACGACGAGGTCTTCGACAATTTCGGGACGCCCAGAGAAATCGGGGTACTCCTCGAGAAGATTGTGAGGCACGAGGTCGTATCTCCCGAAGCGTGTGAGATGATGCTGTCGCTTCTGATGAGACAACAGAGCACTGCATCGATGTCCTGTCTCATCTCGCCAGAGATACCTGTTGCGTTGAAATCCGGGGACACCGCCTTCTCCGTCGCCAACGCAGGCGTGATATACGTCTCCTCGAACTCGCATGTGGTCCTGTGCTGCTTCTTCAAGAACATGCAGGAGGGTCAGAAGGCGATTCTGGCCGAAGCGAAGATTGCCAGCCTCGTCTACGACCTCTTCTCCAGAGTCAGATCATCGTGAAGCGGCCACCCTGGGTTCCAGGCACGTTCAAGCCTCCCGCGACCAGATTATCTCCTTGTCCCTGAGCTCGGCGGCCAGGCCTCCCCTCCGTCCCATATCCCGGACGGATACGCATAGCGGCACGATGGTCACATTCGTCTCCCTCCTTATCTCGGAGGCGATCGTCTGTGTAGCGGCCTTGGCCTCATATTCAGATACTGACTGATCGTCGAAGACGACCGCGATGTCCACTTCTTCCCCGGGCAGATGCTCTCCCCTGCCTATTGATCCGAAAAGCCGACACTGGACGCCCCATTCAAGCTCAGAGACGCTCGACGCGAATTCCTTGGCGGCTGCCTTCTGAGGGTCTGTGTCCTCGATTAGCCTCAGGAGCCTCAGCTTTCCATGGTCGCGCGTAATCTTCACAGCCTTGGCATTCCCGACCTTCCTCACCTTCACGATTCCCATGGCCTTGAACTCGTTCACCGCCCTCCACGTGGTCATCGTGGGAATCCCAGAGGTGCGGGACAGCTCGTTTATCGTGAAGTCTCGGTCAGGGAACGACTTGAGTGTGCGGATCAGCTCGATCCTCCCTCGTCTAGCCAGTACTGCGAGCAGCCCCTGATCTATCAACGCTTTCATACCTCTGTTGGTATGGTTATATCGTTTGTGGTATAAATCCTAGTCGGATCAGCAGATGCCAGCACAGGGTCTTGGGAGAACAGAAACACGCCATGTGTACGCTCCTCCAGCCGTTAAGGTGATATGGCTCTCTATTGCCTATTCGATGACGGCCCCGCCCGGACTTCCCTGCGCCATGGAAAGCCTTATTCTGGACCAAGGAAATCAGGTGGCCAGCGTGTGAGAAAGGATGAGAAACTCCGAGATAGCCCTGGTGTTCTTCGAGATTGCCGACCTGCTTGAGCTGCAGGGCGTTCCTTTCAAACCCCAGGCTTATCGACGAGCCGCCTCGGCCATCGAGCAGATGGAGGTGGATATCGGCCAGATGGTGGGCGAGGGCAGTCACAGGGATATCCCCGGAGTCGGAGTGGCGATCGCGAAGAAGATCGAGGAATTGGTAGGGACAGGCGAGCTGGGTTATCTGAAGAAGCTTCGAGCTGAGACTCCTCCAGGTCTGGTCGAGATGCTGGGCATCCCGGATGTCGGTCCAAGAACCGCCATGCTGCTCCACAGAGAGCTAGGCATCGCCTCCGTTGACGAGCTGAAGGAGGCCGCATTGAACCACCGGCTCAGGGAGCTGAAAGGCTTCGGCGAGAAGACCGAGGAGAGGATCCTGCATGGGATAGGCGTGCTGGAGTCCGAAGGTGGGAGGAAGCTGCTCGGTGAAGCGTTGCCAGTCGCCGAAGCGTTTGCCGATTATATGAGGTCGTGTCTTTCAATCGAAGCCATCAGCATATGCGGCAGCCTCAGGAGAGGCAGGGAAACGATAGGCGATATCGACATTCTAGTGGGTTCCGGGGATTCGGAGGGCGCCACAAGCGCGTTCGTAAGCTACCCTGCCGTAGAGAAGGTCCTGATGAGCGGCAGCACCAAGTCCAGCGTGGAGATTCAAGGCGGGCTTCAGGTCGATCTCCGTGTCGTCGAGCCTGAGAGCTATGGCGCGGCCCTGCAGTACTTCACAGGATCGAAGGAGCACAACGTTAGTATAAGGAAGATAGGCGTCGAGATGGGACTCAAGGTGAACGAGTACGGTGTGTTCGAAAGGAGTTCGGACCGCAGAGTCGCCGGCGATTCGGAGCATGGAGTGTATGAGTCCCTCGGCCTAGGATTCATCCCGCCCGAGCTCAGGGAGGACTCAGGAGAGATCGACGCTTCTCGTAGTCTAGAGCTCCCCGAGCTGGTCGATGCGTCCGACGTGAGGGGAGACCTGCACGTCCATTCGGACTGGAGCGACGGATCCGACCCAATCGATGCGATCGTGGCGGCTGCCGTGAGACGGAAGTACTCGTTCATAGCAATAACCGATCACACGGAGAGCCTGACCATAGCGAACGGATTGACTCCTGAGCGACTCAGGAAGCAGGTGGATGCCATTCGGCGGGTCCAGGAGGACCACGGCGACGGCATCGAGGTGCTTGCTGGCACCGAAGTGGACATAAAGGCCGACGGCTCGCTCGATTTGCCTTCGTCGGTGTTGAGGGATCTAGACATCGTGATCGGCTCGGTCCATTCGCGGATGAAGATGGATGCTGGGGAAATGACGGAGCGGGTCGCCAATGCGATGGAGTCCGGATTGGTGGACGTGATCGGTCACCCGACCGGTCGGATCATCGGACGTCGCGACCCGATCAAGCTGGACATCCCGAGGATGTTCGAAGTGGCACGAGAGACAGGCGTCGCGATGGAGATCAACGCATTCCCCGATAGACTCGATCTGCGCGACATCCACTGTCGGCTGGCGAATGAGCATGGCGTGACCGTCGCGATCGGCACAGACTCTCACTCCATCCGACATCTTGATTACCTCCGACTCGGTATCATCACGGCGAGACGTGGTTGGCTCTCGAAGGAGAAGGTATTGAATGCTTCGGACTCCGACGAGCTGAAGAGATGGTTGCGCGGAAGGAGACCATGATGGACGAACGCCGGAAGGCCCTGAAGAGGATGAAGGAGCTGGTCGAAACGATATCGTACCATGACCTGAGGTACTACGTCGACGACGACCCGGAGATATCCGATTTCGAGTATGACATGCTCGTCAAGGAGCTGGAGGGGCTCGAGTCAGAACATCCCGACATGAAGCTCCCTGAATCCCCCACACAGAGGGTCTCCGGGGTGCCACTCGACGCATTCCCACAGGTCGAGCATAGGATATCCATGCTGAGCTTGGACAACTGCTACTCCCCCCAAGAGCTCCGGGACTTCGACAAGCGCGTGAGGAAGTGGCTCGAAGCTGAGCCGGTCGAGTACGTCGTGGAGCTGAAAGTCGATGGGCTGGGCATCGCCCTGCTGTACGAGGAGGGGAATCTCGTTCGCGGAGCGACGAGGGGAGACGGCCAGGTCGGGGAGGACGTGACGTCCAACGTCAAGACGATACGAAGCATACCACTGAGGCTCAGTCCGGGATCCGGGCTGGGAACGGCCGAGATAAGGGGCGAGGTCTACATGCCCGTGGATAGCTTCAGACGACTAAACAGCGAGAGGGAGGAAGCCGGTCAGAATCCTTTCGCTAATCCGAGAAACGCCGCAGCTGGGTCAATACGACAGCTCGACCCCCGGGTGGCTGCGGCGAGGCCTCTCGAAGCAGTCTTCTACGCCCTTAGCCACAGCGTGGAATCGATGCCGTCCACACATCTCCAGTGTCTGGAAGTGTTGAGGCAGGCCGGCCTCAGGACCAGCCCGTATGTCGCAAGATTCGGGAGCATAGGCGAAGTCCTGGACCACATCATGGCCTGGGAGTCGAAACGGGATACGGTCGGCTTCGAGGTCGACGGCATGGTCGTCAAGGTCGATTCGCTCGACCAGCAGAGACGGCTGGGTCACACGGCGAAGAACCCGAGGTGGGCCATGGCCTACAAGTTCCCCCCCAAGCAGATCACGACGAAGCTGCTGGAGATCCGTGTGCAGGTCGGGAGGACCGGGGCACTCACTCCCGTGGCTGTCTTGGAGCCGGTGGAGATGGGCGGGGTTTCGGTCTCAAGGTCCACGCTGCACAACGAGGGGGAGATCAAACGCAAGGGGTTGATGGTCGGCGACCAAGTGCTCGTGGAGCGCGCGGGAGATGTCATCCCTCAGGTCGTCAAGCCCATCGTGGAGAGGAGAACGGGCGATGAGACAGAGTTCGTCATGCCGACGGACTGCCCGGTCTGCGGTTCAGAGACCGCCCGTGAGGAGGGCGAGGCCGTCAGGAGATGCGTCAACGCGTCTTGTCCTGCACAGGTGAAGGAACGGCTGCTCCACTTCTGTTCGCGCGACGCAATGGACATCGAGGGAATCGGCCCGTCGTTCATCGACCAGTTGGTCGATTCTGAGCTGGTCGACGACGCCGCTGATCTGTACTCGCTGACCCCCTCCGACCTCATGGGGCTTGAAGGAGTCGCCGAGAAATCATCTGCGAACATGGTCGCCTCCATCGACTCGAGTCGGGCGAGAGGGTTCGAGCGTCTCCTGTTCGCATTCGGCATAAGACACGTCGGGGTCACGACCGCACGTGACTTGGCGCGCACCTTCGGTGACGTCGACGCGATAACATCCGCTTCGGAGGAGGAGCTGTCGAAGGTGCCCGGCATCGGAGCGGTCGTAGCATCATCGGTGCGCCAGTTCTTCGACCGCCCAGAGAACCTGTCGCTCATCGAACGGCTCCGCGAGTTTCGCCTCAGCATGACCGCCACGGCGCCGCGTTCGGGCCCACTGGAGGGAAAGAACTTCCTCTTCACCGGGGAGCTCCGGTCAATGAGCAGGCAGGAGGCGAGCTCCCTGGTCGAGTCGCTCGGTGGGAGTATTGCCTCGGCTGTCTCGAAGACTGTCGACTTCGTTGTGGCCGGTGCGAACCCTGGCTCGAAACTAACGAAAGCCAAGAAGCTCAACAAGGTGATTCTCTCCGAGGATGAGTTCCTTGACATGGCGAAGGCGGACTAGGACGCGACCCGTCCCCCCGGATTATTGCATCTCGTGATAGCCATGGACCATCATTCAAATACTCTCGAGTGCCAGGGTATACCGTACAGGACGTTCAGTGAGAGTGAGAACGAGATATGCAGGGAAGACCCGTGGGAAGGAACAACAACCAGCGCGACAAGTCGAGGCCTCGCCTCCAGAGGACGCTTCGCTCCATGCCTCCCGACCGTGCGCCCCCCCCGGCTCCAGCCCGTCCTCCGTCGAAGTCGTATCCCGACACACCATCGGGGTCGGTCGAACCCCAGACCACATTCGTTCCCGAGGACGGAGGGACAGGATTGCCGGAGGTCCAATACCAGTGCACCTCGTGTGACATGATGGTGAACGCGTCGGACTCGTACTGCCCGTTCTGTGGCGCAATATTCTCGGACGGCCCTCTCTCTCCGGGCGAGGACGATATCGGGAGCGAAGAGGTCCCGGCCGGGGAAACCGATGAAAGGGAGCCGTTCGTTACGCCCCAGAGGTTCGACAACCTATCCATGCTGAAGCCGAAACCGAGATCCCGCGACCTGCTGTATGCCGAGGCGATGAAGGGGTTCACGGGGTCGGCGCGGCTACTTGAGGAGATCGAGCTCCTGATTACTGATGTGAGCGCGCTCGGAGATGAAACGGCCCGTGCGCGACGCCTCATGAGCAGCGCCTGGGATGCCTGCAGGGAGGGTGATTGGCCACTGGTGTCCGCCCTTGCCAAGCAGACCGAGGACATGATGTCCCCAAGCATCCCCGAGCTTGTGCGGAGGGAGCTGGGGAAGGCGCGGAACCTCATCGTGGAAGCGAAGAGCTGGGGTGCCGATACATCGAAGCACATGTTGACGATGAAGAGTGCGATGAGCGCTCTCCACAAGGAGGACCTCGACGAGGCGCTCCGGCTCACGAAGGAGCTTCTGGACACCCTGAGGGCGGATTCCGCTACATGGAAGAGCGCCATGGGACAGCGAGTCGAAGGCGCCCGATGACGGCATCCGATCATACCAGCGTAGAATACTTATCGCCAGATGACGCATAAGGGGGAGTGATGGCACCGGATCTGACGACCTTGGATGCTCCGGGCTGGGACGCCTTGAGGCGCGCCTTGAACCAGAGAGTGGTCCTCGTCAACGAGACGCTCATACCCAGCAAGAGGAACAGGGTCTGGGTTCTCGAGACCGATGTGCGTCCAGTGGTACTCAAGAGGTCCCTGAGCGGGAGGGGTGAGCACGAGTTCGACATCCTATCCCAGGCCAGAGGCACGGGATTGGACGTGCCCCTGCCGTTGTACCGTTCAGGGGAGTACATGGTCCTCGAATACATAGCCGGGGATAGATGCGACTCGCTGATCAATCATATGTTCAGCACCGAGACCGCGGAGAAACTCGCAGCATGGCTGGCAGAGTTCCACGCACGACTCTCCAGAGATGGACGGCCGTTGGTCATGACAGACGTCGAGCTGGCCAACTTCGTGATGGCCGACGGGAGGGTGTTCGGAGTGGATTTCGAGGACGTCTCCGTTGGGAATCCGCTCGAAGACCTGGGATGTCTCATATCCTCCGTGCTCGGCAGCGAGCCGCTCTTCACGCCCATCAAGTTCGACCTGTGCATGAGGTTGTTGGAGACTTACGAGTCGGAATCCGGGACGGAGGCCATGGAGAGCGTGAGACCGTACGTGGCCGAACAGTTGCGGATGTCCACAATCACGAAACCACTCTTCAGGAGGACCTTCGCGGACGCCGCCAACAGACTGGAGCAGGGCTGGCCCCGGCTTGCGTGACGATTGTCAGGTTCCTCTCATTGACTCTTCCCGCTGTCGTCTGAACTGGTCTTGTCGGAGCTCGCCTCCGCCTTCGGCTCCTCCGCCGTCCTGCGTGAACGCGCCCTCAGCGCCTCAATCCTCTTCGTGATCTCGGAGATGCTGTCGGCCTGCTCGCTCACCACCTGCCTACGCTTCTCCAGCCCGTCGCGCATGGTCTCGACCTTGCCCTTCTCCTGGGCGAGCTTGTCCGACTCCTCCTCGAGACTGGCCCTCTTCCTGTCCATCTCCTCCAGCTTCCGGGTGAACTCGGACTCGCGCTCCTCGAGTTCCGCCTGTTTTCTGGCGAGGGACGTCTCGGTCTCCTCAAACTGCTTCTCCCTCGATTCCAGCTGCTGGATCTTGTCGCCGAGGGCCTTCCTCTCCTCCTCGAACCGCGCCATCTCCTCTTCGACCTGCGCCTTGATGCGCGAGCTCTCCTCCTGGATGGCGGCTTCCTTCTCAGCCAGCACCTTGTCACGCTCGTCCGACTCGACCTGCATCGAACTGAGTGCCTCCTCGCGCCTCTCGATCTCCTCCTTCGCGGAGCGCAGGCTCTCGTCCCTCTCGTTGAGATTCGTCTCCAGCTCCTGCATCTGCGTCTGCAAGGACGCCGTCGTTGCCTTCGCCGCCTCCAGCTCCGCGGCCTGTCTCGCGAGGTCGTCCTCCTTCGATGCCATCGCTGCTTTGAGTTCCTCCAGCTCGGCAGCCTTTGCCTGCATGTCCCTCTCACTCTGCTCGAAGGCGTCCTGCCTCTCCTGGAGACCCAGTCTCTCAGCCTGCTCTGAAGCCTCTTTCTCCTCGAGGGCGGATTCCCTGTTCGCGATATCCTTCTCCCTCTTGTCGAGTTCTCTGAGGAGGGATTCCACGCGCCCCTCATCGTCGAGAATCTTCGACTCTCGCTCCTTGAGCTGCACATCCAGGTCATCGAGCGCCTTCGTCTTCGACTGGAGGTCTTCGTTCTCCTTTCCAATGTTGGCCAGGAGGGTTGAGAGTTCCGCCTGCTGCGTCTCCGCGTTCGCCTCGATGTGGCCGCGTCTGGTGTCGAGTTCCTCTCGATCGTTCTCGAGCGCTTTCTCGCGCTCCTTGATGTCAGCGTCCTTGTCGGAGAGTTCTCGGGTGCGCCCCTCCAGCTCCTGGGCCAGTGAGTCCAATTCGGCTCTCCGTCTCTCGGATTCCTCGTCGCCAGTTCGTATCCTATCCTCGCCCTCGGAGATTCCCCTCTCCCTCTCTCCGAGCTGCTCCTCAAGGTCCTTCAGGTCCTTCCGCATCTGCTCGGTCTCCCTGGAGAAGTCCGCCTTCTCACTGTCGAAATCCTTCATCGACACCTCGAGGTCCCTCTTCCTGACATCGAGCTGTGCCTCGAAGCTACTAAGGGAGCCCTCCCTGGTATCGAGTTCGCTTCTGATTGCCTTCAGCTCATCCCTGTCCCGGTCGAGGCCCTTGATACGGACCTGGACATCCTCCACCTGCCTCTGCCATTCGTCCTTCTCGGCAGCGAATGCCGCGAGGTCGTCCTCCAGCTTGACGCGCTCCGCCTGGACGTCATTCCTCTCCTTGGCGAGCTTGCCCATGCCCGCCTCGTACTCACCGACCTGATTCGCGATACTCTCCTGCATACTCCGGATCAGGTCTCGCTTCGCACCCGTGGCCACGTCGAAGGCCTTCTGGTTCCTGAGAAGGGCCTGCTCCCTCTCCAGCAGTAGGGTGACCCTCTCGTTGATCTGCATGTGTCTGTCGTTCACCTTGTTCTCGAAGTCCTTGAGCTCCTCCTGCCACTTCGTTGTCTCGTTCCTCAGGTTCTCGAGCTCCTCCCTGAGCTTGTCAAGTTCGTCGGCCTCGCTCTCGAACTCGCCTCTCTCGACCTCCATGGCAGCGACTGCGTCCTTCGTCTTCCTCTGCTCGTCCCTCGCCTTCTCCTCGGCTTCTCTGGCTGCTGCGATCTTCCCATCTATCGCGGCGTCGAGGGACCTCTCCACTGAGTTGAGCATCTCACGGAAGAAAGTCACTTCGTCGTCCCCGGCGACATCCTTGCCAATCACTATGAAGTGCATCTTCGCCCCGACCACGACTGTGCCAGCGAACCGACCCACCTCGAATGCGCCCAGCGCCGCAAGATCGCCCTTTCCGGAGATTGCCGTCCTCACGTCTTCCCAGGTCCCCTCCGCTTTGGGGTTGAGGATGAATTCCTTCAGAAGAGTTCCGTCTTTCTCAACTAGATATCCCTTTAGCAGTTTCTTGCCAAACATTGAGGTCACATCCGACGAGCTTCAACGGGGGTTAAGGCTCTTGACCCGGACCTGCGCTGTGTATTCCGACCCACCATGGTCGCAGGTAACCGCTTCAGATTTCAAACGATGTTATTGGCCAGCTTCAACATAACCTTTTCTACTTCTGGCAGGTTCCGGGAGTCTTATCTTATGGTCTGAAGCGCCTCAACAGCGACGCGTTCGCGACGACGGAAACCGAACTGAGTGCCATCGCCCCAGCTGCGACCATGGGGCTCAGGAGCCATCCTGTGAGCGGATAGAGTACGCCGGCTGCGATCGGTATCGCCGCGGTGTTGTATGCCAGTGCCCAGAAGAGGTTCTGCCTGATCTTCTGGTAGGTCCGCCCACTCAGCTTGATGGCGGTCACGACCCCTCTGAGATCGTTCCCGACGATCACGACGTTGCCCGCTTCCAGCGCAATATCGGATCCTCCGCCAAGGGCGATGCCTATGTCTGCCTCGGCCAGGGCGGGTGCGTCGTTCATGCCGTCGCCGACCATCGCGACCACCGAGCCCCCTTTCCTGTAAGACCTGACGACCTCGGCCTTGTCCGCCGGCATCACCTCTGCCCTGAACTCTTCGATCCCGACCGCCGAGGCTACAGCCCGTGCCGTCCTCGCGTTGTCCCCTGTCAGAATCACAGTCTTGAGGCCGAGCGCATCCAGCTGACCGACGACTTCCTTCGCCTCGGCCTTGACGGTGTCTGCGATTGCCAGCAGCCCCTTCAGCTCGCCATCCGCCATGCATGCCACGGCGGTAGCCCCCTCATCCTCCATGCTCTGCATCGAGTCCTCCGCGACGCCCAGGTTCACCCCGAGCCTGGCGGTGAGCCTCCTGTTGCCGACATGGACCATGCCTCCTGCCAGCCTCGACGCGACTCCCTCCCCTTCCAGGACGTCCGAAGACCTGGGGACCTCAAGCTGGATGCCCCTTTCCTCCGCGGATCTCACAATCGCTTTCGATAGGACATGGTCCGAACCTTTCTCCGCCCCCCCAGCGAGGCGTAGCAACTCCTCCTCGGTGACTCCTTCAGCAGTCCAGAGCCTTGTCACCCGGGGCTCGCCTGCGGTTAGGGTCCCGGTCTTGTCGAGGATGACCACGCTGAGCTTGCGAACATTCTCGAGGGTCTCGGCATCCTTTATCAGCACGCCCAGCTGAGCTCCTCTGCCAGTTCCTGTGACGACAGCCGTCGGTGTCGCAAGCCCGAGCGCACACGGACACGCTATCACCAGCACAGCAACGAAGACGGTGAGCGAGAACCTGCCAGCATCGTCCAAGTCGAACATGCCTGGCCCGATGAAGTACCAGAATGCAGCCGAAGCAAGCGATACGGCGAGGACCGAAGGAACGAAGTAGCCAGCGACGACATCGGCGTACCTCTCGACAGGCGCCTTGGTCGTCTGCGCATCCTCTACCAGGCGCACGATCTGCGCCAGGGTCGTGTCACTGCCAACCCTGGACGCCCTTACCCTGATCATCCCGGAGAGATTGAGTGTCCCCCCTGTGACCTCGGACCCCGGTACCTTCTCCGCAGGGAGCGGTTCACCGGTGACGAGTGATTCATCGGCGGACGAACGACCGGAGAGGACCTCCCCGTCTGCAGGTATCCTCTCCCCCGGCCGGACCACGAACACGTCTCCCCTTCTGAGCATGTCAGCTTCAACGACGGTCTCCCTGTCCCCGTCGATTATGGTAGCGGTCGGTGGCTGCAGGTCCATTAGGCTCACGATTGCCTCGGACGTGGTGCTCCTGGCCCCTAGTTCCAGGTATTTTCCCAGAAGGACGAGGGTGATTATGACCGCTGAGGTGTCGAAGTAAACCCCCTGGAGTCCCAGAACGTCTGGCACGAGCGTCACCAAGGCGCTATATCCCCACGCAGACGATGTCCCCAGCACGACGAGGGTGTCCATATTGGCCCTTCTGTTCCTGAGGGCCCTCCAGAAGCCTCGGTAGAACCTCAGGCCAGCGTGGAACTGCACGGGCAGCGAGAGGATGAGCAGGAGCCAATTTCGGGACGGGGCCTGCATGATCTGCCCGTCACCGAAGGCGGGAACCATTGAGATGACGGCGATGGGAATCGCCAGGGCAATCGCGGCGACGAGTACTCTCCCGAGCCCCCGCAGCTCCTCCTTCCTAGCAATCCTCTCGGCCATCACCCCTTCGACTTCCAGCACCTTGTAGCCCGCGTCCTCGATCGCCTTCGCCATGACCCTAGGCTTCGTCAGCCCCGGGTCGTATGCGGCAGTCGCCTTTCCAAGAGCGAGGTTGACCGAGGCGTGCGTCACACCCTTCGCCCCTTCAAGAGCAGTCTTTATCGTCTCTGCACAGGCTGCGCAGTGCATCCCACCCACTGTGAAAGTGGCCGAATCGCGCAGAACCTCGTATCCAGCGTTAGCTATCGCGTCTTCCAGGTCGTTCCTCGACACCTTCCCCGGGTCGAATCTGACGGAGACCCTCTCGGTGGCGAGGTTCACCTGAGATTCGCTCACTCCATCCAACGCATCGAGAGCATCGCTGATCGCGGTGGCGCAGGTCGCGCAGTGCATGCCCTTGATGCTAATCGACGCTTCAGCCTCAGGTCCGGTTCCCATGTTCGTCGCTCCAGTCCGGGAGTCGAAAGCCTATCAGTCAATCTGCAAGATCGGAGATAACGTTTCTCCCGATTATGCGCGAGCACATGTCGTTTCAGGGGTGGCTGAACCTCGTTCCCGGGGCCGCATCATCCGCCCCCCACAGCTATTACTACGATCAGCGATGATTCGGATACGGGAACTGCATGGTCCGCGTGTCCGTCAAGATGTACGCTACGGTCAGAGAGGCGTCTGGCATGGATGAGGTCCAAGTCGACGCCTCTAACCTGTCCGAGCTGCTGGAGGTCCTCGTGAGCTTGGCCGAACCCGGCCTCCGGAGACTCCTGAGCACAGGGGCGCCCAGGTCGGATGTCCTGGTCGTGCTGCTTAACGGGAGGAATATCACATCCCAGGATCCCTGTTCTGTCGAACTGTCGGAAGGGGACGATGTGGCAATCTTCCCCCCGGTCTCTGGCGGATGATCGTACCCGGGCCCTTCCATTATGGTGCTGGATGCCCCCTCTATGCCCCTGTTGGCGGCTGATAAGCTTTATATCGGGTCAGGCCATAACCGCGGCCCAGGATTAGCAATGGCGGGCGGATTCGAAGTAGATAGGTCGCCACGCGATCCCACACGCGTGTTTCTAGCGCTCGTCGCGGTCGCCGTGGTGTTATCCATCGGGGTCGTGGGGTACGTAGTGTACGACAACGCTCAGGGACATTCGACCAGCACCTTTGACCCGATAGAGATCGGCGATATGGTCACGCTCAACTACATCGGCATGTTCTCGGATGGTCGGGTGTTCGACACGAGTCTGCCAGAGGTGGCATCCGATGATGTGCTGTATCCCAAGTCGTTGACGTTCACCCTCAGGGACAACGAGTCCTACGCACCGTTCGATATGACTGCTGGCAAGTACGGCGTCGATGGCGGGACCATCAAAGGCTTCGCGCTGGGCGTGCTAGGTCTCACGATTGGGGACACCCATACCATCGAAGTCCTCCCGGAGGACGGGTACGCAGTGAACCCGTCGATGGTTGAGACCGTCCACTTGACCGAGCACCTGAACGCCACTGAGGTGATGCCGGAATCGACCTTCAGAGCCCTCTTCAACATTGAGCCAGTAGTGATGGATTTCGTGCCACACTTCAAATGGATGTGGGACGTCCTGGTGATCGAAGTCAGCATGGGCGTGGTGACTTTCAAGCACGCTCCTGCCACCGGCCAGGTCGTGTATCCGTTTGGCGACCCGTCCGATGACGATGACCCCGCTGGCTGGGCGTGCATCGTAGAGTCTTTCGACCCCGTGGCAGACGACGGCGCAGGCGAGGTCGTGGTGAGGCACTTGGTGACCGAAGCCGACGTCTACACGGTCAAGGGGATGATGTACACAGGCCAGGTCTTCATCGTGTCTGGATACGATTCGGAGAACGAGACCTTCGAGATACACAGGAGCGACCCCGAGACAGGGTACAACGGGGAGATATCCGGTCGGGCGCTATATTTCAAGGTCACGATAATCTTCGTGAGGCCAGCATCGTGAGGCGCGGCTAAGGAGCTGGACCATTCTCCTTCACGATTCTTCTTGTCAACGCTCTTATGTGCCTGTCGAAGGTCATCTGGACGCGCTGGTTGCCCGAGACCATGTAGGCGGCCACCGCCAGCGCGAACCCACCGAAGACGTCGGCAAGCCAGTGTACTCCCAGGTACAGGACCGAGAACGTGATGCCCACTGCCGCGCATGCTACGAAGTAGTAATACCGTCTGTAATCGACCCCGGCGTACATGAGTATCAACAGGGCTGTGACTACCAGGCTGATGTGGGCGCTCGGAAAATCGTTGTTCAGCGGGTCGATGCTTGTCACCATCCTTCCCCAGTTGGAGTCGATGTAGAGGAGAGGGGTCATCCCAGAGTCCGCGTAGAAGCCAGTGACCGTGACCGGGAAGAAGATGTAGAACGGGAGCAGAACGACGTAGTTGAACAGCACGGCCAGCGAGTATCTCCTGAAAGTCGCCCTGTCGTCGAGAGTGAGAATGAGTATCGGTGTGAAGTACAACACGAACGCGAAGACCCAGACATAGATCACTATCGACAGATCCGCCAGGATCTGGTAGTCCAGCCTGTCCTGGAGTATCGTGATGGCGTTTCCGCCTATGCTGAACAGCCAGTTCGTGTACACGACCTCCTTCGAGTTCAGCTCGACGCTCACGAACGCGTGTTCAAGGAGGACGAGGAGCGGCGCTGTAGCGATTATCACCACGTACAGCAGGTTGTATTTCGCCGACTCAAACAACCTATGAAGCGAGATGTTCTTCCTGCCGACCGTCACCAGGAGTGCTGCCGCTATTCCCACCACGACGGACAGTGCATACAGACCCACGAAGAGGGTGTAGGATACTGGCGTCCTCTCCCCCGGATATCGGATGAGCCCGGAACCTAGAATACCTTTCGCCCGCCGATGGCTGGCGTCCTGTGCCTAGGCCAGGGACTTCCTCTTGACCTCGAAGGCACGCTCGTAGGCTTCGACGAGCCTATCGGTGCAGGCATCCGTCGAATACCGCCTTGCCGTCTCCAAGGAGTTGGGTCGGAGGGCATCTAGACTGCCCAGGCAACGCCTTATGCCATCAGTGCAGGAGGTCTCATCGAACAGGGTGCCGTTGTGCCCATCCTTGACGAGCTCAGGTATCGCCCTGCACCGTATCCCCGCCACAGGCGTGCCAGACGCCATCGCCTCCAGGATGACGAGCCCTTGCGTCTCGAAAGTGGAAGCCAGGACCAGCATGTCGCAAGTGGCATACGCCTTGAGGAGGAAGTCGTCCGGGACAAACCCCGTGTAGATGACCCTGTCCTCGATGTCGAGTCTGCGTGTCAACCGTCTGTACTCATGCTCGGCCGGGCCAGAGCCGACCACGAGCAGCCTCAGGTCCGGCTCCTCGCGTCTCAGGTCCTTCACGGCTCGGAGCACGATGTCCAGCCGTTTCTCCATGGAGAGCCTGCCCACGTGGAGCATGACCCGTCTTCCCTCCAGGCCATGATCCGAGATGACGGAGGGGTCTCGGTTCTCCGGCGTGTAGAGAGTGCAATCGACCCCCGTCGGGACCACGGCGTGTGCCTTCGTCCTCACTCCGTGTTCGAGCAACTCCTTCTCGATTGGCTTCGAGGGGAATACGACCATCTCGGGTCGTTTCAGCAGATTGCGTAGGTACACCCAGACGAGAGGGACCACGAGATCGTCCCTCACCCCGATGAACGAGTAGTACTTCACCGCCTCGCTGGCCATCGTGTGGAACGTGAGTACCGTCGGCGTCCGCAGAGCCTTCCCCGCCGTCAGGCTCAGGATGGCCATCGAGGCCAAGCCGTGGCAGTGGATTATGTCAACCTTCTCCCCTCGGAGATACTCCAGCATATCCGAGGGGGACACGACGATCCTGTACCCTCGATAAGACCTGAACTCCACCGAGGGCAGGTAGTGCACGGGCCACCGGGCCTCCACATCTGTCAATGGTCTGGGAGCGAGCATGACGATATCGTGGCCCTTGGCCTCAAGACCCGCGCACTGCCTCTCCATAGACACGACTGCCCCGTCGACAGTCGGATGGAATGAGTCGGTGAACATGGCTATCTTCAATGCGTCACCTGCTCTCGATCTTAGACGAGATTCTCCTCAGTTTCGACAGCACATCTGAGGGGTCGCGGCCGAGTAGCCTTATCATGGGTTCCTTGCCCGGTCCACCGCGGTCGAATATAACGTCTGGAACGCTCCCGCGCTTCTCAATCGCATGTGTCACGCCCCATGTCATTGACGACGCATCGGCGGGTTCTTCCGCTCGGTCGAACGATGCGACCGTCATCTTCGCCCTCCTGCATGCCCTCAGGTTGTCTTCAGAGTACTTGAAGTTCAGCGCACAGCGGATGGACGGATCGAATGTCGAGGCTGCCAGCACAATCCTCGCGACATGCTTGGAGGCTCCGAATCCGGCGCAGCCGATGGTCTTTGCGCGGTCCCCCATCCGCACGATCCTCCCGGCGAACGCTGCCACCTCCTCAGGCCCGAGCGCCCCGAAGGCCGCGAATCCGATGTTCGACCCGACCTCCGGCAAGAGCTGAGGCGTGAGAAGCGCCTCAAGGTCAAGCGACACGTGCTGAAGCTCCTCGAGCATGCCTGCCTTCTGTGCTCCTCCTCTCAGCACGGCCAACGGGTTGACGCAGGGTATGCCTCGTCCCACGGATTCCCTGGCCAGAATGGCCCTGTATGTCATGCCCTTCGAGACCCTGACCGCCTCCTCGACGGAGTAGCCCTGGGCGAGGTGGGTGGCGATCATAGAAGCCAGGATGCAGCCTGTCCCGTGCACCTCGGCATCCACCCGAGGCGATGATATCTTGATCACCTCTCCGTCGACGAAGAGCAGATCCAAGGCCTCCTTGGAATCTGAGTGCCCGCCCTTGATCAGCACCGCGTCGGGCCCCTCCTCGAGAATAGCGTTCGCCGCTCTCTTGGCGGTGCGGGAATCCCGCACCTTGACACCCGAGAGCGCCTCCGCCTCGAACAGGTTTGGCGTAAGCAGCGTGGACATCGGAACAAGCCTCCTCCTCAGCTCGTCAACGAACCCCTTCTCGTGCAGGCTGGCCCCCGTTGTCGCGACCATCACGGGGTCCACCACGATGGGTCCGTCGAATCCTCTCAGCCTTGAAGCCACGACCTTCACGGTCTCGGCGCTGTACAGCATACCTGTTTTGACCGCGTCGACCCTGATATCGGACAGCACCGCCTTCAGCTGTTTGTCCACCTCCGCGGATGGCACCGGATAGACCGAGGCCACCATCCTCGTGTTCTGGGCGGTTAGGCACGTGACGACCGTGCAGCCATGGGCCCCTGACGCCTCTATGGCCTTGAGGTCCGCTTGGAGCCCCGCTCCCCCCACTGGGTCTGACCCCGCTATAGTCAGGACGTTGGTCATCTCGGAGAGCATGCAATCGTGCCGATAAATCTCTTGTGCCACGTCAGGAACTTACACTACCGTTATATACGCCCTAGCCAATCAGAACGCCCGAGATGAAAGCTCAGACGGGCCACATAGTGTTCAAGGGGCAGTTCAGATACAGGAATCTCTGCAAATCCTTCGAGGAGGTCATGAAGGCGTTCCTGCAGGAGACGGACCAGATTCCGGATGAGGATGAGATCATGCAGATGTTCCTGAGGCTCAATCTCATGGACCTCGAGAAGAACAGGAAGCCGGAAGGATACAATAGGCGTGGCAGGATGAGACTGATCTTCCCGCAGCCGTCCGACAGGAAGGAGATGTACGTGAGGGCCGACGTGAAGACTGCCCAGGTCGTACGCGTGACGGAACGCCTGAGCAAGATACTCAAGAAGGCCGGGGTTGCACACTCGGTCGAGTACGACCAGCTCAGGACGCTGCAGGAGTCGTAGGGGTGAGGGCTCGCCCAGATGCCTTCGCGCTGCGATAGGCGGTGCAATCATATGGGTCTGCAGGACAGGGTCCGGAAGGCCGTCGAAGACACGGCAGGGCTCGAGGGCATGCGCCGGTCGTTCGAGACGATTCTAGACAGGCAACGGTTGAACGTTGGCAGGCTGCCTGACCTGGATTCTCGCAGGGAGCGTCTGCGGGAGCTCAAAGAAAGATGTGTAGGTGACGAAGACCTCTTCTCCGAAGCCGTTGCCTCCCTGGAGGGGAACGGTTGCCGCGTGATCATCGCCAGGGACGCAGAGTCGGCCCTAAGGGCCATCGGGTCCGAGGTGTCCGGGAGCAAGCTCGTCGTCAAATCCAAGTCAAACATAACCAAGGAACTCCACCTGGTCCGGCGCCTCGCCGAGCTGGGGGTACAAGTCATAGAGACCGACTTGGGCGACAGGATAGTGCAGCTCGCGGGGTGTGATGCGGTGCATCCGACCGGCCCGGCGTGTCACCTGACTAGGGTCCAGATATCTTCCTTGCTCTCGGAGCACTTCGGCCGAGACATATCGGACGACCCCGATGAGCTGACCGCTGCCGTCAAGGCGGAGATCGCCGGGTATCTCGATGCGGCTACCATCGGTGTGACTGGTGCCAATGCGGTCACAGCGTGCGAAGGAGCGGTCGTGATCGCGCACAACGAGGGGAACGCCGCTAGGTGCGCCATGCTTCCGGGGAAGCACATAGTCGTCACGACGCCCGAGAAGGTAGTTCCGTCTCTCGACGACGCCATGAACCTGGTCAAGCTGCAGACGTACTTCTCTACCGGTAAGGTCACCACCGCGTACGTGAACGTGATATCCGGCCCGAGCTACACGGCAGACATAGAGAAGAAGATCTTCCGGGGGATGCACGGCCCCAAGGAAGTGGTCGTGATATTCGTGGACAGTGGTCGACTGGCTGCGGGTGACCCCGAACCGATGTACTGCATTGGGTGCGGCTCATGCGTGACCCAGTGCCCCGTCTACGATGTCGTCGGCCCTGTGTTCGGCACTTCAGGCCACGTGGGAGGGCAAGGAGTCTATCTCTCCGCCGCGAGGGACGAGTTGTCCGAGGCGGCCGAGGGCGGCCTGCATCTCTGCACCTCCTGCGGCGAGTGTCGCGAGGTCTGCCCCGTCGATATTGACACAAGAAAGGGCATTTTGAATTACCGAAACAGACTGTTGGAACAAAATGGGGAGATTCTTCCTGAGCATGTGACGGTCACGAAGAGCGTCCGCAACTACGACAATCCGTGGCAGATGCCAAGGGCGAGGAGGGCGAGGTGGGCCAAAGACCTCGACCTCCCGAGGAAGGGTGAAGTCCTCTACTTCGCCGGATGCTCGACATCGCTCCTCCATCCCGAGACGGCGAGATGCGCTGTCCGGTTGCTCAGAGCGACCGGTGAGGAGCCAGCGTATCTCGGGATCTCAGAGAGCTGTTGCGGTTCCACGGCGAAGAAGATCGGGGATGTGCGCCTGGCGAGGGACAAGGCCGAAGCCTGCTTCGATGCCTTCTCTTCCGCTGGTGCGAAGACCGTCGTGGTCTCCTGCCCGGGGTGCTACTCCGCTCTGTACTCCTGCGAAGACCTCAGGAGGAGGCACGGGGTGGATGTGCTGCACATCACAGAGTTCCTTGATGCGCGCCTGACCAGACTCCCGCTGACAGGGCTGGACCTTCCGGGGGTTTTCACCTATCACGACCCATGTGACCTCGGCCGTGAACGCGGAGTCTTCGACGCCCCCAGGAGGTTGACCGAAGCAGCCCTCGGTGGGCCGCCGGTCGAGATGGTGCGTTCCCGGGCCGAAAGTCGGTGCTGTGGGGCAGGTTCCGGCGTGAAGAGCGGCTTCCCGGAACTCTCGGTCGCAATCGCACGAACCCGTATCGGCCATGCGGAGTCCGTCGGTGCCGACACGATCCTCACGGCCTGTCCCTGGTGCGTGCAGAACCTGAGAGACTGCCAGTCCGGCGGGGAGTCCGTGAAGGTCATCGACCTGCTGGAACTGCTGGACCGTGCCCTTGACCTGACCCCGAGAGAATAGGAACGCCGGCTCGGGCCGTTTCAGTCCTTGGCCAGCATGACTTCTGTGATGTTCGAGTATCGAGGCCCCTGAGGGGTGAGGACGCTCTTCTTCAGCACTATCTCGTCTATGGCGTAAACTCCGAAGTCAGTAGCCGCGTTTGCCACGATCAGTTCCTGAACGATATCCAGTCCCCTGCCGCTTCTCGCCCGGGCCACCGTCAGATGGGGTTTGAACCCCTTGCGGTCTCGTGCCAACCCGATCTTCTCCAATGATGAATCGAGCCGAGTCGCGATCCCGGACAGATGCCTGCCGTCGTCGATCCCTACCCATATCACCCGAATGTTAGACATGGAAGGGAAGGCTCCGATCCCTTCGAGCTTGACCGTGAATGCCTTGGTCCCTTCCACGGACTCGCGCATCCTGTCCGCGATCTCGCCGACCAGCTCTTCCTCCGTGTCACCGAGGAACTTCAGCGTGAAGTGCAGGTTGGTGGGTCTGACCACCTTGAGGTCCGCTCGAGTCTCTCTGAGCTGTTCCAGTAGGGTCACGAGTGAATCGCTCGGCGAGATATCGGCAGATATGAACGCTCTGAACCTCAACGGGGGGCAATCGCAGCATCTCCCTCATATTTCTTTTCAGGAAGCGGGGTTGCCACTCTCAGACGATCTTCCTGGCCCTTCTCATATGCCCTTGGTCCAGGGTCCTTATCCTTGACCGCATGGCGGAGACACCGACGAACACGATCATCAGGGCAGCCGCAAGACCGATGGTGTATGCAATCTCTCCGACATCTCCCTCGTAGAGGACGCCGAAGGAAGCTGCGAAGTTGAACAGGCTGTGCATCGCGACGGCGGCGAGGTAGTACATCCCCCAGCCACCCATCCTGAGGGTCTTCCTGGCGATCCCAAGGCCCATGACCGCCGAGGATGTCGCGTGCAACAGCGCGGAGGATATGCTCCTTATCACGGCCGTGGCTATGAACGCCTGCGTTCCCCCCTCTATCAGGGCAGCGTTCTCGTAGAGCAGGTTCTCTGTCGCGGCGAAACCGAGCCCGACCGCTGCCCCGTAGACTATGCCGTTCTCCAGTTCCGTCAGGAACCTCCTGGCACGCAGGACGCCCAGACCCTTCGTGGCCTCTTCCACGAAGGGTGCGATCACGCAGGCCAGTACTATCGTCGACAGGCTGGGGTTCTCTCCGAGGTACTGGTACACCCTCTCGATGTTCTGGCTGAATGCTATGGTGAGGATGACCTCGAACACGACTGCTATGAGCACGGAGACGATGGCCCCGAAGAAGAATATCCTCAGCAACCTCCCGTACGGCTCGCGCGAGAGCTTCTCGGTGTTGCGTATCCATACGAGGTAGAGTATCGAGGGTATGAAAGCGACAAGCACGATGATGACTGCCATTACCAGCCAGGAAGTCGTCAGCTCACCGGCCTTAGGCAGTAGACTGAACCTATTTCAAGCTTGCCAGAAGGAGATCGCGGAGAATCACTGAATGAAGGGGTTTCTAGGGGGGTCCCCGTCCGTCGGGACCCCATGGCCAGCCACGCGGTTTATGGGAGTCTATTCCATCGTTATCGCGTTGTTCGGGCACTCGTCCACGCATGCGCCGCAGTCAAGACACTTCTCCTCGTCGACGACCGCCACGTCGTCGCAGGTAATCGCATCCTCTGGGCAGACATCGACGCAAGCGCCGCAAGCGACACATTCGTCCTTGTTGATCTTGGCAACCATCTGGATAACCTCCGTCGTACGGTTGGTTCGGGGATTGTCTCCCCCCATATATACCTTCTTGACCAAATCAGAAGTCTCTGAATGGATTTTCGAAACACATGCCATTCGCGGTGTTCCCCGGCGACATTCCTCTCGATGGGCAACTATTTAGATGCGGGCCTGCCATGTTGTCCGGAAATCATGGCTGAGGAGTACCTGGGCAATTGGGTGTTCACGCAGGGCGGCCTCGTCAGCGGATGCGTGAGGTCGAGGGATGGCCTCGCAGAGGAACTCCTGTTGGAAACCCCTCCGCCGGTGTCCACGCGCTCCGTCGTGCTCCCCGCCTTCGTGAACGCACACACCCACCTGGGAGACGCCTTCGCCTATCCCGCGCCCAAGGGGTCCGTCGAGGAGATAGTCGGCCCAGGTGGCTACAAGCACCGTGCGCTGGCCTCCGCGACCGACGAGGAGAAGCGTTCCGGCATGGGATCGTCCCTGGACCTGATGTGGAGAACGGGGACGACCAGCTTCATCGACTTCCGGGAGGAGGGCCTGCGGGGGATATCCTGCCTGAGGGACGCGACGATTGACGCTAGTGTCGGAGGAGTCGTGCTGGGTCGCCCGGCGGACTCGTCCTGCACGAATGACGACCTCAGCGCCCTGATCGGACAATGCGACGGCCTAGCCTTCAGCTCGATATCCGATTGGCCTCTGGATCTGCTGGAGACGGCCTCGAACCTGTGCAAGCGTGCCGACAAGGTGTTCGCGCTGCACGCGAGCGAGTCTCGGAGGGAGGACATCGAAGCGATTCTCCGTCTGGAGCCCGATTTCCTGGTGCATATGACGGCGGCATCGGAGGACGACATCGCAGCATGTGCCAACAAGCGGATCCCGATAATCGTGTGTCCCAGGTCTAACGAGACGTTCGGGTTGTCGCTGGACATCCCCAGGCTTCTAAGGCTCGGCGTATCCGTCGCCCTCGGGACCGACAACGCGATGATATGCGAGCCGGACATGATGTCCGAGATACGCGCCGCCTACCGTCTCGGCGCTTCCGCAGGTGGCCTGTCCAAGTTCGACGCGGTTCGCCTGGCAACGTATTCTGGGCACAAAGTATTAAATCCGAAGCGCAAGATAACTACGGAATTGAGCATATCCGACGACCTCGTGGTGATAGACGTCCAGGGTGGGGATCCACTTCTCGAATTGGTGTCTTCGGGCGGGTCTGCGGAAGTCTCAGCTGTGATACAGGACGGCACGGTAAGGAGGGTGAGTATCTGAACAGCATGAGGAGGGTCCTTATCGCGACCGACGGCTCCGACTACACGAAGGAGGCCGTCTCGCAAGGCCTTCACCTCGCCAAGGTGCTGGGAGCGGAGGTGACCGCCCTCTATGTTGTGGACCAGACGTCGTTCGTCAGCTTCCCGATGGATTCCTCGATCGTCAGCGTCTACTCATTGCTCGAGAACGAGGGCAAGCGGGCGGTGGAGGATGTCGTCAAGGAGGGCGAGGCGATGGGTGTGAAGGTCACGCCTTTGATCATCGAAGGCTCCCCAACAAGGAAGATCGTCGAGACGTCCGCGGACTTCGACCTCGTCGTCCTCGGGACGCTGGGGCGCTCAGCTCTCTCGAAGCTGTTCATGGGAAGCGTGGCCGAACGGGTGACGCGATACGCTCCGTGCCCAGTGCTCGTCGTCAGGAGCAAGAGGAGGTGACTTTCGGATGAAGGTCAAGGACATAATGACAGAGAATCCAATAGTAGCCGAGCTTCCGGGTACCAGGACTGAGGTGCTCAAGAAGCTCGTGAAGAGTAACAAGACCGGAATGCCCGTTGTCAAATCCTCCGATGGAACCCTTGCTGGCTTCGTCACACGCCAGGATATCTTCTCCAAGCCCGAAGAGGAGCAGCTCGCGCTCGTGATGAAGCGGGACTACCCGACGATAGCCCCGAAGGCGGACGTCAAGGACGCCGCCAAGGTCATGGTGGAGCGGAACCTGAGCCATCTGCCGGTCGTTGAGAAGGATAAGCTGGTGGGCATCATAACCCCTACCGATCTCTTGATAGTGGTCGAGAGGGAGAACCCTGAGGTCACCGTCGAGAACATCGTGCGCTCACCCTGCATACCCGTCTACTCTGGCGCCCCCCTGGTCGTCGCACTCGCCACGTTCCGGGCGGCGAAGGTCAATGCGCTCCCTGTCATGGACGACGACGCCAAGCTCGTCGGGATAATCACGGACCGGGACATCTTCAACCAGAGCGTCGTCGACAACACGGTTGTGATGAGCGACTTGGGGCTGAACAACGGCGCTGACAACTGGAACTGGGAGGGCATCAGGAACGTCATGAAGCTCTGGTACGAGGTTTCGAAGGTGAACCTTCCCAAGCTCACCGTGAAGGACATAATGATCCAGAGCCCTGTCACCGTGTTCAAGAAGACGCTCGTGGCCGATGCCGCCAAGACGATGCGCAAGCACGACTTCGGCCAGCTCCCAGTAAGGGATTCCAAGGACAACCTTGTAGCGATGATTTATGATACAGATGTCATATCTACGCTCATCAAGTGATTTGAGATGGACGACCCCCAGGAGCTACTGTCTCTCTGCAAGCGCAGAGGTTTCCTATGGCCAGCGTACGACATCTACGGAGGGTCGGCGGGATTCTACGACTACGGCCCTCTCGGCGCCGCCATGAAGACCAACATCGAGTCGCATTGGAGGCGGTTGCACGTGCTGGAGGAGGGTCTTCAGGAGATCGTGAGTCCTGTGATCGCCCCTGAGCCCGTGTTCAAAGCCTCCGGCCACCTGGACACGTTCGCCGACATGTACGTCGAATGTACCCGGTGTGGGGAGACCTACCATGCGGACCATCTCGCGGAGGGCCTCTGCGACAACCCGGCCGCGCTCAAGGAGGAGGAGCTGGGAGACCTTCTGAGGGAGAACGATGTGATGTGCCCCGCGTGCAAAGGAGAGATCTCAGCTCCGAAGCGCTTCAATCTCATGTTCAGGACATCGGTGGGCGCGGGCTCCGCCAAAGTCGGGTACCTGCGGCCTGAGACCGCCCAGGGCATGTTCGTGAACTTCTCTCAGATCTACCGGTTCGGCAGGGAGAAGCTCCCGGTCGGTGCGGTACAGATCGGCCGTTCGTTCAGGAATGAGATATCCCCGAGGCAGGGGCTGCTGAGGCTCAGAGAGTTCAACCAGATGGAGGCCGAGGTGTTCTTCCATCCCGATAGGAAGACATGGCCGAGGTATGGGGATGTCAAGACCGAGGTGCTGTCGCTCGTACCCGACAACTGCCCGCCGACCGAGATGAGCCTCACGGACGCGGTCTCCTCCGGGACGATCGCGAACGAGGCGCTCGCCTACTTCATGTGGCTGACGCAGAGGTTCGCGGTGGATGTTGGCGTGGACCCTGCTCGGATGCGCTTCCGTCAGCACGAGAAGGACGAGATGGCGCACTATGCCACTGACTGCTGGGACCTCGAGGCGGAGACCGGTTACGGTTGGGTCGAGCTGGTCGGTGTTGCCGATCGTGGGTGCTACGACGTGCAGGCGCATCTGAAGCACTCGGGAGCCGACCTGACGGCCTTCGAGCTGTTCGACGAGCCAAAGGAGGTCACGAAGGAGGTCGTCCGACCGAAGTACGACGTGATGGGTAAGCTGTTCAGAGGCGACACGAAAGCCCTTGCAGGGGCCGTCGCCCGGCTCCCCCCCGACGCGGTCCGCGACAGGGACTCCGTGGAGGTCGAGCATGACGGGCGCAGGGTAGAGGTGCCCTCGACGTGCTACGAGGTCGCGGTCGTGACAGAGAAGACATCAGGCGACAAGTTCGTCCCCCATGTGATCGAGCCCGCGTACGGGGTGGACAGGATAATCTACACACTGCTCGAACACGCCTACCGCGTAAGAGACGATCATGTCACCCTCTCGCTGAGGGGCTTGGTGGCTCCGATCAAGGTCGGCGTCTTCCCTCTCATGGCTCGCGACGGCTTGGACGATATCGCCCGTCGACTGTACGACTCGCTCGTGGGCGAAGGCGTGGTAGCGTACTACGACGATTCGGGCTCGATAGGTCGTAGGTACGCCAGGATGGACGAGGTCGGCACTCCCTGTTGCCTGACTGTTGACTACGATACCAAGGATGACGGAAAGGTCACGATAAGGGACCGGGACAGCGCGGAGCAGGTCCGGGTCAAGCTGGACGACGTCATTTGCGCAGTGCGCAACATGATCGAAGGCCGCTCGCCGCAATCGCTCGCGAGCATGTAGCGTAGGCGTAAGAGAGGAGATCACGGAACAAAATGTCCTTGTCATCGTCGAGGGACTCAGGGGACATGCGCTGGCTGCCCAGGCCGACCGACCTATCCGAGGTGCTGGGCAAGTACATAGGCAAGCAGGTCAGCTACGCCACGCACGGGATACATCGATACCCTGCCAAGTTCATACCACAGATACCTCGGTTCTGCCTCGAGTCGTACTCGCGGGTAGGCGACGACGTGCTCGACCCATTCATGGGTTCCGGGACGACCCTCCTAGAGTCCTACATCCTTGGCCGCAACTCCTACGGCGTGGACGTCCATCCGCTCGCCAGGATGATCGCGAAGGTCAAGATAACGCCCTTGAACCCTGGCCACCTCGACTCCCTGGCGAATCATCTGTTCGCCCGCATAAAGGCGGACGAGGACGACAACAGCGGGTGGATACCTGAGATTCCGAACAGGGACCACTGGTTCAGGCCGGAAGTCCTGGCCGACCTCGCTAGGATAAAGAAGCACGTGTGGAGGATGCGGAAAGGCGACTACCAGGATTTCTTCAAGATATGCTTCTCGTCGATCATCCGCAAGATGTCCAACTCTGACGCCGATTCACTGATACCTGAGGTCACGAGCTTCCGGAAGAAGCTGGACGAGCAAGGCAAGACCTCGTTCGACTCCATAGGCAAGTTCGAGAACACCGTCCGCAACAAACTCATCGACGCGGAGGAGCTTTGGCGCATATCCCAGGACGTCGAAGAGGGCTACAGGACCGTACCCATCGTGAAGATAATCGGCAAGGACGCCAAGGAGATACAGCTGGATGATTCGGAGGTGGACCTGGCGATAACGTCTCCTCCGTACGCGAGCGCAGTACACTATGTCAGTGTGCACAAGCTGGAGATGCACTGGCTTGGAATGATCGACGATATGGCCAAGCTGGACGGACAGATCGTCGGGACCTCGAGAGCATATGTTGACGAGTACCGTCCGTGGAAGCCGAAGACCGACATCCCCGAGCTTGGGCGGGTGTTCAGCGGGCTCATCGAGAAGGAGAAGAAGAGCGCGTACATCGTCCACAAGTACTTCGACGACATGAGGCGCAACTTCGCCGAGATGAACAGGGTGCTTAAGCGCAACGGCAAGTACTGCATGGTCGCGGGTGAGAACACATTGAGGAGGGTGAGGGTCCCGACATATGCGATCCTCGCGAGGATAGCCATGAGGTCCGGTTTCGAGGTGAAGGCGGTCTACGCGTACGACGTGATCAACAGACATCTTGATATCCCGAGGTGGAACAACAGCCGCATCGAAAGGGACCACATCCTGGTGTTCCAGAGGAAGAAGGCGCCCACGCATCACACATTATAGGGCCTCTTGGGGCAGTTACATTTAACTCGGTTGTCCGAGATTATGACGTCGCATCGGGGATGGGATAACGGTGAACGAGGAAGTACCGCTTGAACTCAGGCTTTCGCGACTGACCGTCCAGAGCCTCAGGAACCTGTGTGAGGCCCAGGACATCGAAGGTTATTCCGGCCTTCCCAAGGACGACCTGGTCCGGCACCTCCTGGATCTGGCGGACGCGCGTGCCCTGGGGGAGTTCTGTAAGCTGCAGGAGGATATCTACTTCATTGAGAACATGGCCAAGGCCATCAAGTGGTCCGCGAGCAAGAGCATAGTCCAGATCGACCCCGAGTGCGACGAAGCGATGGTGAACGCCACATTCACGCTCAGACGGTCCGACGGTTACGAGGTCTACAACGTCAGGTTCGTGAACCAGACGACGGAGGACGTCGCCACGACCTGCGAGTGCCTCGAATGCAGGGAGAAGGGGTACTTCTGTCCGCATCAGATGGCCGTGCTGGTGAAGTGCGTCGGCCGAGGCGTATTCGATCTGGAGGATTGGACTGGTCCGATGACACGCGAGGCCGAAGACCTGATCGTAGCTAACGTCCTCAGGAGGCGGCGCAAGGTCTGAACGCCCGGTCCGCCGCCCGCTGGGAAAGAAGTTTTATCTACGCCAACCCGTTCTTGGAGGAAGTCATGCCCCAATACGACTGGAGAGAGAGTGAGCCCAAGTGGCAGGCCAAGTGGAAGGAGTGGGAGATACATCGGTTCGACCCCTCCTCCGACAAGGAGATATTCAGCATAGACAACCCTCCCAGGTTCGCCTCCGGCAACCTCCACCTCGGCCACGCCTACGGGTACACGGCCATCGATTTCGCCGCGCGATACAAGCGGATCAGGGGATACAACGTGTTCTTCCCGCTCTGCTTCGACGTCAACGGCACGCCTGTCGAGGTCCGCGTGGAACGAGTGAAGGGGATCAGGGCGTCCGATGTGCCCAGGCAGGATTTCATCAGGATGTGCCATGAGTTCGCCGAGAACTACATCGGCGAGATGACCCGGCAGTTCGAGATGCTTGGCGAGAGCATGGACCCGAGCATCTACTATCAGACGGATGCAGAGTACTACAGAAGGCTCACTCAGGTCTCGTTCATAAGGATGTACGAGAAGGGATTGGTGTACAAGGGCCATTTCCCGGTGAACTGGTGCACCCGGTGTGGAACCGCGCTTGCGGACGCCGAGGTGGACTACGAGCACAGGATGACCAAGCTGAACTACATCCGTTTCAGGGATGCCGAGACCGGCGAGGAGGTTCCCATAGCAACGACTCGCCCAGAGCTTTTGTGCACGTGCCTGCTCGTCGCCGTCCACCCCGATGACGAGGCGAAGTCGTCCCTGGTGGGCAGAGAGCTCGTGACTCCCGTGTTCGACCGGCGGGTGGAAGTCGTGGCCGATCCGAAGGTGGATCCGGACTTCGGCACGGGCGTCGTGATGATATGTTCGATCGGCGACAAGGACGACCTCGAGTGGATCATGAAGTACGGCCTGCAGCTCGAGAAGGGGATCGACGAATCAGGCCGGATGACCTCGGTGGCCGGCGAGTTCGAAGGGATGACGGTGATGGAGGCCAGGGACCGCATCATCGAGAACATGAGGACTGTCGGCCTGCTTACTAAGCAGGAGGATACCGATCAGAACGTGGGAATGTGCTGGAGGTGTCACACGCCGATAGAGTTCCTGAAGGTCCCGCAGTGGTTCGTCAAGACGATCGAGTTCAAGGACCGTATCCATAAGATGGTCGATCAGATCGACTGGCACCCCGAGTTCATGAAGGTCCGCATCCAGAACTGGATCGACTCGCTCGCATGGGATTGGGTCGTGTCGCGGCAGCGTTATTTCGCCACGGCTATACCTCTGTGGGAGTGCGAGGATTGCGGGAGCGTCCTGGTTGCGGAGGAGAGCGAATGCTATGTCGACCCCACGGCGACCCCCGCCCGGTTGGACAAGTGCGGAACGTGCGGGGGCAGATATGTCGGCTCGACGGACGTGTTCGACACATGGATGGACTCGAGCATCTCCCCGTTGTACAACTCGTTCTGGGACCGGGACCCTGAGCTGTTCGGGAGGCTCTTCCCGATGACGCTCAGACCTCAGAGTCATGATATCATACGCACATGGGCGTTTTACACGATACTCCGCGAGATGCTCCTAGTCGACGAGAAGCCATGGAAGGATGTGATGATACACGGGTTCATCATGGCCCCGGACGGGCGCCCGATGCATACATCCTCGGGCAACGTCATCGACCCCATGCCTCTTCTGGAGAAGTACGGCGGGGATGCGATGAGGTACTACGCGGCGACCTGCTCGCTTGGCATGGACCACGCGTTCAAGGAGCAGGAACTCGTGAGGGGGAACCGTCTGGCGGTGAAGGTGTGGAATGTCATGCGAATGGTCGACTCGGCATGCGCCTCGAAGCCCGAGCCGCCTCCGAGCATGCACCCGATCGACTCATGGGTGTTGAGCCTGTTCGGGAACCTCGTGCGTGAAGTGGAGGCTAGGAACGACGAGTATCAGTTCGACAGGTCCATGGCCCTCATCCAGGATTTCCTGTGGCACGAGTTCGCCGACCATTACGTCGAACTCGTCAAGCACAGGGCATACTCCGAGAAGGACGAAGGTGCCAGATACGCCCTCTACACGGTCGCACTCGGGCTGCTCAAGATGGTCTCGGTCTTCCTCCCACATGTTGCCGAGGACGCGTACCAGCTGTCGTTCAAGAAGTTCGAGGAACCGGTGAGTGTCCATGTGTCGGAGTGGCCGGAGGCCCCGGAGGCGGACGAGGTCGCCGAGCGCAACGGCGACTGCATCAAGGCGATAGTAGCTGGAATCCGGTCGTGGAAGGCCTCCAAGGGTATCTCGCTCAACTCGGGGATCTCGAGGGTCGAGATCGTCGGAGAGTCCGCGTCCGAGGTCATGGCCGGGTCGGAGGAGGATGTCAGGGCCACGGTCAAGGCGGGCGAACTCGAGGTGAGGGCTGAGGTGCCGCTGAAGGAGACCATTGTGAAGTTCCGGCCCGTGCACAGTCGCCTGGGTCCCGCGTTCAGGTCGGATGCGAAGGAGATATGCAACCTGCTAGCATCGGCCGACCCCTCAGAGCTCGAGATCAGAGACGGCGTCATCGGACTCGGGCTCGCGGACGGCCGCAAGGTAGAGCTCCGGCCCGAGCATTATGTGCTTGAGAAGCGGCTCGAATCAGACAAGGGCGAGCTCGAGCACCTATCCGTCGACGGGATGTCCGTGCTCGTCTACCTGTAGAACCGAGTCCTTCGGAACACTGGTTCGGCAGGTTATAATACTCTGTCGTTGATGCCATCCTGGACATGGACCAGAAGGACGCAATCATCTCTGCCCTCAGGACCGTTATCGACCCACACACCGGGATGAGTGTCTATGATATGGGGCTCATATCCGAACTGGAGGCTGGAGGCGAATCTGTGAGACTGACCTTCATACCCACGAGCCCGTTCTGCCCTGTCGGAGTGGAACTCGCGAGATCCATACGTGAGGCCGTGCTTATGGTCGAGGGCATCAAGGACTGCCATGTGAAGGTCGCGGGCCACATCAAGGCTGAGGAGATAAACCGCGCAGTCAACGCCTAGACCGGTTTCTCACGGGGCGGATGTCCACCCGCTTGTTGTTCACCCTGAGCCTTGGCAGGTCCCTGATCGCACGGAACGCCACGCTCATGTGGATCTCGATCCTCGTCGACGCTTCGTCTATGTCGATCCTGCCCACCAGGTCCTCTCTGATGCCGGCCTTCCTTTCCATGAATCGCAGGAGTCCTGCCATGTCTATCCCGTCTTTCTTCCCGAGGTTCAGCTCGAACAGAACCATTCCGAAGTGATCCGCGAACTCGTCGAAATCCACCTGCTTCCTGACGGTGTCTCTTCCCTTGGATTCAGGGACATCGTCCTCCTCGATGTGCGTCCTGCCGAAGTCCTCGATCGCCTTCACGAGGTGCTGCTCCTCCTTCGCTACGAAGGTGATCGCTCGCCCCTCCTTTCCCGCACGGGCTGTGCGGCCGATTCTATGCACGTAGTCCTCGGGATTCTCGGGTATGTCGTAGTTAACGACGTGCGTCACATCATCGATGTCAAGGCCCCTGGCAGCCACGTCCGTGGCTATCAGTATGTTGACCCTGGAGGAACGGAACCCGTTCATGACCCTGTCCCTCGCCGCCTGGGTGAGGTCGCCATGGATGCCCTCTGCCTTGTACCCGTAGCCCCTGAGCTTCCCTGTGAGAATATCCACCATCCTCTTTGTGGAGCAGAATACCATCGCCCTGGTCGGCTTCTCGGTGTCCATGATCCTGCACAGCGCCCAGAGCTTGTTCCTTCTACCCACGTTGATGTACACCTGCTCTGCATTGGGCACGGTGAGCGTGTCCTGGCTGACTATGATCTCGCGCGGATTCCGCATGTATCGCTTGGCAAGGTCCCTGATCTGTTCAGGGAGGGTCGCTGAGAACAACATCGTCTGCCTGTCCTTCGGAACCCTTCGTAGGATCCATTCGATGTCGTCTATGAATCCCATGTCCAGCATCCTGTC
The DNA here is from genome assembly GCA_041548485.1 of Thermoplasmata archaeon. Lineage (GTDB taxonomy): Archaea > Thermoplasmatota > Thermoplasmata > UBA10834 > UBA10834 > UBA10834. Next base: position 40,681 of record JBFESP010000008.1, on the reverse strand, counting down.
CGCTTCATCCAGGACCAAGTGGTTCACCTTATCGAAGGAGAGCTCCCCCCTTCTCATGAGATCCATGACCCTTCCGGGTGTGCCTACTACACAGTCGACGCCCTTTCTTAGCTTGTTTACCTGTACGTTTATCGACTGGCCCCCGTATATCGCAGTCGCGACATGCCCGGTGAACTTCGAGAGTTCCTGGAAATCCTCGGCCACCTGCACTGCCAGCTCACGCGTCGGGACGAGTATCAGGCATTGGATCTTCCCGAGCTTCTTCATCCTGCTTATGATCGGTATGGCGAATGCGCCCGTCTTTCCGGTCCCTGTCTGGGCCTGGGCCATGAGGTCCGTACCCCCGCTCGCGAGGGGTATTCCCTGCTCCTGTACTGGGGTGGGTTCCTCCCATCCCAATTCGGATATCGCTTTGAGTATCCCTGAGTCCTTCACTATGTTAATGAACTGCATATGTCTCAATCTTCCGTCTTAACAACGCTTTTCGACGAGTTAGTCCCTTGTAGTATTTTAATCCATGTGATGCTATCTTGGTTTGCAGAAGCGTGCGGGGACGGGAGTGTCAAATGGTCAGCAGGATCGCGGTTGCCAGGGAGTCTTGGCAGAGGCTGTATTCCAAGAGGGGGCTGCAGTATGGTGGCTCGGGCGAGATATCAAAGCTGAGGCACTTGCTCAGAAAGGACTCCTTGGTATTGGATGCAGGATGCGGCGACGGCAAGATGACGGAGGCGTTGGCCCGTCTGAGCGATGTCGTGGGCTGCGATTTCTCGCGTGAGGCTCTCCTGAAACTGCGCAATCAAAGAGGCCGGGATATTGATGTGAATCTGGTAGAATGTGATATCATACATCTTCCATTTTCCGAAGAAAAGTTCGACCTCGTTTCGTGCGTGCACACGCTCTCGCACCTTCACAGCGAGGAGCGGAAACAGGCCGCCGGGCTGATATCGTGCACCGTCAAGCGGGGCGGCCACGTCTTCGTCGAAGTCTTCGGTCGTGGGGACCTCCGCTTCGGAGAGGGAGACGAGGTGGAGGCCTTCTCCTTCAGGAGAGGTGACGGCATCACCACCCACTATTTCCAGGAGGGGGAGGTACACTCTCTCTTTCGCGACCTCCAGCTTGTCTCGGAACTGGGTTCCCTGAGGCGCGTGACCTACGGGACCGTCGCTGGCAAACGAGATGTCCTGCGAGTTCTCCTGCGAAAGGAATGAGCGGGGTCAACGCTCGTTCTTGGCTCCGTACTCCTCGACACTGACGATCTCCTTCGCTGGTTTGCGGCTGCTCGACTTGATCATCGTCGCTGCGAGGTCGAGTTTCTTCCTCGGGTAGCCGACCGCCAGTAGTGCGACGATTGCCAGGTGCTCCGGGATCTTCAGCAGCTTCCTGATCATGTCCTCGTCGAAACTGCCTATCCAGCAGGTGCCAAGGCCTTCGCTCGTAGCGGTCAATACCATGTTCTGTAGTGCGATGGTGGTGTCGATGGCGAACCACTTCGGAGACGCCTTCCTGTCGCCGCACCCCACTATGACGACCGGCGACTCCTTCAGGAACTTGGCGTACCTCGCCTTGGACATCCTCTCTCGTTTTTCTGCGCCCTTCACGATTATGAAATGCCATGGTTGAAGGTTCATGGCCGAAGGCGCAAGCCTCCCAGACTCTATGACCCTGTCCAACTTCTCGTTCGGAACCGGGGTCGATGAATAACCTCTCACTGACCTCCTCGCTCGTACCGCGTCGAACACGTCCATTCCTGACACCTCCTGTATCTCAATCCAGCTGCGAGTATATATGCCGCTGGGAGGCTCCCGACCGGTGAATACATAAGGTAAGCCTTATCTATCGCTGAAAGAGCCTATGCATGGGGGGCTATCAGCGAAACGGAATTTCGAAGGGATCAGTTGCTCGAAATGCGGAAAGCCTTCTGCAATCGACTCTCCCGCGCCAGCCTGCCGCAGATGTGGGGGGAGGTTGGAGGTCTCCATGGACGCGGAGGCGATGAGGACCGCTGTGACCCGTCCGCACCTCAGGGCTTCAAGACTGAGAGGGATGTGGAAGTATCAGGACATGCTCCCGGTCATGAGCCCGAATAGCATGCTCTCGCTCGGAGAGGGATGGACTAACCTTCTCAGGTCGGAATCTCTAGCACAGATCCTGGGGATGAGAAGACTCTTCATCAAGGACGAGACGACGAACCCATCTGGATCGTTCCTCGACAGGGGGATGGCGGTCGAGGTATCAAGGGTCAAGGCGTTAGATTGCAGGGCAGCGGCGTGCGCTTGGTCCGGGAACCTCGCCTCGAGTCTGGCAGCGTACTGTGCGAGAGGCGGCCTACGATCCAGAGCCTACCTCCCAGGCGAGATAGATCTGGGGAAACTCTACCAGGTCGTGGCCTATGGATCAGAGATCGTACCGAGCTTCGACAAGGCGAAGGCCCTTGACAGCCTTCTCGAATCCGAAGAGGAATTCTATCCGGTGACTGGCAGTAACCCTTTCTTCCTGGAGGGGATGAAGACAACCGCTGTGGAGGTCGTGGACCAGTTGGACTGGAACACGCCCGACTGGATCGTGCTCCCCGTTGGCAACGGAGTCCACCTTTCGATGTTGGCAAAAGGCCTGCGAGAGATCGAGGACCTGGGGCTGGTGGATGACGTGCATACCAGATTCCTCGCGGTCCAGATTGACGGTTGCTCGCCGATAGTGGACGCCGTCAAGGGTGTTTCCAAGCGCACAAAGCCAGTCTCAAGCTCGTTCGCTCGCGATATCGCCGTCGAAAGCCCGAGCATGGGCGGTGAGGCGGTCGAAGCCATACGGGCGACGGATGGTGACGCCGTCGCCGTCACGGAGAAGGAGATGCTGGATTCGGTGAAATTGCTCGCGAGGAACGAAGGCATATTCGCGGAGCCTGCCTCAGCATCAACCATCGCCGGCCTGCGAAGACTCGTGGACTCTGGTGTGGTGAGTCGCTCCGACACGGTTGTCACCCTGATAACCGGGATCGGCCTGAAGGACCCCGTGATGGCGCGGAAGATCGCGACGAAGAATCGCGTCGCACGTAGCATGATCTCCAGGTTCGAAGGACCCCCGGTTGCCAGGCGGATAGGCGAGTCGAAGGTCGCGATACTGTCGATGCTCTCCCATGGATCAGACTACGCCTATAGGATTAGGAGGAGGCTTGCGGACGACTTCGGAAGGAGCATGAGCCTCGTGAGCGTCTATCAACATCTGAACGAGCTCGAGGCATTGGGTCTCATTGCCGTCGAGAAGCACGAGCGATCGCCCGAGCGCAGGATGCGGGTCTACTACTCGGCGACGGAGAATGGCCTGGAGTTCCTGAAGAGCCAGAAGACTGCTTAGCCGATGTGGGTGCACGGGTACGCGGTCCAGACTCCCTCGTGGTCATGCTCATACACAATCTTCGCAGCTCCGTTCTATAGAGAACGCATGCGATCTACTCCGTCGCTCGTCAGAAGTGTATGGACATACGATCTGGCATGCTGTGCACATCATGTGGCTTCTCTTCGTGAGCTGTGGCTGGTACTCCCTCAGAATCGAAGCGGTCTCGTCGTCGCTTCTGGCACGGGTGTCCACTCCGACAAGGCACTTCTTGTCACTCACGACGTACGGTTTCAATGCGCCGACCGGGCATGCCTGGATGCACTTCTCGCAATCGCCACAGAGGTCCTGCTCCAACGGACTGTCCGGTCTCAGGCTCGCGTTTGTCAGAACCATACCGAACCTCAACCAGGGGCCCCACTCTGGAGATATGATGAGAGAGTTCTTTCCGAATGCGCCGATGCCGGCCTGCGCCACGACTCTCTTGTAGGATATCAAGGCGTTCCGTTCGCTCGGAAGGACGCACTCGTATCCATTGTCTTTCAGAACGGAGACCACACTTCTCCTGATATGGCTCAGCAGTAGGTATCCTGGATACTCATGGTCGTCCTCCCCCAAGCGCACAGCTACTTCGTGCGAATCATCGGCGGATGGTATTCCGAACACCACCACGCTCCGCGCGGACGGCATTATCGAGGTCGGCTTCCTGGAATAGCGGTCTATGCCCCACCCCACTTTGATTCTGGGGAATCTGTCCACATCCACCGCCGAGGCCACGCCGTAAGCGACGGCCCCCTCACTGATGCAGGTCTCCTTCAACATGCGATTCAATGAACCTTTGCCACCGGGCACGGTTGAAGCCTCCAAGTTCCAGTATCCCCCGAGCGTCGTCTAACATCATACCTTTTTCTTCGATTCATGGGATAGGTCGCCTGACTTCGGACACGGAAGTCTGCTCGCTCACCAACCGAATCGACCGTGGTTCTGCCATACGTGCTCCTTTCTGGTGGAGGCCAGTGAAACTGGCTCGCCTCCATTCCACCGACGAATCATCTGGATATCCCGCTAGCCGCGGTGTCGAACCACCATGTTATGCGCCATAACTATCGACCGTCAACATTTAAGTAGCAAGGCATGTATGGATGCGCAGTCGGAGATGTGCCATTGGCGAGGCGGAGTGGAAAATTCAAGAAACGCGGCAGAAAGGACTTCAGGAAACGCCCTCCGACCAGCTGCGAAAGGACCCCGATGTTGAACCTCAACAGGGTGACGACCTTCAGATACGACATCAGGGAGATTATGAGCCATTACGAAATCGACGAGGCTGTCGCATCAACTGTGATTGCCAGCGTAATAGCCAAGGCCTCTAGGATTTCAATCTCCTCCGCGATATCCTACGTACGCGAACAGGAGAAGGCCGAGGTGGTGAAGAAGGAGGTTTCGGCAGAGATTTGCGACCTCCTTGACCGGTGGTCCAGATATCGATAGGTTTCTGCGACGCCCGCCCGGTTGAACGCATCGGATCGCGCTGTTGCGGGGATCACCTGGCCGAGGCGATTGAGGGGCAGGTGACTCGTCTAGGTCCTGATTCGTGAAGGGCCCCACTCGAAATCGACACCATTCGGAATTCTTATATCTCTGGTCGGGTTGTTGAGGACCCTATCCCCTGTTTGAGATGAGCGTGAGACTTGCACTTGGAGATATCGGAAATGATATTCGAGAGGGTAGCTGGAGCGGTCGTTCGTCATCACTTGAAGATACTTGCCATCTGGCTGGTCATCCTGTTCTACGCGGTCCCTGCGGTTCTGAAGATCGACGATGTCTTGGTCTACCAGGAGTCCGAGATGGTCGAAGGCGATGTCGAGTCTCTGATAGCTCAGACCATCATCGACGAGCAGTTCCCCACCTCTCTGGCCAACAGCACCATCATGGTCGTGGCCGTCGGACCCGACATGGTGTCTGAACAGGCGAGGGACTTCTGTTTCGGCGTCGAGGACAGCGTTACGGGCACAGAAGCGCTATCCTACCTGTCTGATGTCTCTTCCGTGTACTCGGTCTACAGGGACGTGACAACGGGTGCCGTCCTCGAAATAGGCCCGATGATCCATGAGACGGAGTCTTTGGTCAACTCGACTGCGCATCTCCTTTACGGCGCGCCCTCGATTCATATGAGCAGCTGGATCTACCTCACGAACGCGTCCTCGACCATACCTGAGAGAGACGCGGAGGCATACTCCCTGACTCTGGGAGAGTTGGATGTCCTCATGTCGACCGCGGACGTCCCCACCGCTGAGGCTACATACCTGTTCTACTCCCTGTTCGCCAACGCATGGAACTCTACCTCTGGGAACGCCACCCTGACCGCGGACCCGCAGGCGAGGGCGGACCATGCGATTCTGACGGCAGCACCGATGTTCCTCAACGGTCTTCCGTACCCGGACGACCAGAAGGCGGTGATGTATGCCGTTGTCGAGTGGTTTGACATCGCGACGTTCTCCAATGAGACGTTGGTGCATGCATTCACCCTGGCGACGATCGCCTCGTTCGCTGGAATCGAGGACTTGTCCTTCCTTGAGGAGGTGTACTCGCTCGGTCCGGATTACTCGCCCGTTGCGAGCGCGAACCTGGCCGACGAGATCGTCAGAACGGGTACCATTCCAGAATACCCAGTAGCCCTCCCGGAGGAGTATCTGGCCAGTTTCATCAGCCCTGATAACAGCGCCATGCTCATCGTGTTGAGCTTCTCGAGGGACTCCGGGTTCGCTATCGGCGACATCAAACCCATAGTCGACAACGTCGGGACGCTTAGGATCATCATCGCCGACGCGAAGGCCGCGTATCTGTCTGATTCATACGACCTCTTCGTCACAGGGGACGCGGCCATCACTGCCGACATGGAGTCCGCAATGGGCGACGATATGATGCTCATCGAACCGATCACGATCGCTCTGATAATCATCCTTATGGGATTCTTCTTCAGATCCGTCGTTGCTCAGTTCCTTCCGCTCGGAAGCGTGATGGTCGCCCTCGGCGTCAGCCAGGCAGTCGTGTTCCTGGTCGGCTCGTTGGTGGCGGACATCCACTACACCGTCGTCACGATGCTGTTCAGCATCCTGATGGGTGTGGGAACGGACTATGCGATATTCATAGTGGCGCGATACCGTGAAGAGCGTATCAAGGGGATGTCGAAGGACGAAGCCGTCCGTACCTCCGTCACCTGGGCCGGAGAAAGCATAACGACCAGCGGCGCCACCGTCATGATATCCTTCCTGGCGTTGGGGATCTCCGATTTCTCCATGATACGCACCATGGGCCTCGTAATCGGGATGGCTGTCGGCGTCTCGTTGTTGGTCGCGCTTACTCTCGTTCCCTCCCTCCTGATGGTCTTCGGGAACCGCATATTCTGGCCCACCACCAAGGAGCGCTGGAAGAAGTTCGCAAGGAGCGTAATGGAGAAGAAGACGAGAGGGGAGCACGGCTACTTCTACAAGGCCGCCGACTATTCCATAAGACACGCGAAGGCGGTAATCATGGTCGCGCTGCTCGTCTCGGTGCCGACGACTTACGTGTTCATCAGCGCGGAAACCAGCTTCGATTTCATCGAGGGGATGGGCGCCGACTCGGAGAGCAACAAGGGCGTCATCGCCATGACCGACGCCTTCGGTGCTGGGAGAATCATGCCGACTCAGATAGTCGTCAGGATGGCCGACGCGATATACGCTGATGGCAACTTCAGCATAGAAGCCCTCGATGCGATAGGGGGCCTGGAGGCCGCGATCACTTCGCTCGACAACATCAAGCAGGTCGTCGGTCCGACGAACCCGAACGGTGCACCCATAGACTACAGGAACCTGAGCTCTCTCTCTCCCGAAACCCGGGCCAGCCAGGAGCTCCTGATGCACCAGAGCATCGGGATTGACAATCGGACCGCCCTGATAACGGTCATCCTCGAGGAAGGCCCGATGGCCTCTCGCTCACTCGGCACAGTGGCCGAGTTGAGGGCCCTGATGGCCGCTACGATGACGCAGTATCCTCTGCTTTCCTCCGCTGAGATACTCGTCGGCGGGTCGACAGCGGTCATCTACGACCTCAAGATCGACCTGGACGAGCAGTTCAGAACCATGGAGATACTGGTCGTGATCGGCATATTCATCGTGCTGTTGATTGTCCTCGGAGCCGTTCTGCTGTCGCTCTTCGCGATACTCTCGATCCTGTTGAGCATATCGTGGGCGTTCGCCGCCACCGTGGTCCTGTTCGGATACGGCCTCGGCGAGTCGATCCTGTGGCTCATTCCGTTGATACTCTTCGTCATGCTCATGGGCATCGGGATGGACTACAACATCTTCATCCTCACGAGGATAAGGGAAGAGATACACAAGGGTCGGTCTGACAAGGACGCCATCCGAGAGTCGCTCGACTGGACGGGTGGCATCATCACCGCCCTGGCCGTCATAATGGGCTCGGCGTTCAGCGCGATGATGATCTCCAGCACGATGATGCTGAAGCAGATGGGGTTCGCGCTGGCGTTCGCCATAATGCTCGACGCGATGGTCGTGAGGACTTACTTCGTTCCCGCGATGATGACCATTCTAGGCAGATGGGCGTGGTGGGCCCCGGGCAGGCTGCAGAGGGAACGGAGAGGCTGACGATCGTTCCTTTTGCGGAGGACTGTGGCGCGGTCCCATGGCCGGAGTATGCGGGTTCGGCGATTCAACCACGCGATAGTCAACCATCCCTCTCTGTGGTGTCAATCAAGAACTCCATGCGGATCGATTAGGGTTCCTCCGGAGGGAGCCACGAGACTAACCCTCGAACTCGTCCGCCGACTTCATCAGTAGAATGAGCGAGACGATACCGAGAACGACTGAGATGAGTCCTCCGATGTTTATAGTCGCAAGGATGGCGCTCGTTCTGACGAGTTTGTATCTCTTTCGCCTGCGGGCCATCACTGCCCCTGCGATGATTAGGACACCAAAGAGGAACTCGAGTAGCGCACAGCACTCCAGAATTGTAATATGTCTGCCGATGGCATCTGAAACCGCCTCACTCATAGCAACGAGCACAAGCGCGGACCCGATTGCCGATATGCCGGCGAAGAAGAGGAGCCCAGAGACAATTTCTGGATAGGACGACCTCTGCGGGGAGAGTAGTTTCTCGTCAATCACGTACCCACCTTCCCCTTTCGGCATGACTTCACCCTTGTTCGGAATTGCCTTGATGTATGCCTTGAGGAGGCCAGGATCCAGCTCCACATTCTCGATAGTCATGACCATTCCGTGAGTCGGACCAATCGCCTGGATGGCAGCGGCAATGGGTTTTGGGTCGCCCAGTATCACGTATCTGAAAGTCGTCGAAGATATTGGGCTCATCTTCTCGGTAAGGACGATCCTGAGCATCCTCCCACGCAATCTGATTGAGCGCGTCTTGTCGAAAGGCAGTCGCAGCATCATCTGTGAGGATGGAATCCCGACGAGAATGCTGTTGGTCTGGATCATTACCTTGGACCTCAGCAGGCCGACCGACAGGGCTGCGAAGACCAATAATCCAGAGGCGATGAATACTAGTTGCGTGACATCGCCGAAGAAGAGAAGACCCAAGAGAACAAGGACAATCATTATGAATGGGGCTGTACACAGGCCGACCATGCTTGTCCCCCGAGACACTGCTATGGGTGCAAGCCTGTCCCCACTTTGCCACGTGTAATCTGCCATCTTCGACCCACGTTTTCCGCTGAAAAAGGCCACGCCGACTAGACCTAGGCCAAGAGCTATCATCAAGATGGCCATTACTGGGATGCCGTCCCCACTCACGGAGAAGACGAGCAAATCCATCAAACCAAGCGCTACCGTGACTACGGCGGACACCAATATCTTGCCCCGCAGCGTCTTCGATGGATGCCGCGTCACGCCGGTCTGCGAAGAGCGCGCCCCGGCTCTGCCTCCTTCATTTACGACGCGGGGGCTTGACGGCAAGGCCGCCTCATCTCTACGAGATTCCAATCCTGAAAGAGTCAGAGATGTACCACAGTTACCGCAACTCTCCATGGAGGCTATGTTCTCTGCCCCACATTTGCGGCACCTCATGTCCAACCCACGACCCGGGAAACACCTCGTACCTGATATCGTTTGCGTTGGAATGCCAGTCTTCCGTCCCTACGGCCTTTACTCAGAAGAATGGACGTGCGGCCGCCGGGATTTGAACCCGAGTTCTGAGCTTGGCAAGCTCAAGTGATAACCAGCTACACTACAGCCGCATCGTGCAGATTGGTCGAATACCGGCAGTCCATTTATACCTTGCGTGAGTCCACTTCGTCGTCCCGGTCGACGTCTAGCGTTCTCAGACACCGCATCACATCACCGATCAAATAGAATGAGCCAATCGCGCACACCCCCCTTCCAGTCGCTCCCGAGAGCGCATGGGCCACCGCATCACGCACATCCTCCTCGACTGAGATACTGCCGTCAAACGACTGCCTCGCGAGAGCCGCCAGTTGAGCCGCCTTCATCGACCTTGCGTTCTTCACTTCCGTAATGATCATCCTTCTTGCGTACGGGGCCAGCTCCTCGATCATCCTGGACCCATCCTTGTCGTTCATGCATGCCACAACGAATGTCAGGGGTGTCAATCCGAGTGAGTCCAGTGCGGAGACTGTCGTGCGTACTCCTTCGGGGTTGTGGCTTCCGTCGAGAATCACGAGTGGGTCGTTAGACAAGATTTCCATACGTCCCGACAGTTTCGTCTTCGCCACGCCTTCTCTCATGTCCGTCTCAGATATCGAGTACCCCGCAGCGTTCATCTGCTCGGTCGCCGCAATCGCCGTCGCGGCGTTCTCGGCTTGGTGTGCGCCGATAAGGCGCGTGCTCAGCCCGGAGATTCTCGTCCGCCCATCGTAGTCGAACGAAGTGCCATCCGCCTGTACAACCACATTCTCGGCCCCGAAGTCTCCACCCACGAGGATGAGTCTCGCCTTCTTACGTGCGCAAGCGCTTGCGATCACACTCAGTGATTCAGGGCTGCGGTCCGAGCATACGACAGGAGCCCCCGTCTTCACTATACCTGCCTTCTCCCTAGCGACTTCCTCGATCGTATTGCCGAGATAGGCGGTGTGCTCCAGACCGATGCGGGTGATCACCGAGACCACTGGAGAGACGACGTTCGTCGCGTCGAGCCGTCCCCCCATCCCAACCTCGACCACCGCGACATCCACGCACTGCTCGCTGAAGTACTTGAATGCCAGTCCGGTTGTGAACTCGAAGAACGTGAGCTGCTTCTCGCTGCTCTCCTTGGCCATGCCCTCCATCGTCGTCCTCAGCTCGTTACCTAGCCTGACAACGTCCTCCTCGGAGATCATCCGGCCGTCTATCTGTATGCGTTCACGGAAATCGACGAGGTGTGGTGAGGTATACAACCCGACCTTCAGTCCGCTCTCTTCCAGTATTGACGCCAGGAAGGCACAGACTGAGCCTTTGCCGTTCGTTCCTGCGACGTGGACCGATTTGAAGTGCCTGTGCGGGTTCTCGATCTTCGACAGATACTCGGTCATGTTCTCAAGACCGAGCTTGATGCCGAACCTCTCCAGATTGAACATCCACCGCACGAGTTCTAAGTAGCCCATCGTCAAGCACACCTGCCGCCAGATATTAGATGGTTGCGAATGCACGGCAGGGGATCAGATGCCGGCAGTCCATTCGCCGACAGTCTTCCCCTCCGCCTTCGCGAGTCTCTGCATTGACTTCGACACTCCCGAGCTGTATTGAGCCGCCTTCTTCGGCCTAGCTCCCGCCTCAAGCCCCATCGCATTAGCACACTCCCTGAGGATCAGTTTCCGCCCTTCAGGTCCAAGTAAGTCCTCAATGGCGATCCGCGAAGACGCCCCGATCACCTCCGCATCGGCGTAGGGCGCCAGCAGAATCGTATGTCTTTTTTCTGAATATTGTGACAGTAGTTCAATCTCGTTAAGCCCCTTTTTCAAGTCAATGGCCATCAGCTCTTGCACATCATCTCTCGATTCGTACTTCGCGTACCCAGCGAAGATCTCATCAGCGATGTTCCCCACGAGAGCCGCGGGCTCGACCACGGCCTCGATTACCCGGAGCGAGGGAATCGTGTATGAGATTCTGACCGGATCAGTCGTGAGAAGCACGGACTTAGCCAGACGTGCCAATTCCGGTATGTTGTCGTCAGTCAGCTCCAGGATTTTCACATCGAACCCATCCGCGCGCGCGAAGGCGCGCACATGCTCCGCGTCGTGCGACTCCCCGACACATGCAGAGTAGCAGGTCACCTCAGTATACCTCATCGCGAGCGCAGCGATGACAGAGCTATCCAGTCCTCCTGAGTATGCGACGCCCACGGTTCTGTGTGGGCGAACAAGGCGTTCCACGGCCTCATCGATGGAGTTCAGGAGAGCGGTCGAGTCGAGCACGGCAGAGTGAGCGAGCCCGTCCGATAAAAGAACGTCGGCGAGTTCGGTGGTCGCGGGGATTGCTTGTCCGTCAGTAGGTGGTTATTCTCCTCTGATTTGTCTAGTCTTTCGAAACTGGTAGCCTCGTCTGGCAGGCCAGGCAAGTACCAAAGGCTTAAAAAGCGCATAGCTTATTCACCTGATAGAAGGAGCTCCGACACGCCCTAGGATGGAGGATTGTTTGATGAATGACGACGACCTGATGAAAGTCAAGGTATGCTTCATTGGCGACGCTGGGGTCGGCAAGACCAGCCTAATCAAGAGATTCGTTCTGGACGTGTTCGATGACCGGTACATCGCGACTATCGGCACAAAGGTGACGAAGAAGATAATCGAGGTGGACAATGGCGGGAGCCAGACTAAGGTTATGATGCTCGTATGGGATATCATGGGCCAGAAGGGCTTCAGGGAACTCCTCCGGGAGGCGTACTTCTTCGGAGCTCACGGGGCTATCGCGGTATGCGACCTCACCAACAAGGAGACGCTTGAGGAGCTTCGCTACTGGATCAAGGCGCTCACCGATGTGGCTGGCGACGTCCCAATCGTGTTTGCAGGGAACAAGGCTGACCTTGAGAACGAAGCAGTTGTGAAGGAGGCCGACCTCCAGGAACTGGCCGCCAAGTACAACGCCAAGGCGTTCCTGACCAGTGCCAAGACCGGGCAGAACGTCGAGAACATGTTCAAAGCCCTCGGCGCCTCCATGTCTGCCAAGCTGGGTTCCGAATAGCCAGGCCAGAACCCGTTCCCAGATTTGATAACAGCCTGAGAACGCTTATAACCCCAGCGTCGGCTATAAAAGATAGTTGACAGATGCCTCAGGGGTTGTTCGGTTGAGAGAGGGGCAGACGGTGATGACTCGCCAAAGTTCCCGCGTGCGCGCGAGGGTCGTAGCATTAGCGTTGGCGTTCATTCTCGTGTCATCCATGTTCATGTTCTCTTACGGGATGGTTGGGATCACCTCTGCCGATTCAGTTCCGTCGTACGAACGCTTGTTCTATCTCCACGACGGCGACCCCTTTGGCTCCACCGACTACGACTGGATGAACTCGACGGGTCCCTACAATCCCGGAACCCTCGATTACGACGAGGATGGGCTTTTCGGGGTCACTATCAGGAAGAACCTGCCGTCCGAGCGTTGGAGGCATTTCTGGGTATTGGGGCCAACTGTGAATTCAGACGTGAACCTGGATGGAAATGTCACCGCCCACATCTGGGCCGCCTCAAGGGACAACGAATCCGCCTCATTGATCACCGTCACCTTCTCGGACATGAATCCTGTCGACTGGTACGATCCTGGCGCTTGGACTGAAATCGGGACTGCGACGGTTCCTATGGTCGGACCTCAGTACTCACAATTCAAGGCCTATGATATTGTGGTCCCTGGTGTCGATTACGTCCTTCCGGCAGGTCATCATCTCGCAATCACAATAATGCGTGGCGACTCAGTAAACGATGGGTTACTGGTGCTCTACGACCAGGACAGCTTCGACTCCTACATAACCTTGGAGACGCCAGATTTCATCATGGTCGACAACCTGTCCACGACCGATGCGTTGGGATCGCCCAGGACTCTGTTCTCCGACGCAGAAGACGTGGTCGTCAAGGCGAACATCTCCAATCCCTTCGGGGCGTACGAGATCTTGACTCCTATGATCCTGGTCGCGTACACTGGGAACAGTACGGTGATCAGACCGTTCGCTCCCATGACACTTGAGGACGAGGACCCATCTGCTAATCATTCGTGGAAGGTGTTCACGCATACACTTCAATCGCTCCCGAATGGTACCATAACGGTTACGGTGTACGCAGTCGATCCTCAGGGATCCCCGTCTTGGCTTGATGCCGTCATCAGCGTTGTTGCGGTCGACCACTTCGGTCTTGATGTACCGTCCGCTGTCACGGTGAACGAGACGTTCTCGCTCACTCTGTCCGCACTCGATGAGTCTGACTTCGTGATATCCGAATGGGTAGGTACAGTCCAGCTGGAGGCTTATCTGGGAGACATGGTGACTCCCGCCGCCGGTTCGCTGGGCATTCCTTCGGTTACGCTGGTTCCTTCGGACGCGGGCCAGCTGGTGGTCAGTGGACAGACTTATGACTTCTCCGAGGAGACCGTCGTCATCAGGGCCGTATCGGGGTCCCACGACGGCTGGAGCTCCCCGATCGTTGTCAGCAGCGGCCCTGTGACGAGCATTGCGATTTCGCCCCCTGGTCCGAGCCTGGAACTGGGTGCCGGTGAGCTTCACGAGTTCTCCGTGGTAGGCAGGGATGAGTACGGACACATCAACACAACGTGGGCTCCGGAGTGGTCTCTGGATGGCGACATTGGAGCTTTGGTTGCCGACGGCTTCAGCGCAACGCTCGAGGCTTCGGTCTCCGGTTCAGGGTTCGTCAACTGCACGAACACTCCGACAGGTGCCTTCGTTTCGGTCTCCATTGCCGTCGATCCAGCCGCTCTGAGCACGATAGCCACGTCCCCCAGCGGCTCAATGACGATTCGGGAGGGCGTCACCCAGGTCATCACTGCCGTGGGATACGACAGCTACGGGAACGTGGTCGACATCGCCAGCGCTGTGTGGAGCACGAACACTTCCGGCACTCTCGTCGGGGAGGGTTCCTCGGCCACCTACACCGCCGGATACATCCCCGAGACAGGTGTGATTGAGGTATCAGTGGGCGGCATCAGGGCGACCCTGGCCGTAGTCGTGATAAACGCCCTCAACGGTCCCTCGTGGCTCAACACCATCCCAGTCCAGATTGCCAGCGAGGACAGCAGCTGGACCGTGAACCTGGACTCGTATTGGCAGCATCCGGATGGGACTGATGATCTGGGCTGGTATACTGAAGGTGTGAACACCTCACTGTACTTCATCACCCATGACCCGGTGTCCGTGGAATATGTGAAGTTCCTCACTCAGCCCGACAAGTGGGGCGACGACGTATTCCGCCTCTGGGTGAGAGACCCAGATGGCTTCTCGACATATCAGGACGTGATCGTCAGCATTCAACCTGTGAACGACCGCCCCAGGTTCGTGAACGACCCACCGACTGAGCTCTATGTGACGTTCGAAACGCCGTATTACTTCGATTACACCTACTACGTCAAGGACGTTGACACGGACAAGAGTTCCCTCAGGATGACTTCGAGCCTGCCGACCAACATATACTTCGACAGGGTGATCGGGACCTTCCTGTTCCCGGAGAAGGACGGGACGAACAGCTACTTCGAGATCTCCACTCTCACGGTGACGGATGCCCCTGAGGGCGTTGGCTGCGACTCGACGAACTCCGACAGCATAGACATTGTCGTGAGAGTGACCGATGACAATCCACCATCATTGAATCAGCCTCTCCCGGACGTCACGTTCTACGAGGGTGACGTTGACTATCTGGCTTTCGACCTGGACGACTACTTCTTCGACATCGACGACGATTATCTGGTGTACACCTACGGTTTCCAGAACGTGGATGAGCCCAGAATCGACGAGTACACACACGAAGTCTACTTCTCCGCGACCAGCGAGTGGTCCGGGACGACGGAAGGGACGTTCACCGCAATCGATCCAATCGGCGCGCTCAAAGTCGACACGATCTCCGTGACGGTCATTCCCGTCAACGATCCACCGAGTATAAGGAATCCTGGCACGGTCCATGTGCGGTACGAGCAGACCTACTACCTCGACGCTACCATGTACGTGACGGATCCAGATCACTCGTTCGAGGAACTGGTGTTTGCTTTCAGCACGCCCAACGTGACCTATTCCGCGAAGAAGTTCGCGCTCACCTTCCCTGCGAGTGATTCGGGTGGCCCATTCACTGACCCGTACATCGTCCCTGTCCGCGTCGATGTGACTGACCCTGAGGGCAACAGTACGTTCTGCATCTTCGACGTCGTCGTCAGTGACAACATCCCGCCTGAGGTGAGAACGCCGGTCCCCTACTATGATTACCTCTCGTTCCTGGAGGACGGTTACCTCAACAACACGATCCTCCTGGACGTGCTGTTCGTCGACGCAGATGACGGCGAGCAGAACCTGAACTTCATGGTCGAGGGGAACAACAACGTCAACGTGCGCATCTACCCCGATTCCACGGTCAACTTCACGGCGGCCACGAACTGGTCCGGGGCCGAAACCGTGGAGTTCCGAGCAGTCGATGAGCACGGAGGATGGACATCCTGGCGCCTGACCGTGACGGTCATCCCGGTCAACGACGCTCCCGTGATCACCCCTCTTCCGAACTTCGTTGTGCAGAGCGCCGGCGGCAGCCGCAGCTTCGACATATCTGGATACTTCTACGACAGCGAGACACCGTTCCCCGATCTCAAGGTGAATGCATCACCAGATACGATGGTCTTCGTAGTGGGGAAGTATCTCTACGTGACCCTGCCGAAGGACACGTCCGAAGTGACCGTGACTCTGGTCGCGACGGATCCCGAGGGCGCGGAGTCGAACACGGTCACATTCACGGTCAGCGTTCTAAGGGATTGGGCGGAGATGATAGGATACCCGTACACATTCCCGCTCGTGCTCATGGTCGCCGGACTGGGCGGATACTTCCTGGCGAGGAGGCTGCCAAGGCCATTCACACTTCAGGACCTCTTCCTCATCCACAACGACGGCAGGTTGATATCCATCGTGACGAACGAGGAGAGCACCGACATAGACAAGGATGTGGTCAGTGCTATGTTCACCGCCGTCCAGGAGTTCGTACGCGACTCGTTCCAGGCCGGTGAGATCGGACTCAAGAAGCTGGAGATTGGCGAAAAGAACGTGATGATCGAGAAGGGCAGTTTCGTCTATCTTGCGATGATATACTCTGGGTGGCCTCCCAAGGACACGTTCGACGCTCTGAGAATGCTCCTCAGTGATGTGGAGGAGCGGTTCAAGGGAAGAATAGAACAATGGAACGGCACGAAGAAGGCGCTGAAAGGCGTCGACGAGATGCTCCAGAGTTACATGTCACTCAGGTATGAGCCTGGAGCATGGCTGCCCGAGGATGAGGGCATCGGCGAAGAGGAGTGGGTCGATATCATTAGCGAGGAGAACTAGAACGGCTCCGGTGTCGATGTCAGTCTCTTGGTGAAATCCAGAAGCGACTCCTGAGGGTCCCTCAGGTCCACGCCATGATCGCGCTTGAGCCTAACCCTCTCCACCCTCCGCATGAAGTGCATCGGGAGACAGCCCGCGTTCAGAAGTGAGTCATGGAATTCCCTGAGGTCGAATCTGTCTCCCAGTGCTTTCTCGACATCCTCCCTGAGCTGGAGCAGTTGCAGCATCCCGATGAAGTACGACAGGTATGAGGTCATGGCGTATGTTGAGGACTTCGCGTCGTCCAGCGCCGCCTGTCTGTCCATGCCGGTCTGGGCGGCGAGCATGTCTGCGACGTCCTCCGGAGTCATGGTCCCCCTTGCCATGTTCACGTCAGCTGTCACGCGGACAATCCTGAAGACCAAGTCGTTGAGCTGTGCGAGCTTCCCCACGGGGCTGTTCTGGAATCCCTCTGATATCATCAGTCGCTCGCAGTAGAGAGCCCATCCCTCAGCGAAACACGCGGCTGACGAAAGGGTCCTTATGTGCGACGGATTCGAGTTCCCACATATTCCTTGGAGGTGATGGCCGGGGTATCCTTCATGAACCGTGGTGTTGGCGGTGGTGGCGGAACAATGCTCTTTCAGTCGCTCGGGGTTCTCTTCGTCCGGAGTTACGAGGAACAACCCCTTCTTGTCGTTAGAGTACTTGCCGGGTTCGTACTGAGCTGCGAACGGAGCCAAGTGTCTCATGAAATGGGGGGTTTCGAGCACAAGGAGCTTCTCTCCTTCAGGGACGGTGACCAGCTGTCTTTCGATGACGAAGTCTCTTGCCCTCCCGATCCACTCTCTGTATGATTTCAACACACTCTCGAACGAGGGCGGATGATCTTCTTTCATCATCCTTAGCGCGTCCTTCAGAAGACCAGATTGCGCAATCGCTTTGGCTAGCTTCGCTCGATGTCTGTTTGCCGCGAGCAGCCCGAGTTCGGCGATTTCAAGCGCGTCGTCCGGGACAATCCCGAATTCCTTGATACGCATGTAATCGTCGAAGTCCTGAACGCTGACGGCACTCGCCTCTTGTGATCTCGGGAGAATATCGTTGGAGAGCCAGTCCTCGTACGATTTGATAGCCTCGGTCGCCACCTCTATCGACTTGCCGAGACGTATGATCTGGACCGAGTTCTCGAGCATGGCTGCTCCAGCCTCCCTGATAGTTTCTAGAAAAGGTATGAGACGTCTTCCGCTCTCCAGTGAGACCTCGTTCCAGGCACGGCACGGGTTGACAAGGGCGGTCTTCGCCTTCTCCAGGAATTCCGGTGTCTTCTCCAAACGGGATGTGATTGCCTCGATCCTCGTCTCGAACGGGAGGTTGTCACGGGCGAAGAGGAAGAACATGGACCTTCCGATCTCATCCTCGGCAATCGACATCTGCTCATGAATCCGAAGTATCGATATCTCGAATATTCTGAGTCTGAACAGGTAGATGGCAAGGTCTCGGTCTATCTTCTGATCTTCAGAGAGGGAGTCTGTGTCGAAATCCTCCATCACGCGGATGAAGTCTGAGAGACGTCCACACTGCCTCTCGTAGGCCTCCCTTCGGGGATCCATCACCTCGTGGTCATGCTTGTGCCAGCCCAGTTGCGTGGCGAACGACGGGTCCCAGCTCAGAATCTCGTCCAATATGGATTTTGAAAGTTCTTCGAAATCCTGGCTCGCCATCAGGGCCGAATGCGCATCGGGTCATATAAGATTATATTTAACGTCGCAAAAGTTTCAAAGCACTCGCCGGGGCGCCTCGAGCTGGGGCTAGGTCCGCTCCCTCAGAGCCCAGACGTGCGCGAATGGTGTCTATTAACATTCTCGCAAAGACTTATACCCTCCACGTCTAATCACACAGACCCAGACATGTCTTCCTCAGGCAATCAGCCTGTCAAAGTCACTCTCAGGCGCGATCTGGGCCTTTTCGATGTGACTATGATTGGTGTTGGGGCTATGATAGGCACGAGTATCTTCGTGCTCATAGGGATAACCATCGATGAAGTAGGGCCGGCGATTCTCCTCGTCTTCGCCCTGAACGTCGTCGTGACGTTGTTCACCGCGGGGGTCTATGCTGAGCTCGGGTCAACGTTTCCGGAAGCCGGTGGCGGCTATCTATGGGCCAAGAGAACGTTGAGGCATCCTGGCGCTTTCTTGACTGGGTGGATGACTTGGTTCGCGCACACGGTTGCCTGCAGCTTCTATGGCCTCGGGTTCGGTTACGCTATTGTCGCGTTCTCCCATTCCTTCGGAGTCGATTTCCTTGGGATGTCCGATGAGACGATTGTCAAGGTCTTCGCGGTCCTGGCAATCCTGTTCTTCGTCCTCGTGAACTACACTGGCGTCGGGGCGACCGGAAAGATGGGCGACATCCTCACCATCGTCCAGATACTCATCGTCTCCTTCTTCGTCTCCTTCATGGTCATCTACGCCTTCGATGTGAATGGTATCCACCTGATGGACAACTTCGATCCCTTCTTCCCCGAGGGAACAGACACAGGAAAGATACTGATGATGATGGGATTCACGTTCATAGCGTTCGAAGGGTACGACATCATTGTCCAATGTGGCGAGGAGGTCAAGAACCCCAAGAAGAACATACCCCGCGCCATATTCATTTCCGTCGGGGTCGTGGCCGTGCTCTACCTGAGCGTAGCCTTCGCCTGTCTGGCCAACCCTGAAGTCGGCTGGACATGGGTGGGAAACGAGGGAGAGAACGCAGTCATCTCGTCCGCGCGCATGGTGATACCTACAGTTGGAGCACCTCTGCTCATCTTCGGGTCGCTGCTGTCTGCGATGGCTGCGCTGAATGCCACCGTGTTCTCCTCATCAAGAATCAGCTTCGCGATGGGAAGAGACAGGTCGCTTCCGAGGGTGTTCGGGTCTGTTCACAGAACAAGAAAGGTCCCGCACTACGCCATTCTGATCACATCATCGCTCATGTTGTTCATGGCACTGTTCTTCCCGCTGGACGTCGTAATCGCCGCAACCTCGATAATGTTTCTCTTACTGTTCTCGGTCGCGAACATCGCATCTATCAAGCTCAGAAGCCGGCTGACGCAAATCGACATCGGCTTCAAGACACCTCTCTTCCCGCTTTTCCCTGTCGTGGGAATAATCTCCACAATCGGGATCGCGGCATATCTGTGGTGGTTCATACCGGAGGCATGGTACATCGCGTCGATATGGATCGTGGTCGGCCTCGCCCTGTCCATCTTCGCAAGGCCTGAGGAGATACCGGTCTCCATCGTGGAGTCGAAGAGGGTTCAACGACAGCCGTTGCCGAAGGAGCAGGCGCAGCGTTACAGAGTATTCCTGGCTTTGGAGAATCTCGGCGACTTGCGCCTGCTGAACTTCGCAGGCATACTAGCGAGATACTTCAAGGGCGATCTGACCGTAACGAAGATTGTCGAGGTGCCTCGTGCCATGCCTCTGGAGGCGATCAGCAGGGACTACGTCACGGAGATTGCGGACGGACTCCGGAAGGCTGTCAAGGTCACGCCATCGACCGTGACTGTCCATCCAACCGTATCCGTTTCTTACGACGTGGCAGGCGCGATACTCGACCAGACGAGATACGACGCCGCTAACCTGCTTGTTCTCGGCTGGAAGGGGACTCGGAGGCGTGGTAGAACCATCCTCGGGCGCAACCTCGACGTCATGGTGAGGCGCGCACCGTGTGACATAGCGATTGTCAAGACCAAGAGGATGCTGAAGAATCCCGAGCGTATCGTGCTTGTTTCCGGAAGGTATTTCGAGACGAGGAAAGCGCTCCTTCTGACCCTGCCCATAGCGAAGGAGTACGGCGCTGAGATAGAGATCCTTTCGGTGACGACTGAGGACAGGCTGCTGGAGCTCGTGAGGGGGAACGCGGAGCGGTTGAGGAAGATGTGCGAGCGCGTCCACGTGCCATCGGTGGTCAAGTCCGTCCGTTCCAAGTCTTTTGTCAGCAGTGTACTGGAGCACTCGAAGGACTGCGACCTATTGGTGATGGGGGCGGGACAGCAGAGCGCACTCGAAAGAACCATGTTCGGAGCGGTATATGACAGGATAATCCGATCCGTCGATGTGCCCGTCATGGTGCTCAGAACATCGAGGAGTGAGAGAAGCTCGGCGATCCCCCTCGCGCCGCACCAAATCAGCCGCGGGTACCAACCGAAGTCTAGGTGAGTGCTCCGCCGAACAGCTCCGACAGCGCTCTCCTGGTTGTCTCAGTCAGGTCCATGCTCTTCGCCTCGTCGTACTCGACCCATCTCATATCCGTCACTTCGGGGCTGGGCTTCTCGACCCCGCCTGTGGGACGGGCTAGGAAATCGACCAGGACGTAGTGGTACTTCGCCTTGCCGTCGTCATCGACATTTATCACGTCGAACGCGTTTATCATCTCGAGGACTTGTACCGTTATTCCCGTCTCCTCCGCGGTCTCTCTCACCCCAGCCTCTGCGAGCTTCTCACCGATTTCGACAAGCCCTCCTGGTATGCTCCATTTCCCAGCACCTGGTTCGAATGCCCTCTTCACGAGGAGTATCTTGCCCTCTCTAATCGTCACCACGCCAACGCCCACCAACGGACGGATCGGGTACGCTCTGTTGATTGGTTCGTCTGTCATCCTCAGCCCACTCTTCTCTTCCTTCTGGCGACTGCTATCACGGCAAGCGCCAGCCCGCTCGCACCCGCTGCCGCCAGCACAGTGGAGTACGGGAAGGAGTATGAATCCTCTCCCGAGTTGGTAAGGTCGAGCAGCGCTCCGATCAGGGCGGATGTGATCTCTTCCACCTGTTTGTTCGAGAGCTTGTCGGCAGTGTCGAATTCCGTGTGGTAGTATGGGTTGACGGGAGCATCCGTGGTCGGGTCGAGCTCTTCGATCATCAGAATGCTGGGATATCCGTGGTCCCAGAACGAAGCGTGATCACTGTATCGGAGTTCTTCGTCGGTAACGATGTCTGCCAGTATATCGATGTCGTACGCGACCACCGCATCGGTCACCGATTGTGCGGTGGTGGTCGATTCATCGTTGGTTACTATGGTCATGCGGCTGTCATTCCCCGCCTGAAACCCTATCATGTCCATGACGAAAGTCGCCCCGTACTCGATTTCCTCATTCGCCTCGGCTTGGGCAAACGCGGAGCTTCCTGCAAGCCCGCTCTCGTTCACGAAGCCCCTCTCCTCCGCTCCGAAGGCGACGAACCGCGTAGCTGCTTCGAACCTCTCGCAGCCGGCCAGAACGTAGGCGACCTCAAGCATCGCGGCCACGCCGGATGCGTTGTCGTCAGCTCCAGGCGCAGACTCGTTCTCCGCCTCGGCGATGCTGGTGACATATCTGTTCCGGGAATCGTAGTGTGCCCCCACGAGGTGAAGGCCAGAAGCGACGCTTTGCGGATTCAGGGTCCCTATCACATTCACAACGGTCATGCCATCGGCAACAAACTCTTGAAGCTGCGTATCCAATCCGATGTCTTCCATCCACTGCTGGATAAGAAGAGCCGAAGCCGCAGACCCTTCCGTATGGAAATCTCGCGTCTCGAACGCCTGCAGTTCGAGGATCGTCTGGAGAATCCTGTATCTGGATGCTTCGTTTACCGTGACTACTTTCCACTCCATGTCGCTGGTTGCGAACTCGGCCTGGGCGTGTGAGCTGTGCACTGTGAATGCGAGAAGAACTACCAGCACCACAGCCCGATTCATTCGCCGTTCACTCCATCCTGTCTCGACAATCTGTCCCGGGGTACGTGACGAGGGAAAGTGATTCTGACAACGGTATTAATAGCTATAGCTAATTCCGCTCCGTGAGTCTCACGGAAGCCTTCAGAACGGTGAATGATCGGCTCTCCAGAGAGAGAGTCCGCGCATCGTTCTATCCCTACAAAGAGCTGAAGCATACCTGGCGCGCCGGTGATGGAGTGCTGTCCTTCAAGGTGAGCGACTATGTGAAGGGCGTTCCGGACGAGGTCATGACGTCGCTTGCGTGGTACCTCTTGTGCCGGGCAAGAAGGAAGGAGTGTCCGGAAGGCATGAGCCATGAATACAGGAATCACGTCCGAACGCGGCAATTCTGGGAAGCTCGGCGCCAACGGTATCTCAGCCGGGCAAAGAACCTCTCATTCCGGCCGAGAGGGAGTGCGAGGGACCTCGAGGAGGTGTTTTCCTACGTCAACTCACATTACTTCGGAGGCGTGCTCGAGAAACCCGAGCTTGCATGGGTCCGCGAATCTCCCCGGTCCAGGGTGGGGTTCTATCACGGACCGTTGAGGATTCTTGCGGTGAACTGGGTGCTCGATTCGGACAGGATTCCTCGCTTCGTCCTCGAGTTCGTGGTTTATCATGAGCTGCTGCACGACACCGTGGACCACATCGACGGGGTTTCGAGGAGGACCTACCATACGAGGGAGTTCAGACTGCGGGAGCGCGAGTTCTCGAACCACGATGAAGCTCAGGAGTGGCTGACTCGTATCGTCAGCAATCAGAACAGGGCGGGCTTGATGAAAGGGATTGTCCCCCAGGTGTAACAGCGCGGTTCATGGCATGCGTCCGCAATCTCATCGCCCTGACCCTCCTGGGGGTTGGTGTAGTACGCCGATTTGTCCCCTGTACACATTCCGATGGCACACCGAAATTCGCAGGGGGGCCCATGCAGCGCACTCCGCCCAAACAGAGCATCACGAGGATGCGCCTGATGGGCGGCTGCTTCTAGGTGACCGGAGGGTTATATCTTTTTTCATTCTCTGCATCTGCAATGATTTTTATAGCCAGAATGTATTATAATCGCCCATGGCAGCATTGATCGGCTGCTCTGGGTGGTCGTACGACGATTGGGTTGGCAGGTTCTACCCGACGGACTTGGCAAATAGGAAGAGCGAATGGTTCGCGTTCTACTCCAAGTACTTCTCGACAGTCGAAATCAACTCCACGTTCTACAGAGTCCCGAACGAGTTCGTCGTCAAGTCGTGGATCGAGAAGGGCGGACAGAAGCCCGGGTTCGAGTTCTCCGTGAAGCTGCCGCAGATGATAACCCACGAATCCTTGCTGCGCGACTCTACGGAGAAGGCTGCTTCCCTGGCTTCGAGCTTCGAGCACATCTGCTTGAGACCCCTCGCAGAAGTGAACCTACTCGGCGGTGTGCTTGTTCAGTTGTCGCCCTACTTCCGCTTTGAGAAACCGCGTAACCTGGGCAAGCTCCGGTCGTTCTTCCAGTTGCTGGACACTGAGGCACACGAATATGCTGTCGAGTTCAGGCACAGGAGTTGGCTGAACGAGAAGGGTAACGAGGTGATCTCCGACGCCCTTGAAGTGCTTCAGGAGTTCGATGTCGCGAATGTCATCATTGATGGCCCTGGATTCCCCATCACGCGGTCGCAGACTTCGAAGCATGCGTATGTCCGTTTTCACGGCAGAAACTACGATATCTGGTTCAAGGACGAGAACGAGGACGATTACAGGATCAACCGGTACGATTATCTCTACTCGGTCGATCAGCTCAAGGCCTGGAAGCCAAGGCTTGATGAGCTCCTATCCAACAGCGACAAGGCGCGGATATACTTCAATAACCATGGGAGAGCGAAGGCGGCTAAGAACGCGTTCCAACTGATGGACCTCTTCGGGATTCCACACGACCACAAGGACATCGATATACAGGATCAGATGACCCTGGGCGGCTTCAGCTGACCATCTTGGCAGTGCTCGCCCCGTCTGGGAGTTCCTCGACCCTGACCACCGTCGACATGAGATCTTTGATCTCCTCCACGTGTGTGATGAGCATCACCTGCCTGAACTGGCTCGAAAGACCGGAGAGGGCTGCCATGACGCTTCTCATCCTTGTTGGATCGAGGGACCCGAATATCTCGTCCAGTATCAGGAAGTTCATCTGGCTGGTGCCCGCTCCCTCTGCTATGATCCGCGAGATTGCCAGTCTGAGGCTCAGATTCGCTAGGTCCGCTTCTCCACCAGAGAACCGGTCTATCGGGTGCAGCGCGCCCCCATCGTCAACGCTTATCTGGTAGTCATCATCCAATTCCACTCTTTCGTACTTCCCCTCTGTCATGAGGCCAAGGATGTCCGAGGTCATCTCACCGAGCGCCGGGGCGACCTTCCCAATCAGATGGTCCTTGAAGTTGACGAGGGTTTCCTCCAGCGAGCCGAGCTCGTCGACCTTGGCCTTCTCCGATGTTATGATCCTCTTCTGACCAAGGATCAAGTCCAGATCTCTCCTCATTGATTCCGATTCGGCCTTCGCCCTGTCCAGTGTGATATTGAGTCTGGTGGTGACGTCTTTAGCCGAAGTCAACGCCTTGTAGCTCTCGTCGAATTCCTTGATCGACTCATCGTAGAGTCGCCTCTTAGGTTCAAGGATATTCACTCGGCTTTCCAGCTCCTTGCTATCCTGCTCGTTCTTGAGCATGGCCGTTCTCAGCGAGCACAGGTCTTCCTTCATCGTCGCAGACTGCTTCTGCCGTTCCACCTGTTTTATGAATTCATCATGGGCCTTGCGCAGTCTCTCGGTGGTTGTTCTTATCGCTTCGTGCTCCTTAGTGGAGTACCTGATCTCTCCGAGCCCCTCGGCTTCGCGCGTCCGTTCTGCCAGGCGTTTCTCGAGTCGTTCGAGCTCGGCAACTCGCGTCGTGAGGGAGGCTATGGTCCGCCTTGCGGAAACCAACTCATCCTCCCGATGTCGCACTTTCTTCTCCAGGGCATCCATCCTGTTAGTCAACGCTGTCAAACAGGACTTCGTTTCTGCGGCGACCCTCTCGTCCTTCGAGATCATTTCCTCCATTTCAGCTATTCCTCTATGTAGTTTCATGACGATGAGGTCGTAGGTGTCTTCGAGGGCTCTCTCGCAGGTCGGGCAAACACCTTCCTCTCCAGCCTTCTCGATGTCCGCAAGCTTCCTCAGGTCATTCGACAGGCTGGCCCTCTTCTCGGAGATCCTGGCGGTCAGCTCGGCGCCTCTGGTGGTCAGCTGATTCCTTTCGGCTTCGGACTCCGTCCTGTCCTTCTTCGCCGACTCCATCTCTGATTGGGCCTTCTCCTCCTGCAGTCTGCATGCTTCCAGCCTGGGCACTTCCTTTCGGATTGCCGCGATGTCCTCCTCGATGACCTGGATCTCTCTCCGCAGGTGCTCTCTCTTGTCGTGTCGGGATTTCTCGCGCTCGATGTTCTCCTTCGCCTTCACAGCCTTCTGCCATTCGGCCTCAGCGTTCTCAAGTTCTGGCATCCTTGACAGGTGCTGTTCCGTCTCCTCGATCTTCCGGACGAGTCCTTGCGCGGAGGTCTTCTGTTCGCCTATCGCGCTCCGTTTGGCCCGCAGCTCTGCGGACACAGAGTTGTGCTCATCGACCTCCTTCTTCAGTCCGTCTCTTCGCTCCCTCGTGTTCTCCATTTTAAGTGCGAGTTGACGCTCAGCCTCGTTGGCGCGCCTGAGTTCCTCTCCCGTGCTCTCCAGAGTCTTTGAGACTTCCTCCATTCGGGTCCGCACGGGTTTCTCTCGGTCGTTCCCATCTGGATCGAGAAGCACCGTCTCGGCACCTTTGATTCTCTCGCTTGCATCTCTGCGGTCTTCTCTGACCGCTTGGATGACAGAGTCGACGCCGTCGATTCTGAGCATCCTGAGCACCACCTTCTTCCTCTCTGCAGGCGCGAAATTCTGCAGCTCATTGAGTTCCTTCTGTCTCGCGAAAACCGAGGTGAAGAACGACTTGTGATCCATGCCGATGAGGTCCAGAACCTTCGACTTCACAGCACGGTCCCCTTCGGCTATGATGTCCCCTCTTGATTTCAGAAGCGCCTTCATCGAAAGGTTCCTGCCGCCCATCTCCCGCTCCAACCTGTACTCTGTCCCGTCGAGGTCGAACTCAAGCACGACGGAGACCTTATCCGAGTGACTGGTCCCGAGCCGTCGCACACTCTCCCTGTTCGTCCTGACGACCTCTTCGACATTGCCGAACAAGGACCACGCGACCGCTTCGATTATGGTGGTTTTGCCAGCGCCGTTCAGACCGAGGATGCCGATGACTCCGTCCGGGAGCTGAAGCTTGAGATTTCGGAACTTCCTGTAGTTCTTCAGCTCCAGGTATGAGATCCTCATCGTCACTCCTCCTCCGCGAAGTAGGGTGATCCGAGGATGAGCAGTCTCTGTCTCTTCTCATCATCCACATCCATCCCCTCTACGAATCGCTTGTACTCGTTCGCTAAGGTGTCGATCGTCGTCGAGTCCATGCCGACATGTCCTGTCGTTTCTGCGCGCTCAATCTTCAGTTCGAAGTGAAGAGCGGATGTTCCAAATCGTTTCATTGCCGGGACGTCGAGCGAACGGAGTGCCTCTGTGGCTACATTGCTGACGACGAGTCTCGCGATCTTCCCCGAGAGGTCCTCCTCCTCAATCCTCCGCCTCACGTCCGTCGTGATTTCCGTGGCGGTCAGGTTCTCCGCGTCTACCCGTGATAGGTCTACCATGTCTCTCGTCTCGAGCTCGTGGAACTTCACCGACCCGCGGTCGAGATCAACCTCCACGAACCCCTTCTGCTGCCCCACCTCTCCGAACCCGTTCCTCTCAGTCGACCCGGAGTAATACATCATCTTCCGGACCTCTGAGAATCTGTGGAAGTGGCCTAGCGCCACGTAGTCCATCTCCTCCGGGATCATCTTCGGGGTGACTATCTGCTCGTTGAACTCGTCCATCCTGTACCTGCTGGATCCGTCTATTCCAGCGTGGAGGGCGAGCAAGTTGTACTTCGTCTCCCGCGACGGTCGCAGTTGAGCGAGGGCTGCACTCATCGGTGGATTGGCGGAGTGTGGCACCGCATGAACGGTCACATCTCCGGAAACGACGGTCGTTACCCCGGGTTCGTGAATCGGGTGTATGTTGTCAAGGTGCTCGAAGATTCGGAATATGTTGCCAGTCTCCAGTAGCCTTGGTGTCGAGTGGTTTCCGCTTATCAACACCACGCCGATTCCCGCCTCCGAGAGTCTGATGAGCTGCCTGAGGGCTACATCGATGGCACGGTTCTGGGGACGGACAGTGTCGAACAGGTCGCCCGAATGCACCACTAGGTCTGGTTTGAGCTCGATAGCTCTATCCACTCCTTGTACGAACGCGTCGTAGAAATCTGCCTCTCGCTGGTTCATCCCTGATGCAGGGTCTGTCTTGGTGTACGCTGAGAAACCAAGATGCGTATCCGAGATGTGCACCAATCTCATCTGCCCATACCTTCCGTGCCCTCGTTGACTCCGAAAGTGATCATCGGCTCGTCGCCAAAGCAGAGCTTCTAGATGTCTTCCATGGCGGCATGCTCCTATGGTTACTTAAGACTGGCTCCCGACCTTCAGGACGGTGTCAGAGAGCCCTTCTGAAAGATTAAATCGACGGACTCATATGGGTCGGTAGATGGCAGGCAGGGATGTGACCTTCTCCCAGTTCAAGGGCGACGAGCCGTGGAGGGCCAAGGTGGCCGGGATTGGGAGCGCGGGATGCAACATGATCGAGCGCTCGCCCATACCGCCCGTAGCATTCTCATCGTCGCAGGCAGACCTCGACAGATCGGCCGTCGAAGAGAAGGTATTGATCTCGCCACAGAAGCTCGTGGGATTGGCACAGACTGACGTCTCAGTCATCAGGCAGATGCCTTCAGTGATTGCCGAGGAGGTCGGGATATCCGTCAGAGGGCTCGATGTCCTGTTCATGATGGCAGGATTGGGCGGCCTCACCGGCAGCGTCGGAACTGCCGTAGTCTCCTCCTTCGCCAGGGCGAACGGGGTCTTTTCGGTGGCGCTGACCGCCGGACCGTTCTCCGCTGAAAGTGAGAGGAGACGGACACTTGCGGACATCTACACCGAGCGGATAATGACAGATGTCGACTTGATGATCGAATTCAGCAACGAGGCGCTATCTAGCATGGCCCCCAATCTGCCTCTCTCGAGGGCCTTCGCCATAATGAACGGGATAATGCATCGCCCGATCATCGATCTACTGGCAGCCGGAACCAGGAAGGACGCGAAAGCCCTGAGGGAAACGGTCGGAGGGGCGGTCAGAGGGAGGTTGGGTCTCGGCATTGCCCGAGGTGATGAGCGAGTGGTCAGAGTCGTAGACGAAGCGCTATCCTCCCCTTGGTTCGACTTCGGGCTGGAGCAGACAGAGGCGGCGTTGGTCATATACTCAGCTGCCGACCCATGGGACAGGGAATTCGGTGAGATCGTCGAGATCCTTCATGCGAAGCTGGGAGATGTGCGGATGATTCACGGGAGCTACTCAGACGGCACCCTCGGCGACAAGATACGCCTGAGCGTCGTCCTGTGCAGGGCGCCCGAGTTCATTGTCTAGACCTCGGCTGCTCATGTGCGTCAACGCTTACAATTGTCAAGAGTCTCCTCCTCGTCAGGCGGAAGGACAGATTGACGCACCGCAACGGTTTTAACCGCGGTATGCATCGGCATCGTGTCGGTCTCGGAAATCGTCGGAGTCAGTGCGACTTTTTTCAGTCGTTCAGAAACCTCCGTTTTCGCGACGACGGTGTGGAGGGGAGAAGAAATGAAACTAAGCAGAGTCTCTGCCGTGATTGTCATGGCAATCTTGGCAGTTGCGGCACTCTCGACCCCGCTCGCGGCAAAGAGCGATGGTGTCGGCGCCAAGTCAGGTGACACCCTTGTTCTCTACCTGAGTGGGACGCCGAGGGAAATGGGAATGCAGTACGGACAATTCGCGCGCGATGCGATAGTCGACAACGTCGGCCAGGTTTGGGATTGGGCCATATCCGAGGGATTGGACCAGGGTCAGATGGTCGCGACAGCTCTCGCATTTGAGCAACACATGTCGGAGGACATGATCGACGAACTCGAAGGCATGGCCGAGACATCCGGCGTGCCCTACGTGGATCTCCTTGTCCTCAACGTGTACAATGAGGGCGGTAGCGAACAGCGGGCGTGCACGAACTTCGCAGCAGCTGGCTCCGGTGTCGTTGGAGGGCAGGCCTTGTCCTCTAAGAACAGAGACCTCAACAACATTCAGGTGCTCCTGATTGTCGAGCCTCTGAACGGATACAAGTTCTTTGGCATGATGTCAGCGGGCGCTCTCGGCATCGCTCAGGGCATAAACGAAATGGGCCTTGCAATCGGGCACACATGGATGCCCGTCCCCGAGTATGACGAGACCGGATTCGCCCCATTCATTGTCAACCAGATGGTGATGGAGAACTGCGCCGATGTGCATGAGGCAATCACATTCATCGACGACGTCCCGAAGAGGGAGGGCGCGACATTCGGGGTCTCCGACGTCAGCGTGGCTGCGTTTGTCGAATCCATTCCGACTATGTATGCCGCGGTCTATGGTAACGACATCGCTGTCGACCTGGTTGAGGACGGCGTCGCAGTGCACACGAACCACTACGTCATGGAACCTTTCCATAGCGCGGTCGTAGAGGACGGCTTCGGGTACATGTGGACCCCATCTTATGCCAGGTACGACAGAGGTCTCGAACTTCTGGCCGAAAACCCGGTGGTCGACGTGGATATGATACAGGCGTTCTGTAGGGATCTCGAGAACTGGGGCGTTGGCTCTCCGGACGAGGTGACAGACGCACACCCTGAGATACCCGACGAATGCTGGGTCGGCGGCTGGCCAGGATTCTCGATCTGCAACGCGAGGACAGTGAGCTCCTCGGTCTTCGCTGCGGACGCGGAATACCCCGAGTATCTCTCCGTGATGTGGATGGCCATCAACAACCCTGCATGGGCTCCGTACGTTCCGATACACAACGGGATGCTCCTGATGCCCGAGGAGGCAGGCGAGGCACTCGAGCCATATGTCAGTGGCAGGGCCTGGAGTCTGTCCGCCCAGCTGAGGTCTACGGGTGAGTGGGGAGAGCTCATTCCCGTGCTCGAGTCGTGGGAAGACGGTTGGCAGGCGGAGAACGCCGCGACCGAGGACGCCGTCCGCGCTCTACTCGACAAGGGTAGAGCCCGCAAGGCGGTCTCTGTCATCACCGCAGCCGATTGCGGGATAGCCTCAGAAGCTCTGGTCCTCCTAGAATCGCTGCTGGACTCCACGGTCGCAGACGAGCTTGTCGCGGCGACTGCAGAGACCTGACGGAGGATTCCGTCGAAAGTCCACCTGTCGGAAGGTGCCTATGCGCACAGTCCGGCAGACGCAAACCTCTTCAGTCCTTTGATTTTCATATCTGTCTGCCACCAGGCAACCCCTGTAAAGGATTATGCTCCTCGAGCACCATCGCCAGGCCTTGGGAGGGAAAGCCAGTGGAATCACGCACCTGCATGAGGGTTGTTGACGTCTCTGGATCGCCCCGATCGATGGGGGCGAAGTCGGGCGAGGAATGCCGAACGCTCGCCCAAGGCATGATGAGGATGCTCAGAGTGCGGCTCAAGATGATGGGTATGGACATGAGCAGAGGGAAGGCGACGGCCTCGAAGTATCTTCCATATGCCGAGGATTATGACTCAGACTACATTGACTTCCTCAAGGGATACGCTGAAGGTGCAGGCCTGAGCTTCGACGAGCTCTTCGTCCACTTCTGCCTTGATGAGAAGGGTTTCTGCACGGACATAGCAGTCAACGCTGACGTGACTGCCGACGGGTCAGTTCTTTCTGCCCACACAGAAGACTGGATGTCCGACTATGCCGGCCACACGGTGCTCATCCGGGGAAGGCCGAGGAACGGTCCGAAGTTCCTAGCGTTGTCCCTCAGTGGCGCCGAGATCGACTGCGGCATCAACAGCGCGGGAATAAGCTTCACAGGCAACTCGCTCTATCCCGACGATGATAGGATCGGAGTGCCGAAGATGTTCCCTGCCCGGCGGATACTAGCCTCCAGGTCCGTCGGTGATGCGATCGCCGCAGCGTTTCCCGACAGACGGGCGTCCAGCTACAATTTCAACATCTGTCACAGCTCGGGAGAGATGTTCAGCATCGAAGGATCGGCCACCGATTTCTCGGTCATCCATGCTGAGGACGGCTGGCTGGTGCACACCAATCATTACCTCACAGACAGGATGACGAAGCGTGAAACCCTGTTCACAACCCCTTCTGGATGCTCACCCGGAAACGCTCCTTCAACCATTCTCAGATATCACAGGGCGCGAAGGCTTCTCAGAGACAACCTCGGAGAAGTCACGGTGGAAGTCCTCAAATCCATCACGAAGGACCACTTCAATCACCCGGGGTCCATATGCTGTCATCCGAACGAGTCACATGGCCCGGATGACAGGAGCGCCACGATCTTCGCCGTGATATTCGACCTGTCTAAGCTCGAAGCGCATATCTGCCCGACGAACCCGTGCTCGGGAGTCTATCGTAAACATTCCATGGATGCGGATGTCTGAACGCCGCCCCTCCCAATGTCTGCGTACCCGTCCTGGCACGTTTTGAATGTGGCGAGACGCGGTTCGAACGCGGGGGCTCCCGGTTGAGTCGAGCGTACTGGCTGCCGTTCTACTTGGCCGATTTCCCTCCAGCTCCAGCAAATGCCTGAAGTGCCTCCTCCTCCATGAAGTGAAGGTGTCCCGGAACTACGATCGCGTGCAAGGGTTCGCCGAAATCACGGAGTCTCATCTCCCCGAGCCTTCCTGCAGCCACAACACAGTCAGGGGCACCAGCCCTGGCGACGACGCACACGAGCGTCTCCGATGTGATGCGGTCCGCCCTATCCAACCTGCTGGACATCTCCAGGAGGAGTCGCATCCCCTCGTTGGCAGTCATGTATTGGTCGTTCTCGGAATCGATGTCAAGCAACACCATCGAGTGAAGCCCCCTCCCGAGGTTGTCAATTATCATCTCCACTGGGCTGGTCGGAAGATGCCCCTTCTGGGGAAATGGCAGCGTAGCGACGCGCCCGAACTTGTAGTGCTGGAGCCCGAGAAGACCCGGGACGGCCGTGAGCACTGACGGGGCATGGACAACCGCGGTCTCGATCGAGACCTTCTCCGCCCTCAACCGCAGGTCTATGTGTGTCGTCGCGGTAAGAGGGTCGCCGACGACGAGCAGGGCGGCCCGCCTTCCCATGCAGGCTTCGAGTATCACGGAGGCATCCTCCACGTCCTCCCTGGTGAGCATCCGGATCTCTCTTCCAGTGTTTTCCGAAAGCCTCGAGATCGCGCCCTCGCATAGCCTCGAGGTGTAACGCTCTGAGAAGACGACATCCGCGCTCCTGATTTCCTCCAGCCCACGGACCGTCACGTCCTTCTCGTCATGCAACCCCAGCCCCACGAGGACGAGCCTTCCCTTGAACCGATCGGGCATGGATATCGTGATGTGATTGCTGGCAGGGGTAATTGTACTCTTCTACGGGGACGCGCCACCCCATGTCTTATCTATCCCGGAAGTCGATTTCCGTGCGGATGAAGTCCCTCTGTGTCGTGGTGCCGAAGAAGAAGGCCGAGCCCGTAAGGCAGAAGCTGATGTCAAAGGGATTCCTGAAAACGGAGTTGCAGATTCATTCCGATTCGCGCAGCGTCTTCCTTCCAGTCACCCAGAGAATAGACCTCGGCTATCCAGTCGAGACCATGAACTTCCGTGAGACCAAAGAGCAGATCAAGGACTACAGGGTGCTCGTTGACCTTCCGGACGACTTGCGCAGGTTTCTGCCATCATCATACGATGTGCTGGGTTCGATCGCCGTCGTGAAGGTCTCCGACGAAGTGCTCCCTCATGCTCCCGAGATCGGCAAGGCCATAATCGCGACCCAGAACGCAATCAGTACAGTGTGTATCGACGTAGGAGTGACGGACGAGTTCAGGACACGCGGGGTCAAGGTTGTCGCGGGTGAGAAGGATCTCACGACCGTTCACAAGGAGTATGGCCTTATCTTCAAGATGGATGTCTCCAAAGTGTTCTTCTCGCCTCGCCTCGCGACGGAGAGGGAGACGGTGGCGAATCAGGTGCGTCCGGACGAGACGGTCATAGACATGTTTGCAGGCGTAGGACCGTTCTCCA
The DNA here is from genome assembly GCA_041548485.1 of Thermoplasmata archaeon. Lineage (GTDB taxonomy): Archaea > Thermoplasmatota > Thermoplasmata > UBA10834 > UBA10834 > UBA10834. The sequence goes on along the minus strand of JBFESP010000008.1, from coordinate 6,889 downwards.
TAATGATCGCGAAGACGCGTGCCCCACGTATCGTTTTTGCCATCGACTCCAACCCCGACGCGATCAGATATCTGGAGGAGAACATAGCGCTGAACAAGGTTGAGACCGTCAGACCGGTCCTGGGGGACGCCCGCGAGACGATAGCCGACCTTGAGGACGCCGATAGGATAATCATGAACCTCCCCCACAGCGCGCACGACTACCTCCCCGATGCGGTCCGCGCGCTGAAGCCAGGTGGCACGATTCACTTCTATGGGATAATGGAAGACACGGAACTCGAGAACAGGATCAACGAGATGCGGTCGATGGCAGTGAAGGAGGGCAGGGTGATGAAGCAGCTCGCTCGCAGGAAGGTCAAAAGCTACTCGCCCTCTCTCAACTTCTACGCTTTCGACCTGTCGTTCCTCTGAGGACCGTTCGGCTTCAGGGTTATTCCCCTCTGCCCTTGGTAGTTGCCCGACCTGTCGCGGTATCCTTTCGAGGCCGCCGACTTGAGCTCTTCGAACACTACCTGGGCGAATCTCTCGCCGATCGGGAGTTCGACTGGCACCGCGGACGCGTTGTAAGCAGAAAAGGTGAGATTTCCACGGAATCCCGCATCAATTCGACCAAAAGAGGACAGTATTCCCATCCTCACCCATGTCGTTCGAATCCATATTCCGCCTATGATGTCCAACGGCAGCTCGAGGAACTCCTTTGTTCCGATGACGAACCACTCGCGAGGTGGTATCTCCGCCACTCCCTCCCTAGTCCTCCTATCCGCCCCTGGCAGCCAGACCTCGTCGATGGTCACATCGTATCCGTTCGGGGTCAGGTTCCCCTCGAGGAACCCATCTATCCTGAGCGCTCTGTCCTCTATCAGGCTGAGAATGTCAGAATCAGACAGGACCGCCATCCCGTGGTCACCTCTTCTTGCTAGACCTGGCTCGTTTCTTCTTCGGCGGAGCCTTCTTCGTTGGCGGGGTCTTGGCCGGCGGAACCGCGTACTCCTTCGCCGCCGCTCTCGCGAGCTCTTTGAACCGACCGAAGGCGACCGGCCATTTATCGTTCAGCTCCAGGGCGAACGCATCCGATACCACCACGGCATCTGACAGGTTGATCGCCTCAAATCCTGCCCTGACTAGCTTCTTGTTCACCGGGTCCATGGCTTTTGAGACCCGTTCCCATGTGAACAGTCTTTCGATGCCGTCCAGCTCCTTGACGAGGTCCTCCACATGCTCCGTACCCAGCTGGGCCAGGAGTCGGGTGTGTAGGCTGACGAGATCCTTGGATGACTTCATCGCTGCCTTTCTGAGGCTCTCCATCAGCTTGTCGAGTTCCTCCTCGTCCATCCCCCTCAGGACCCCAGGCGAGGATGATATCGAGTTCTTCACCTCGGCCATAACTGCAGGCTCCAGATCTGTCTCCACATAGCGTATAATCACAATGCCGTGTCTGGCAAGCGCCGCCTTCGCTTCCGCCAGATCCTTGTGAAGGATCGGATCTAGTATCTCCGCCATTTGGATGCCCTTCGATTCAGATCGCCGTGAATCCATCGGCCTTCTTCTTGTCCAGTTTCCTCACTACCTCGACGAGTAGCCTGATCGCGTTCTCGGCATCGGACAAACTCAGCATGCCCGCATGGGCGTGTATGTGTCTCGTGGGCACACCTACCACCAGGCTCGGACATCCTGCGTTCGATATGTGTATTATACCCGCGTCGGTCCCTCCTCTGGACATCTGGGAAAGCTGATACGGTATCTTGGCCTTCTCGGCAGTGTCCAGCACGAAGTCCAGTAGCTCCTGGTTCGGTATCATCGATGAATCGTATGTCGTGATCGAGGGTCCCAGCCCCATCTTCGAGGGGGCTTCGTTCGGCTCTATCCCCGGGACGTCGCCCGCGATATCCACCTCTATCGTCAGGCAGACATCCGGGTTGACGACATGCGCCGTCGTCCTCGCCCCCCGAAGGCCGACTTCCTCCTGGGTAGTCGCCGCACCTACGACTGTGTTCGGATGTGGGATCTTTTTCTCTTTCAGCGTTCGTACGACCTCCGCCGCGATGAAGGTCCCGATTCTGTCGTCAAACGCCTTGCCGATTGCGATCACGTCAGACCCCTTCCTCTTCCCGTCTCGATAGACTTTCTTCTGCAGTGTCGAGAAGCAGGAGTCCGGCATGACCGGGTTGCCTATCCGAACGCCCATCGCCTTCGCCTCTTCCTCGTTGGAGGCGCCGATGTCTATGAACATCTTCTCCTTCACGACCACCTTCGACCTCTCTTCCGTTGGTAGCAGGTGGGGTGGTTTGGCCGCGATTATTCCCGAGACGATTCCCTTCGCGGTTCTGATCTTCACCCTCTGCCCCAGAAGTACCTGGTCGAACCAGCCGCCAAGTGGGTTGAATGTCAAGTATCCGAGCTTGTTCACGGAGGACACTATGAACCCGACCTCGTCGATGTGGCCGGGCAGAAGGACGACCGGCTTGTCCGACTTGCCCTTCTTCGTGAAGAGCAACGAACCCAACCTGTCGGTGGATATCTTATCTGAGTACTTGGCCACATAGTTCTTCACGATTCGCGCAGGCTCCTTCTCGAATCCCGCTGGTCCGAAGCTGTTCAACAACTCCTCTAGGAACGCCAGGCTCTTCTTATCCAACACACCAATCTCCCCTTGCCCGACCAATCAGGATTGAAATAGATAACTCTTCCTATCAACCTCGCACGGCGCCGGAAAAGCTTCATTACAGCTCTAGTCAATCGCTTCGGTGACAACAAGCGTTCTGCGGGGTGCACTCACACGAAGCGGACCACTCATACACTCTCAGGCATGGCAGCTGGAGCGGCCGTCTCCGTCCTCGTCGGGGCCGGTCATTTGGAGATGATTCTCGTAGGTGGCCTGTTCGGTGTGTTTCCCGATTTCGATGTCGTGCTCACTCCGTTGTGGTCTCGGGCGCACAGGTCCGCAGGATCGCACAGTCTGCTGGCGGCGGTCTGCATGGCAGCCACCTGGTACGTCGTCGCTCTGATGGTGCTGTCTCCCTTAGGTCTTTTCGGGGGCCAGGACTTGGTCGTCGCTTCCTGTATCACGGCTTTTGCGGCGGCCTTCCTTCATGCAGCAGAGGATTCACTAACGAAACAGGGTTGCAGGCTCTTCTTCCCGTTGTCCAGTAGGAGATTGAGCGGACCTGTGAGGTATGATGACCCCGTCATTAACACGACACTCTCGCTTCTGGCCCTAGCGGCGATTCTGTGCTGCTCCGGCCCACATCTGTGGCCGCCATGATTGTTGACGTGCGATTGCCCTGACAAATACCAACGCAGCCAATCGAGACAAAACATATACCCTTCATGCGTGATTCAGGAACCTCATCGAGGAGGTTACATACCATGGTTCAGGTTGACCGCAGTCGTATCAAGGAGCTCATGGCTGACGAAACCACGAGGTTCCTTAAGACGCACAGGAAATCGAAGAAGCTGTTCGAGAAGGCCAAGGGCTCGCTGCTCGCCGGGGTCCCCATGAACTGGATGGTTCGATGGGCCGGACCATGCCCCGTCTTCATTGCCGAGGCGCAGGGCGCCTTCATAAGGGACGTGGATGGTAACAGATACCTCGACCTTTGTCTCGGCGATACCGGTTCCATGTTCGGTCATTCACCGAAGCCGGTGGTCGATGCGGTGCGCAGACAGGTTTCTCGAGGCATCACGATGATGCTTCCGACGGAGGATTCGGTCTGGGTTGGTGAGGAATTGTCTCGGAGGTTCGGACTCCCGTACTGGCAGATAGCCATGACCGCCACCGATGCCAACAGGTTCTCAATCAGGCTCGCGAGAGAGGTCACGAAGAGGAAGTATGTTCTCGTGGTGCACGGCTGCTACCACGGTACGGTAGATGAGACCCTCATCGACCTGGAAAGCGGAGTGGTCGTTCCACGAGGAGGGAACATAGGTCCGCCTGTTCCCCCGTCGACGACAACGAAGGCCGTACAGTTCAACGACGTCGACTCGCTGGAGAAAGCGCTCTTGCCTGAGGATGTCGCATGCGTCCTGATGGAACCGGCTATGACCAATCGGGGCATCATACTCCCGGACCCGGGATATCACGATGAGCTTAGGAGGCTGACGAACGATACGGGAACTCTCCTAATCATAGACGAGACACATACTCTGTGCTGTGGCGTGGGAGGTTACACGGGGGCCCATGGCCTCAAGCCCGATGTGATCACGTTGGGCAAGCCCCTCGCGAGCGGAGTGCCGGTCGCCGCGTTCGGCGTGAGTCAGCACGTATCTGACAAAGTGATGGAACGGATACTGAGCGACGGTACGGACGAGAGCGGGTTAGGAGGCACGCTGACAGGCAACGCTCTCGCGGTCTCCGCTATGAGGGCGACTCTGGAGAGAGTCATCACCCGACAGGCTTTCGAAAGGATGATGCCGTTGGCTGAACGGTTCGAGAAGGGCGTTGGCGATGTCATCCGCAGCAGGGAAGTCCCGTGGCATGTCACTCGCCTGGGGGTGCGCATCGAGTATCACTTCTGCCCGGAAGCGCCGAGGAATGGGGCTGAGGCCGATGCGGCGAAGGATGCCGAACTTGAGAAGTTGCTGCACCTGATGATGCTCAACAGGGGCATTCTAATGACGCCGTTCCACAACATGGCCCTGATCTCACCCTCTACGGCAGCGAGAGATGTCGACAGACACACAGCCGTGTTCGCCGAGTGCGTGGACGCCTTGTCTGGCTGACTACCCGTCATGATTGAGACTGGGGGATGCGGACGCTGTGAGGTTCTAACCTTGACCTGTCTGCGCCCTAGGTCCGGCGACCTTTGCAGCGTCGTGGACAGAGACCATCTTGGTCATCGCAGAGCGGGCCGCAGATCTGTCATGGCGAAGGTGTAAGCCGCAGTCGTTCTTAGGCGCGGACGATGGAGAACGCTCCCAACGACATGCAGCCATTCAGGCGAACACAGGACTACGAATCAGTGAAAGAACTCGCCATTCGAGCTGGCATGGACGCGAAGGAGAAGTCCATAGACAATATTGTCGCCGCCTTCGGGTACTATCTCAACGGGCGATTGATGGGCTCCGCAGCGTTAGAGTATGAGGATGGGCAGCACTTCCTGGAATGGGTCGCGGTTGATTCCAGCGTGAGGATGAGAGGGGTGGGAACCTCGCTCGTGGCGCTCGTGGAGGGCGAAGCGAGGGCTCGAGGGATGACCGAGCTGTGGGCGAAGGCCCGAGTTCCCGCGTTCTACAGGAGTATCGGCTTCAGAATCCTCGGAGAGAAGGAGAAAGGACCGAAGACACTCGACGGATGCATCGGATGCCCCGAGTTCAACAAGAGCTGCTATCCCGCGATTGTCATTAAGGATGTTCGCGGGAAGACGCGCTGATCCTGCGCCCATCAGACGCAACTCTGCGGTCGACTCGATCGTGCGAAATTAGGCGTCGAATACGCCCGCACTCCGAGCTCCATCAGCTTCGCATTCTTCCCGAGGGTCGAAGGGTCGATGACGGGGTTGTGAGGGATGGTCGTTCAAGGCTTTGGGACGTCCTTTCTCATCACTCTGCTCAGGACGAGCGCTATTGCGGCGATCGCAGCTGCGATGACCACGATTCCCGCCACGGCCCAGGGGTTTGCGAGTATCCCGCCCTCAGAGGAAGCGTCTATTTCGAACTGCAGCTCTGCAGTGACGTTGTTCCCAGCCACATCATGCGCTCTTAGCGTGAGGCTGTGATCACCCTCGCTTAGGTTGAGAAGTTGGACATGCCCATCGTTCTCGCATGATATGAACACATCATCATCGAGACAGTATTCTACACGGGCCAGCCCGCTGGTGGCCTCCACGCAAGTCCATTCAATCGTTACATTGACGGTGGTGAATCTTGGGTCGTCGATGGGGGAAATCGTCAGCAGCGGCGCTGTTTGGTCTATCTCGACTATCATCTCATTTATTGTCTCATCGTTTCCTATGATGTCAACCGAGTAGTAATCGAACGTGTGAACTCCATCCGCTGAGATCTCTATTGGCTCGGAATACTCCGTCCACTCTTCACCGTCGACCCTGCATTTCGTGTAGTCGATGGCGCTCCACTGATCATGGGCTTCGAGGGTGACGTCAATCCCAGAGGTATACCAGCCATCCTCCCCAGCGGTGCCCGAGATAGCGGCTGTCGTCAGGGGTGGCTCGTCATCCAGAACCTCAATCTGCAACGAAGTCTGGTTGGTGAGCATGCTGGTGTCTCTGACCTCGAGGCTGACCGTGCGTGTGCCAGGAGATGCGTATTGGTGCTCAGCAACTTTCACGGTTGACCATGCTGTGTCCCATGTGCCGTCATCCTCCCAATCCCATCGCACCTCCAACGCCCCGGTCGAATCTTCGGAGTCGGATGACAGTGATGCGTCAAACTCGAATACAGTTGACAGACCTCCAGTGCCTGGGGAGACAGAGAAACCCGGGTCCGGCGGGTTCCTGTCAGGGTCGACAGCCCTGAACTCGATGTAAGGGACGCCGTAAGGCAAGATTCCCAGCCTATCCCACTCGGAGGCAAGATGGTCATGAGCGGTCTGGGTCTTCGACCATGTCCACATGTCGAACGGGCCCGTGTAGGTAATCCTACGGTTGTCTCTGTCAATGTTCACGACCTCCGATGCGTCTGCTGGCATCGGTCCTGCGTAGGCGACAGTCATGTTTGCGTAGACGTCCAACGTGCCTTCGACAGTGCCACCGCCGATATCTTCGGAATCATGCAGGCAGAACAGCTGCTCTCCCGCCGGCCATTCGAATGTGAGCGTCTCACCCTCCGAGAGGTTCCACGCGCCTGGAGTGTAGTCGTAAGGCATCATCGTGTGATACCATTCGTTCCCCGGATACGTGATGGGGTACTCCAAATCGACGTACGGGTCGAAATCC
>JBFESP010000007.1:0-92905 GCA_041548485.1 Thermoplasmata archaeon | reverse complement strand
CTGATTCTGCCCGCAGTTCTGGCTGTGGGTGGGCCGACCGGAAGAGTTTCAGCTGAGACCAATGCCTCTTGGACGATAGGATTGTACATAGACGCAGACAACGACTTCGACACGTATTGGGAAGGGCTCAGCTTGCTGTACTTGAAGAACATACCAGCAAGCGCTGACGTCAACGTCGTAGCTTTCGTCGACAGAATGGCCTACGAAGGGACAGAGCTCTGGGAAATCGAAGGAAGCGACGCCCAGATAGTCGAGACTTTCCCTGAAATGAATTTCGGCGATGGAGCGACCCTGAGCTGGATGATAAGCGAGACCTCCACGCGCTACCCGTCGGACCACCTGGTGATCGATCTCTGGGACCATGGCACAGCATGGAACGGATTCTGCGGGGATTACACATCGAACGACTGGATATATCTCGATGAACTCAAAGCTGCGATAATCGACGCGGGCGTGCACATCGATATCCTCTCGTGCGACGCTTGTTCGATGGCAAGCATAGAAACGGTCTACACCACAGCGTTGACGGGGCTCGTGGACATAGTGGTTGCCTCGCTGGAGACCGTCGCAGGCGACGGCTTCCCATACGACCTGATGTTCACGCCGGTCGCGCTTGACCCGCTGAGGACCGCGGACCAGGTTGCTGCGGACATGATAGATGGCTGGGCGCAGTACTACGATCCGCTGAGCCAGTACTTCTACGCGACCCTCGGGGCCGTCAGCGTCAGCAACTTGTACCAGTCCATGAGCACAATCGATGCTTGGTGCGACGAGATACATGTGAACCTCGATTCGTACTACAGAGCCTACAAGGCGGCCGTTAGAAACACATATTCGGTGTTCTACACGAAGCATCAGGTGGACATGGTAGATCTCGGGAACCAGATCCTCGCCAACTCGAAGATCACCGATCCGACGCTCAGGGCACTGACCCAGGATATGATTGCGGCGGTCGAGAACGCGGTGTTGTACCTTGACGATGCGCCGAATACCGAGATGTGCGGTGGTTTGACGTTGTGGTGGGGCTCCTCGTTTGAATGGGGCTCCTATTCCGATGTCTACGCGGCAACGGACTTCGCCATCGACACGGGATGGTACGACTTCCTGGTCGACTACAACAGTTGAGAAACTCCTTTACTGGAGAAGGGAGGGATCCCTTCTCCTTTCATCTGCTTTCTATATACCTGAGAGGAAGACAGAACGATAGTTTTTTAGCCCGGGAATACTGGCTGGAAAATACGTTCTTAGACCCGGATTCGGCAGTTGAGAGGTCTCTGATCGGCAATCTCGAGGCTATGGGTATGCGTGACACCCGCGCATCCATGAGGCGACTTCTCCTCCTGTTCGAGACAAATGCCCTTCAGCCCGAGATGGCTTTCACGATACCCTGCACTGGCACAGAATGAACCATAGTATTACGAGCGGGAGTTGTTCTCCGAATCAGCCGACGTGACGAATACGGGCGACGAAAGCAAGACGACTCGCAGCGACCGATAAGCTTTCCGGTCAGGCAATGACTCAAGGCGACGATTTTCGTCTCTTGAGTGAGAAGAATGTAACATAGAATGCATTATGTTGCTGAGAAACATATATCTATGCGTCGAAATCAGTTGATACGACATCGATATTCGTTTGGAGGACTGCGGGCTCAAACCAGAAAGGAGGGGCATCTTGAACCGGGTAGGAGATGAAGGCGCTGGCGAGCGGAAGGTTATCGTCCTGCTGTGCAGGTGTGAAGGAGAGATTCAGGGCGCGATCGACCTGGAGAAGGTCCGAGACAGTCTTCTCGTCCACCCTCAAGTGGATATGGCATCTATACACGATTCTCTATGCTCCAGAGAGGGACGATCCCAAACGCGGGGGTTCTGCGACGAACGGGGCGGAGATAGAGTAGTCATAGGCGCTTGCTCGCCCGAAGTCCCTGAGGACCCACTGGGAGGAGACCTTGAGGAGTCGGGAATGAACCGCTACCTAGTCGAGCAGGTTGACATTCGTGAGCAGTGCGCATGGGTGCACTCCTCTGTCGGGCCCGCGACCGCCAAGGCGACTGCGCTAATCAGAGGAGCCGTCGACAGGTGCCTTCGACAGGAGCCGCTAGAAGATCTGTCGTTCGACATAGCGGGGCAGGCTCTGATCATCGGCTGCTCAGAGCCTGGAATACAAGCTGCAACGAAGATTGCCGAGGCGGGATTCAGAGTGTATCTCCTCGACGAGGAGGGCCACGCACGAAGCCCCACGGGGCATACGCCTGCAAAACCGGATTCAGGCACCCTGGCAGAACATGAGAATATCGAGACTCTTCTGAATTGCAGTATCGAGGCCATCGATGGAGTCTTCGGGCGGCGGCGCGTGAAGGTGCGATCAGTTCAAGGGCATAGGGAATTCGAGGTCGGCACAATTCTCGTTATCGCGCCCCGGGATGTGTCTGTCGACAGCTCCTTCGAACGCACGTGTTCGGAAGGTCCGAGTTTGATTACCGTCGCTGAGTTCGAGAGACTCCTGGAGGAGTTAGACAAAGGTGTGCAGCCATCGTGCCCTCCAAACGGTGCACCTCTCAGAAGAATTGGCTTCGTTCAACGCGTGGACGACTATGAGGAAGCTGGGAGGACTGCTCCCGTGCAATCCGCACTCATTGCCCTGGCGATTACACAGGCTCAGAGGCTCAAGAAATCATCTCCCAGCATGGAGATCGACTTCTACGTGCACGACACCGAAGGTCTTCTCAGGACCAGCAAGGCCCTGCCCGACTCCGCCGAAAGGAACGGAATCAGATTCAACCCGCTTGAAGCGCCACCAGACATCACATCGGAGGATGGAAGGGCTCTCGTGAGGGTAAGGCATCTCGGACATGACGAGTCGACAGATGTCGAGAGCGATCTGGTTGTGGTCATCGGGGACCGAAAGGTGTCAGGAATGGCGGCGAGAGCGCTGGAGCTGCTTCACGTGGGAAGCGGAGAAGGCAGAATCGTAGGCGATGTCGTGGGGGGACGGCCCGCGGGTCTCAACAGGGGGATCTTTGTGACCAGAGCATCCGACCCAACGGAGGTGGCTAGTGAGGCTGAGCTGGCGGCATCAGAGATGGTTCGAATCATGCGCCAGCAGACCGTAAAGGTCCCGAGGCACGTCGCTCAGGTCCAAGAGTATAGGTGTAGGGGCTGCGGCAAATGCGCTGACATATGCGAGCACGACGCGATAAAGCTGGTCGAGAAGGAAGAGGGGGAACAGGTCGCCCAGATTGACGAGCTGCGCTGTGAAGGCTGTGGCGTCTGCAGGGTCGCATGCTGCAACGGAGCGATGGCATTGCTCGGCTATACCACAACACAGCTTCTTGCTCAGATGCTTGGGATGATCAGGGAGGTGGACTGTTGACAGTAGGTCGCTTCGATCCGAATATCATCGCTTTCGCGTGCTCTGCGAGCGGTTGGGAGGCGCTACTCTCGGCCGGAAGGGGAAGACACCACTACCCTCCGAATGTGAAGAGTCTGAGGGTGAGGTGCATAGGTTCCATCGATCCTGCCCTCTTCATTCAAGCCTTCGAAAACGGTGCGGACGGGGTTGCCGTAATCGGCTGCCGGCTCGAGGAATGTCGTCACGGGTTCGGGAACATCTTCGCTGAAGAGAAGCTAACCCACGTCAGGGGGCTTCTGGAGCTGCTAGGGATATCAGCTGACAGAATCACCAGTGAACGAGTGACGCCGGCCGATGGAGCCGCCCTCGCCGGGCGGCTGGAGGCCTTCGTGAACGAGATCCGTGGGCTTGGCCCCGTGTCCATGACTCCCAACAAGAGGGCAAGGGAGGGCGACAAAGAGTCCGTGGACAAGGAGGTCAAGCAGCTCGTGGAGGACACGAAAGCCTACAAGTGCGTCGACTGCGGTAAATGCACGGCAGTCTGCCCGATCCCCAAATTCGAGCCTGAATTCCCTATGCCGAGGATAATGGTGCTTAGATCCGTGGAGGGGATGACCGAGCATCTTGCCGACGACCAGGACATCTGGACTTGCACCACCTGCGGGCTATGCGACTCGCTATGTCCTTTCGACGTGGATTACTGCGGATTCATACAGGGGCTTAGAGTCCAGGCGAGGATTTTGGGGAATGATCCCGTCTGCTCTCACAGGGGGCTGATTCATTCCGCGATGAGGGTAATGGCAAAGACGGCGAACATCAAGCAGGACCGGCTTCGATGGATGCCCCCCGATTTGAGCGTCAGTGAAAGGAGCGATGTGTTCTATTTCGTCGGTTGCCTCCCCCATTTCGACACGACCCTAGCGGACAGGAATCTACGATTGACGGAGATCTCAGTGGCCGCTGTTCGATTGATGAACGCAGCAGGAGTGTCCCCTCACATAAGCAACGATGAGGTATGCTGCGGACACGATCTCATTTGGACCGGCGATGAGGATAACTTCCTGAAGCTCATGGACAAGAATCTGAAGACCATAAGGAAGAGCGGGGCAGAGATGGTCGTCTTCTCCTGTCCGGAATGCTACCGAACGTTTCTGAGAGACTACCAGGAATTCGAGGGAGACTTGGGGTTCGAGCTCCTGCACATCTCCGAGTATCTCCAACGTCTCCTGGATGACGGGATGCTCACCTTCCCGAAGAGAGAGTCGACTACATCGGTCACCTATCACGACTCGTGCAGGCTTGGAATACACCTGGAGGTCATCAACTCGCCGAGACGGTTGTTTGAGGCTGCGGGCCTGAAGGTGGTCGAGATGGAGAACACGAAGAACAGATCGTACTGCTGCGGCAACTGCGCGTGGACCAACTGCTCGTCGACGACGATGAAGATGCAGTTGGAGCGGATGAGACAGGCGAAGAGGACGGGGGCGGAGTACCTGCTGACCTCAGATCCCAAATGCCAGATTCACCTGTCCTGCGCAATAAGCGGTGAGCTCCCAATCGAGAGGAGATTGGTCGACGTACCCGTCAAGGACATGGCTATCGCCTTGGCCGAAATTCTCAACGATCAGGCATGATTCAGCGCACGAATCGGAGGACGGAGGGCGAGAAGGGGCAGCCGATGGCCGAACGATAAGGTTCTAACGGGTCAGATTGCTGGCTGGAGACAAGTTTTCAGAAGGGTGAACGAGACATGTCGCACGGTTTTCCAGCAAACGTATTTATCTGGACTCCGTGATTGGAAGCGGGGAGAATCAATGCCTCGGGGTCACCGTTCTGAAAGAAGATTGGCATGCGTCGCTTTGGCCTTCTTACTGGCGGCCGCATTTGCGCCGTTCATGCATTGCCACCTCCAGGGGGATGAGCTCACTGCGAAGGTGTCGGTGGCGGGCTACACGGGGACAATAGAGGTCAACGTCACCGACAACGTCGGGAGGAACGTCACCGACGCTACGGTGACCCTTGAGAACAACGGCACATGGCCCGCGGACGAGTACGGCAGGCTGACGATCACCGGACTCTTCGCGGATTCGAACGGAACCGAGTACAACCTATCGGCCCAATGCGACGGATACTCGGAGCTGGCGGTCGTGAGCGTAATCGTGACGCCCTCCAACACGACTTGGGTCAATCTCACCGTGAGGGGCGGTTTGATCTACGGCACCGTCACGGAGAACTGGGAGCCCGTTGTCGGCGCCGACATCTCGCTCGACGATTTCGCCTTGAACACCTCCTCTGGGAGCGATGGCAGCTACACGATAGACGGGTTGAAGGGCGGCGCGTACTCAGTGACAGCGAGCGCGGCAAACCACGACCCGCTGACCAGGATCGTCACGCTCCAGATAGGCGGTTTCGCCAAGCTGGACTTCGCCCTCGCATCCCTGACGGGCAGCATCTCCGGCGTCGTCCTCCACGCCACCAGCCTCGAACCCATCGAGAGCGCGAATGTCTCGGTCAGGGTCGAAGGACCTCCTCCGGTCACTATAACCGTCACCACAGAGGTCGACGGGGCCTACTACGTGCCGAACCTGCCCGCGGGAACCTACTCCGTAGCTGTATCGCTCGAAGGGTTCAACACGTCGACCCTAGAGGACGTCGAGGTCGTCAGCGGAGCGGACACGACAGACGTCGACGTACTTCTCGAGGAGAAGCCCACGAAGCTGCTGGGGACAGTGAGATCGGGAGCCGTCCTGCTAGTCGGGGCGAACGTGTCCGTGTGGGGGACAGAGTACTACGGCCTGTCCTCCATCGAAGGCAAGTACGAGATCGATGGCATACCGGAAGGGACCTACACGGTCGAGGCGTCGCTACAGGGGTATCTGAACGTGACTATCCTCGGGGTGGGAATAGCCAGGGGGTCGGAGCTGCAGCTCGACTTCAACCTCACGGGTCTTCCGGGCGCCCTGTACGGCATCGTTGTGGACGCAGTGACCGGAGACCGGCTCGCAGGGGTCATCGTGGTCGTTCTCCCGCAGAGAGAGACCCTCACGAACACGAACGGCGAGTTTCAGTTCACCGGTTTGCCAGCGGACGAGTACATCGTCCGTTTCACATTGGACGGATATCAGCCGAAGGAGATAGGACCCATCGGGACGACACTGGATAAGACGACGGAGATGGGAAGTATAGAGCTCGAGCCCACGCGGGAGAGTTTCGGAGGATTCATCTTCGGCTTCGATCTGGCGCATTCGATGATGATCCTCGCACTGTTCCTGACCATCATCATACTCGCCTTCGCCGTCGTATTGAGGATAAAGACCTTCGAGGCGCCCGACAAAGCGCCTGCGATCTACGACGAACTGGACGAGGAGGATGCAGACGAGACGCTGGAAGAGGACGAGCTGATCGAAGAGGATGTACCGGAAGGGTCGTTTGACGGCGAATCTGGTGCAGGCAACCGACAGTCTGGAAGATGAGTGCGGCCGTCTCCAAGGCGCGTCAGATCCTATTTCTTCAGTCCGAGCCGGTCGCGAACCGCGGATTCGTTCTCCTTCACCTTGCTGTTCACTTCGGCGTAGAGGCTCTTGCCGTGGGTATCGATACCGACGGTCAATGGCCCGAAGTTCTCCGCGTTGAGGACCCAGACCGCCTCGGGCATCCCGAGCTCGTACCACTCGACCCCCGAGACGCTCTTGATGCCCCTGGCGGCCAGGACTGCCGCGCCGCCAGTGATGGCCAGATAGACGCAGCCGTGCTGCTTCATCGCGTCGATCGTCGGCTGCGACATACCCCCCTTCCCGATTATCGCACCCGGCCTGAACTTGTCGATGAACTGTGGCTCGAGGGAGTTCATCCTAGATGAGGTCGTCGGACCGGCTGCCACGACCTCCCACCCTTCGCCGACCTTCCTCATTATGGGTCCGCAATGGAACAGCGCCGCCCCCTTGAAATCGACCGGGATATCCTTCCCCTTCTCAAGATACTCCAGGGCGTGTATGTGGACCTCGTCCCTTCCGGTGTAGATCACGCCATCCAGGTATATCGTCTCTCCGACATTCAAAGAACGGACATCGTCTTCAGACAGTGGTGTCTTCAGCCTCTTCGTCATGATCATCACTCCTCGTGCGTCGGGAACTCGAGCCTGCCGTCCGGGTGTATCCTCACGGTCCCATGCCTCGCCGCCCAGCACTGTACGTTCACCGCAACGGGCAGGCTGGCGGTATGACAATACCCGTACTCGACGTTAAGCCCGAGAACCGTCGTCTTCCCTCCGAGCCCCATGGGACCGATGCCCAACATGTTCAGCGCTTCTAGAAGCTCGGTCTCCAGCCCGGCAATGTCAGGGTCCTTGTGCCGCTCGTTGAGCGGGCGGAGCAGGGCCTGCTTCGCCAGCTTCACGCAGATATCGGACGAGCCGCCGATGCCCACCCCCAACACCATTGGGGGGCAGGGGTTGCCGCCGGCCCGGAGCACCGTGCTCAGGACGAACTCCTTGACGCCCTTTACGCCCTGGCTCGGGGTCAACATCGCCAATTGGCTCATGTTCTCGGAACCGGCGCCCTTCGTCATCACGGTGATCTCGATGAATTCGTCGTTTCCGACCTTCCAGTTGATGTACGGCATCCCGTCGCCGACGTTGTCTCCAGGATTCTTCCTCGTGATTGGGTGAACCGCGTTCGGCCTTAGCGGAACCTCAGACGTCGCACGTCTGACGCCCTCGATGATCCCCCGCTCCACGTCTATCTCGCACTTCCTCGGGAGAGAGACGTAGAATATCGTCACGCCCGTGTCCTGGCACATCGGCGTGTTGCCTTCCCCAGCGAGCTTGATGTTGTCCATTATGGCCTTGAGCTGCATCTTCGGGGTCTCGTCCACCTCGGCGTTGAGTGCGCGTTCCAGTGCATCCTCGACGTCCGATGGGAGCTTGACGACAGTCCTACGGAGCAACTCGACGACCGCGTTCTGAATGTCGGCTTCAGCGACCATTGATCGATACCTCCGGCCTCGGAAAGGACGCCTGGGAATTAATGCCTTTGGTAGGAACCAGACATCTGTGGGACGATTACCAGTCGTCGCTAAGCACGTATGTTCCGAGGTTCGTCTTGACGATGCGGATCTGGTCGCCTTTCCGAACGAACCCCTTCGTCTTCCGGAGGTCGATGGGGGACATCGTCACGGGGTCGAGCACCTGTATCTCGGCGTCATCCTCCATGAGCACGACGGCGTCCTTCAGGTCGGCGGAGGGACAGGAGACAGTGCATCCTTCCAGGTCCTTGAGACGCATCTGTTGCTCCTCGCCGCTGGCGAGTTGGATGCACCTCACGAGGCCTTTGGACATGCTCTTGACGTACCAATCCTTGGAGTCGAAGGTGATGACGTCTCCCGGGCTGAACGACGGCAGACGCACGAGGAATGTGACCCTGTAGATGTCGCGGCCATCCCGATTGCCCCAGAGGCTGGTGGACTCCTTGTACTCCGCGCAGCGCACGTCCTGGAGTTCCCTGGCAACGATACGGGCTGCCTGGGCAGTGCTGAAGTAGAAGTCGAGCCCTCCACGCACCCTTTCGACCTTGCTGACGAACACCCCGCGGCTGTCCGCGCGGAGCGCGGCGACCCTGTCGAGCACGCGCTGCCTGGCCTTATCCTCGTCATCCCTGTTGAGCACGCGGGCGTCCCCTCTCAGCTGGAGGGTGGCCTCGAAGTAGCTCCCCTTCTGCTTGGAGCATTCCCCGCAGACTCCCCGTTTGATCCGCGCGGTTGCGGTCAGCGTACGGTGGAACTTGTGCCCGTGGGATGCCAACGCCACGTCCATCACGGCCTCGTAGGTCTTCTCGTCCTTCCCGGTCAGGCGCACCTGGGATCCCTCCACCGACACGTCCTTGGGGGCCGTCACGGCCCTCATGAGGGACTCCTCGACGGCATCCTTGACTGAGCCGACCTCCTCCCACTTGTCGCCCACCTTGAGGGACGAACAGTGGGCGCAGAAAACCACGTCGACGAACTCTGGAACGGAGGCGCGTACATGCTTCTCCGAATGGCACTCGAGACAGAGCGGCCCTATCAACTCGCCCTCCTTCCCGCACTCGACGCAGAACAAATCAGATCATCCTCGCCATCTGCGCGTGAGGCACTCCGCCGATGACCAGCACGCAGTCCGCGTCGACGAAACCGTGCTTGATCGCCGCCTCCACGGTTCGCGTGCCGACCAGGTTGGCGATCGTGGCCATATCCAGCCTCGAGACGAGCGTCGCCTCGTCGCAGATCTGCCCCTCGTAGAAATCCCGCGAGACATGGATCTTGAGCTTGTCGGAGCGATAGGTCTGGCCGAGCAGGCCCTCAT
This sequence comes from Thermoplasmata archaeon, assembly GCA_041548485.1. Taxonomy (GTDB): domain Archaea; phylum Thermoplasmatota; class Thermoplasmata; order UBA10834; family UBA10834; genus UBA10834. The sequence goes on along the minus strand of JBFESP010000007.1, from coordinate 83,220 downwards.
CGCACGCGGCAACCAGGACCTCCCTGCCGCTCGTGTGGATCTTCACACTGATCGTCATGCCATGCGCTCCTCACTGGCGAGCTTGTAGTAACCCGGCTGTGGGGAGTACACCTCCCCGGCATCGCTCAGTCGTTTGACAAGCGCCCTCACACGCTCCTCGGTGATGTTCTCAGAGGCGGCCTTCTGTATCAGCTCCTCGAGGCTGACCCCTCTCCTCTCGTCGGCCAGCTGTTGCACGAGGCTTCTGAGGACGTATATCTGCTCCCTCTGGCTCTTGCTCGTGCCTGTCGCGATGAGGTCAATATCGCGTCGCCCACCCTCGCTGGCCACCTTGTTCAGGTAATACTCGACTATCTTGATCGCCCTCTCGGCATCCTCTGCCATGACGACCGGGTTGAGGCGGGCCCTCGCGCTTGCCTCGGAGAGGCGTATGAGCGCCTCGAGCTGTCTCGCGGTTATCGGGACGGAGGATTCCTCCCCCTCCCCGAGCTTCCGAATGTTCACGTAGTAGCTCTCCAGCGTCTTCATGGCATCGTCAGCCATCACCGGGACGAGCCGTTTGCTGAAGGCCACGTACTTCCGTAGGAACTCTATGTCCATCGCAGGCAGGAAGATCTCCGTGTCGCTCATTATCTGCGACACGTCCATGCCCGATATCGTCTCGGGCGATTCATGAAGTTTGATCTCCCCCCTCCGGTGGCCCTTGAGTATGTGGACGGCCACGCTCCTGTCGTACTCGGAGTCCGGGCGGTCTGTCAATGTGAAAATGGCATCGAACCTCGAGAGAAGGGCCGGCGGTAGGTCGATCTGCTCCGAGATATTCCTGTTCTCGTCGAACCTCCCGTACTTCGGGTTCGCTGCGCCGAGTACCGCGCACCGGGACTGGAGCGTGGCGGTAATGCCGGCCTTCGCGACGGATATCGTGCCCTGCTCCAGACTCTCATGTATGCTCGATCTGTCCTGGTCGTTCATCTTGTCCAGCTCGTCGATGCAGGCCAGCCCCTTGTCGGCCAGGACCAGCGCACCCGCCTCCAGGGTCCACCTGCCCTCGCCGAACTCGTCCTTCACCGCGGCTGCGGTCAGGCCCGCGGCGGATGATGCCTTGCCCGACGTGTATATGCCTCTCGGAGCCAGCGTCGCCATGTATCGCAATATCTGCGATTTGGCAGTGCCGGGGTCGCCAATCATCGCGATGTGTATGTCGCCCCTTATGCGGGTGCCATCGTCCATCAGCTTCGTCACTCCGCCGAACAACTGGAGAGCCAACGCCTCCTTCTCCTGGAAGTAACCATAGATCGTCGGCGAGATCGACGCCACGATCTTATCGAACGAGTCCGTGGACCTGGCGAACTCGCGTATGCTCATCTCGTCCTCGGGGGAGATGACGATCTCCTCGTACTCGTGCTCCTCATACTCGACGCAGTTGATGTTGAGCGTGAGGTCGAACAGGGCTGATTTGGTCTGGGCGCCCTTCTGGATGCTCTTGAGCACGCCGTTCATGATAACGCGATCGCCCGGAGACACCTTCCCAGCGACGTCGTCATCGATGTAGCCGGCGAGCCGCTCTGGCTGGGCGCCGCCCCTGAGACCTTCGGGCGGCTCCTGTATCTCGATCTTCTGAGTATCCACGAACTGCGACTTGTCCATCAGCAGCTTGAACCTGGTGGAGCCGCTCCCGCGCCCGCAGCCCCCTTCGTCCTTTGAGCACTCGAGGGGTTCCCTGAACTGCATCCCCTCCTGCTCGACGAACACTCTGGCTCCGCAGCGCATGCACTCGAACTCGGCGACGGTCACCTTGGGTCTTACCTCGGTCGCCTTCCTGACGAGCCCCTCCACCGACACGAACGTCTCGAGGTGTTTCGCCCTGAGCTTCCTGATGTCTATCCTCGAGTCGCGTGGGAGACCTCTGATCCTGAAGTGGACGAATGGGTTCGTCAGCGCGTGGGATATCATCTTGCGAATGGCCTCCTCGGCCGACTGGAGAGATATGACGGGTTTGGTGAGGGTGTAGTTCGCCAGGTCGGGATCGAACCTCTCGATCGCTGAGAAATCGACGTAGAGGCTCCTCACCTCTGGGTAGAAGTCCGCTATCGCGTTGACATTGTGGCGCATCTCCTGGCCGCCCAGAAACTCCTCCCAGATCGCGACCAGGTCCTCAGGTGTGTATTCTTTCGGCACTATTCCCTCCCCCGTGTCGAAGGCCGTCGATTCCCGTACTCCGCTCTGCGCGGCCTGTAAAAGGGTATCGGGAATCGCCTATGAGGTACAAAGGTCTATTGCCCGGCCTTGGAGTCTCTTCCTGCTACAGTTATGCTTCTCAGGGCGGCCTCCTGGAAGCTCACGACCTCGAGGCTGCTCGACGCGGCGCTGTACCCTTCCAACAGCTCCTTGTTCATCTGGATGAACGTGCCTCCCCAGCGGAAGTGCGACATCATACGTTCCGCCTGCCCCCGCTCCCCCAGGATGTAGACGGTCGCCGCGACTGCCTCGGCACTGCTGAGTCGCTGAGGCTTCCCGAAGTTCACCGGGTTGGCGGCGACCAGGAACGGCAGAGCCCTGTGCCTGAGTCCCGCCTTCACCTTCGGGAATCGGTCTAGGCGGTTCCAGGACCGGTCGACGACGAGCACGCCGTGCTTGACAGCCGCGTCTATGTCCTCACGTGACAACGCCTTCTCCGCTTCAGGATCCAGCACGACGGCGCCCCGAGGTATCTTGCCGATGCTGCGGGCGAGTTTGACCTCGCCCGCCCTGAGAAGACGTGCCGCGGTGCACTTGCGCGGATCATCCTGCCGATGCATGAGCGCGTAAACCCTTATCTCCCGCATCAAGACCGGGTCCTTGTGAGGGAGGAGTCTCTATTTAGGCGTGACTGTCGCCAAAGGGTTATTAAGCTGTCCTTACGGATAATCCCCTTGCCACGATGACGAAGAAGTTACCTCTGAACCGATGATGAGAGACGGGCGATCCGAGTGGCACGGCCTCCCAACAATCGGCAAAAAGAGATAAAGGGCGGCACGCATCAGCCGTCAGGAGTGTCTTAATGCCGACCGGCTTCGATTACCTCGGACAGGACAAAGCCCTTCAGGAGCACTGGCTCAAGAGGTTCGTCGCGATAATCCTCGATGCGTTGCTCGTTTATACTCCGATAATGGTCTTCAGCACGATATTCGGAGGCGGCTACTTCGGCGCCGGCCTCATCTCAGGTATCGCACTGTTCCTATACGCCAGCCTGTTCGATCTCTCCGCCGGTGGGACCGTGGGCAAGATGGTTGTGCACATGAGGGCCGTGCCCATGGCCGGCGAGATGACTCTGTCCAGAGCGCTGCTGAGGAACTTCACGAAGATATTCGGACTGCTGCTGCTGCTCGACTGGATCATCGGCATGGCCGTCGAGACGCGCGACCCTAGGCAGAAGTGGACGGACCAGGTGGCGCACACCTCGGTCATCGTGCACGATCACCCAGGCGGCGTTTGAGCGTCTGCAGGGAGTCGCCAGAGCCAGCCCTTCTTCTCGATGGACGCCGCGCCCTCGACCAGACCCTTCCCCCTCATCTTCGTCAAGAACAGCACGGTCTGGTCGGGACAGCGCCTGTGCCCCTGATCAGCGAGCTTCTCGATCTCCATTGTCGTCAGGGGGCCCTTGACCCGCAGCAAGCAGAGCACAAACTCCTCGGCTTCCGAAGGCGTCATCCGCCTGTGTCCAGAACCATCGTGCTCCGCGCGCATATGCCCCTGAGGACCTCATCCCTGGAACGTCATGGACGCGATGACCGCACCGATCTGATCGTACATCAGGAAGACTTCGTATGTGGCTGAATTGGAGAACACTCCCCCTCCGGTCGTCAGGGTGAACGAGTCGCCCTGGTTGACATAGCCGTTGCCTGCAAGGTCGGTCACGTTCATGTATACGCTGAGGTTCCCGAGGTCCCGGTAGCCGAGACTCTTCGTCACCGTGCCACTGTCGCTCATCATGTCCTCAGTGGTGATGTTCGCGAACGATACGGAGTCATCCCCGACGGTAAGGACGACGCTGACGTCGCTCCAGGCCGTGTCCCTAGAGAACGGTGTGAACGTGAACTTGAGACCGTCCTCCACCGACGATTTTGTGAAGTTCGCGACCGGGGGGGTGTCCGTGGTTCCCGTACCGAACCCAAAAGCCATTACATAGAGCGTGGCAGCGAGCACGACGGTTATGCCAACGAGAAGGATTGTGGCGATGACGGGCGAGACGCCGCGACAGTCCGACCGGAGGGTCCAAGACTTCTTCATGAGTCCCATCCTGAGAGCCTGCGATAGCACTCTCCCATACTACCCGATGCTCTGACCGATATATCAATGGTCGGTCATTAAAAGGCCAGCTTCGACGGGCGATCTATGAAAAGGGGAGAAATAAGGGGTTTGGTGTCTTCAAACATCCAGTGCCGAGCTTCTAGCCCTGGAAGTTCATGTGACAGATCTCAGCCGCCGACGGGTCGTGCATTATGGTGGCCGTGTAGGTCGCGGCGCTGCTGAAGGCAGTCGCGCCACCATATGTCAGGACGAAGTAGTCGCCCTGGTTGACGTAGCCGTTGCCTGCAAGGTCGGTCACGTTACAATAGACGTTGATGGACCCCAGAGCCACAACGGTGAACTCGGCCTTCGTGGTCGTTCCATCGTCCAGGTCAGTTGTCGTCGTCGTCCACTGTATCGTGTTCGTTCCATCGCTCAGCAGTATGGTCACGTCGCTCCACTGCGTCTCGACGCTCAACGGTGCGAAGGTCATCTTCACACCCGAAGTCACTGTCGACTTCGTCAGGCTCGACGTCGGCGTTTGCGTACTGGTGCCCCCGAATCCCAGGACCATGACATACAACACGGCCGCCAGGACGACGGTGATCGCGACCATCAGGATGGTTGCGATAACGGGGGACACACCCTCGGCATCCTTTCGGATAGCCCAAGTCTTCTTCATTGTTTTGTCCTCCTGCGGACCTTCCGGCCCGCGCAAGAGTGATTAGCACCGAGCTGAGTTTATATAGCTTTGCGGATGATTATCAGATTTGAGCGTGGTTCGCTTCGGCAAAGAGCGAAATGGAACTCCTGGGTGTGTCGTTCGAATCGGTGTTCCAAGAAGACGCAGTCTTCTTTCATTTATAAAGAAGGCGATTAATGTCGCTATTTGTCGAAAAGGCGACGTTTCTCAGGGCGGGTTCGGCCTCGTCTCCACACACATGAAGGCGCTCAACGGGGCTTGATGCCCGTCTCGTCGAATGCGCAGGGTATGATCCCGACCATCACGGGCCTGTTCCTAACCTTCTGAACCATGACATACTTCCTGTACTCGTGGCCCTCCTTCTCCCGGTCCAGTTCGAAGATCACGTCTGCCAGGTCCTCGATGCTGCTCTGTATGCGAGACTCGTGCACGCTCTTCAGCATCGTCATCAGGGTCACGCTCTCGGAGTGCTGGGTGTGTGCCTTGATCGTCCTCATGGCCATCAACACCTCGGCGCTGTCGTAGTTCTCCAAGAAGAAGTCGAGCGAGTCTATCACGACCCTGAAGGGCGGCTCCAGCTTCGATATCTCGTATGACAGGAACGTGAGGAGGTTCTCCTCCTTGTGCATGTCCTTCTCCTCGAACCTCCTGATGTCCGAGAGGGTTATGCCCTCCTGCCGGAACCGGCTTATCTCCAGCTTCTTGGCGAGGACGCTCTCGTAGTACTTCGTACCTATGTTGACTATCGAGATGTCCGTCTTCCATCCGTACTCCCGCATGACGCTCAGGACGTCCTCGTCGCGCTCCGTCGAGGTGAAGTACGTCACGGCCTCCTCGCCCGTGCTGGCGAACTGCTTCGCGAAGAACTCGGTGCCCGAGCCGGGGTTGCCCATGATCAGAAGCGTCGATCCCTTCTGGACGCCGCCCCCCAGGTGCTCGTCCAGCGCTTTGATCCCTATGCTCGTGAGCTTCACATCATTCCTCCTTCAGATTCGTGCGGACGCCGTGGTCGCAGACGAGGTTGACCATGTTGTTGATCTCGGGGGTCGAGTGCTCCTCGACCGACAGGATTACCGTGTACACGTTCCTCGCTCTCAGGCCGGACACGAGTATGTGGAGGAACTCCGAGAGTATCCAGTTGTTGTTGTGAATCGCCAGCGAGTTTATCGAGTCGAGCACGACTATCTTCTCGCCGGCCTCCGAGAGGCGGATGAGGTACTCGACCTTCAGCATGATGTTCTCCAGCATAGTCGGGCTCTCGACCAAGGCAGTGTGCTCGTCCATCTTCCCGGACGACGCGCCCATGGTCATGTGTGAGATGCAGTCGACGAAGAACACCCGCGAGGTCTTGATGTCGAGGGCTTCCAGCACCCTCTTGATCGCGTCGAACGATATCGTGGACGTGACGTATATCACGTCCGCTTCCTTCTTCGATGCGAAGAGGTCCAGCACGCCCCTCAGGACATCGAGATAATGGTCTATCGACATCTGGAGCGACACCGCGGACGACGGCGGGGCCTCCATCAGCTCGTCGAAGATGTTCTGCGCCACGAGCTTGTCGCTCATGTCCCGGTGCTCCCTCCTTTCAGCAAAGGTGCGAGGAGCACGCCCTCGGGCGTGAGGTCCAGCACGTACTTCGCCCTCGAGTGCATCGTACCACGCATCTTGATGACCTGCAGTGTCCTCAGCAGGTCTCCGCGCCGCTCCATGTTTGCCATGAGCACGATCCCGTCGGATATGGCCTCCTCGACGCCGAACATCGAGTACGAACTCGCCTGTGCCGACATCTCGCTGACCAGGATGGACGTGCAGTCCACATCGGTCAGCGCCTTGCTGAGCTTCAGTATGAAGTCCCGGATCTTCTCAGATGTCTTCAGTTTGTAACACACGGAGGTTATCGAATCGATCACGAGCCGCTTCGTGGCGAGTTCCCGCGCGAGGCTGGCGATGGCGGCTACCAGGAGGTCGATCTCCTCCATCGTGAGCTCCGCCTTGGTCATCCCAAGGCGCTCGTACATAACGGGGAGGTCCACGAAGACCAGCTTGCCCGACTTTATGAGGGATTCCTCGAAGAAGTTGTAGGGTATGATGTTCGCTAGCATCTTCTCGGAGTTCTCGGTGACGGAGATGAACAACGAGTTCTCCCCCTTCAGCGCACCATGTATGAGGAACTCCAGCGCGAGTGATGTCTTGCCAGTCCCACAGCTGCCCGTGAGCAGCACGGTATTGGCCCGGGGGATGCCGCCGTACAGAACGGTGTCGAAGCCGTCGATGCCCGTCCCACACCGGTCTCTGTCGACTCGCCTATGAACCATTGCACTCCGCAGAATGCTGTGATTCACTTATTATTGTTTCTTGCACGCATGCTCCGCACGCTGAACCGCCACTCAGACAGGTTTTTAATCAGGGACAGCGGTCATTCCGACCGATGAGGCCCGTTCTACAGGTCGCACTGGATCTGATACACGCGGAAAGGGCATTGACGATCGCCTCGGAGGCAGTCAGTGGAGGGGCCGACTGGATAGAGGTTGGCACGCCACTGATCAAGAGTGAGGGGGTCGGCATAGTACGCGAGCTCAAGAAGGCGTTCCCGGCGACGACCGTCGTAGCGGACATGAAGACAATAGACGTTGGCGGAGCAGAGGTGGAGATTGCCGCCAAATCAGGGGCGGACATCGTCACGGTCCTCGCCCTCTCGTCCGACCCCACCATCACGGAGGCTCTGCTCAGTGCGCGGCAGTACGGCGCCAAGGTCATGGCGGACCTGTTCAACACCCCTGACAAGGTATCGAGGGCGAAGCAGCTCGAAGAGATGGGCGTGGACTACGTCTGTGTACATGTGGGCGTGGACGAGCAGATGGTCGGGGGGTCGCCGCTCGAGGAACTGAGGAGAGTGGTCGAGGCGGTGGGTATTCCTGTAGCCGCGGCCGGCGGCATCAACAGCGAGACCGCGGCTGAGGTCGTCCGGTCCGGTGCGTCGATAGTCATAGTAGGCGGGGCGATCATCAAGGCCCGGGACGCCGCCGAGGCCTCCGCGGCGGTCAAGAAGGCCATCGAGACAGGAGAGACCGTGCATTCGGAGCGCTTCAGGAAGTACTCGCAGGAGGACCTAGTCGAGGCATTCTCCAAGGTATCCTCTCCAAACATCGCCGATGCCCAGCACAAGAAGGGCGCCATGAAGGGCATCATCCCCAGGATACGCCACGGCACCAGGATGGTCGGGAGGGCGATCACGGTGCAAACGGTCAACGGAGACTGGGCCAAATCCGTGGAGGCGATCGATCGGGCGCAGGTCGGAGACGTGGTGGTGATCGACGCATGCGGGGGAGAGACCGCAGTATGGGGCGAGTTGGCATCCTGGAGCTGCAGGACGAAGGGAGTCGTTGGCGTGGTCATCGACGGCGCTGCCAGGGATGTCGACGCGATCGTCGAGATGGACTTCCCGTGCTTCTCGAGGCACATCGCGCCGAACGCCGGGGAGCCGAAGGGGTACGGCGGGATCGGCCACGAGATCGTCTGTGGCGGAGTCCCCGTGAAGACAGGGGACTGGATCATAGGGGACGAGAGCGGGGTGGTCGTCGTGCCAAGGGAGAACGCGGTCGAGGTGGCGAACCGTGCAGTGGACGTCTCGGAGAGAGAGGAGCGGCTCAGAGAGGAGATCAAGCAGGGGGGCACGCTCTCGAGCGTCCTGAGACTGGAGGATTGGGAGAAGATCGGCTGAGCCTACGACGATTCAACCTATGAGTCCCGTCTCTTCCGCCAGCTTGTTCAGCTTCTCGATCCGCGTCTTCATCGGCGGATGTGTCGTGAAGAGCCTGAAGAACCCGCCACCTCTGAACGGGTTGACTATGAACATGCTCGAGCTGGCAGGGTTGCCTCTCGTCATGGGTCTGCGAATGTTCGCGTCCTCAAGCTTCTGAAGGGCCCTTGCCAGGGCCAGGGGGCGCTGTATCATCAACGCGCCGGCCCTATCCGCCTTGTATTCCCTGCTTCTCGATATCGCCAACTGGATCAAGAGCGCGGCCAGCGGGGCGGTAATCGCGACCACGAGGAGGAGCCACGGGTTGCCGCTTCCCCCCCTGCGGCCCAGGATCATGTTCCACCACAGCATTCGCGCGGCGAAGGATATCGCGCCTGCGATGGTGGCTGCGATCGTCATCACGAGTATGTCGCGGTTCTTCACGTGTGCCATCTCATGTGCGAGTACTCCCTCCAGCTCATCGTCGTTCAGCAGGAGCACCAACCCCTCGGTCGCGGCGACGACCGCGTTGTTCTTGTTCCGGCCGGTCGCGAAGGCGTTGGGTGTCTTCGTCGGCACGACGGCTATTCTCGGCATCGGCATGTCGCTCTTCATGCAGATGTACTTGACTATCTTGAAGAGGCGGGGCGCCTCCGATTCTGAGACGATCTTGGCCCGATAGGACCAGAGCACTATCTTCGAGCTGTAGAAGTAGCTGATTATGTTAATGACTGCTGCAAGAGCCAGGAATATCGCTGCACCCATCATCCAGTTTTCCATGAACTCTCCACCAATCACGTATCCGATGACCGAGAACAGCAGTATGAGTAGCGTGAATAATCCGACCGTTCTCAACGTGGCGCCCATCTGTAATCATCTCCCCGTTTCGTCTCTGTCCGCGTATATCCCACTGAACGGTCAGATAAGAAGCTTTCGACGTCGGGACGGGGCAGGATGACGAAAAGCAGACAGCCCCTCGGGGTCAGTGGCGGGTGAAGGTGTAGGTTTTATTGGGGAAGACGGCTTACTGCCTTCCGCGGGCTCGTATGCCCGCACCACAATCGTTACCGAGTAGGTGTTCATGATGGAGACCTCTGATGACAAGCTCGAGAGGAGACTGTACAGCCACGACCTTGCACCACTCCCGAAGGAGATGGACCTGATATTCAAGACCACCCCGGACCAGGTCGTGAGACCGCAGTATTCGGAGGAGGTGGCACAGATGATGGCCAAGGCGGCCGCCACGAAGAAGCCAATCGTCCCCAGAGGAGCTGGCACGTGGGGCCTAGGTGGCGCGGTGCCGGTCCAGGGAGGATACGTCCTAGACATGACCGCGATGAACAAGATTGTCTCCATAGACGAGAAGAACCTCGTCGTCACGGCGCAGCCGGGAATTACCTGGAAGGCCCTCGGGGACGCCCTCGACGCTAAGGGGCTATTCCTCCCGTGCTATCCGAGCAGCGCGCCCTCCGCCACCCTCGGTGGGTGGATAGGCACCGGTGGGACGGGCATAGGAGCGTACAAGTACGGCACGGCGGGAAACCTGATAAGGGACCTGGAGGTCGTGCTGCCGATAGGACGGACCATACACACGGGTGACAAGTACGTCGCTGCGAGCGGTGGCGGACCGAACCTGAACTGGTTGTTCGTCGGCTCCGAGGGGATACTCGGAGTGATAACGGAGGTGACGCTCAATGTGCTGCCGAAGCCTGAGGTGCTGAGGGCGGTCGCGTACTCGTTCGACGACCTGGCCCACATGACTCCCGCACTGCGCAAGCTCGTCAGGAGCGATATAGAGCCGATGCACATCATGTTCGGGGACAGGGCCCACTTCGAGTATCTCAGGGCTGTGGGCAAGGACGCGCCCGAGGTGGGTTGCATGGTCACATGCGCGCTCACTGGGTCAAAGGACGCCGTCGACCTCGAGGAGAAGGGACTAGACGAGATCATGACTTCATCCGGCGCGGAGAAGATGCCTTCCGAAGTCGCGGAGCACGAGTGGTCCGAGCGGAGCTACGAGTTCAGGGTCAGGGAGATGGGCGCCGGAGCCATCCCAGGGGAAATACTCGTCCCGATAGAATCGTTCGAGAGGGTCCTGGCGGAGACCCGGGCGCTCGTGCAGAAGATGAAGCTCAAGGGGCCGGTCATCGGGACTGTGGCAGACAGAAACACGGTCATGCTGATGCCCTACTATCTGACGGATGATCACAACTTCTTCCGCACGACGGCGGCGATGGGTTTCGGCAAGAAGCTCGGAGACATCGCCTTCGAGAACGGCGGGAGACCGGTCGGCCTCGGTCTGTTCTTCGCGGGGAACCTCGACCGTTACCGCGGCAGGGAGGGTGCGGAGCTCATCCGCAGAGTCAAAGCGCTCATGGACCCCTACGGCATCATGAACCCTGGCAAGGTCGTCGAGACAGGGACGCGCTTCGGCATATCGCTGCCCGCAGTTTTAATGAACTTCGGGATGAACATGATGGCAGGCATGAAGAGGCTTATGCCAAGGGACAAGATAGGCGATAAGGAACTCGCTAGGCTAAGGAAGTGACGCGACATCTAAAGCGCGCCGGAGGACGGGTAGGCGCGCTTGACATACCATGCGAGCAGTATGCCCACCGTCCCGCCGACGACGACCTGGATCACGTTGCCAGGGGCTTCCGCGAGTGCGGCGCCCCAGCCGACGTCAAGGAGGAATACCTCGCACAGCAGGTACGTGACCACCATGCATGTGCCTCCTGCAGCGACGCCGGACACCTTCGCAAGCTTGCTGCCGCCGTTGAGGCGGCCTATGACGCCGGCGACGAGGCCCTCCGAGCCTTTGGCCACCAATGTGTACGGTGCGAAGAACCCCGCCCCGAGCAGGACATCGGCAACGGCGGACCCCACGCCTCCGCATATCGCACCTGCGCGCCAGCCGAACGCAAACGCGCAGAAGAACACCATGGAGTCGCCCATGTTGAAATAGCCCTTCGTGGGTGCGAAGTAGATGAAGGTCGCGAACGTGACGGCGGCCGTCAGGGCCGTGAGCACGCCGTACCGGGCGACGATGGTTGGGGAAACAAATCCCGCGCCATCCGACCGGTCGAGCTCGTCGTCCGAGGCCACCTCATTCTCCGTACCAGACGCCATGGTCCTCGACCAGCGGAGACTGGACGCCCTACTTAACATCTAGCCTTCATATAGGTACGGAGAAGACGTACTTCGCCACGGCGGGAACGATGAACAGGGCGAGCGCGCTAGTCAACGCCACGTAGTCCGAGGGGCGCATCCTGAGTTCCCTGAGGTATGTCCTGTTTCTACGCGCGCCATAGGCTCTCGACTGCAGAGCCAGCGCGAGCATGTCCGCGGTCTTCAGCGCCGAGACGACCGCGGGACCGAGAACGGCCACGTACTTCCTCGCACGGACGAGGATGTTGCCCTTCTCGAACTCCATGCCACGCGACCGTTGGGCATCGATGATAGAGTCCATCACGGTTCCGAACGTCGGGAAGTATCTCAGGGCGACTGCCATTGACAGACCGAAATCGAACCGGAGGCCCAGCTTCACCAAACCTCGAACGAGGTCCCGTTGCGAGGTCGTGAATATGAGTATGTACCACACCGTCGCGAGGCAACCGACTCGAACGGCGGACGCCAACCCCCTCCATATGCCCGGCTCTGTGATCACCACAGGCCCCAGCCTGACAAGAACGGGGGTGCCAGACGGGTCGAACAGCGGCCATAGAATCGCTATCAGCGCCATGAACCTCAGCACGAACTTCATCGCGAACGCAGTCTTCCTGTAACTCGACCTGGCGAGAAGGAGCAGGACGATGATGAATATGAGTAGCACGAGAAGGCATGCCAGGGCGGACAGGATGAAGGCCAGGAGGCTGAGCATGAGCACGGATGCCATCTTCACGCGTGGGTCGAGCCGGTGCAGGAACGTGTCCGCTTCCGTGTACAGGTCTTCGAACCTCGTCATTGTCGCTCACCCCCGGCACGGGCGACCAGCTCCACCAGCTGAATGGGTGTGGCCGCACCCTCCTGCAGGATTCCTCGAGCCTGCAACCTCTGGGCCAGAACGGTTATCGGAGGGGCGATGAGCTTGCACCTAGTCAACCGGTCTGGATCGGAGAACGCTTCGTCGACGCATGTGTCGAGCGCGACGCACCCCTCGGACATGACGACCACCCGGTCCATATGCTGAGCGACCAGCCGCATATCGTGTGTGATCAGCACGAGGGTCGTACCTTCGGAACGCAGGACGGCCAGTGACGCCATGAGCTGTGCGGACTCCACGGAGTCTAGGCCGGTCGTCGGCTCGTCGAGGACGAGCACTCTGGGAGAGGTCGCCAGCACGGAGGCGATCGCGACCTTCCTCCTGTTGCCGAGGCTCAGCGAGACGGGGGATCGTCCCCGCAGATGGCCTACGCCCATCATCTTCAGTGCGCGTTCTGCGAGAGTGGTCTCGTCGTCACGCCCGAGACCCATGTTCTTCGGCCCGAAGCGGACCTCCTCCTCCACCGACGTGCAGAACAGTTGGTAGTCCGGGTTCTGAAAGACGTAGCCGACGGTCCTAGCTAGCGTCGCGACGCTCATGCTGCGGGAGTCTTTCCCTCCGATGAGAACCTTCCCCGACGACGGTTTCAGAAGCCCGTTAAGGTGCTTCGCGAGCGTCGTTTTGCCGGAGCCGTTCCCACCGACGACGGCCACGTTCTCCCCCCAGGCCACTCTCAACGACACCCCTTTGAGTGCCTCGAAGCCGCCTTCGTACGAGAACCTCACATCCTCCAGGGAAATGGCCGGAGGACTTTGAGCTTTGACGTTGACATTCACGGAGCGTTGCCCCCTACGGTTCGGACCAGGGCTGTGATCTCCTTCTCCGCGTCGCCCGTCGAGAAGAACGGGCGCGTCCTGCCCGGGAACCTGTCCGCCAAGAGCGAGCTCAAGTGGGCAATCTGGGGGGGTGCCACTCCCGCGGCGACCACCTCATCGACATCCGACAGGACGACGCTCGGGGCCCCGTCGGCCACCACCCTGCCGTTGCGAAGTAGGATCACGCGGTCACACAGCTCCGCCATCTCCTCCGCGTCCCGCTCTGCGATGATGATGGTCATGCCGTACCTATCGCGAAGAGAGCGCAGGAGCGCGTACAGAGACGTCCTGCCAGCAGGGTCCAAAGCGTATGCCGGTTCGTCCAGGACGAGTAGTCGCGGGCGCATGGACAGGGCGGCCGCGATGGCCAGCCTCTGCTTCTCACCCCCCGACAGATTGGACGGCGAGCGGGCGTTGTACCCGCTCAGCCCAACGACCTCGAGAGCCCATTCGACCCTGGCGATGATCTCGGTCCTTGGAACCGCCAAGTTCTCGGGTCCGAACGCCACCTCCTCCTCGGCGCTCATACAGAACAACTGGTTCTCTGGCTCCTGGAAGACCATCCCGACCATCGTTGCGAGTCTCGCGACCGAGGTTGTGCTGACATCCCGGCCCAGAACCTCCACCTTCCCATCGACCCGCGCAGGGATCGCATGGGGCACGAGACCGTTCAGAAGCCTGCAGAAGGTGGATTTGCCAGCATTGTTTGACCCGAGCAGAAGGACTATCTCGCCTTCGTCGACCCAGGAAGAGACGTCGACCAATGCTGGGACTTCCGAACCCTCATACCTCACCTCGGCCTTGGTCAGCTGGAACGCGCGCATCGTGTACTCTTCCCTGGGCGGCGCTCAATCGGGAGGGTCTGTATAAAGCTTTTACCAGATGCATAGGGCGGGGCTCAGACTTGCGGTCGTGGCGGAATCAGGTGGGTACGAACCGCGCCTTCATGCCCTTGCCTATGACGCGTATCCTGCCCTTCTTCGAGAGGGATGCGAGCGCCCTGGAGAGCTGTTCATCAGGCAACCTGGTCGCTCTGAGGACCTGCCCGCGCGTGGTACCGTTCGGGGAAAGAGCGCTGTAGACCCTGTCCTCGGCCTCTTCGTCGTCTTCCGCCGGAAGGGTCCTGAGCTTCTTCTTGACGGGGGGTGGCGCAGGCGGCGGGACGAGGACATACTTCTCCCCTTTCCCGGAGTCAGAGAGGGACGCGCTCCCAGAGGATATGAGGCGTCCGAGTGACAGAGTGATCTGCTCTTCCGAATGACCTGTGGTCTTGGCGAGGTTCGCAATCGTCTTACCCTCCTCGCCGAGGAGCGCCAGCACCTCACCGTCGAGTTGGACCTCTGGCGGGTGTTTGTCACTCACCACGGACATGCTGTTCAGGTGGGTTCTGAGGAACTCCTTGCTGGCCTCCTTGAAAAGGGCCATGTCGGCATCCAGCAGCCCCTCCAACTCTGAGACGTCCAGCCCCATCTCCCGCCACCGGTCAAGCTTCTGCAGGTAGACGGCCTTCTTCATATCGGCTGGTTTGAGACCGTCAAACGAGGAGACCAAGCGCATCGACGTGCCGCCTTCCGAGGGCTTGCTGGCTTCGGCCTGGGTCGTGACGGAGTATCTGACCCTCGAGCCTTTGAGAGCCTTGTGGACCGTATCGAGTCTGTCGAACAGCCGATCGTCCGGGCCGAGCTCCAGCTCGAAGTCGAAATCGCCGACGAGGGGGAGTGCGCCAATCCGCTTCATGCGTTCAACTATGCGCTTGGGTGGCTCACCCTCGCTGCTGAGAATGAGCTTCACGTAGATTTTGTTCATCTACCCTACCTAGCGGGCCGCTGGATGGCGCTGCGGCCTTTTTATGGTTTCTGACGTGCTCTCGAAACGCAGCGGGATTGCAGTTGTCAGTTTAATATACGCGTCAGTAGGATAACGCAGATGTGATGATCCCGAACGGTTCGAGGAAGTTCGTCATGAGACTGTTCGCCAAGCATTACATGGAATCATCCTTGGATATGCCCGAGAGATTCGCCAGGCGGGAGTTCGGGTTCATGTTCTTTGACCGCACCTTCATGATGAGGCACATGGCGTTTCCGAGCAGGGCGGCTTTGAAGAAGTACCTCGTCGAGCAGACGCCGTCGCACGCCTACTACTCCACGGCCTACTACGAGAAACCAGACGCCCCCACGATGCCGGAGAAGTCCTGGCTCGGGGCAGACCTGTTGTTCGACCTCGACGCCGACCATGTCGAGGGCACGAAAGGGCAGCCCTATGAGCGGATGCTCGAAAGGGTCAAGGAAGAAGTCAAGAAGCTCATAGACGAGTTCCTCAACGGGGACCTCGGATTCGACGAGGGCGACCTGAAGATAGTGTTCTCGGGAGGGAGAGGATACCACGTGCACATCAACAGCCAGAAGGTCCTCAAGCTGACTTCGCACGAGAGACGGGAGATCGTGGACTACGTAACGGGCACGGGCCTGGATCTCGACTGGGTCTTCCCGCGCAGCGCATTCGAGCAGAGCCGGTTCAGGGACCGGCCCGGGGTGAGCCACAGGCGTGAGATGCCCACGCTTGCGGACGGGGGGTGGAAGAGGAGGATACGGAGGGGTGTCGAGGAACTCCTGGCAGAATTGGAGGGGATGCGGGAGGAGGACGCGAAGAGACTCGTCTCGGAGACGCTCGCGGCATCCAAACGGGATATCGGATCGAAGACCATCGGGGGGCTCTACGGAGACCTCTTCGTGAAGAACAAGGGCAGGAGCGGCGCCGACCGGATGAGAGACGAGGACACCTTCGAAGTGTTCTCGGAGAAGCGGAACAGCGATGCGTTCCTGGAGCTCGTCGCCTTGAGAGTCAAGGGAAAGGTCAAGGGGGAGACCGACGAGCCCGTGACCTCCGATGTCCGCAGACTGATCCGCCTTCCGAGCTCCCTGCATGGCAAGACCGGGTTCGAGGTCGTACCGATGACCAGGGAGAGACTTGACGGGTTCGATCCGTTCACGGACGCCGTGCCTAAGGCATTCGGTGAGGAGGAGGTCGGCGTGAGCCTGGAGGCACCCGCCAGCGTGACCCTCAGAGGGGTCGGGTTCGACCTGGATGTCGGCCCGACAAGAGTGCCCAGCTACTTGGCAGTCCATCTGATATGCAGAAATCTGGCTTCGCTCGATAACTAGCACAAAAAGTATTTATTAACCATAAGGGCATAAAAGGCTCCGATGCCGTTTTCCAGTAAGGTCCTGGAGGATTCCATAAGGCTTGCCAAGATCAGAAGAATCAAACTGGCCCTCTATGTCGTCCAGGCCGTGATGCTCATCGTTCTTGCGTTCGTCATGATATTCATCTTCGGTAACGCGCAGCTGAAGCCGGTCCTCTACCTCCCGCTGGATTCGTTCGCAGCGGTGATGGTCCTGCTCCTTCTCGTCGTATGCGTCGAGAGCTTCTTCTTCCGGATCATGGAGATCAGGTTCGCCAGGAGTTCCAGCGCCAAGCACCTGATGGCGAAGAACTCGATCAAATCGGCTGTTATGATAATGATTGTCGCCGCCGTCGTGACGGTGATGCTGATGACCCCTCCGATCCAGTCTGCGATACAGGACGCGACCAGCAAGACCTCCGCCCTCACGGCTATCGACCACATCGAGTTCTGGTCCAGGGACCCGCTCGCGCTCCAACGTATGGTGGAGGTGCAGGCGACTTCGGTGCACATGGTCGAGATATACATGGTGGAAGGAGCCGCCTACGACACCTACAAGGATGACATCAGCCAGCTGGCTATACTGAGACTCAACCGAAACGACGACTATCGGATAGACGGTTCGGTCACGATCGACATCCCCAAGGCGGACCATCAGAGGTACGTACTCGTGTTGAACGACCAGGCCAATCCTGGCGCCGTGGCGACGGTGACGATTGTGAGGGACGTCTCAGACATATTCACGGGCGTGATCTCGCTGCTCACATTGGCAGTGGCGGTCGCCAACATCGCATGGATAGCGTATCTCATGCCGATCGAACGCAAGTACTCCCACGGCTCGATATACAAGTGAGCGACTATCCGAGCGCGCAGCAGGTCCCTTTCTCACAGATCTTCGCCCCGGATCTCCTGACGTACTGGAGGGTTTCCGTGCTGGGCATGACTATCCCGTCTATGCCCAGGGCAATCGCTTCGATCTCGTATTGTCGGACATCCCTAGGGCGCATGCAGCCGAGAACGAGCCGCGTGTCGGGCATCTCCTCCCGGGCCAGCCGCAGCACGGAAAGGATGTCAGAGGGAGCCGGAGATCGCGCCCCCTCGTACGGTGTGCCCTTTGTCGGCGTGAAAACGATGAAGACGAGCGTGTCGGGTGCGACCTGTCCCAAACCTGCAATCGCATCCATCTCCCCCCTCAGCGTCCCCATCTCGATCCCGATGCATATATGCGGTGCCACTGAAGGAGCGTCGAGCGTTTTCAGGTTCTCGACCACCTTCATGAAGTCGTCCGCACTAGCATCTAGCCCGAGCGTGTCGTGGACGGCGCTGTCCGTTCCGTAGACATCGACCGAGAAGACGTCCACACCCGCAGCAATCAGATCTTCAAGATCAGATTTCGGGGTCAGCCCCACATGCGCATTGATCTTCAACCGCGTTGTGTCCTTGATCTGCCTGATCGCTCCGACGAAACGTCCTAGCGGAACCCTTCCGGATATCTCGGACCCCCCGCTGATGAGCAGGCCCAAGGCACCCTCCTCATCCAAGCGACGGGCCAACTTCAGCAGGTCCTCTGGCTCGGTCGCGGCCCTCATCCCGCGCAGGTAGTGACCTGCGCAATGGTGACATTTGAGGTCGCATCGGGAGCCGGTGACGGACACGGCTGGGAAGCTCCTGCCTGGACGGAAGATGTCGATTGGCCGGGTCACGACACCGTCATTGAGACCGCGATATGAATACCTATTCGCTGCGGCAGGAGGGCGAGTCACGCTCGACCCATACTGGCAAAAGCTTTATTTGGAGTACCATCTCTAGGGCCTCTGCAGGTCATCATGAAGGCTTACGAGATAAAGGGAGAGTTCAGGATTTCCGTTAGCAGGTGGCAACCCTTCACCATTGAAGTGGCCTCGGCCGACGAGCCGGCTGCCGTGGAGAGGGTATTCTCGCTCATCGGCAGCAGACACAGAATCAAGCGACCGTTCGTCAGGATCGATGGCGTCAGGACGATGAAGCCCGAGGAGATTACTGACCATCGAGTGAAGTACATACTGGAGGCTGGTGGCTGATGGACGAGGAGGAAGCGAGAGAGGCGGCGGCGATGATTGAGAGCGCCAAGGCACAGCACGAGGCGCTCATGAGGCAGCAGGAGATCATCCGGCTCACCATCGACGAGCACTCGCGGGCCAGGGACACCATTGCCATGGTCGCCTCTGGCGAGCCTGGAGACGACATCCTGGTGCCGATCGGGGCCGAATCGTTCATCCACGCCCGAATCTCCGAGGAGAAGAGCGCGATCGTCGGAGTGGGCGCGAATGTATCCTTTCAGCGGCCTCCGGAGGAGGCACGGAAACTGCTGAGCGCCAGAATTGACGAGCTCAACCGTGCAGCGAATAAGATCGGGGAACGTATCGAACAGACCGAACTCACGGTCCAGCAGCTCTCGGAGAAGGTCCAGGAGCACTACTCGCGGTCGGAACCGCAGTGAGAGCTCCAACCTTAAGGAGCGGCCATGTTCAAAGCCATCAGAGACAAGCTCGCTGTTGCGTCGACCGTCGCTAAGGCTAGATCTGTAGAGGACATATCCGAAGTGGTCGGCGACTCGGGCAGGAAGCTCCGGGGGAGTGTTCTAGACGAGATACTAACGGAGCTCGAGTTCGGGCTCCTCCAGGCTGATGTCGCACTGCCAGTCGTCGAGGAGATGTCGAAGGGCGTGCGCGAGTTCCTTGCCGGCAAGAGGGTCGAGAAGGGATTCAAGGTTGAGGAGGCGATAAACTTGGCATTCCGATCGGCGGTCATGGATGTGCTCGTCGGCCAGGAGTTCTCGCTCAGCGACGTGGTGGAGGCCGAAGCCCCGCCGGTCGCGATGATGTTCGTAGGGATCAACGGCACGGGGAAGACGACCGCCATCGCCAAGCTCGCCCATCGACTGCAGGCTCGGGGGTACGGTTGCGTACTTGCCGCGGGAGACACTTTCAGGGCGGGAGCGATCGAACAGTTGACCCTGCACTCCGAACGGCTCGGGTGCAAGATCATCAAACATCAGGCAGGAAGCGACCCGGCGGCCGTCGCGTTCGATGCGATCGAACACGCCAAGGCGAGGAAGAAGGAGTTCGTCCTGATTGACACCGCGGGGAGGATGCAGACCAACAAGAACCTGATGGACGAGATGAAGAAGATCAAGCGAGTCGCCAAGCCAGATGTGATATTCTTCGTCGGTGATTCGCTCGCCGGCTCCGACGCGATTGAGCAGGCGAAGAGGTTCGACGAGGCGGTCGGGATAGACGCGGTCATCCTGACGAAGATCGACGCTGACGCCAAGGGCGGAGCAGCACTCTCCATCGCGAAGGCGATCGGGAAGCCGATCGCATACGTCAGCTTCGGACAGGACTACGAGGAGTTCGGTCGCTTCGATGCTGAATGGATGATATCGAGGATATTCGGAGACAAGATGCCGAAGCCGTCCCCGGCGCTCTAGTCGGTCCGATCTATGTTCTTGCCCGCGAAGAGCACCGCATATGCCTTAGCATCGAACATCAACCCGGATATCTCGATGTATTCGTCAGCGTCGTGGCCCGTGCCTGGAATTGTGCTCCACGCGACCGCATCCAAGCCGGCCTTCCGGAACGGGGTCGCGAAGGTCGCGCCGCCGATCCCAACGGGTTTTGGCGTGAACCCCCCGACAACGGTGACCGCCTCGCCGAGGCGTTTGACGACTTCTGCGTCCTGCGAGGTCCTTCCCGCGGACTCGGTCCGGTCTAGGAAGCTCACGTCTATCCTCGCCCCCCATGTCTCCTCGAGCTCACGGGCCACCGCCTGCATCTCGGCCATGACGTCGTCCAGCGAATAATCGGGAAGGACGCGGAAGTCGCAGTAGAACACCTGTCTTCCGGGCACGGTGTTGATGTTGTAGTTGTTGCCCTCGCACTTGGAGGGCACGAAGGTGCTCTCAGGAGGGTCGAACATCGAATCGCTCATTGGAAACTTCGACCTAAGTCGGTCTGTGCAGTTCGAGATGTACCTCGCAGCCACCTCGAACGCGTTCACCCCGTTCCCTGGGGTGCTACCGTGCGTCTGCCTTCCGATGACCACGACTTTCACCCATGCGACGCTCTTCTCAACCGTCGCCATGGATGCCCCGTCGGGGTACCCGTGGTCAGGCACCACGATCAGATCGCCCTCTTTGAACAAACCGTTCTTCAGCAGGACCTCGATCCCGTGTGTGTTGCCGTACTCCTCATCGGCTACGAATGCGAGGGCAACGTTGAACTCGGGGGTTATCCCTGTCTTCAAGAGCGCGGCCAGCCCAAAGAGGGAAGCTATCAGCTCCTGCCCGTTATCCTCGGACCCACGACCATACACCCTGCCATCGGCGACCTGGGGGTCGAATGGAGGGCGGGTCCACGCCTCGGGGTCGCCCTCGGGGACGGTGTCCGTGTGAGTGACCACCCACAGGTTGGCATCTGTCGAGCCCTTCACCCTCGCCACGATGTTCGGTCTTCGGCCCGAGGGGACGCGCGGGTCCTCTGAATCGTACTGCTCGACCTCATCGAACCCGAGCTCCTTCAGAAGCTCGGTCAGGAAATCGCCTCGCTCCGCCTCGCCACTACCGCCGTTCTCGGGACCTACCGCCTTGATTCTGAGCATGTCGCAGAGCGATTTCACAATCCGGTCTCTGTCGGCATCGACGACCTGCATCAAATCCTGAGCATTCAAATGACTCACGCTCCCTCGTACCGGGTCAGGGTAACGCGGGGTTCGATATGTCGTTTTCGGTGTATGGGGCTACCGCTCAACGAGCATCGCGACAGCGTTACCGCCGCCCAAACACAGAGTGGCGATTCCGCGGAACGCTTCCCGTCTCTGCATAGCATAGATGAGCGTTGTGAGAACTCGGGCGCCGCTGCAACCGATAGGATGGCCGAGGGCGACCGCTCCACCGTTGACGTTGAACCGATCCTCAGGGACTCCGAGCGAATCCTTCACCGCGATTGAGGCGGTCGAGAAGGCCTCGTTGTGTTCGAACAGGTCGATGTCGGACATCTGCAGGGAGTTCCTCTTCAGCAGTGACTCCACTGCGGGTATCGGTGCCTCCATAATCAGTTCCGGCTTCATGCCCGCGGTGTTGTAGTCGACTATCCTAGCGATCGGTTCGAGCCCCAGTTCCTCCGCCTTGACGGGGTCTGCAACGACGAGCGCTGACGCCCCGTCATTGATACTCGACGAGTTACCTGCAGTGAGCACGCCATCGCCCCTGAAGACGGGCTTGAGCTTGGCGAGGGCGTCGAGAGTCGTGTCCTCCCTTGGGCCCTCGTCGTCGGAGACCTTGACTGGTCCTTTCTTCGACCTCACCTCCACAGGCACGATCTCGTCCTTGAACAGCCCCCCCTTCACAGCCCGCACAGCCTTCTGATGGCTCCAGAGGGAGAACTCATCCGCAGCCTCCCTCGATACATTGTGCCGCTCGGCGATGATCTCGCCCGTGTTACCCATGTGGAAGTCGTTGAACACGTCCCATAGGCCGTCCCGGACCAGCGCGTCTACAAGCTGTGAGTCGAACAGCTTGTAACCGAACCGCGCCTTCTCAAGAAGGTAGGGGGCGTTGGTCATGCTCTCCATCCCCCCTGCGACGAACAGCGCGCCCTTCCCCGCGGAGATAACATCCGCTGCGATCATGACCGCCTTGAGACCGGAACCACAGACCTTGTTGATGGTCAGCGCCGACACCTCGGGCGGAAGGCCGCCATGTAGGGCCGCCTGGCGCGCGGGGTTCTGGCCGAGCCCCGCGGAGATGACGTTGCCCATTATGCATTCGTCCACCTTCGTTGGATCCACGCCAGCTCGCCTGATCGCTTCTCGGACAACGATAGCGCCGAGCTGGGTGGCGGTCTGCGCCTTCAGGCCACCGCCGAACCTGCCGATTGGGGTTCGGACGGCGCTCAGAATGACTGGTTGGTTCATTCGGTATCCCTTCCGATGTCGCTGACACCGCGCCAGCAGTGGGGACAAGCATGATTCAGGTCGCTATAATAAGCTGTTGATATCGACCCTCGACATCCGTCGTACCGGTCGGTGAAGGTGCCTCCTGGATGCGACGGGTGGTTCGTACCAGCCAGCACGTATCTCGCGACTCGCTTCTGTGTACTCTGCAGCGCTCGCAGGAGCACGCGCTCCGCACCTCTTGCATCGATATCCCTGGCAGGCCCCGAGAGACCCCATCCTCTTCTCACAGATGACGCAGAGAGGGTTGGCTTCCTTCCTGTGCACGGTCGTCAGATGGAGCACGTGGAGCTTCTCTGCGTTCAGGCTTCTGGGGGAATCGCGCACGGATCCATAGACCACGATTCCGTCCCCGGGGACAAGGTTTCTCGCAGCGCGGTTCATGTCGCCGGAGGGCTCGTAGAATGCGATGTCGATGGCATCTCCGTCTGATGCCCTCACGATTACGTGACCGCCCTCGATCGACCGGGGCGACGCCGCCACGGTCGCTTGGACTCGCGCGGACATCCCGGGCTCAAGGTCGCGAACTCGACATCTGACAATATGGTCGTCGGTGCCCTGATTCGTCAGGAATAGAAGCCAACTGAGCGGAGGTTCTCCATGTATCATCTTCCTCGCCCGCATCAGCTCATCGGCCGAGTCGCCCCTGATGCCGAATAGAACGGGGCACGGAGAGGCGGGCGTGATGGCGACGTGCTTGTTCTCAGGGTCATAGTTGTGAAAAGTGGACTTCGTCTCGCTGTCCATCCTGACCACGCTCCCGCTGTCGACCACGCGCTCCGTGCCAATGCGACCGGGAGTCCTGTACGATATGACTTCCCACGTTCGATCGTGCGGGCGCCACGAGACCGCGGACGCCGCACCAATGATGCCTCGGCCATTCTTGTATCCCTTCCACGAGGCCCCGACCGCCCGAAGCTCCCGCTTCACCTCGGAGAGTGACAAAACCCCCCTTACCGCCCTCCAA
The DNA here is from genome assembly GCA_041548485.1 of Thermoplasmata archaeon. Lineage (GTDB taxonomy): Archaea > Thermoplasmatota > Thermoplasmata > UBA10834 > UBA10834 > UBA10834. The sequence goes on along the minus strand of JBFESP010000007.1, from coordinate 59,513 downwards.
TAGATGCGCTGAGAGGGTTTCTTGTTCGTCGCCACCATCCCCGGGTTCGTCTTGTCGCAGTCGAATTCGGCCACCCGTTCAAGGACCTTTGCTGCAGCAGACAACAACACCTCTGGATCGGCAGAGGTGCCGCGGTCGTAGTATCTGATGGGGCGACCGTCGATTGCGCCGCAGATCTTGCCTACTCCGACGCCCTGGCCGAGTGAGAGACACACGGCGGCGTTCCCTCTGGTCTTCCACGGAACGTTCGGGTTGAGGCGGACCAACCTGGGCAGACCGACCAGGTCGACGTCTCCCAACTCGTCCAGGATGAGAGTGGCCAGGAATGTGGTGCACATGCCCTGAGGGGAGTCCGTGTCGTCGAACCCCAGATATGTCGCGGACACACCCATGGCAACGGGAGCCCTGCAGAAAATGATTGCTGTCATCGGGCCGCGCGGAGCGCCCATGCCCATATGTAGATTGTCATCGAATGCAGATCGATTAGCAGGGTGCAGTCCACGATGACCGTCTCGCCAACGAGGTCCATCGAAAGACTCTCAGAGTGCCGGAGGAGTATCCTGCGCTCATTGATCAGATTCCGGAGGACCACGGCGTCGCCGCTGCGTTCCAGTTTGCCGGTCACGTTGAACCGGTCCGACTCGAAGAGTCTCCAGTTGTCACACAGGAACTCCACCGAGAGCACGAACTCGGAGCGACACAGCAGGGAGACCCGGTCCCTGGGCGCGAAGACGATCGTGCTGGAGGCGTCCCTGCCCACCGATCCCTCCACTCTAATCAGATCGCCGATTGACAGGAGAGTGGACAGGGCCGGCGCCCGGGTCGGCGAGCAGATAGCGCGAACCTCGGCCCCGCCGTATCGGTCGACCATCGTCACGACTTCGGTGCCAGAGTCATAGGCACGGTGAGCGCTCACCACGCCAACCACGCGCACGGGCGTCCCCTCCTCGAGGGTCAGGCAGTCCTGGACCCCTACGGTCGGTGGAATGGCGGCACAGGCGGCAAGCAGCGCAGAACTCAGGGTTGCCACCAAGAGGAGGCAGGCGATTCTGGTTCGGTGGTTCTGAGCGTCCACGCAGGAGGACGGGAGACTAGTCGGGTTCAGGGCATCTACTACGTGTAGCCGATTCGCGGTCTTGAGAAATGATTAAGATGTGTGCGGGATTACAGGTTTATCAGGTGTGATTGTGCCCAAGGGGGTGCTGACGGAGTACAGGCTGGAGCTGAGCAGTTTCCTCTGCGCAGTTTCAGCTTTCTTGACGTTGGTGGGCGTGACGGGAGTGTTTCTCCTGGACAAGCTTCCGCCCTACCTGTTCGTCCTGCAGGAGTTGACAGAACCGTTCGGGTCGTGGGCGTACTGGCTTCTCGTTGGGGGCCCCTTGCTTCTCGTAGGAGCAGGGTGGTGGTTGTATGACTATTTCAAGAAGATCCGAGCCCTGACGAGACTGGTCTCGACGCCTAGCAAGGCCAAGTTCGTTAGGAACATGGACGAGATCGAATACCTTGCATGGTCCTTGCCCAGACGTTTCGAGGTGCGCGTGTTCGAGAAGAAGCGGCAGTTCAACCTGAAATGAGGGGTAATCGGTGGGCAACGCGATGGGGGCCCCCTTTGCTTCCTATGGACCCTTCTCACCCGCGGCGTCATTAGGCAGAACTTCGTTAGTCGAGGCTACGGTTCCGCCGATGGCTTCAATCCTGCCCATCAGTTTCTGCACCTCATCCATTCGGCATCTGAGAATGAGTTTGACACGGGTATCCGTCTTCGTTTCTTCGATATCTACGAACTCATGCAAATTTGAAATCAGAGAGAGTGCAGAGTCTGTAATAGGGAGGGAGATAGTGAGTACACAACTGCGGTTTTCTGTGGCTTCAATCACTGAAGTCAGCTCCTTGAGACCGATATGATCAGTTGCGGATACGAGAGTTACATCCGAATTCGGGTGGATGGTCCTTATAAGATCTCGGGCTTTGCATCGGGCGTCGGAGGACACGAGGTCGATCTTATTTCCAACCAACAACATCTTCTTCCCACACAGTCTCGGGACGAGCACACTTAACGTGGTCGTCAGCTTCATTCGTATCTTATCGGGCGACTCCGAAACGTCCACAACCACTATGACTAAGTCCGCAAGGAAAATCTCCTCCAGAGTAGAATTGAACGCGTTCACGAGATTTGGTGGGAGCCGCCTGATGAATCCTACGGTATCCGTCAGAAGTACATTCCTTCTCGATTCGTTCAATCGTCTTGTTGTGGTTGATAACGTCGAGAATAGTCTGCTGTCTACGACCGTCTCCGAACCGGAGAGAGCGTTCAATAGGGCGGACTTACCCGCGTTCGTGTAGCCAGCGAAGGATACGAGGAAGTACCCTCTCTTCCTTCTCAACGCGCGTCGCACCTCTCGCTGTTTCGAACGAACCTTCAGATTGCGTTCTATACGCCCAATCTGACTTCTCGCGTGCTCGTAGTAAACTTCCGTGGCATATGCCCCACCGCTCAAGAACCCCGGGCGTTCTCCCTTCTTCGCCTTGTGAATCCATTCTCTCAGGAAGGGCAGCTCATACCTTAGCGTGGCAAGTGTAACCTGATCCTTCGCTTCCTTCGTGTGTGCGTGATTCGCAAATATCCTTAAAATCACACCCACTCGATCTAGACACACCTTTTGGAAGAGCATCTCAAGGGCGTGATGCTGCGATGGTTTCAAGTCCCCGTTAACAACAACATAGTCAACATCCAATACCTCTACGTCTTCTCGTACCTCCTCCACCTTTCCAGGGCCAAGGTAAGTCTTCCTGTGAGCCTCCCTTCTCCTCTGGACAACCTCCTTCTCGACGACGACTTCCAGCGTGTGAAGCAACGCTCGGATTTCGTCCAGGTCATCATCTATCGACAACAATATCGCACGTTTCAAGCCTACTAGTCTCCGTCTGTCGTGCAAAATGTTATCATACTATATCGTCGTTTCCAGATGAAATAAAGGAATCGAAACCATGCTTTCGTATGGAGTCGACACCTCTGCGTTCAGCACGCACGGAGCGGATGGGATTCCACTGGAAATGAAGGGGGGCGTCTTACGGAGTTCGCAGAACGGTGGTCCGCATCTTTTATTCGTAACGCAGCATTTACCGCAAATGCTGGCTGGCGCAAATCCCCGAAATATCGACGCTGTGGATAAAATGGAATCCCAGGATAATATTAACCCTTAAGTACGCTTCGCGGCATTCCCCAAATCCCTCAGTTTCATGTGGACCGTGCGAGCACATTTCCATGTGAAGCCGTTTGGGCGGGGAAGGACTTTTCCGAGAGTCCGGGGGAATCAGATGCAGGATACTATCTTTCAGCAATACATCCGGCCGAAATCGCTCTTCAGGGGCGGTAAGGATGTTCTCAGGTCGTCATACATCCCGGATGTCCTCCCTCACAGGGAGGAGCAGATAGATCAGCTGGCGTCCGTTCTCGTTACCGCGCTCGAAGGTCAAAGACCCTCGAACATACTGCTGTTCGGTAAGACCGGCACGGGCAAGACCGCGACCATCAAATACGTCGGGAAAGAGCTCGAACGGGCTAGCTCCGGAGACGGCAAAGTCCACTTCATCTACATGAACTGCGAGGTCGTCGACACGCAGTATGGGATACTCCAGAACCTGGGCAATCTGTTCATCAACGATTTCGAGGAACGCATACCGTTCACCGGGTGGAGCACCGAGCGCGTCTATCACATCCTCCGCGACAAGATAGACGAGACAAGCCGCGTCATAATCCTCGTCCTTGATGAGATCGACAAATTGGTCTCGAAGAGCGGCGACGACGTGCTCTATCATCTCTGTAGGATCAACGACGACCTGAAGAACGCCAGGGTGAGCGCGGTCGGGATCTCTAACGATCTGAAGTTCACTGAGTTCCTAGACCCACGGGTGCGCAGTTCTCTCAGCGAGGAGAGGATGGTATTTCCTCCCTACAACGCGGAACAGCTAAGGGATATTCTCAGCCAGAGGGCGGCCCTCGCATTCGACGAGAACGTGCTCGAACCCTCTGTTATACCGCTCTGCGCGGCGCTCGCTGCACAGGAGCACGGAGACGCGCGGCGCGCACTCGACCTGTTGCGAGTCGCCGCGGAGCTCGCAGATCGTCATCAGTTGTCAGTCGTTACGGAATCCGAGGTCGCGAAGGCGAAGAACAAGATCGAGCTCGACTGCGTCACAGAGGCCGTCAGGACGCTGCCGCTGCAGTCCAAACTCGTCCTCATGGGTGTCGTACTGAACGAGGAGAAAGGCAACGCGAAACTGACGACCGGAGACCTCTACGAGACATACAAGGAGCTTTGCCAGTGCACCTCTGTGGCGATTCTGACCCAGCGAAGGGTCACCGACCTTATATCGGAGCTGGATATGCTGGGTCTCATACATGCCCGTGTGAAGTCTTTTGGGCGGGGGGGACGGACGAAGGAGATCGAGTTGAGCGTCCCGAACACCGAGGCCAAGGACATTCTCCAGGACGATGACACGCTCGGCCAACTGAAGAACTACAAACTTCGGTATCAGACGACGCTTATGTAGGGCGTTCCGGTGGCGATCCGGCCTCCGGGGTGGAATGCTCGGTCTCGTCGGGGGGCGGCAGATCTGCGTCGGGCTCACCAGGGGTCTCCACCTCACCTGTCCTCGCGCCGTCATCCGCCATCTCCATCTCATACGCCCTCCGCGCAACCTCGCGCTTCCTCGCGATCTTCTTCCGGATCTTGTAGGTGAGGACGACATCGATCGCTATGGGCACGACGACGATCACTGCGATGGATACCCACAGGCTGCGCACGCTGTTCTCCGGCGCTTCGCTTCCTAACGAGTCGGTGACCCACAGCTTCAGCAGGCCGAACCACGGGATCTCCCCCCGCGCCTTTCCCACGACCCAGTCGATGTCCACGGGAACGTAAGTGCTTCGGTATGACTGGTCCACTCCTGTGTTGTGGTCCCCTCTCGTTATGAATCCATCCGTCGGGTCTGAATTAGCTCTTCGAAACTCGCTCAGGATGGATGCGATGTCTATGTTCACGGAGGTGTTTCTGTAGCCGACGTTGTATATGATGAGCGTGCTTGTAAGGTGGTCCCAGGAATCGGATCCGCCTGTCACATTCCATTTGTCCTCCGGGGCGTCTCTCAACGCCTCGCATCGGTAGCTTCCATCTTCGTTCGCTTCGAGGTTCACGATGGCGCGATGTATGATGGGCGTGGAAATCTCGGACCCCATCTTCTTGTAGATGATCACGTCCCCATAGTCTCCGTAGGTCCTATGGCCGTCGACGAAGCCCTCCATGTATGTCACGATGTCGTCCGGTGTGTCGACATCCTTGACGAGGACCATGTCGCCCGTGTCGATCACTCCGATGTAGCTAGTGTTATCCTCACTGTGCATCATGCTGTTCGATTCGACGACGACGAGCGGAGGCCAAAGGCCCGTGTAGGCGTACATCACCAAGAGGACGGAGGCGACGAACGCCATCGCGATGACTGCGTCTCTTACGAACAGGAACCCCGTGCTGGGGCGTTTCCGCTTGACAGTCGTGTCATCCCCCATGCCGCTCACCACGACGCGTACAGGGGAGGGCCAGTATAAAACGGATACGGTCTTGGCTCGTTAGCGGGCGCTCGAATACCGTCGTGTTCATCTCCTCGGTGCCGGTTCCGTTCGGAAAAGGATAAGGCCAAAGGGTTTGGGGAAAAGGTTGGCAGCCTCGTCAAGCGGGTCACGCAGTGCAGTTGCGCTCAAGCTCGGCTGGGTCGGTTTCGTAGTCGTAGCTGTAGTTGTAGTCGTGGTTGTATGGCATGTCCGTGCCCTCCCCGGACCACTTCCATGCGTGCTGATGCGCCCACTCGTACAGGCACTCAAGCCCCAAGGCGTCCGCGGCGGGCTCCGAGGCAATCGCCGCCCCGGCCACTCCGACGACAGCGACGATACCGACTACGGCGAGTATTACGATCGTCTTCATCTGTGTGTTCACCTCCTCTCTCGCTGCGGGCAATCCTAGCCTCACACCCGTAGCTTCTTGGATACATGTTTGGCTGAAAGGGTATTTGGAGTTGTCCTGAAAAGTGCCCAAAACCTTCTCACTGTCGTGAAAAGTGAGTGAAAACCGGCCTCCGCATCGTCATTCGAAGTCGAAGACAATGCGAACCCTGTTGGTCGACCCGTGCCTCTCCTTGGAGATCACTCCCTTCTCGGCGAGCCGGTCTAGAACACGGGAGACCTTGGCGTTGGACATTTTTGCACGTTGCATTAGATCCTTCTGCAGGGCCTCCCCCCCCGAGTCGATGATCGTCCTGAACATGGTTCGCTCGTCCCCGGTGAGGAGCCGGAGGACGAGGTAGGTTTCCCGCTTCTTCTCCTCGTCGTCGACCGCCCTCGAGGACCGCTCCGAGGCCGTCTGCTCTGCGGTGGACCCCACATCCTGCAGGACCGCTAGTCCCTTCTCGTCCTCTGACGGAGGGGGCGGCAGATGCGGCTTCATGGACGGCGGGAGCGGCTCATAGTCCTCCCGGAGGAATATGAACATGATCGCCACCGCGATTATGAACGAGGATACCACGATTAACGCCAGGTCGGAGGACGAATAGACGTGCCGGTCCCCCATGCCCGGAGTGATCACGTCTTCATCGGACTCCTGCGAGAATATCGCGTATCCGAGAAGCACGATTGCGACTACCGCGAAAGTTGCCGCCACGGTCTTCGTCCACTTCGCCAATACAACCCCTCTGGCAGGTCACTCTGCCATCCTGCATAAGAACAGGGTCCGTATATCTATCCTTCTGAGCGCCCAGGAGCCAGGCGGATGCCGCCTCGGAAGGCGCAACTTAAAAAAGGCCGGTATCGTTCACGCGAGGGGGCGCAGGTCGAGATGTCTCGCCACGAGAACAGACGGATATCAAAGGACCGTTACTTCATGAACATAGCCATCGAGGTATCGCGCAGAAGCACATGCACTCGGAGGCAGATTGGCGCTATACTCGTGAGCGACGTGGGGGCAATCAAGAGTACGGGCTACAACGGCAACCCGAGAGGGCTGCCCCATTGTGAGGCGGTCGGCTGCATCCGGGACAAGCTCGGCATTCCCTCCGGCACTATGCTCGAAACATGCACCGCCGTCCACGCGGAGCAGAACGCTCTGATCCAGGCGGGCACTAACTCTCGCGGGTCCACTTTGTACTCGACGATCGTCCCATGCCCGATATGCGCGCGCATGATCCTCAACGCGCAGGTCGCGCGGGTGGTCTACATCGGCGACTACTCCGACCTCGCTGGTCTCGAACTTCTCAAGCAGGCAGGGCTCGAGGTCGTCCGCATGGACCCCGATGATTTCGTGGGCAAGCTTGGGCAGCAGCAGTAGGGCGTGCGATCGAGAGCTCGTGCCATCGGCGGGCCGGTCTCTCAGGCGACGGGTGGCGGGTTGCCGTACATCTTCGTCGTGAAGTAGTACGTTTCGAGCACGACATTCCACTCCGAGTCGGAGACGAAGTCGAGGTCGATGCTGTCGTACGCTCTCCCCATCGAGTCCCAGTATGCCTCGTACACGCCTATCGACGGGCATACGAATACAGAGAGGCCGGTCGCCTTTCCCTGTATCCTCCAACTGGCCCAGCTATGTATGATTGCCACGTCTGCGGCGTCGACGACTGCGTCGCAACATGTAGCCACGGCAGGATAGCCCCCCCTCAGACTCTCGCCGAGGGTGGCGAACATGACCATGATGTCGGGATAGAACCACACTCCCATGTTGTTTATCCATAGAGACACGTCCGCGTGGACCGCCGCGGTTTTGAGGTACTTGCCTATCGAATTGTCCTTCGGGGTCACAGCGTCCTTGAACGAACCGAATGCGTCGATTAGCGGACCGAGTGCGTTCAGATCGACGACTGAGAGCGATGCGAAGTCCTGCATGTAGGGATACAGGGTCGGGTATGTATGCAACGGCGCGGAATACCAATCTTCGTAGTCATCAACGAGCTTGCACGCGAGGTCCTCCGGTGTGATATCCGGGTTCTCCGAGAGGCCGGACATCAAGGCTATGTAGTTCTGTCCGTCGAACGGCACGCCTAGCTGGGACGAGACCATGTACGACGCGGTCTCCCTGAGCTCATAGGCGATCTCGACCGTGCCGAGCGTGCAAGCGTCGAGTGAGATGATGTCTATCGATCTCTGCGTCGCGTCCAAGGCGTCACGTATGCCCCGGCCGAGATCGTCTATCGACATCCACGCCTTCGCCAGGTCCGAGTCAGGCAACCCCTCGTCGCTGCATAGACCCAGGTATCCATTTCCGTGGTTCTGCACCATGAGCATGAAGTTCTCGGACACCAAGTCCGGCTCCGTCAAGGCATAGGTGACGAACGATGCGAGAGTGTCCGGCGATGAGGAGTTCACTTCACCCAGGCACTCGATCTCCGTCCATCCATCTTCGGTGAGCGTGCTGATGTTCGCCGGCAGCTCCAGCCGGTCGAGGAAGACGCACAGCGCGACATCCTCTCTGTTCGTCATATGCTCCATCCAGAGTTCCATGAAGTGCTCTGTGTCCCCATCGAGGTTGTTGTCGCTCGCCCAATACATGGCAATCGTCCACTTCCTAACGGTATCCTCCGGCCCCCCCGCAACTCCGGCGTTCGAGGAGTCTACGCCGTACGGCCCGAGCATCGTCGGCAATGTCAACGCCGCGAAGACGGCCAATGCGACAGCAAAAGACCGAGCCGCCGCGCCCCCTTGACACGAAATCATGATCGTTTCATCCCCCCTTCCAAGGAGCGCGTCGTCGGCTCCTCGCCTTCCTCCAGAGTGCTGATACGGGGTATAAGGTTGCCGCGAGTCAGTAAGCTCGAAATGCACAACTGTGTCCATGCCCATCTTCCGCTGTGCACCGTAGGGGGGATCGTCGGACACGATTGTCATACTCCGGAGACATACCCCTCTGCGTCCACCCATCCTTGCTCGTAGTCTATTTATATGCTGACGGCATCAGCTGACCGGGGCATGTCATCCATGGGCAAGGCCGACATCCTTAATCAAATCCGCGAGGCTGAGGTGAAGGTCGAGGTCACGCTTAAGGCGGCCGAGGACCGGAGGAGGCAGCTGCAGGCCGAGGGGAAACGCCTTGCCTTTCAGAATGCTGAGGCGGCCGAGGCCGAACTCAAGAAGGAACTCGACTCGCGCATGTCTGGCGCGAGGACGCAGATCGAGGTCCGGAAGAAGGCGGTCCTCGAGGAAGGAGCGAGACGCGCCGAGGCGCTCGCGACCAACGCCAAGCGTAGCACCGTGAAGGTGAAAGCCTTCGTTTTATCCGAGTTCGAGAGGGCAGCCGATGCTTAGACCCGAGCCGATGACTCGGGTGGTCGTCGTAGGTTCGATGGACAGCTTGGATGCGACCATCGAATGCCTCTTCGACTTTGGGGCGCTGCATCTCATAGATTTCACCGAGGAGGGAGACTTCAACATCGGACAGCCGTTCCCGAGGGCGTCTGCGGCCTCCCAGAAACTCCTCAAGCTCAGGGCGATGATCCGGTCGCTCGAGATAGACAGCCACAGACCATCGCAGAAGGTCCCCGCCGATGAGATCGAGGGGAAGCTCGACCAGGCGCTCGTCACGATGGACCTGAACATCTCAGGAAAGGTCGAATCGAAACAGAAAATACACTCCCTCATGAGGGAGAAGGAGTCCGAGATCCGCGCGCTCGAACCGTTCTCCTCGTTCGGTCTCAGGGTAGAGGATCTCTCAGGATACGAGAGCGTATCGGTCCTCGCCGGACTGTGCAAGACTGACCCCGAGGAATCCCTCAAGGCGAAGATTGGCGAGTACGAGCTGTTCAAAGCAGGTGCTGTGGGCGGGGTGGCGTTGGCCCTCTTCGTGAGACTGGACCGCCAACTGGATGCCGGTCGTATCCTTGCGGAGCACGGCTTTCAGGAGATCAAGCCTCCAGAGGTGACCGGCAGGATAGACCAGATCGTGGACAGGAACCGCGCCGACGTGGTCGAGCTGCAGAAAGACCTAGAGAGGATCGAGGGCGAACTTGAAGGCTCGAGGAAGCGGTTTGCTGACCTAATCATCGCATCCGAAGAACATCTGGCGATTGAGGTGATGAAGGCGGAGACGCCTTTGCGCATCGCAACGAGTCAGCATTCATTCGTCATCGACGGATGGATGCCTACAGTCAAGGTGAAGGGGGTCCATGGCGAGCTGGAGAAGACGTGCCGCGGCCTCGCCTTCATCGAGACGACGCCTGCGAACCACGAAGACGAGCCCCCGGTCAAGCTGAAGAACCCGGGGCCAGTCCGCCCGTTCGAATTCTTCATAAGCCTTGTGTCTACTCCGCGTTACAGGGAACTCGACCCCACCTTCGTACTGTTCGTCACCTTCCCGCTCTTCTTCGGCTTCATGATCGGAGATGTCGGGTTCGGCATGGGCCTGTTCCTGCTGGGGCTGGTCATGACGCTCAAGCTGAAGGAGTACCCCGACCTCAAGCGCCTCGGCACGATAATCATGGCTGGAGGGCTGGTGGCGAGCGTCTTCGGCCTCTTCGTATTCGCGGAGGCGTTCGGCGTTCCATTTCATCCGCCGGAGGGCTCGCATGACGAGCACTCATGGGAGGTCGTTGCGGACATTCCGCTCCATCATATGCTAGACAAGATGCACGACATCAAGGAACTGCTCGCGATATCGATTCTCGCAGGATGGTTGCATCTCACGCTCGGGTTCGTCTTCGGGTTCATGAACCACATGAAACACAACATGAGGCACGCCCTTGCTAAGGTCGCATGGCTCCCGATACTCTTCGGCATGTTCGCCGAGATCATGGTGATAGCCGGCAACGCGACAGAGACGAGCGAGATGGTGAACTCCACGGTTCTCGCATTTCTCCCCGATGCCACGATAGCCATCGTTGGGACGACCGTGTCCATCCCGGCGGTCGTGCTCATCGTGGTAGGCGTTTTGGCGTTGCCGTTCACAGAGGGCGCCCTCGCCCTCACAGAGGTGATCGGGCTGTTCACGAACCTGGTGTCGTACACGAGGCTGGCTGCGCTCGCCGTCGGAAAGGGCGCGATGGCATTGGCATTCAACACGATGCTGTTCCCTCTCATATTCGACAGTGGGAACATCGGCATCGCAATCGCAGGGGCGCTCGCCCTCTTCGTGACACAGATGTTCTTCGTGTTCTTCCTCGGCGCATTGTCCGCCGGGATTCAGGCAATCAGGCTAAACTATGTCGAGTTCTTCCTCAAGTTCTTCGAGGGCGGAGGAGTGGACTTCGAACCTTTGAAATACGAGCGGAGGCACTCGACAGGTAAGGCAGTGGAAGAAGGTGGAGTGAAATGCTAGAGTTTGACGCACAGGGAATGGCGTTGATCGGCGCGGGGATCGCACTGGGTCTCGCGGGGATCGGCACCGGTTTGGCGCAGGGTCAGATAGGCGCGGCAGCGGTCGGCGCGACCGCCGAGGATCCGAAGATGTTCGGAAAGGGCATGATATTGCTGGTCCTTCCCGAGACGATAGTGATCCTCGGCTTCGTGGTCGCGTTCTTGCTGTACGGAAAGGTGTAGTCCGGCCCGACGACAAGAGCTGAACGCCAGTATGTCGCGGACAGAAGAGCGTGAGGACTATGGGCTTGGAGAAGTTGATCGAAGACATCCTTCGGAAGGGGGAGGAGCGGGCGCAGGAGATAATCCGCCAGGGAGAGCGCGAGCAGGCCGAACAGATCCGGTCCGCAGACCTGGAGACGAAGGCGGGTAGTGAGCGGGCGCGTGAGAGGATGGAGGCGCAGATCGCACAGCTGGAGCAGCACGAGCTGTCGAGCGCAGAGCTCGAATCGCGCAAGATGCTGCTATCAGCACAGCGTGAAGTCCTCGAAGACCTCAGGGAGCGGACCCTCGCCGAGCTGGCCGTGTATCCACAGGATGAGAAGGAGACGCTGTACGCCAGACTTTTCTCCAAGGCGGAGGGAATACTCGGTGACTGCTATGTCTATTCGAACAAGGCTGACAACGCGTTGCTGAAGCTACCGCCGAGGATTTCGAACGGCGGGACCATCGAGTGTCTAGGTGGCCTGGTCTTCGAGAGCAAGGACCGCACGGTGAGACTGGACTACAGGTTCGAGACCATGCTGGAGGATATCTGGGGCAAGAAGATGAACGAGATCTACACCCAGCTGTTCGGATGAGGGTGTCCATGAAGGTCTTCGGCCGGAGAGGCAATTACGCCTATGCGTGCGCACGGGTCAAGGCGCGGAAGAAGTTCCTCCTCTCGAGGGACGTATACTCCCGTCTGCTCATGATGGACGTTCACGCGATAGGGCGGTTCCTCGGCGAGACCCGATACCGGGACGAGGTGACGTACTACGCATCCCGCTACTCCGGGGCCGACCTCGTCGAGGTCGCAGTGACCCGGAACCTGGCCGAGACCTACTCCGACGTGCTGGGCTTCACCACCGGCCGTCTGAGGAACATGGTCGGCAACTATCTAAGACGATGGGACACGTTCAACGTGAAGACGGTACTACGGGGCAAGGTGTCCGGCGCGCAGCCGGACGAGGTCGTTGACACGATCGTGCCTGCCGGTGCCTTCTCGGAAGCCTATCTGAAATCGCTCATCGCGATGGAATCGACCAGGGCCGTGATCGAGGAGCTGGCGAAGCACCCCTCGCTGAGGATCTCACCTGAGGTGGAGCGGGACGTCGTCGAAGCGGGAAAGCTCGCAGCGTTCGAGGACCACCTCGACATGATGATGTACCACGACCTTCTGGACGTGATCGAGCCGACCAACAGCGCGACTATGCTTCTCCGGGATTTCATACGAAGGGAGATCGATGTGACGAACCTCAAGGTGCTTCTGAAGCTCAAGGCCGAAGGCCTCCCCGAGGATAAGGTGCAGAAGTACCTGATCACCGGTGGCATGGAATTCAGGATGGACCGTATGAGGGCGATGGCGCAGAGTCCCGGGGTGGATCAGATATTGGAGGAGCTGGAGAAATCGTCCATGTATGAGACCATCAAACCGAGCATGGAGCGGTTCAAGGAGGATCAGAAGCTGTCGGGCCTCACAATCGCGCTCGACAAGGCGTTGATCCGCACTGCCGAGAAGTTCGGCAGGTATTATCCACTATCCGTCCTTCCGATCATCGATTACATGATCAGGAAGAAGGTCGAGGTGGACAACATCAGGATAATCGCGAGGGGCAAGGAGAGGGCCCTCTCGAACGAAGTGATAGAGGATCTGTTGGTGATGTGAGATGGAGATAGCGGTCGTCGGGTCTGAGGATTTCGTCATCGGGTTCAGGCTTGCCGGCATAAAGAAGGTTCACGGCGTGCCACCCGAGAAGCTGCAGGAGACGATAGTCTCGTTGATGGAGGAGGCGGACATCGGCATACTCGCGGTGCACACGAAGGACCTCGAGGGGCTGCCACCACCCCTGAGGGATAGGATGATGGGCAGCGTGGACCCCGTCGTGATCCCGGTTGGAGAGGAGGAGGGCGACATCCGGGACAAGGTGCGACGGGCGATGGGCATCGACCTTTACAAGACAAAGTGAGATAGGAGGAGCGATCCGCATGGAGGAACAGGGCAAGGGAAAGATCGTCAGGATAGCAGGGCCGGTCGTCACCGCAGAAGGGATATCTCCCAGGATGTACGATGTCGTGCTCGTGGGAGACCTCAGCCTCATGGGCGAGGTCATCAAGCTCGTGGGCGACAGGTCCATCATCCAGGTGTACGAGGACACATCCGGCATACGCCCGGGGGAGCCCGTCTCCAACACGGGTGAGCCGCTGCAGGTCGAGCTGGGGCCGGGCCTGCTCTCGAGCATATACGACGGAGTGCAGAGGCCGCTACCAGTGCTGAAGGAGAAGGAGGGGGATTTTGTCTCTCGCGGCCTGACGGCTCCGGGGCTGGACCCCGCTAAGAAGTGGCAGTTCACGCCAAAGGTGAAGAGGGGCGACGAGCTCCAGGGCGGCATGGCCATCGGTGAGGTGCCGGAAGGCAATCTCGTGCATCGCGTGCTCCTCCCGCCCAAGGTGAACGGCAGGGTCAGGTCGATATCCGAGGGAGCGTTCACCGTGGAGGAGCCCGTGGGCGAGCTGGAGAACGGGCACGTCTTGAGGATGATGCAGAGGTGGGCGGTCCGGACATCGCGGCCGTACACCGAGAAGCTGCTGCCCGATATACCTCTCGTGACAGGACAGCGCGTGCTCGACACGCTGTTCCCCCTGGCCAAAGGCGGCACCGCCGCGATTCCAGGGGGGTTCGGCACCGGCAAGACGGTGACTTCCCAGCAGCTTTCGAAATGGAGCGATGCTCACATAGTCGTCTACGTCGGCTGCGGGGAGAGAGGCAACGAGATGACCGAGGTGCTGACGTCCTTCCCGGAACTGGAGGACCCGAAGACCGGCAAGCCGCTGATGGGCAGGACGGTCCTTATCGCCAACACGTCTAACATGCCCGTCGCCGCGCGTGAGGCGTCGGTGTACACCGGAATCACCGTCGCCGAGTACTACAGGGACATGGGCTACGACGTGTCGCTTATGGCCGACTCCACGTCCAGGTGGGCCGAGGCGATGAGGGAGATATCGTCCCGTCTGGAGGAGATGCCAGGAGAGGAGGGTTACCCTGCCTATCTCGCGTCGAGGCTGTCCGAGTTCTACGAGAGGTGCGGGAGGGTGAAGACCCTCGCAGGTCCGACAGGTTCCATATCCGTGATCGGGGCGGTATCGCCTTCCGGAGGGGACTTCAGCGAACCAGTCACTCAGAACACCCTGAGGATCGTGAAGGTGTTCTGGGCTCTGGACTCGAAGCTGAGGGAGCGGAGACACTTCCCCGCCATCAACTGGCTCACATCGTACTCCCTGTACAGCCCCATCCTCGAGGAGTGGTACAGTAAGAACATCGCGGAGGACTGGAGCTCGGTCCGCCTATGGGCGATGGAGACGCTTCAGAAGGAGTCGGAGCTGCAGGAGATAGTGCAGCTCGTCGGATCAGACGCCCTGCCGGAGCAGGAGCAGCTCACGCTCGAAGTCGCCAGGATGATCAGGGAGATATTCCTGCAACAGAGTGCGTATCATCCCGTCGACACATACAGCCCGCTGAAGAGGCAGTACGAATACATGCGCGCCATCCGCCGATACTTCGACCTCGCGAAGAAGGCAGTCTCCCTGGAGGTCCCGCTGGAGAAGATAACGTCGCTCAAGTGCAGGACCGAGCTCGGGAAGCTGAAGTTCGAGGAGAACATAGACGAGGGCCTCAAGGGGATGGCCGGACAGATGGAGCGCGAATTCTCGGAGCTGGGGGTGTGAAGGATGACCAAGGAGTATCACACTATCTCCCAGATAGCCGGCCCGCTGGTGTTCGTCGAGAAGACCGAGCCCGTCGCATACGGCGAGCTCGTGACGATCGCCCTTCCCGATGGCACGGCCAAGAGAGGGCAGGTGCTCGACACCTCGGACGAGGTCGTGGTCGTCCAGGTTTTCGAGGGGACCGGGGGGATTGACAAGGCATCCGGCGTCAAGTTCCTCGGCGAGACCCTGAAGATGCCCGTCTCGAAAGACATGCTCGGGAGGATACTCTCGGGGTCCGGCGACCCTCTCGACAAGGGCCCGCCGATCATACCGGAGAAGCGTTTAGAGATCATCGGGGCGGCGATCAACCCGTACGCGAGGGACAACCCGAGGGAGTTCATCCAGACCGGCATATCCTCGATCGACGGGATGAATACGCTAGTTAGAGGGCAGAAGCTCCCGATATTCTCGGGCTCAGGACTGCCGCATAACGACATCGCCCTGCAGATCGCTCGACAGGCGAAGACGCTCGGTGAGAGGGAGGAGTTCGCAGTCGTCTTCGGCGCCATGGGCATAACAAGCGAGGAGGCGCAGTACTTCATGAAGGACTTCGAGCGAACCGGCGCTCTGAAGAGGGCGGTCGTGTTCCTGAACCTGGCGGACGACCCCGCCATCGAGCGGCTGCTCACGCCCAAGCTGGCGCTCACGACGGCCGAGTATCTCGCATTCGACTTGGAGATGCACGTCCTCGTCATCCTGACAGACCTCACCAACTACTGCGAGGCGCTGAGACAGATCGGCGCTGCGAGGGAGGAGGTGCCTGCGAGGCGGGGCTACCCCGGGTATATGTACACCGACCTCGCGGGGATGTACGAGCGTGCTGGAAGGATCAAGGGCAAGAAAGGGTCGATAACACAGTTCCCGATTCTCTCGATGCCAGGTGACGACATCACCCACCCGATACCGGACCTGACAGGCTACATCACGGAGGGACAGATAGTCGCCTCCAGAGAGCTGCATCGGAAGGGCATCTACCCGCCCGTCGCCGTGGAGCGGTCACTATCGAGGCTCATGGGTCAGGGGATCGGCGAGGGACATACGCGCGAGGACCATAGGGCCGTGTCGGACCAGCTGTACGCGACATACGCCGAGGGCCGGGACCTCCGGGGCCTGGTCGCCATCGTCGGCAAGGAGGCCCTGTCCGATAGGGACCGCAAGTTCCTCGATTTCGCGGAGGCGTTCGAGGACAGGCTCGTCAGGCAGGGGAGCGACGAGGATCGGACGATAGTGCAGACCCTGGACCTCGCATGGGAGCTCCTGTCGGCGCTGCCGGTGGAGTCGTTGACCAAGATCGACCGCAAGCTGATCGAGAAGTATCATCCGTCGACGAAGAAGAAGTGAGTTGGAGATGCCTGTCAGGGAAGTTCAGCCGACGCGTTCGGAGCTGCTCGAGGTTACCAAGAAGATCAGCCTGGTCAAGAACGGCCACAAGATCCTCAAGCTCAAGCGCGACGGGCTCATCATGGAGTTCTTCGAGATACTCGACAGGGCGAAGGACCTACGGACGGAGATAGCCGCGCAATACAGGCAGGCGACGGAGAAGATCGCAGTGGCGAACGCCGTCGACGGTGTCATGGCAGTCAGATCTGCCGCGTACGCCCTGACGATACACCCCGAGATACAGCTGACGACCAGGAACCTGATGGGGGTCGTCGTGCCTCAGATAAGCTCATCGAAGATATTCGCCCCGCTCGACGAACGTGGCTATGGCGTGATTGGAACCTCCCCGAGGATAGACGAGGCGGCGGACGCCTACGAGAAGCTCGTCGAGACGGTCGTGAAGGCCGCGGAGCTGGAGACGACCATGAAGAAGCTCCTTGAGGAGATCGAACGTACGAAGAGGAGGGTCAACGCGCTCGAGTTCAAGGTGCTGCCGGAGCTCGGGGAGATAGAGCGATTCATCCGTTTCAGGCTCGAGGAGATGGAGCGGGACAACATATTCCGCCTGAAGAAGATCAAGAAGAAGATGGCAGCCAGAGTAGAGGCTTGACGACTGTGACGCTCGAAAGACTTCTCCGTGACAGGGAGACACTGATGAAACTCTTCATCATCGCCTTCTGGTCAAGCCTGGTGATCATGGCAATAGGGTTCTTCTTCATCATCCGCGAGTTGTTCGTCTGAGGCCTACGATGTGAAATCCTCGGCCCAACACTCGCCCGTTCCGAGATGCACCAACGGCACCCTTGCGGGATCTGGTATCTGGTTGTGCATGCGCTGGAACGAGGTCTGCGACTGCCACGCGGAAGCGTTGATCAACCTCACTCCCCTGTAGTCGTCCATCCTGCACACATGCACGTGACCGGTGACGAATATGTCGGGGACTCTGTCGATCACCATGTAGTCCTTCTGCTCAGGTGCGAGAGGCGTCTTGCCGCCGTAGATCGGCGCGAGATGTCTTCTCCTCAACATCTCCTTCATCGCCTCCTGCGGGTTTGTGTAGTTCAAGTGTCGCACGCTGGAATTGAAGTCGTCCATGCTCTTGCCGTGGTACGCGAGGATCGTCCGCCCCTCTATCTCCATGTAGCAGGGGTTGCCTACGAACTGCACGTTTGAGTCGAAGAGGGCTTTTATGTCCCCTGACAGCGCGGGCTGCGGCTCGGCGAGCCTGACCGCGTCGTGGTTACCCGGCATCATGACGAGCTTGACCCGGTCCGGGAACTCCTTCACGGTCTCTGCTAGGAGCGCGTACTGATCGTATAGGTCGTCGATCTCCAGCTCGTCCTCCTGTCCGGGGTATATGCCTATGCCGTCCACGAGGTCTCCTGGCATGACGATGTACCTCACGTACTCCGCGACGGCGCTTGTTCTCAGCCAATCCATGAATCTCCGCCACTCCCTCTCGAGGAACGTGTTGCTGCCGATATGGATGTCCGAGACGAAGGCGGCAATCGAATCGGAACCGTTGGGGACCATACCGTTCCTCAGAGGGATGTCCGGTCTGACGACGTCCTTCGCCACGACTATCTCCCCGTCCTTGCTGAGCGCTCCTATGACGCCCAGGACCTCATCCTTGAGATAGGTCTCACCATCTCGACGAGAGCCCTTCATCACCAGGACCTGGATCTTGTCGGTTTCGTCCTCCAACTCGACCATCGTGTGGCCGTTCTTCGTCGTACGTGAATCGTTTACGATGCCTGCGAACCTAAGGTCCCTCTTAAGCATCTTCGCCTTAGTGATGGGTATGAGGCCAGCGAGGTCCCTCCTTCTGGAGAGCATCCTCTTGATCGCGGCGTAGCGGTCGTTGAAGAGCTTGGCGAAATCAATCACATTCCCCACACAGGTCGAATTGCCCGTGATGTCCTTGAGCACCTTGACACGCCGCTCAACCTGGGGAGTCTGCCTGCCGGGGTCCTCGGGCTGAACCATCGCTTCGCCCGCCGTGCAAGCGTCTCCGTCTCCGTCGAGGGCGTACCTGAGCACATCCTCCTCTGTCAGAACGAGCGGGCGGTTCTCGCCGTCGTTGATTATCCTATCAGCACACTCAGCCGCGTTCGGCAGGCTCGTCAAAGCATCGACCGCTCTGGGGTCCAGAAGAATCCCTTTCTCGCTGAAGGTGCCGAGGATTGTCTTCTTCATCTCTTCGGAATCTAGCGCGGACGTGTTTAAATATCTTTGCGATTCCGTCCAGCGCACAAGCACATACAGCCCGCTTCTTCGCTGTTCAACGTCTTGTCCTTGTCGAATCATCCTGGGTGGAGATTCGTCGCTCTGAGAAAAGGCCATATGGGCTTCGGTGCCACCGAAGATTTCTCGATGTCACATCGGAATCTGTGGAGGCGGGTTCAACTCGTCCTTCGTGCCTTCGGGCAGTGTGTTGGTCACAGGTTCGTTCTTACGCGCCTTCCGCTTCTTCATGATTGCCGCAGCAACAACGGCCGCAACGACCGCTCCCACGACACCCCCGATGATCATGGCGTATGCTAGTCCGCCCAGTGATATGCCCGTGCCATGGAATTCGTAGTCGACTGTGACAGAAGCTGGCGATGACGATTCCGAGTTCTCCATAAGCAGGTAGTACTCGCCGTCTTCTGGCGCTTCAACATTCGCCTCCGCGGTGGTAACGGCCGATGTTGTGATGTACAACCAAGTGGAGACCGTACCGCCAGCAGCATAGGCTTGATAGGTGTCGTCGTCCAGGACAGCTATGTATATGGCGACATCTGAGGTGACGTTGAATTCAAGCTCTACGCCTTCGCTCATCTCAAAGACGATGGCATAGAACCCGTCAGCCGGAATAATCGTGCTGTCGCTTTCCGCAACAACATCACCGGGCAATGCCATCATCGGTGCCAAGACAATTGTGGTCGCCAAGAGAATCGCAAGACCAAATCTCGTATTTGAGTAACCCATGTCAGATTTTCTCCATCTCGTGATTAGCATTCTCGAATATGTCACTTGTGATGTCGACCTAATATACCTCGCATTTCGGATGCTTGCCTAATCACGGGTGCCGCGAAAAAGAAGAGAAAGGGGTTTGGGGGACGGACGAGAAGGACCATGGAACGCTTCAAGTGGCACGGTTTCACGTCGCGAGAACGCAAGGTTAAATATCTTTCCGGGCATGGCTGGCTCATGCCTGACATCCGGATGACCGTCAGATGCTTCCCGACGGAGGAGAGGGCGGCCGTCGCGGAGGCTATAACGAGCCTTTTTCCCGATGCGATGGTGGAGGGCGACGATCCGATGACCGCGAGGGCCTGCACCGTCGAGGTCTTCGCGGAGCAGCTGGCCAGGCAGCGCATCCGGTCGGCAGCAAGGAGGGTGCTCCGGAGAGGTATGAGCGGAGACGAGACGCGCTTCAGACTCAACAAACAGGTCGCGACGCTCGGCAAAGTGTCCTTCGCGGAGGGGGCGCATCCCCTCGGTGATATCGAGGTAGTGATCAGGGCCGAGGACATAGTCAGCCTGATCGATGTCATCGCACCGAACCCCTCATCAGAGGAGGGCGTGTTGTGATCGGCATCGCGTCTCCCTCGTTCTCCTTCCAGGACTTCTCAAGGGTGCTGGAGGAGATATCTCGGCAATTCCAGCTATGGGAGGTGCTGGTGGAGGTCGAGCACGCGATCGAGAAGGTGGAGCCCGTGATGGCCGAGGTGGCAGACTCATACGACGTGCGTTTCCAGGTGCACGGCCCCATGAGCGATGTCAACATAGGCAGCGTTTACGAGCGGATGAGGCTTGCCGCGGTCGAAGACATCGTTCGCACGGCGGAGTTCTGCAGAAGACGGGACATCCAGGTCCTGACGATCCACCCGGCGTTCGTCACAGGGATCGCCTTCCTGGACCGGCCATCGGTCGTGTCCCAGATGAAGAGGTCCCTGAAGGAGATATCCGGAGCAGCCGCGGAGAGCTCGGTCACCATCGCGCTGGAGAATATGCCGAAAGGTATCAACGCCACATGTACCACCGCGAAGGAGCTTCTCGAGGTGATCGAGGGTACCGAGCTGGGAGTCTGCTTCGACATGGGACATGCGAACACCGCGGAACAGGTGGATGCTCTACTCGAGCATGTCGACATGTTCCGGAACGTCCATCTGCACAACAACGACGGTTCTTGGGACCAGCACGACCGGGTCGACCATGGGAGCGCGGACCTCCACAAGATCATAGCATCGATGGATCGCGCAGGCTACAACGGGAACCTGATAATCGAATCCGCCGACCTGGACAGCGGGGTGTCGAGCAAGCGCGTTCTTGACAATCTACTCGAATAGCCTCCCACAGCCCAAGCATTGCGTCTTACCGCTCATCCATCTCGCCCCTGTGGATCCGCAGACCGGACAGGCGAAGTAGCCCCCTGAGGCAGGTGACATCGCACCAACCCCATCGTTGAAACGGGTCTCTTCATGAGCCGACGGCCGACCAACTCCTACTACCTCCTCACCGGATTGTGGCGCAGGGTAGGGCCGGGGGTATAATGTCCGTACGTGGCCGGAGGGTGTCGCGGCTCCTCCCTTGGGGTCGAAGAGCGCTCTTCCACTCAGGAACTCCACCAACCTGATAGTGAAGTATATGGCGAACAGGAGGCCGAGACCGATCCAGAGGAGGATGCCGATCCCAACGACCACCGTGAATGCGAACGAGTCGTCGAATACAAGCAAAGGCATCGACAGGTAGTCGAATGAGAAGTGAAGCAAAATCGACGCCGCCAGTCCGTGTCTGAGATACAGGTATCCGAAGGCCACACCAGCCAGACCGGATGGGAACACCTTCCAGACGCCCCATCCTTCGAGATGCCCGAATCCGAATATGATGGACGACATGAGGACCAGCGCGACCTCGGCTCGGCCGATCGATATGCCACCTCCGAGCACGTACTTGTGAGGTCTCCTCAAGCCCCGTCTCATTGCAGCGTCGACCGCGATTAGCGGAAGGCCGATCATCAACACCCTGATGACGAGTTCCTCCCACACAGATGCGTTCGCCAGTATGAGCAGCAGCTCCCAGGTCTCCATCTCCTCGATCGGGTCAACCACCTCGCCGCCGGCGGCCATCATCGCGAGCACGATGATTGTGTTGATGAAGAACACCGCGAACATGAGGCCACACACGTCGAAGAACGGGCTGTGGTTCCTGGCCTCGCTCTTCATCGTGAGCTCTCCCACGAACCCACGCGCGCTTCTGAGGAACACCCATATCGCGGACAGCATTATTGCGGTCACGAGGAAGAGATACCACCCGTACAGCACCGGTCCATTCATCGTGATGAAGGGTAGAACCTCAATGAACACGACATGAAGGGTGAAAGACCGCGTCTCCAGCTCAGGAAAGACAACATCCATCCCGTACAGGAGCGTAGCTAGACACGCGACCAGGTACACTCCGAAGGATATCATGACGACGGCGGAGATCGAGCGAACGATGTCCCTCCACGACCGCACTTCCCGTCTCTCCTTAGAATAATAATCGAAGATCGGGGGTCCAGGTGGAGGTGCAGCGTAATAGACGCCAGGCCCAGTCCTCCCTCCGAGCGACGGTTTCGGGTTGCCGCAACTCGGGCAGTACGACCCCTGCCCGGGAATCGATGTTCCGCAGTTCGCGCAGATCTCGCCAAGGGCGCTGCTGTGCGTCGTCTCATCGGAACCAGCTGGCACAGTCAGAGACTACAGGCTATAGTGTATATTACGATATCTACCCCCACCGACGCGTCAGTCCTGCTTTTTGGGGTCGCCGCAGACCGACCCATAGCGCCTAGGCGCAGAACCGAGGTTCACCATTAAACACCGTGAACCACTGGACGTCATGGATTCCGACGTTCCGCGAACATTTATATCGCACAAGGATTATTGACAGGTCCGTCGGCCGGGGGTCAAAGGATGGACGGTGAACAAGGCACAAAAGTGCGTTTTGAGACACTGAGCGCCGAGAAGATTCCTTTCGGAAAGAACAACTTCCTTGAGGTCGCGAGAAAGAAGGCAATCACGGACGAGGGCGTCAGCGAGTTCATCTCCGTGTCTCGAGGTTACTTTCTCCCGGACGGGAGCGAGAAGTACAAGAAGTCGATCACGATCCCTGACGATTCTAGCATCAAGGATTTCGTCATCGAGAGAATCGGGAAGCTCTGAATCGGTCACGGGCTCCCGAGGGCCTGACACCGCATCGGGTCTGGGCAAGGCTTCCACGCTTGTCGCAGATTTTCCCGTCTCACGAGAAACATCTCGAGATAGGTTACCGAAGCCCGCTTGGTATGTGTCAGCTCCATTCGTGCAAGGTCGATCAGCGGTCCGGCCACGAATAGGTCTTCCGTGACGAGCTCGAACTCAACGAACTGGCCCAACTCCCCAATCTCGTCGACCTCCAACATGAGGCGTTGGCAGCCGGTCCAGGTAGATCAACCGGTCTGGCATCCAAGCCGCTACCGCCAAACCAAAAGTTATAAGTCCCGACTTGGAGATAGGCGACACTCCGGTTGGTAGGTGGACGACATGGAGCAACCAGAACGTGCAGTCAAGCTCCGAAAGGACGAGATTGTTGAGGTCAAGAACCTGTTCGAAACCGTTATGACATTCGCCTCTCACGGTATGTTCTACAGAAGTGGCAGGGTCATGGCGGACAGGATCGTTAAGGCGGCTGGAACGGAGCTAGGTAGGGTCAGGGATGCAATCATGAGGGAGGGCTGGGCCACGGATGTAGACTTCGACGGAGACGTGGTGACGGTGACCGGGTCCATTGAAACCTCAAGTTCCGACGCTCCTACGTGCCACGTGCTGCGGGGCATACTGGCGAAGGTGTTCGAAGAGAGAACCGGGAAGGATGTCTACTGCCATGAACGCAAGTGCGTGTCCAAGGGAGACGAACACTGCGTCTTCGTGATCGATACGGAGGTGCTTTGACGATGGCTAGAAAGACCACGGGCATACCCGGTCTCGACAGCATGCTGCAGAACGGATTCCCTTTCCCCTCAGCCGTTCTTATAGCCGGCGAACCCGGTACCGGGAAGACCACACTGGCCGTCCAAAGTCTTTTCCAAGGCGCGAAGGAGGGCGAGAAGGGGTTGTACATAACGGCGATCTCGGAGCCACAATGGCTCGTGCAGAAGTTCCTGTCGTCATTCTCGTTCTACGACCAGGAAGTGGTGGAGAAGGGCATGATCGATTTCATCGACCTCGGCCCGACCATCGTCAAGAATCCGAGCGAAATGCTGGACATAATAAAGAAGAAGATCGAGCAGTGCCAGCCCAATCGGATAGTGATCGATCCCATCACTCCCATGGTAGATCTTCTGCAGTGGCGAGGCGAGACCCGGGAGTTCATGCACGAACTCTTCGCGTATCTCAAGGCGTTCAACAGCCTCGTGCTGATCACTTCCGAGATGTCGTACGACGATATCTCCCACAGCCAGGAATCTTACATGGTCGACGGTGTGATAGTGCTGTCCTACCCCGAGGAGGAGAAGGTTAGGAGAAAGTTCCTAGAGGTGCTCAAGATGAGGGGGACGAAGCACACGACCGGCCGCCAGCTCATAGACATAACTGACGAGGGATTGGCGGTGCAGGCCGGTTTGAGGTAAGACTGTGTATGAACGCTGACAAGGCCTCGGTCCTGAACGAGGGAAGCTCGTACCTCTTCACGGAACAGGGGGTTCTGAGGGCATTCGAGGCGTTCAAGAGGCTCTTGGCGGAGGGTCGGAGAGGGCTCGTCATCACGCGAGCGCATCCGACGAGAGTGCAACAGGAACACGCGTTGGATTGTCCCATTATGTGGATCGCGAAGAGCACCAAGGCGTCTAGTGGAGTGCTGAGTCTGGAGCCCACACGTCTGATGAAGATGCACGGGACGATATCCGACTTCATCAAGGCCAACAAGGGGGCGGTCATCCTTCTGGATGGGCTGGAGTATCTCATCACGGAGAACGGGTTCTCCACCGTCATGAAAGCCATCCAACTGACGAACGAGGAGGTCGCCATGAACGACGCCCTTCTCCTCGTGCCAGTGGACCCTCGCACTTTGGAGACGCAGCAGCTGGGTTACCTTGAACGCGAGTTCACGCTTCCGGAGGAGAATCTGAGGCGTGTCCGGTTCGGGTGAGATCTAGCTTGCAGAGTGCTCTGGTTTTTCTAGTAGCTAGCCACTTAGGTTGGCATATGGCAGCCGGCGCAAGCCTCGGGCGGGTCCATGTGATAACTGGACCTGGAAAGGGAAAGACAACAGCAGCGTTCGGCCTGGCCATGCGGGCTGCAGGCCATGGGCTCAGGGTCTCTGTCGTCCAGTTCATGAAGACGGGCGAGACGACCGGGGAGGTCATTGCCGCGGAGCGACTGAAGGAGGTGCGTGTGGCGCAGTTCGGCACGGGTCAGTTCGTCGGCGCGGGCTCGATCTCCGAGAAGGATCGGAAGAGCGCCGCAAAGGCCGTCGAGTACGCACGCAAGCAGGCCGCGCGCGGAAGATGCGACCTGCTCATTCTCGACGAGGTTAACGTGGCCGTGTTCTTCGGGTTGGTCACGGCAAAGGACATCATCGACCTCCTGGAGGAGCGTACGGATGGCATGGAGACCGTCCTGACGGGGCGGAACGCTCCGGAGGAGTTCATCCAGTACGCCGACTATGTCTCGCATATCGACACTGTCAAGCATCCTTACGACGAAGGCGCCCCCGCGAGAAAAGGAATCGAGTGGTGACCCCTCAACCCGTTTTGCCCTTAAGGAAGAGGAGGTACCGGATCTCCTCCGCAGTGTACACAGAGCTCTTCTTAAGGCCTTCTACGTCGTCGTCCCTGAGCATCCTGAGCAGCAGCGGCTGCCCCCTGGTCATCAGGTACACCCTGCGGAACGCCTCGTCCTCGATGTCGGCGTTGCCCAAGAGCGTCTTAGCGCTCGCCTCGTCGAGTCCGCGGACCCTGATCTCCAGCACAGCGCCGGATTCGACATGCCTCTTCTGATAGAACCAGTTGTAGGCGGGATTGTCCTCTCTGGAGGTGATGATCAGCTTCGCCTCGGTCGGAGCGTTCACCAGCGCCGCGAAGAACTCCACCACATCCTCGCTGACGGTACGGTATCCGTCCAACACGACGATCATCTCCGGCACCGATAGCGCCGAAGCGAGGTCCGCGACGGTCGGTCTGACCCTCTTCCCGAAATCCACGATTGACGACTCTACCTCCTCCGGGGTGATATGCTCTCTCACCGGAATCCATAGGACGTCCCTCTCCTCGTGGACCTGCACGAACTTGCGGACGAGGGTGGTGGTGCCGTAACCTCTGTTCCCCGACACGACGACGACGGACGCGCCTGATCCGAGGAACGCTTCAAGGGCGCCGAGCTCCCGCTCGCGCCCGTGGAACTCGTCGAGGGACGGCGCTCTGAGGAGGTCCCGGACGGGAGCCCGCCGTCGCTCGGGCAATTCGACGACGCCGTCCTTTGTCTGGGAGACCAGGCTCATCGCACGCCTCCGACCGACGATGTCCTCGAGGGCCTTCCCTTCCATCTCTTCCAGCACACCGTCCTTCCTGATGCTAAGAGGGGATGTGCGAACGCTCTCCCAGATCTCCTCCGCCTTCCGGAAACCCTCTGGGGTGACCACGTACACGCTCATGCGTCGATCCCGGTTGGCGACTCTGCCTCTGAGCTCCTCGATCTGCCCATCCTCGATGAGGGACTTCACCGCGCGCGGAACGTGCGTGCGCGAGATCCCCACCCCCTCGGCAATCCCGACTTGCGTGCTCTCAGGGGAGAACTCTTCGGGCGGACTGTCAGCGGCGAACCTCGATAGATGCAGAAGAACTCGCTCGTTGACGCTCAGCTGACCTGGCATCGTTCGCGAAATGATTGTGTCCTTATATAACCGTGCTGTTTCGGCGCACCGTCGAAGACTCTTGATCAACCAAACATATCACGCGCGCTGGCCGCTCTGCTGGTAGCTGGTAATGACCGCAACACGTTTAAATACGCACGTACCCGTTGGAATACAGTAGGCAGAGTTATCCATCCCCCCGGAGGATTTGCTCTATGAACTTCGAACAGTGGAAGATGCGGTTGCGGTCGGATAAGAGCGGTGTTTCGGAAGTAGTCGGTAACATTCTCATCCTCATGATCACGGTGATACTCTTCAGCTCGATCGTGATGTATGTGGATCAGATGCCCGTGCCTGAGACGACGACGAAGGTCGACTTCGCCGCCAGCATATCGTTTGAGACGGTCGATAGCGTCACCACGGCCTCGCTGACGGTCACGCACGCAGGCGGTGTCAGCATGAGTGCCGCCGACACCGCGATCCTCCTGCATATCGATTCGACCACTGATTACACCAAACTATCGGAAGATGCCAGTTTCGACCATACCGATTGGTACATGGGTATAGATTGGACTAAGGATTTCACCGTTCCGTCCCCCGCTAGCGAGATTACCGTCACGGTCATCGATTTGGCGAAATCCGTGTCCGTGTGGGTGAGCCAGGTGAGCGGCGGTACCGGTGGTAATGCGCCGATAGTGCTGCAGCGGTATGCTGACGCCCTCGCTGGCACCCCATCGGCGGACCCGGTCCTGCTCAGCAGCAACTTCTCACTCTTCGCAAAGATTATAGATCTGGACAACGACCTTGATTCTAGCTCAGTCTACGTGGACGCCTCGAACATCGAAGGCGACTCCGAGAAGTACGCCGACGCTGAAACGTCGGACGGGTGGTTCAGGTTCGACTTCGTCGATGACAAAGGCTTCGTCTCCGATGTCACTGCCGTCGATGGCAAGATCGTGAAGTTCTACGCGACCGATGACGCTGGGCATACGACTGTATCAAGCTACATGATGTCAGTGACGGTTCTTCCCTCTGACACAACCATCGTCCCGATCGAAACGCTTCCGTTTGAGGGCGGGCTTCCGAGCTACATCACATGGATGAGCGATGGCCAGGGGATAGGAATATACCATGCGGATAACGTCACCGGTGCAATAAACATATCCGAGCCAGGCACGATTTTCGTCAAGGATGAGAAGGTTTTCATCAGAGTCGCAAGCCTGCGGCTGGGCAACATCGACGGGATGAACAGCCTGATCCTGGTCGACACTCGCACTGGGTTCATATACACTCCGAACTACACCGGCTCGAGCAGTGCGTCGCTGCCTTTCTACGAGATTAGCTCAGCAGGTGGGGCATTCATGTATGAGTGCCAGTTCAACACCGCGGGCCTCCCCCCGAGTGCCTACTCGTCTTCAATCAGTCTTAAGAGTGCGGGCAGTACACTGACGGTGTTCCAGACGACCCAGACGATTATTATCACCCAGACCGGCTCCTCGATATCGTTCTCTCCAGATATGTGGCTGTTCCGCGACGCTTCGAGAACTGATGATGTGGCATGGGGGACGAAGACCCAGCCGTTCGACCTCTCCGTCGCAGCCAACAGCGAGGTCTTCGTCAGCGTGAAGGTTCAGGATGCGGCCTCGAGCCCGGACCCGAGTGTGGACGCCATCCGAATAACCGACATGCGCGGAGATATGCAGCTGGACGGCACTCCCCCGTCAGGGAACATGCTCACCTCCTGGGAGGCTAACACGGCCGAGTTGAACAACCAGACTTACGAGTTCAAGATCGACTTGCGTCTCAACAACGGCGATCAATGGATCGGCGGCACCCACGCATACACCTTGAAGATCACAAGGTTCGCTGATGCCAACGAGGGAGTGTATTCGCTCTCCAAAATGATCTACGTGACAGCCAACACGGCGAAGGCCGACTTCTTCATCGGTGGCGCTGGCTTCGTGACTGGAACTTCGAACTTCGTCGACCCGCAATACCTCTATCAGGTTGTGAACAACAACTTCTTCTCACTGAGGTCGCTCTACGACTACTCGAACGCTCCGAGCGCCGCGGACTGCTATGCGACGAGCGCGCTCGCTTTGGGTGACATCGATGGCGACGGGGACAAGGACATACTCATGGGCCAATACGGCAGCCATAAACTCTACTTCATCGAGAACAGCTTGAACTCTTTCGGCTCGTGGCAGGATGCGTCGATCATCCAGAGGCCGACTACGGATGATACCGATGCCGATATCAACTGGATAGACACCGGCGACATCAACGGAGATGGAGACCTCGACTTTGCCTACAGCACAATGGGTCGCACGGTGGTCATCTACAACAACACGTACGGCACGACGGGGTCCGTGTTCAAGGAGGACTACGGCGACGGCGTGAGGAAGATAGCGCTTGAGGATATGACTGGTGATGGCCGCGCCGATCTCATCGTGCTCGGCGATGGGACGGTGGAAGTGTTCGACCTGCAGGACTGGGACCCAGATTCGCCGATCGCCACGATTCCAGACGGTGTTGATGCCGTTTCGAACATTATCGACTTCGACATTGCCGATGTGAACTATGATGGCATGATGGATATCGTCACGGTGGACGACGACGCCGCCAGCGACGCCGACATCCAGGGCGTACAGCTGAGTTATTACAGCGCGAGCGGCACACCGATGGTGAAGACTCTCACTAGCGGCGAGGCGATTCCGCACTGGGGCGTAGCCGTCGACCCCAATAACCAAATCACCTACACTCACGTGGCAGATGATGGCAATGTGTTGATGCTGAGAGAGAACTCCTCCTCGGCTCCAGATGCGGAGAGCCGCGGCAAACTGAACTGGACGTGTCAGCTAAGCGAGTCGTTGACATCGAGCCCCGATCAGCAGCTGACGGTACGCGCGAAGGTGGCCGCCGGTGCGGTCGAGGGGTTCTACGTGTGGTACTCGACGGATAACGAAGTCTACATCCCGTTGATATACATAGCTCCTGAGGAAACGGAGGATTACGAGGATTACATGGTTCGGCTCCCAAGTACCGTCCTCGGCAAGCAGATTTGGCTACGGGTGACCGATTCGATATCGACAAATGAGAGCGGTAAGGAAGGGGAAGTCGATACGGTGTATTTGGACTATGTCGCCGTGGTCACCGACACGTTTGGAGACTATGAAGACCGTGAGCAGATCGTGGCTAAGTCGGAAGGCTACATCTGTGCCCGCGCGGGTAACATAAACGGCGACCTGTCCGCGAACGTGAGCGACCTCGGCCTTGAAATCATAGTCGCGAACGACGAAGATGACTGGAAGGTTCGATACATGTCCTCGGACTCGCCCGAAACATGGGAGGATTTGGCTGGTTGGAGTGATGGAAGCGAGACCTTCTACTGCAAGGGAGACGACATGATCGACCTGCACAGCTCCATGAACTCCGACGAAGGGCCCATTAGGGCACTAATGGCCGAATCGGCCCCGCGTCTCTTCGTGGTAACGGACATAAACGGAGACGGCTACGACGACGTGATCGTGGTCAACAGCACGCTCAACGATGCAATCACCTCTCAGGTCGCTCTCTACCTGAACATGCACGTCGGCGACGGCGAAACCATACCCTGGTGGTATTGCGTCGTGAAGGACATCGCCGCGGAGTACAACACCGATGCAGTTCGGGGCGGGATGACCTACCTGGCCGTTGAGAATCTGTTGCTCTAGTAGTGACCAGGTAGACTGCGGAGCCGCTCCCGAAACCCCCTTCCCCTATCACTGTCTTCTGACGGAGGGGCGGCTCTCAGGCCGGCGCCTTGTCGATCAGTCTAGCGACATCCCCGGCCCGCTCCAACTCGATCACAGTCAGGAGTCGTTCGAAGTTCTTGGCGGCCTTCAAGGTCTCTCTGGCCATCCACTCCGCGCGCTGGCTCTCCACGTTCCTGAACCCTCGCATGTTGTTGAAGGCCTTGTCGACCTTCACGACATATTGCTCCGGTGTATCCGCGGAGAACGCTCTCCTGCTGAGATGCCAAGTTCTGGTCGAGTTCCTGAAAAGCGTCGTCCCCGTCACCGATGCGCAATACAGCTCGGTGTAGCTCGCCTCGTCGATGTCTATCGGCAGGACGGGCACGCCCTCCGAATCGGCGATCTCGATCGCTGCCACGTAGCAGGGAGGCGGCGCCGCTACCTCCCCGAACTCCGCCAGGCCCTGGATGTATATCTCGTCATATCGCGAGAGTTCCGGCTCGAAGTCCGCTGGGAGGTTCCTCAACCCCTCCACCTCCTCCTTGGACAGGGACACTGCCACCGCCTCCGGGTTCACCGAGGCGAACGCTTCCCGGACCGTCGAGATCTCGGATGTCAGGCCACGGATGACCGGAAGGATGTGGACGGCCGAGCCGCCGACCGAGAGGCGCATGATGTCTCTCATCTCTTCACCCTCTTCTCGCGCTTCTGTATGAGCTTCATGAGATCCTCCGAGTGGTCCGCCTTGCGGAGCTCGTCCTTCGAGACCAAGGGCGTCCCTTCGATCGCCTTGACCTGGCTCCCTTGCTGGATTATGATGACGGACTTCTTCTCCGTGATCCTCGAGAGGTTCCCGACGACCCGGGCCTTCCTCTCCACAAGTCTCCGGTCCTCACCTATCCCCGTTAGCAGGAGCTCCTCCTCCCTCGCGAAGGCATCGAACGGACATCTCCTCGTCGGGAGAACCATGTATCCTATCTCTCGCAGCATGTCAAAGATCTCCCTGTTCTGGTCGTCGATGGTTTCGAGAGTTCTGAGGCGTTCGGTCACCTCGGCGGTGAACTCGAACGGGTCCAGCGGCAGAACGACTGGCTGGTCAAGGAACTCCTCGATCCTCGCGGCGATCTCGACCATGGTGCCCATGCCCGCTTCGTACATCTGGATGGCCTTCCGCGACACGCCCGCAGCCTCCGCCAGGGTTCCGAGGGATATGCTTTTCTCCTCCCGCACCCTGCGCAGGGCCGCGCCGTCTATCCTGACGTAAAGTCCGCCGGGGGCGGCGTACACCAGGGGCGGGACCCCCTCCAACATCAGCTCCTTGAAGGATTCCTCCGACAGTATGGGAAGCCCGAATCGCGAGTAGAGGATGCCGTCCTCCAGCTCTGCCGCGCTCGAGTGGAGGCCGATTATGATCGGGCTGCCGCCCAACGTGGTCGCCAGGACGCGCAGGTCGTCCGAGTCACTCTGGGAGAGCGAGTCTATGTTGGAAAGCACCTTGAAGATGAGCAGGTGGCTGTCCCTCCGGGCTATCACGTCGAAGCTGACGCTTCTGAGATGGTGGGGCTCAGACACGTAGAACCCGCAGGTTGCCAGGGTCTCCCTCACCCTCGCTATCAACTGGTCCC
Source organism: Thermoplasmata archaeon (assembly GCA_041548485.1). Lineage (GTDB taxonomy): Archaea > Thermoplasmatota > Thermoplasmata > UBA10834 > UBA10834 > UBA10834. Next base: position 27,576 of record JBFESP010000007.1, on the reverse strand, counting down.
TGGTGGCGGTCACAGCCCGTCTCTTGATCTTGGTTCTCTGCATGGTAATCGTCTGTCTGTGCCGGATCTCTACCTGTACATGGCGTTCGGTGTCAGTCGTTCGTATTTCGTCAGCTCGGTCTCGCTCATGGGCTGCACGTTCTCCATAGCCTTCTCGAAGTATTTCATATCAACCCTGACCGTGCCTATCCTATCCTCGTCAAGCTCCTCTCCGCTGAGCACGAAATCCCGTATCGCCAGCATGATGGCCTCGTTGGCCACCGCTGCGATCTCGGCGCCTGTGAAGTTGTGCATCTTCGACGCGAGCGCGTCGATATCGACATCATCGCTCAACGGCCTCCCCTTCGTGTGTATCCGGAGTATCTCTTTCCTCGCCTCCGGGTCCGGTGGGGGTATGTAGACCAGCCTGTCGAACCTCCCTGGGCGGAGCAGTGCAGGGTCTATGATGTCCGGTCTGTTGGTCGCCGCGATCACGATTACGTTGTGCAGCGCCTCCAACCCGTCCATCTCCGTCAGAAGCTGGCTTATGACTCTCTCCGTCACGCCCGAGTCTGACGAGGTGCCTCTGACGGGCGCCACCGCGTCGATCTCGTCCAGGAATATGACGCATGGCGCCGCCTGACGGGCCTTCCTGAAGGTCTCCCTCACAGCCTTCTCGGACTCGCCGACCCATTTCGATAGGAACTCCGGCCCTTTGATGCTTATGAAATTGGCCTGACTCTCGGATGCGACCGCCTTGGCCAACAGGGTCTTCCCGGTCCCGGGTGGGCCGTAGAGAAGGATGCCCTTCGGTGGTACGGCGGTCATGTGCCTGTACAGGCTCGCATACCGCAGCGGCCACTCGACCGTCTCCATCAGCTCCTGCTTGGGCCCTTCAAGACCTCCGATCTCCTCCCATTTGACGTTCGGGCTCTCAAGGAGCACCTCGCGGAGTGTGGATGGCTGCATCTCCCTGTACGCGTCCATGAAGTTGTCGAAGGTGACTTGGAGGCGATTCAACACCTCGGACGGTATCGTCTCCTCCTCGAGGTCTATGCTGGGCAGGACCTTTCTCAGCGCCCGCATGGCCCCCTCCCTTGTGAGGGCCGCCAGGTCTGCGCCGACGTAGCCGTGGGTCATGCCCGCGAGCATGGCGAGGTCGACGTCGTCCGCCAGTGGCATCCCACGCGTGTGTATCTGCAGTATCTCCAGGCGCCCCTCCCTGTCAGGTATGCCTATCTCTATCTCCCTGTCGAACCTGCCCGGCCTTCTCAGGGCGGGGTCGAGGGCGTTGGGGCGGTTCGTGGCCGCGATGACTATCACCTTGCCGCGTCCCTCGAGCCCGTCCATGATCGCCAGCAGCTGCGCTACAACCCTCCTCTCGGTCTCCCCAGTGACCTCGTCCCTCTTCGGGGCGATTGAGTCTATCTCATCTATGAAGATGATGCTCGGGGCGTTCTCCGCCGCCTCCTTGAATATGTCCCTCAGGCGCTCCTCGCTCTCGCCGTGGAACTTGCTCATTATCTCCGGCCCACCTATTGTCAGGAAGTTCGCGCTCGTCTCTGATGCGACCGCTTTGGCCAGAAGAGTCTTCCCAGTGCCGGGAGTGCCGTGTAGTAGCACCCCCTTGGGGGCGTCCACTCCGAGTTTCTCGAACAGCTCGGGATGACGCAGGGGGAGCTCGATCATCTCCCTCACCTTCCCGACCTCGTCCGTGAGGCCGCCTATGTCCTCGTAGGCCACCTTGGGACCTTTCGCCACCTCCTCTTTGGCGGGCTTCTCGCTCAGCTTGATCTTGGTGAAATTCTGTACGAGGACCGCTTCGGCGCTCGGTTGGAAGCTCTGGACCACAAGGTCGAACTTGCGCCCCATGACGCTGATCTCAATGAGGTCCCCTTTAGCCACAGCCCTCCCGTCCAGGACCTGTGAGAGGTACTCCTCCCCGCCGAGTATCTTGACGGGGCTGGTGGGTGCGAGCGTCACCTTCGTGGCGGGCTTCGGCACGACCTTCCGTATCCCGACCTTGTCATCCAGTCCGGCACCGGCATTCTTTCTTGTCGCCCCGTCAATCCGGATCGTCCCCCTGTTCTCGTCCTCGGCATATCCCTCATAGACCGTGACCACGGTGTTCTTGGTGCCTTCCACTGCTGCGACGTCCCCTTGGGACAGTCCGAGAATATCCATGAGGGCCGGGTCTATCCTGGCTACGCCTTTGCCGTCGTCCGCCGATTTCGCCTGGACGACTCTCAAAATCTTCTCTTTCTTCGGCATCTCAAGCACCAGTTCTCATGAGTCGGGAGTCTTCACCACAGAAATATGTTAGCACTTCTATATGAAAGTTACGCTTAACCACTCGGGCGAACGTCCCTTGCCATCACTCCTGCTACAGTAATAACCACCAACCGCCATACGCACGCGAAATGGTCGGCGTACTGAAGGCGTCAGAGGTCGAGGTTTCCGACCCGGTCGAGGCGAGCCAGATACACAACAAGGGGTACTATGGCGTCCCCCAGTCCGGAGGCTCTCTGAGACTGAGTCTCATGGAGGCCACGTATCTCGTCGACAGCGGCAGACTAGAGGTGGAATCGAGGGGCAAGGCACTGAGTTCAGGGGAACTGATGAGACTCGCCCACAAGGCATCGGATAGGTTCGAGATCCAGTACCTGGTCTACCGCGAGTTGAGACAGAGGGGATACATCGTCAAGCTGGGGCAGCCACCCTTGGATTTCCGGGTCTTCCCGAGGGGCGGTTCCCCGAACAAGACCCCCAGCAAGTGGTGGGTGGCTGCCATATCGGAACGTTCGACCTTCGACCTCGGGGACATGCTCGACAACCTGGATAGGGCGTCTGAGATACGGAAGAAACTGCTCCTGGCCGTCGTGGACGAGGAGAGCGACGTGACCTACTACGAGGTCAAGAGGATCTCACCAGGTGGCCGACTGAAGGTCTTCGAAGCCGAGAGCCGCATAGAAGGGGTCGTGATGGCCGACAGGGTCATAGTGACGGACGAGCAGGGGGTGTCCGTCCTGCAGGACGAGCACCACTTCGGGAAGCAGATAGGGAAGATACTCCAGCTGTCCATCCTCGAGGCGGTGTTCCTCGCGGAGCTGCGTGTGTTGAAGCTCAGGGACGGCAGGACGAACAGGTCCGTCGGTCTCGAGACCTTGAAGAAGCGCGCTAAGAAGCTCCAGCCCGACTTCGGCATCCGTCTCAGTGCATTCAAGGACCTCAAGGGAAAAGGTCTCATCGTGAAGACCGGGTTCAAGTACGGGTCGCATTTCAGGGCGTACGAGAGCGACCCCGGAAGGAACCACGCGAAATACCTGGTCCATGCGGTGCCCAGGCACTACAAGGCCATGTGGCCCGAGGTCAGCAGGGCGGTCAGGCTCGCACACGGTGTGAGAAAGGACATCCTCTTGGGGCGGGTCTCAGAGAAGAAGGTGGAGTACGTCTGTCTCGCCCGTTATAGGCCTTGATCAGATGCGCGTCTCTCCGCCCGGCTTGTAGAGCTCTCGTCTCCACGTGACGACCTTGAAGTTCTCGCAGTACTCATCGATTCTGTCCCTGTACTCCATGGGCGGGAGCGTGCCCCTGCAGTTAGTGCCGAAGTGGTCGCAGTCGTAGCAGGATACCATCACCCTCGAATTAGGCGCAGCACCCTCTTAACCGTTGCCTCGGAATGCCATTCGATTCAACTGCTAGAGCAGTTTGGGCGCCAACTCGACGACCCTGTTGGCATATCCCCACTCGTTGTCGTACCACGAGAGTATCTTACCGAACCGACCCTTGCCACCTATGACCAGGGTGAGCTCAGAGTCGACTATGGCCGAATGCGGGTTCCCTACGACGTCGCTGGACACGATCGGCTCCTCGCAGAACTCCATGATGTCCTTCATGGGTCCTTCGGACGCTCCCTTCAGAGCGCCGTTGAGGTCCTCTTTGGTCATGTCCTTCTCCGTTGTGAAGCTGAGGTCCGTCACGGAACCACATGGCGTCGGAACGCGCAGAGCGAACCCGTTCAGCTTCCCTACCAGTTCCGGTATCACCAGGCCAATGGCTTTTGCCGCGCCCGTAGTGGTCGGGATGACGGACAGCGCGCCGGCCCTTCCTCGTCTGAAATCCTTGTGAGGGAGGTCCACCAGTCTCTGGTCTCCAGTGTAGGCATGGACCGTGGTCATCATACCCTGGACTATCGAGAACTCATCGTTTATCACCTTGGCCGGCGGGGCGAGGCTGTTCGTGGTGCATGAGGCGTTCGAGACGACATCGTGCTTCGCCTTGTCGTACGCGTCCAGGTTGACCCCGAGGACTAGCGTGACATCGCAGTCCTTAGACGGCGCGGAGATTATCACCTTTCTCGCCCCTCCAACGAGATGCTTCGACGCCTTCTCCTTCGAGGTGAAGAGGCCTGTGGATTCGACCACGACATCGACTCCGAGCCTGCCCCACGGAATCTCGGCTGGGTCTCTCGACTGGGTGACTTCGATGGGCCGGTCACCGACGACGATCGAATCCCCCTCGACTCGCACGTTCTCGCCCAGCTTCCCGTATATCGAGTCCCACTTGAGCTGATATGCGAGCGATTCTATGGGGGCTATGTCATTCACCGAGACTATCTCGAAATCCTTCCCGTAACCAGGTTTCTGCAGGGCCGCTCTGAACACATTCCTGCCAATCCTGCCAAAACCGTTTATACCAATCTTCATCAACGCGTCCCCGATACGCCGAATAATCGCGACACTTAAAAACGTGTCCCTCGGTCGCGCATCCCGCGGTCAGGTAACAACCCTGTCCCGGAATAGCGTCAGCCTTCCGGCCCACGAGGAGTTCTCGCCGTATGGTCGACCCGTTCGGCTATCGTCGGCCTGGATGTCAGAGCTGCACTTCGATGCCCAGCTTCTCGGTGAGCTCCTTGTACCGGTTCCTGATGGTGACCTCTGTGACGCCTGCCACATCGGCCACCTCCCTCTGCGTCCGTCTCTCGTTGCAGAGGATGGACGATATGTATATCGCGGCAGCCGCGACGCCAGTGGGCCCTCTGCCTGAGGTGAGCTCCTTCTCGGCGGCGTCCTTCAGGATCTCCATCGCCTTGGCCTGCACCTCGCCCGAGAGCTTCAGCTCCGAGCAGAAGCGGGATACGTAGTCCTGGGGCTTGGTCGGCATCAGCTTGAGCTTGAGTTCCCTCGTCATGAACCTGTACGTACGGCCGATCTCCTTCCTACCAACGCGCGAGGAGTTCGCCACCTCGTCAAGGGTCCTGGGCACGTTGCATTGCCTGCACGCCGCGTACAGCGACGCAGCGACCACACCCTCTATGCTCCTTCCCCTGATCAGGTTCTTGTTGACCGCCTTCCTGTAGGTCATCGCCGCGGTCTCGCGGACGTTGCGCGGGAGTCCCATCGAGGAAGCCATCCTGTCGAGTTCGCTGAGGGCGAACGCGAGATTGCGCTCCGTGGCGTTGGACACCCTGATTCTGCGCTGCCACTTCCGGAGTCTGTAGAGCTGCGCCCTGTTCCTCGTCGGTATGCTCTTCCCGTAGGCGTCCTTGTTCTTCCACGATATCTCCGTGGATAGCCCCTTGTCGTGTATGGTGTATGTCATCGGGGCGCCTGTTCGAGCCCTCTTCTCCCCCTGTTCGACGTCGAAGGCTCTCCATTCGGGACCCTGATCTATCAGCTTGTCGTCGAGGACGATCCCGCAGTCCTCACATACGAGCTCTCCACGTTCGTAGTCTCTGACGAGGTGAGCGCTGTTGCATTCAGGACATCTCTCGATCTGCTCAGTCTCTTCTCTTACCTTTGCCATTGTCCCCCTCTTCCAACACATAAACCTCCTTGCCTAGGATGGCAAGGGTTCTCAGGTCCTTCTCAGGACGTATTGCCACGTAGGGTCGTCGCACGGGACCGAAGACCCGTGCCACCCTACCTATCTTCACCTTCAGATTATCGCGCACAACTGCACCGTTTCTCGGAGCGAATCTCCCCTTCACGATGAGCCTCCCATCGTGCGATATGTCCTGCACGACGCCAAGAAGCTTCAACCCGCTCACCGAATCGTATTTATATTTTGTGCTCGGCGCCCTATGTGCCATGTTATATATAAGGTTTTTCTCAATGTATTTAAGTGTTGAGCACCAGTTTCGTCAGCGTTGGTCTGCACCTCCTGCGACGGAGGCGAACATGACAAGTGGTATCATGACCGAAATACCCGAGACACATCCTCGCCGCGAATCCCTCGTCCTTCGCGAGCGCCTAGTGGAGGGGTTCAAGACGGGAATCGTCGCGCCGCAGGGGCTGATCGCTCACGGCAGGGGCGAGGCGATGTACTACTTGCTGGGTGAGCGTACTACGAAGGAGGCTCGGGTCGCGGCGAGAGCCGCCGCCGCTGCTCTCCTCCGATCGGAACGCCCCGTGATATCCGTCAACGGCAACGTGGCCGCGCTCGCGCCCCGGGAGGTTGTCGGTCTCGCCAAGACACTTGACGCAAGGATCGAGATCAGCCTTTTCCATAGGTCCGATGAAAGAGTGTCCAAGGTACGGACCGTGCTGGAGAGCAACGGAGCGACCGACGTCCTGGGATTCCTTCCGGACGAGAAGATTCCCGGACTCGAGGGCATGCGAGCCCTCTGTTCAGGCGAGGGGGTACATTCTGCCGATGTCGTGCTCGTCGCGCTCGAGGACGGTGACAGGACGGAGGCCCTGGCCAGGATGGGCAAGAAGGTCGTGGCCATCGACCTCAACCCGATGTCTCGGACGGCGCGGACTGCTGATGTGACGGTGGTCGACGAGGTGACGAGAGCATTCCCGCTCATCTCAGGGTACGCCGAGGAGATGTCGGGGGACGAGGACGCCTTGGACAACGCCCTGGAGAAGTACGATCGAGAGGAGAACCTCGGTGCCATCATGAAGACCATCGCATCGAACCTCGGCCTCGGCGACTGAGACGCCTCCGGCTACGTGCCAACACGTTTTTTAAGTCGCACATGGTTCGACGGACCGGTACGATGCGGACGAACGAGTTGCTCGATAGAGGTATCAAGCGGATCGAATGGGCTAGAACCCACATGCCGGTCCTTGGGGCGATACGGAAACGTATGGTGAAGGAGCAGACCTTCGAGGGGCTCAAGGTGGGCATGGCTCTGCACACGGAGGCGAAGACCGCGGTCCTCGCGCTCACCATCAAGGAGGCCGGTGCGGAGGTCCGCCTGACCGGATGCAACCCGCTGTCGACCGACGATTCGGTCGCCCTCGCCCTCAACGAGGAGTACGGTCTAGAGACATACGCCGAGAAGGGCCAATCCCAGAAGGCCTACTATCAATCACTCAACCGCGTCCTCGACATGGAGCCCGACTACGTGATCGACGACGGAGCCGACCTGATATTCCTCCTTCACACGAAGCGTCAGGACATCCTGAAGAGCGTGAAAGGAGCGAACGAGGAGACGACGACGGGCATCATGCGTATCAGGGCGATGGCCCAGGACGGCACGCTGAAGTTCCCTGTGATGTCGGTGAACGACGCCTACATGAAGTACATGTTCGACAACAGATACGGCACTGGCCAATCCACCATGGACGGCATAATGACGGCCACGAACCTGGTGATCGCGGGCAAGAGCTTCGTCGTCGCTGGCTACGGCTGGTGCGGCAGGGGCATCGCCATGCGTGCGAAGGGGTTGGGAGCGGACGTCACCGTCTGCGAAGTCGACCCCATCCGTGCGATCGAGGCCAGACTCGACGGCTTCGCGGTGAAGCCCATGGCGGAGGCGGTCAGGGAGGCGGACATGGTCGTGACCGCCACCGGCTGCAAGGACGTCCTGACAGCCAGGGACTTCAGACAGATGAAGGATGGTTGCCTGCTCGCCAATTCCGGCCACTTCGACAACGAGATCTCCAAGGTGGCTCTGAAGCAGGTGTCCGGGAAGCGGAGGAAGGTGCGCGATTCGGTGGACGAGTACACGCTGAAGAACGGCAGGAAGGTGTACCTGCTCGCGGATGGGAGGCTCGTGAATCTCGCCGCTGGACAGGGCCATCCCGCAGAGATAATGGACATGAGCTTCGCGATCCAGGCCATGAGCCTCGAGTACATGGCCTTCAGCGTTCGGTCGCTCGAGCCCAACGTATACGACGTGCCCGACCACATCGACAAACAGGTGGCGGACCTGAAGCTCCAGACGATGGGCGTCAAGATAGACCGGTTGACGAAATCGCAGAAGAAATACCTCAGGGACTGGAAGGAAGGCACCTGAGGCGTCTGCTGGCTTCACATGGGTCGCGACGAAGCGTCTGGCAATCCGAAGCAGACCTATTTTCAAGTACGGTGGAGTCGATACGGATAGTCGGAGTGAGGTCGTGCGCAAGAGCAATTTCCTGGGGGTCTACGGTCACTCTGCCATCGATATCATCTACTCATCCGACAGGTTTCCGGACCCCAACACATGTGTAGAGCTGGCCGGCCGGCGCGAGTTCTTCGGCGGGACGGGGGCCAACCTCGCAATGATCGCCGCCGCATTGGATGTCAAGACGGCTCTCGCGAGCCATGTGGGCGACGATTTCCCCGACGAGTTCAAGAAGGCCCTGCAGACGGCGGGCGTAGATGTCACTGACATCATCAAGGTACGGGGGCACCGGACGCCGTTCATCATACTGGTGTCCGATTCGGAGCACAACCAGATCGGGTTCGTCGATCAGGGAGCGGTCAGGGAGCAGGGCAGGCTGCCTCTCAGGACGCACACAGTCGACTCGTCTAAGTTCGTCCACATCGGCACCGGCAGGCCGGAGTACATGCTCAAGGCGGCCAGACGTGCCAGATGGAGGAAGCGCACGGTCTGCTTCGACCCCGCACAGGAGATTCACTACGTCTACACTCCGGAGACCCTCCGACAGATACTGGAGTACTGCCAGGTCCTGTTCCTCAACTCATCCGAGCTGGAGACGGCCAAGCGATATCTCAACCTCGAGGACGATCACGAACTGCTATCCTACGCGAGCATGATAGTCAACACGCGCGGGAGCGAGGGCAGCAGAATCATCACGGACGACGACGAGGTGTTCGTCGGTGCGATAACCCCGGACAGGGTGGTCGACACGACTGGCGCGGGCGACGGTTTCAGGGCCGGCTTCTACGCTGGCCTCAGCCGGTCACTGCCGATTGAGGAATGCGCCTGGGTCGGCGCCTCCACCGCATCCTTCGTAGTCGAGAGTACGGGCGCCCAGAGCGTGTTGCCGACCTGGGAGATGATCCAGAGACGGGCCGCACGGAGAAAGAGGGTGTGACCTTCCGAAGGAGACGCTGACGCGGTATCGTCGGAACGGCGAGCCAGAACAACAAGGTCGAAAGCTTTATGACAGGCTAGTCCATTATTGGGCGTGGTGAGGACCAGATGGCCGTGGGTTTTATACTCATAAGCACCGCACCGGCAAAAGAGCACGAGGTATACAACGAGCTCCTCAAAGTCAAGGAGGTCGTGGAGCTGCACCCTCTTTTTGGGGAGTACGACCTGATCGCTAAGATTGAGGCGGAGGACTTCAACCTCCTCGGACAGGTGGTAGTGGACAAGGTCCGTTCGATTGCTGGCGTGATCGACACGAAGACGCTGACGGGTATAAAGTTCTGAGGTATTGGTCGCGGAAGGTGGGTCAAATGGAGCTTCTTGAGTTCCTGACAGTAATCATACTTGTGTTCGCCCTTTTCATGCTCCTTGCGGGCATCTTTACGGCGTACTTCGGCAGTGGCAAGAGCAGAATGATTGGCGCAGCCCTTCTGGTCATCGGCCTGATAGTGGGCGTTCTGTGGATAGTCATGGGCCTCGACTCGGTAGAGGTCATCGACGTCAACCTGAGCAAGGTGATATGGGACGCGTTCCTGTACATCCTCGCAGGGGTCGTTGGCGCCCTCGCCGCGATCGGTGTCTTCCTGCTCGCGATAATGAAATCGTGACATTGCGCGCAAACTTTTTTCTACAAACTCAACCTCTCCCTTTTCCATGAGCGTCCAGATTGTCCTTGGCAGCAAGAGTGACCGGAAGGTAGCGGAGAAGGCCACGTCAGTCCTCAAGGAGCTCGGTGTGAAGTACAAGGTGAGCGTGGCCAGCGCTCACAGGACTCCCGAGCTGGTGGAGGAATTGGTGTCCGAGGCTGATGCCGAGGTGTTCATCGCCATTGCAGGCCTGTCCGCGGCGCTTCCCGGCGTTATAGCCGCCAGAACCCACAGGCCAGTGATAGGGGTTCCGGTCAGCGGTGCGCTCAATCTCGACGCGATACTGTCCGTCGTCCAGATGCCCCCCGGTATTCCCGTGGCGGCGGTCGGCCTCGACAGGGGCGAGAACGCCGCGATCCTCGCGGCCCAGATACTCTCCCTCAAGGACGGAAGGATCGCCGAGGCGCTGGAGGCCCACAGGCAGAGGCTCAGGGAGAAGGTGGCCAAGGACTCGCAGGAAGTTGAGATGTAGATGTTCGATCCGCAGAAGTTCATAGATGATCAGGTGGAGAAGACCCGCTCTGAGGTCAAAGGAAAGGCGATCATCGCCGCCTCCGGCGGGGTCGACAGCACGGTCTGCGCCTCGATAGTGAGCAAGGCCCTCGGCGATCAGCTCCTCGCGGTCTATGTAGACACCGGTTTCATGAGGAAGGGTGAGACGAAGGCGGTCGACGAGATGCTCAGCCGCCTGGGCGTCAATCACATCGTGGTCGATGCCAGCGACGAGTACTTCGCAGCGCTCAAGGGCGTGACGGACCCCGAGAGGAAGCGCAAGATAATCGGCGAGAAGTTCATCCGCGTGTTCGAAAGGGAGGCGGCCAAGTCCGGGGCCGAGTATCTCGTGCAGGGGACGATAGCCCCTGACTGGATAGAGAGCGGCGGCGGCCTCAGGGACACCATTAAATCACACCATAATGTGGGCGGCCTGCCTTCAGACATGGACATGAGGCTCGTGGAGCCCCTGAGGGACCTGTACAAGGACGAGGTCAGGAAGGTCGCGCGCGCGCTTGGGATAGAGGTCGCCGAGAGACAACCCTTCCCCGGGCCCGCTCTGGCGATAAGGGTTATGGGCGAGCCGACGCGCGAGTCCGTCGACATCGTTCGCGAGGCCTGCGCCATCGTCGAAGAGGAGATCGAGAAGGCCGCTGCGGCGGGGAAGATGACCATCCCTTGGCAGTACTTCGCGGTGCTCCTCCCCGTCAAGAGCGTCGGCGTCCAGGGCGATGTGCGGGCGTACGGATACACCGTGGCGGTCCGCGCAGTCGAATCGGTCGACGCCATGTCCGCGACCTACATGAGGATACCTCATGAGGTCCTTGAATCCATCTCGACCAGGATCACTAACAGGATGAAGGACCGGGTGAACAGAGTGGTGTACGACATCACGGACAAACCACCCGCAACCATCGAATGGGAGTAGGCTCCTCCTCAGTCGAACTGCCGAACTGCATCTTTCAGCAGAGGCTTTATACTCCTGGTATGTTCCCTCCTCCATGCGAGTTCTAGTGGTGGACAACGGCGGCCAGTGGACCCATAGGGAGTGGCGCGTGCTGCGGGACCTCGGGGTCGAGACCTCCATCATTCCTAACAAGGCGCCTCCCGAATCCATAAGCGCCGACGGGCTGGTGCTGTCCGGTGGATCACCCAGGGTCGGCCTCGACGAGGAGGCGATGGGCATGTGCGGGGAGTACATCGACAAGCTGGACGTCCCCATCCTGGGCATATGCGCCGGCCATCAGTACATGGCGATCCGTCTCGGTGGAAAGGCCGTTCCATCCGCGACGCCAGAGTTCGGCAAGACGTTGGTCAGTGTCGTCGACGAGGACGACCTCTTCAAGGGGCTGCCTGAGACGTTCATCGCGTGGGAGTCGCACAACGACGAGGTCACGGAGCTGCCGCCAGGGTTCAAGCTGCTTGCGAACTCGGAGACCTGTCCAGTCCAGGCAATGAAGCACGAGACGCGGCCTCTCTACGGGCTGCAGTTCCACCCTGAGGTGGAACACACCGACAACGGATACGAGATACTCCAGGCGTTCCTGGACGTCTGCGAGGCCCGCAAGAAGGGTTGAGCGATGGATCAGGGCGACATAGATATTCTCCGGGAGGCCGCGCGCATAAGGCAACGCAAGGAGCCGCTGGAGCGCGCCGTCGGGCGCGCGGTGAGGGCCAAGGGAAAGGACTACTCGTACTACATCGCGCTGATGTCCGAGTTGAGGGACGCCGCGTCGATGGACGATGTCAGTATCGATGAGGCGCTCCGGGCCCTAGTGAAGGGCGAAGAGGATCAGGGCTAGCGTTACGACGGCGAAGATTATCCCAACTATCAACATCGTTACCGCCGTCCTCATGTTGGACCCGAACACGATCGGTACGGGTCCGATGAGCACCACCCCACCGTATCTGGTCTCCTTCTTCTCTCTCCCGACATGATGGAGCCCGCTTTCGTCCGTCCCCGCCGGCTCCCGATGACCCACGCACCCGGCCCGGCCCATGGCCATGAGGGCGAAACCGAGCAGCAGTCCCGCCGTGGTGAGGAGCATTCCCAGCAGGAAGACCCCCCCTGTGCCCGATATGACTGGAAAGACAACCACGAGTGAGAGATCCGCCTCTCCCGTCGCGACTGAGGTGACCATGAGGCATACGCCTCCGAAGAACATCATGCCGGGCAGCCACAGGCGCGCGTGCGTGCGACCTCCTCCATCGGCTTATCACGTCCCAGAGGCTATCAATCTTTCCTCCGGCCAGGGTGCTCATAAGCCTTTTATCGCCTTTGCCCCATCCCGGTCAAAGGAGTCCCGATGGTCTCACTTAAGGATCACCTGGTCCGGATACTCGAATCCGGGGAGTTCGAGGTGGAAGAGCGTGATGGCTATCTCTACGGTCAGAGGGCCGACGTCTCCATCGTGGTCATGGCTGCGAGTGAGTTGATACGGGACGACGTCGACGATTTCATCAGGAATGTGAGCGACTTCTCCGGGAGGAAGGTGGTGGCATCCCTTGCGAAGGTCGACGACCAGGTCCAGAAGCATCTTCAGGACCGGGGGATACACTACTGGGGCAGGGAGGAGATCGAGCACGAGATAGGAAGCTTCCATCTCAAGACGCTCTCGAAGGACCACGGAGGCAGCCTGCTCGACGAGGTGATATCCGACGAGATCCCGCAGATGCCGTCAGATCCTCCTGAACAATCGATCCCCGTGATCGTCGAGAGCACCGAAGAGAAGACGGAGCAGATCGTGAAGCCGGCCATAACGCTCGAGGATGTGAAGCACATCGCCCGCCACGAGATACAGGGCTACAAGTTCGACCTCGAGCTCATACCACACTACCTTTTCCATTACGTCCTGAACATCGATGACACGCGCCAGCGCGCTGGAATCGTGGCAGTGAACGCCATGACCGAGCATGTCGAGGTATGGCGTTGGGGGTTCGAGTTGGTCGATATGATCGACTCGCCCAGCTCTAGGAGGGAGCCGAAGATAGACGAGGAGCGGGCACTGGGCATGGCACGAGATGTCGTTGCGAAGGAGTATAAGTCCTATGTGGAGACAGTCACGGATTTCGGCCACTCCGAGATTATAGAGCGCTCGAAACCACGTAAGGACGCTATGGTGATAGAGCCGAAGGGACTGGTCTACCTGCCCGTGTGGTGCGTGGAGGGCAAGAGGGGGGCCATGCTCGTCAACTCGTCGAGCGGCAAGATAATCAGCGAACACCTGCACGGCCCCGAATCTAAGCGAGGTTGAGCTTCCGCAGCCTCTCCATTATCCCGAGCCAGTGCGTGCCCTTCCAGTAGGCCTTCCCGCACACAGCGCACTTCCAGAAGACGTCGTTGTCATTCAGCGCTCCTTCAGGTACGACCCCCGTCGCCTCCTCCCTCGGAAGATCGACCAATGCTCCGTTACACGCCGAACATCTTGTCGCCCTCTCATCGAGCGAGAGGCTGTATCTGTCGTTGACCACTCTCAGCTGCGAATCGATGTTGTCCCCTTCGACCATCGTCGCGCCAGGCTGGGAGGCGAGAGCCCGGTCTCTCGTGAGAATATGCCTGCCCTCCTTCGCGGCGAGCTTCGCGATCGAATCGTCGTCGAGATCCTTCGCGTATTCTGTGTCGTATCCCAACATGCGGAGCCATTTCGCCAGAGAACCAAGCATGCTGTCGACGATGAATCGCGGCTTCTCAGTCGTCACTTGCCCACCTCGTACTTCAGAAGTACGCCGTCGCCGACCACTTCCGCCTTCTTGAACCTGAGGGCGACCGCCTCATCGATCGAGACCGCTCCTCCCCCTCCCGCCGGAGTCGGTGCCGAATCTCCACCTATGACCATGCTTCCTATGAAGATGTAGATCTCGTCTGCCAGGCGGCGCCTGAGGAAGGACCAGATGACTTCCGAGCCGCCTTCCACGAGGAGCGTTCGAATCCCTTTCTCCTCGAGCATAGGTAAGAGCTCCCCGAGGTCTACCCGACCGCTTCCGCACCGGATCGTCTCCGCGTTCGGGAACTCCTTGACGGACTCCTCCGCGGTGACGATAATGGTCCTTGCATCCCCGTTCAACACCATCGCCTCGGGCGGCGTCCTCCCCTTGGAGTCGAGGACGATTCTGGTCGGATTCTTCGGGTGATCGACGTATTTCGCCTTGACGGTCAGCTTCGGGTCATCAGCAAGGACCGTGCCTATGCCGACGAGGATTGCATCCACTGAGTTCCTGAGGGCATGCACCCTCTTCTTGTCAGTATCGTTCGAGATCGCAGTCGGTCTGCGGTTCTTTGTGGCGATCTTCCCGTCGGCTGACATCGCACAGTTGATGATGACTCTCAAACCTATCACCCCATGCATCACAATCGTCGGTAAGAAGGTTTGTGTCCCATCGGTTCCTGGGAAGGTCGTAACCGAAACTTGGTCCGCCACGTCCCTCTCCTAAGGCTTATATGTCGACCATCTCATTCAGACAGTCGATGGACGACGGAGATATTCGGATTCACGAGCTGAAGAGGGTGGACCTCACAGGCGCAACGATAATCGACGGCTTCCCCAGCGTAGGCCTCGTCAGCTCCATCGCAGCCAACTATCTGATCAAGGTGCTCGATCTCGAGCACATAGGTATAATGGATTCAGAACACTTCCCAACGGTATCCCTGATTCGCGACTCGAAACCGCTGAGCCCCGTGAGGATATATGCCGGTGAGAAGGGTCGGCGGGGCGACCGGATCGTGGCGTTCATCTCGGAGTTTCAGCCGCCAGGGGCGTTGATACGCCCGATCGCGCGCACGCTCGTCAAGTGGGCGACCGACCAACGATGCGGGATGATAGTCTCGCCCGAGGGGTTGGTCGTCGACCCCGAGTTGAAGGATACGGGAGACATAAGCGAGATCGTCTTCGGCATAGCCAGCACGCCTCGGGCGCGTGAGCTCCTCAAGGAGAACGACATCCGTCCTTTCGAGGAAGGGGTCATATCCGGCGTCGCTGGTGTGTTGCTCAACGAGGGCAGGAAGCACGATTTCGACGTCGCGACCCTGTTGGCAGAGGCACATCCTGACTTCCCCGATGCGAGAGCGGCAGCCCTGGTGCTCGAGGCGATCGACCGGATACTGCTCGGTATTGAATTCGATGCGAAGCCTCTGTTCGAGGAGGCGAAGAGGATAGAGGAACACATAAGGGAGATCCAGAAGCAGGCAGTCACGAAGAAGGACGGCAAACGCGCACCCCGCCCAGCCATGTACGCCTAGTCCACGGAGATCTCCACGAGATCGTCCATCCTTTTCACCGAGAATCTCCTGTCTAGGAGCTGCTCTATGACGAGCATGTTGGTATTCGCGTGTCCTGATACCTCCTCAGCGAGGACGGAAGAGCCGCCTTTCGCCAGCGCCATGTACGGCAGTATCTGGTCTAGCATGTGTTCATCCACTGAGGCGCCAGAGTCGACCGTTTCGATGAGGTCCTCTGCGCAGCCCTCTCCAAGAGTCTCGGCCCGGATACCCCTCTCTCCGAGTGCAGAAGCGCCCAGTACGCTGTTCTCGCACTGGGCCGTCAGCAGCATACCTGCGCCAGTGCTCCTCCCGACCCTGTGATCCGCTGACAGATTGACATCGGCGAATCGGACGAGCCTCATCATCGCCGAGTGTCGCATCCGAGCGGCTACATGCTCCGGGAGATTCTGGGTGAATGCGACACCCCTGATACTCAAGGCTTTTCCGGCAGGGCCCAGTTCACAGCCCGCCAGTTGGCCTGCTGGCGCCGTCTCCAGCAGGATCTCGCCGCCGCCCTCCGGGAAGAACCCGCGTGCGACGATTTCCGCCGAGCAGCTCGCGCCGAACTTCTCTATCATGGGCAGATGGACCCCGAGCATGTAATCGATCGGTGGAGACCATCTGACATTGGTACCTCCGGTCAGGACCATCCTTGTCGGAGTCCTCGACAGCAGCGCCGGTAGCAGACAGCTCTGGATGACCAACGAGACGCTCCCAGCCGTGCCGATGTCGAATCTGAAATCCCCTCCCAGCAGCTCCCCTGGGTCGAATGTGATCTCCTTAGACCCCGGATGCAGCCCGTCGACCTTTGCGTCGCAGA
Source organism: Thermoplasmata archaeon (assembly GCA_041548485.1). Lineage (GTDB taxonomy): Archaea > Thermoplasmatota > Thermoplasmata > UBA10834 > UBA10834 > UBA10834. The sequence continues at coordinate 11,050 of JBFESP010000007.1, read as the reverse complement.
GGGATGCGACCGCTTCGACGCTCGTCACGTGGCTGGGTGCCAGGCCGGGGTTCGGTCTTCCCGCACGGATGCCAGTAACTCTTACCGGCTCGTGCGTGACGGCAGAAAGCGCGACGGAGGTGCGGAGCACCTGGCCCCCGCCCTCCCCTCGGGATCCATCAACAACCATCATCTGGGATCCGTCTCCGCCTTCTCATGAGGTTCCTGACGAAACCTGAGATGAAGAAGATTGTCATCAGAATGACTGCAAGCGCGATAAGGGCTGCGGCGAAGTAAAGCAGCCATGTGGGCGCGTCGTCTCCGCCGCTCGCAATAATGATTCCGAGGCCGATGCTCTCGGCGATGAACGCGCCGAACCCGAGCGCGAAGGAATACAGTCCCATCGTCGCCCCGTAGCTGCACGCCTTCGAAGAGTCCGCCATGAGTGCGAGCGCTGCAGGGACGAACGCCCCTGCCCCAAGTCCGAGGACACCGAGCGGTATCAATCCAGCTAGATTGAAAACGATCTCATCTTCTCCGCCCCTTGTGTAGATGTAGTCGGAGAAGAAGAGTACCATAACAACGACTCCGAATATGCTGAAGACGCCATAGGCCATCACAGGAATCCTTCCCACTATGTCAGAGACCTTGCCCCAGAACGGCTGGAACAGGCCGAGGGCGACTCCGGCCGCTCCGAACAGTATGCCGATCATGCTTCCGCTGACATCTGCACTCAGCATTATGCGGGGAAGGTACGTGATGGCGAGTCCCAGGAGTGTGGCGATTATCAGCCATATCGGAAACATCAGCCTGACCTCTCGGATCTGGAACACTTGTCTGAGGCTCTTGAGTCCCATGAGGGATTCGGACCTCACGCGCACCGCCTCTCTCCTGACAAAGAGCTGAAGCATGAGCGCGGAACCGATCAGGATGCTCGCCATGATTACGAACCCTGCCTTGGCGCCAACGAGGTCAATGAGGAAGCCGCCCACGACGGCCCCGATTATGTATCCAAGGAAGGTCGCGTAATCGAACCAACCCATCTGCCTGCCACGGTCGCATGTGTCCGCGTGGTCCGCTATCATGGCAATCGCCGGGGCGACGGTCGCGGCCGCCCCTATTCCATGGATTCCGTGCAGCGTGGCAAGATACCACACGTCGTTCGAGAGCGTGTACAGCAAAACGATGACCGCTGCAAGGGAGGTGCCTGCAACGATCACCCGCTTCCTGCCTATGCGGTCGCTCAGCATCCCGAAGTAGTTTGCGGTCATCATCTCTGCGAGTGGATACGGGACCGCGATTATCGCGACGTTTAGTAGCCCCTCATAGGCAGTCTCGCACGGGACATACTTCGCGATGATCAGGAGCAGCGCCCCGAAGGCCACCCTGAGGAAGAACGTGGAGAAGTAGAGGACACGGAGGTACCTAGGGGTTCTGATGCCCCTTCCCTTGATCACCTCGAACATCGCGCTTTGGCAGAGGGTCAGGTTACTTAACTTTTGCGAGGAGTAGGGGTTTCCTCGGATGAGTTTAAATACAGAACTCCCATAAGCGACTCCCGATGCTGATATGGCGTTAGATGCTATCACCATCGTCGTCCTCGTAGGAGCCCTTGTCGTCATTCTTCTGAGCTGCGAGGTGTTCGTCAACGGGATTGAGTGGCTCGGGTGTAGACTGGGCCTCGCGGAGACCGCGACAGGGAGCATCCTCGCGGCCATCGGTACGGCAACTCCTGAGACAATTATCCCACTTATCGCGATCTTCTTCACTGGCACCGAGGAAGGGAAGGAGATCGGCGAGGGCGCCATACTCGGCGCGCCCTTCATGCTGGCGACTCTAGCGATGTTCGTCGGCGGCCTGGCGGTGATGATCGCCTACAAGAGGGGAAGGAGGGACGCGAATCTCGTACTTCACGAGAATCACGCCAAGCGCGACCTCGAGTACTTCATGCTCGCGTATGCGCTCGTGCTCATGACGGGTCTTCTCGGTATGCAATCCGCGTTCGACCCGACCCTCATAAAATATGGTGTGGCCGTCGTATTGGTGGGTGCATACATCCTCTACGTCCGGAGAACCTTGAGGGACAAGTGCATCGTCGAGGAGAGCAGCTGTCCGGCCCTGTACCTGACGAGGTTGACAGGATACCCACCGACAAGCAGGGTGGGGATGCCGCTGATAGCGTATCAGGTCATCGCATCGCTGATCGGGATAATCGTCGGGGCTAAACTGTTTGTGGGCGGGATTGAGACAGTGTCGACCTCTCTGGGGGTGGACGCGATGATCCTGGCGTTTCTCATCGCCCCGGTCGCCACCGAGCTCCCTGAGAAGTTCAACAGCGTGATCTGGTATTGGCGTTCGAAGGACACGCTTGCGCTCGGGAACATAACCGGAGCGATGGTGTTCCAGAGCAGCTTACCCGTCAGCATAGGCCTCGTGTTCACGGCATGGTCGCTTTCGTGGATCAACATCGCTGCCGTCATGATAGCACTCGGCGCCGCAGGGTGGATGTATTATTCCGTGAGGATAAGGCATACGATGTCGTACCGGGTGATGCTGGCCTCGGGGTCTCTGTACGTGCTCTACATCGTCCTGTTGCTCCTCTTCGGACATTAGTGGGGTGAGCAGCGGAGCTGCTCCTCGGAGACTGGCTGTCTGGCCCCCTCAAGAAGATATAAGTACGGGCGACCGCCATTAGCGCCGCGGATGGGATGACGCCACTACCTCACGCTGTTAGGTGACATCCTCTTCCGCAAGACGGGATGGAACCGAAGAGATGGTCACAGAGGCGCAACTGCTGTTTCAGCTCGGCGCAATCCTTCTGCTCGCGTTTCTAGCGGCGAGCCTTGCCGGCCGTGCGAAGCAGTCCGTGATGATCGGCTACATCCTGATAGGCATACTAATCGGTCCCAAGATGAGCATCGACCTTTTCGGGGTCGAGTACAACGGAGTCATAACCGACACGAGCCTGGTAGATGTGCTTTCGTTCATCGGGCTCATAATGCTGATGTTCTTCGTGGGCCTGGAATTCTCGTTCTCGAAGCTCAAGAAGACCCGCAAGCCAGCCGTGATACTCGCGGTGATCGACACGAGCATCGGTCTCTTCATCGGGTTCGTGTTCGCCTCGTACCTCGGGTGGCCGCTCATAGACTCGATATTCCTGGCAGGCGTGATCGCGATGAGCAGCACTAGCGTCGCGATGAAGATACTGTTCGACCTCAAGAAGATGTCCAGTCCCGAGGTGGAGTTCCTGATAGGGTTGGTTGTGGTCGAGACGTTCATCGCGATGCTGATACTCGCCGTTGCCAGCGGCATGATAATCGAGCCCGAGACGAACGCGGTCGCCTACGGACAGCTGATCCTCGGTATGGTGCTGTTCTACGGCTTCTTCGTGTGGGTTGCGATGTGGGCCGTGCCGAGGGTCGTCAAGTTCTTCAGCCAGATCGAGAACGATGAGCTGTTCATATTGTTCGCCCTGGGGATAGTTTTCCTGACCGCTGGCGTCGCCGCCCTGATGAATGTGCCCCCGATAATCGGTGCATTCTTCATAGGGATGATACTTGCCGAGAGCAAGGTCTCGACCAGGATCCAGTCTAAGCTGGAGTCGTTCAAGGACGCTTTCGTCGCCATATTCTTCACGTCGTTCGGCATGATGATCGACCCCGCGATGTTCGACACGGTCATCTGGATGGTCCTGCTTGTCATGCCCATCATAATCTTCTACGAATCAATCGTCATCTCGGCGGTATCATACTTCATCGGCTTCTCTGCCCGAGCAGCATCGACCATCGGGACGAGTATGTGCGGCCGTGGTGTCGAGTCCATTCTGTATGCCAGCGTCGGCAGCGAGGTCAGGGGCGCCACCATGGGCGCTCAGCTGAACCCATTCGCGGGTGCCCTATGCTTCGGCATGAGTGCCGTGGCGCCGTTCATGGTGAAGAACTCGGTCAAGTTCGCAAACGCCCTGTCGAGGCTGATGCCAAGACCGCTCAGTTTCTCTGGCGCTGTGATCTCCCGCACGTTGGGAAAGGTCGTGATGCCATCCTCGGTCAGGATATTCAAGGGGACGAAGATAACCGGGATGCTTCTGTTGTCGTTCGTGTTCGTGTCGGTGGCGGTGCTGATATCGAAATCCGTACTTCACATCGTCTTCCTCGGGGTCGACTGCGTGATTGCGGCGGCGATCTTCTTCGTGGTCCGCTACGAGGTGATGGAGATAGTGCGACATGTGAACTACGCCAATCTCGGCGTAGGCGTGCGCGACCGGACCGCCATAGTCGATTTGATCACAGGAATCATATTCGGCGCCGTCGCGTCCGTCGTCATCGTCGTGGCGACCTGGTCGTATGCCTGGCAGCTCTCGGTCTTTGCGGCCGTCGGGTACGGGGCATTCGTCCTGCTGTTGATGAGGTGGGCACACAACCGCCTCTACGTGGACGGCATGGATGTCCCGCGGAAGATCCACTCGTTCGAGCGACAGGCCAAGGCGACGGCTGATCCCGATGACGAGGAAGGCAAGTTCCCGAAGCCAGTGTACGGAACTGCGAAGCCGATACCCAAGGACATGAGGCTGTGACCATCGCGGGTTTCGCGCGCTCAGGAAACAATATCCCGGTGCAAGGCGTTTCCACGTGTGGTTATCGCTGTGCGTTTCCACGGAAGTCGGTCCGCGATGATGTTAGCGCCACTCGCCTGCGTCATGTTCACGCTGCTGTACCTTATCGCCATGTCGCAAGACCCAGGATACACCTTCCTGGAGAACTACCTGAGCGATCTCGGCGTCGGCCCCGGTGCCTGGGCCTTCAACTCTGCCCTGATGATCTCAGGTGCGATGCTGTCCCTGTTCGCCGTCTTCGGCCTCTCACCGGCTCTCCCGGATGAGCTAGTCTCCAGGACGGGCGGAGCGCTCCTCGCACTGGCTGGCGTGTTCCTCGTGAACGTCGGCATATTCACGGAGGACGCCGGGGACACACACCTCGTCCTGTCGTATGCGTTCTTCATCACCGTGTTCGCCTCGTTCGGCGTGCTGACCCTCGCAATGCACCGGGATAGACGCTTTGGCCCCGTTCCGCTGTACGTGACCGGTGGACTGTTCCTCTCAGGTCTAGCGATGATCCTGACGCTCGGTGCGACCCCCTTCACGGAGACTTGTGCTGTCCTGATGATCATGGGGTGGGGGGTCGTGGTCCCAGGGGCAATCCTGACGAAGCCTGATGGATGAAGGCACTGACGGCTACGCCGGTCAGTGTGCCTTGGAAGGGTTTTAAGGGATGGCGCCGTTTCGACAACATACTGAGCAGGCACAGCCTGCAGACGCAGGAGACCGATTACATGTCAGCAGAGGAATACGTCAAACTCGAACAGACATACGGAGCGCATAACTACCACCCACTCCCGGTGGTCATCTCGAAGGCGAATGGTGTCTGGGTCTGGGACATCGATGGGAAGAAGCACATCGACATGCTCAGCTCGTACTCAGCGATCAACCAGGGACATCTTCATCCCCGTATCGTGAAGGCCGCACAGGACCAGCTCGAGAGGGTCTCCCTCACGTCAAGGGCGTTCTCGAACGACAGGATGGGGCCGTTTCTGAAGAAGCTCTGCGAGCTGAGCGGCATGGAGATGGCACTTCCCATGAACACCGGGGCGGAGGCAGTCGAGACCGCCATCAAGCTCGCCAGGAGATGGGGGCATGAGAAGAAAGGCGTTCCTGAGAGCAAAGGCGAGATCATAGTCTGCGAGAACAACTTCCATGGCAGGACGACCACCATCATCAGCTTCTCCTCGGACCAGGATTCGAAGAAGGGGTTCGGGCCTTTTACGCCAGGGTTCATCACCATCCCGTACGACGACATACCCGCGTTCGAGAAGGCCATAAACGAGAATACGGTCGGGATACTGGTAGAACCCATCCAGGGCGAGGCCGGCATCAACGTGCCCTCCCCGGGCTACCTGAAGGAGCTCAGACGGATTTGCTCCGAGAGGAACATACTGCTCATACTCGACGAGATACAGACGGGATTCGCGAGGACTGGAAAGATGTTCGCCTTCGAGCATGAAGGAATCAAACCGGATGTGTTGTGCGTGGGAAAGGCGCTCGGAGGAGGCCTGTACCCGGTCTCCGCGGCGCTGTCCTCGCGTGAGGTGATGTCCGTCTTCTCGCCCGGTTCGCATGGGAGCACGTTCGGCGGCAACCCGCTCGCCTGCGCGATCGCCAGTGCCGCCCTCGACGTTCTCGTGGACGAGAATCTCTCGGAGAAGTCCACGGAGATGGGCGGATACTTCGTCCAGAAGTTGAAAGCCCTCAGATGTGCGAAGATCAAGGAGATCAGGGCCAAGGGCCTTCTGATCGGAGTGGAGTTCCATCTCGGCACAGGGGAGACCGTCAGACCGATCTGCCAGCAGCTCATGGAGGTAGGCGTCCTTGCGAAGGACACCCACGAGAAGACCGTGAGGTTCGCCCCACCTCTGACCATCACGAGGGAGGAGGTCGACTGGGCTATGGAGCGGATTACGAAGGTCTTTGAGGCCCAGTAGGCCGCCGCTCCCGTCATCGGTCGGGGCAATGCATTTGGGCAGGCCCTGCGATTCCCATCGTTGCGATCATCATGCAGGTTGCACGTAACAGGGACTCGCTTGTGTTGCGTCTGGACCACGGAGATGACATCCTGGATTCTATCGGCCAGTCTGTTGAGGCAGAACGGTCGACCATGTCAATCGTCGCCGGCCTGGGCATGATTTCCGAGTTCGAACTCGGGTACTTCGACGAGGGGAAGTACATCAAAGCCTATTTCGAAGAGGCCCACGAGCTTCTATCGATGCAGGGGTCGGTGGCGTCGGAGGGAGACCCGAGGATACACGTCCACGCGACCGTTGCCAACAGGTCTCACAAGGCTTACGGGGGGCATCTGCTGCGGGGCAAGGCGTGGATGAGCAACGAGATTTTCATGATCCGGATTGACGGTCTGCACTCCGTTCGAGAAGTAGACCCTGAGAAACGTGTTGGGATACTTCGCCTGTGACCTGCCGAACCTGGGCGAGGCTTCTGAGTAGGGTTGCGGCGGGGGGAATTACTCCCTGTTGAAGAATGATAAATGATATTTATGGGGTTTACGATCAATCATTCGATAAATCGAATAAAAGTCAAATCTCTAGAACCGGTCCCTTCTTGGAGGTCTGTGCTTGGCGTAGCAGTCACGGCAATAGACAGGCTTCCCCTCTGTCGGCTTAAAGGGGACTTCGGCCTCCGCGCCGCAATCGGAGCACGTTATCTTGTGCATCTCTCTTGGGCGGGAGTCGAACCTGCGGCCGCCCGAACCTCTCGAGTCGTATCGCATTTTCTTATCTCCTATGTGTCGTCATTGCGCCTAGGGCGCCTTCGGACAGTCAGCAATCATGTGCTTCCAGTATATAATACTGCGTTTGTCACGGAGGCGTACCTCACTCCGTGACCGTCCCCTTCACCCTCTGGGACCGCCTTCTTCGTTCAAGGGGTTCCTGAGCTCGGTCTCTCGCCTGAAGGAAACGAAGATGAGTGTCAGAGTAAGCATCCACAGCACCGCGAACATGGCGACGAACAAGTACTCACCTTCCTGCGCGAAGTATCCCGGGCTGACGATTATCGTGTACGATAGCATCCCAAGGGCAAGCATGAGCACGGGGAATGACCAGCTCTTGCCCTTGGCAAGTCCCAAACCGGCCAGAACGAGTGCAGTGGCTGTCAGGAACTCCGCAGCGAGATGAAACGATATTCGAATCGGCTCGGTGTCTAGCTCTGGCACCTCGCCTGCGGCTATGAAGAACGCCCACTGAGCGAACATCATGGCGCCGACGGTTATCGCGAATACTGCAGCTGCCCTTCTCAGATCCATGTAGCATCCCGTGACCACAGAGGCGCGGGCCCGATACGCGGCCCATGGGAGGTCAATGCTTCGCCAAGGCCATTGCGAGCTTGGCCACCCTTCCGCCAAGCTCCTTGCAGTATCCTATCGCCTGCTCGTCCGGAGCTTCTACCGCCGTCGCGCCATAAGGCTGATCGTCCGATCGACCCTGAACAATCATTCCATGCACCAGCATCGCCTGGAGCATGGCCATCAACGTCGTCTCTGCGCCGCACGCCGTCCCTCCGGCGCTCGTGAAGGCTCCACCGACCTTGCCGGTCAGCTTGCCGTGGAATGCGTTAGACTTGTCAATGAGCTCTTTCATCTTGCCAGACATGTTACCATAGTATGTCGGGGAGCCAAGAATGATCGCATCCGCGGCCAGCAGGTCTTCCGGCTTCGCCTTGTCCACGTTCATCACGACGATCGTTGCTCCCTCCACCTGGCGTGCCCCGTCCGCAACGGCGTCTGCCATCTTCTCGGTGTTTCCAGTTCTCGAATCGTATATCACCATCACCTTTGCCATTACGTTCCACTCCCTTGCGCCTCAGTAGAGTATGTCATCGCTGAGTATGACCTTTCCGTTTCTCGTCGGCACGCCCTCCCTCTCGACGTGGCGCCGCCTTCCGGCCGCGGCCTTCTTCTCGCCGCCGAAGCCTCCGTCGGATTTAACGACGCGATGGCACGGCACGACGGGATACAACGGATTATTGTGCAGGGCGTTGGCGACCGCCCGCTGAGCTTTCGGCCTGTCGATTCTCTCCGCGACCCTGCTGTATGTGCTGACTTTACCCTTGGGTATCCTGAATGTGGCAACATAGACTGCCCTTTCGAACTCTGACCAATCCCTCAGATATCCGATCACGTCTTTCTCGGTCTTGACGTCTGCCTTTCTCAACCTTGACACCACCATGGGCGCTATTCCCTTGGGGGATGAACGTTCTTAACTCTTAGATGTTTTTCGGCACGATGCCGAAAGTGCTCGGAACTATCTCGCAGGGCGTGACGTATTCTGCGGCCCCCCAATCTCTCCTCGAACTGCAGCTCAGCCGGACACCAAGACCATCTCCGGCGCCTGCATCCAGCAGCAGGCATCCGTCGCTACGCATGGAATGCGCATCAGATCCTGGATCGTGTGTCGGTTGGCGTGCGGCTGGCTGTCGGGGTTTTTGCCCGGTAGCGGGCAGCCACCCCTTTTCTGGCTTCAGTCTCGATGATGCTTCTCACGCCATTGTAGATTGTCCTCCGATTCTGCATCTTCTCGAATCGATACCACCCTGCCCACGGGGGATAGCATCACCCAGATTGTTGATATGAGCATGCCAATCCCAGATATGAGCAGGACTGTGCGAAGTCCTACCACGTCTCCCATCATCCCTCCAAGAAGGCCGCCGACTGGGAAGACCCCCCAAACCAAGAACCTCATAGTAGCGTTCATCTTCCCTTGCAGTTGGTCCGGTGTGATCGATTGTCGCAGACTGACCTGGTTCACATTGTATATCACCCATAGGAAACCGTTGAGGAACCAGATCGGCATAAGGACGATTATTGCGTTCTCAGGATAGGCCAGGATCATCAGCATCGTTGGTATGCCTCCGAGGGCGGCTGAGACGATTATGGTCTTACCGAGCCCGAGAGACGCCACGATTCTTGATGATGCCAGGGCTCCCACGACTGCTCCTGATGCACCGACAGCAAAGATGATGCCGATCCAGCTGGGCTCCAACCGGAGAGAGTCTTCCATGAACAGCATCAAAACCGCATACGACATGCTCCCGAACAGGTTGCTGGTTGCAGTGCATCCTGCAATCCCTCTGAGCATCTTGTTAGAGAAGACGATGTTGAGTCCTTCCCTGATCTCTCCGATAACCGACCTGCGGATCTGAACTCGATCTACCATTTCCTCAGCCTTGACTCGTAAGAGGAAGATTGCCGAACCAACGAACGACAGTGAGTTCGTGACCATCGCTAGTGGGGCGCCCAGAGCATCGACCATGAACCCGGCTATGCTCGGCCCCGCAACCTGGGACGACGCTCTGCTCGTTTCGAGTTTGCTGTTCGCGTCGAGGAGCTGTGACTTCCTCACAAGGACCGGCAGATAAGCCTGATATGCGATGTCAAAGAATGCAGTAAACGTGCCTGCGGCGAAGGCGACGCCATACATTATCGGCCAGGACAGCGAATCAAAGTACCATGCCAAAGGTATGAATGCCAGTACGACAGCTCGGCCGAAGTCACATACGATCATTATCGACCTTCGCCTCCTCCTGTCCGCCAATACGCCTGCAATCAATCCGAAGAGTAGAAATGGCAGCATCTCAACTGCGAACAGGATGCCCATCTCAGACGCGCTTGCATCGAATATTATCACTGCAGCGAGCGGCATTGCCAGGAGGTAGAATTGGCTCCCGAATACGGAGACCGTTTCCGCGGCCCATACGTTTAGAAAATCACGATCGCTCCAAAGGGGACTTCTCTCGGCCATCGTAGACACCTTGCTGTCAAGAACGGCTCGCCGATAGCTCAGGCCGTAATCAGCCCTTACCCCTCTTCCGAGTCAGGAGCGTCTGTCGCAACGATCTCTGAATCTCGAGGTGTCTCTCGAATTCGTCATCATCCATGGACATGAATGCCGCGAAAAGGATCAGGTCATCCTGGGCACTCGAATCGAGGTCATCCATCTGATAGATCCTGTCGACTATATCGGATTCCTTCCGCTGTCGCCGGAGGTCACCTAGGAGTTTCGCTAGTTGGGCTGTTTGCTTCGCATCCGGGATGATTCGGAACCCCAGAGTCTTCAACCCCTCCAAAGCAGATTCGACGTTCTCGACAGTCCCAGGCTCTTCCGTGCGACATCCATCGGTGAAGTAGAACATGCCGGCAGTCGCTCTGTAGTACGATTCGGTCAGGTGATCCATCCGCTCCTCTCTAGAGACTTCTACCATGTCCGCCTCTCGTAGCTTCTTGATATGATGGTAGATCGTCTGAGGGGTGAGACCCAGCTCGCCAGCGACCTGACTCACCGTCATTTCTTTCGCCCTCAGCAGGTATATCATCTTCATCCTAGTCTCGTCCGCCAGCAGCTGAATTGATGCGGTTTTTCTGATGACCTTTCTATCTCTCATGCACTCGCCAATCCAATGAGCATCTGCATAATGAGATATGCATCTTACTATTAAGATGTTCGTTTTAAT
>JBFESP010000006.1:0-93000 GCA_041548485.1 Thermoplasmata archaeon | reverse complement strand
TGTCAGGGCGTAGCCCACGGCGGCCGTGAGATATATGTCCGAATCATCCGGTCCGATCGTTGCGTTCAGGTACATGTCCTCCATGTACCACTCGGTCGGCATGAACGCTTCATGCAGCCACCGGGTCATGAGCGACTCCATGCCCCAGCTGATCGTGTCAAAGGTGATCAAGATTTCCTCGCCCACCATCTCGGCGTCCATCTCGAAGTAGGCGAACGTGAGGTCGTACTCGTACATGTTGTAGGTCGCCAGCCTATCGTTGCCCGCCTCATAGTAGAGCCACAACTCCCAGTCGTTCTCCACATCGGCTCCGTTGCTGGCCCACCAGGTGTCGAAGCCGTCAACGGTTTCAAGACTATCGGGTGGGGCTCCCAACACAGCCATCGCCGCTTGCGCGTCAAGCGTGACCGTTCCGTTCAGGACGATGAACCACCCATCAAGATACGCCATCCACCCCGGCACTCTCTCTGTGATATCATCCAACGTGGCATAGTCCATATGCCAGTTTATCTCGGCATTGCCTCCTCGGGCAGTCCCAAAGTACGGAAGGAACTCCGGATTCTCGTTCATGTTCACTTCGGGAAGATCGGAGGCGTCGACGGTCAATTGCATGAACGTGTTGACTTGCGCATTGCCGGGCGACGATCCTTCCCACACGTACAAGTAAGGATAGGAATCGGTAGCGGCGTACTCGTCACCGTACATGAGGAAGCGATCCGCGTACCATGGTCCGAGAGGATGGGCGAACATGTCGTACCAGTGGTAACTCACCGACCTCATGGGGCCTTTCCCGCCATCAGTCGTCAACGCTTGTTCCATCCCCTGCTCAGTAGCGATTCGTCCAGATGATTCAGAGCGAGTGTCGGCGTAGGCTGATCCAAGCTGAGGACCTGAGGATTCGAGGACTGAGACAGCTCCGGCCATCAACAGCATCAGTCCGATGAGTGTCGCGAAGGCCATAGCAGACCTGCGCATTCCTTTCGGAATAATCGAGGCCACCCTGGCCCGAGAACGTACTCCCCAGACTTGAACGTTGTGGCTTCTGATGAGAACATACTGCCAGAACTCCTTGAGCAAGAATGTACCGGCTGAAGCATGTCCGTCATGCTCCGGGCGACGCTCTGAATGATGCTACGAGCGAGGATCTCTACAGATTGGCCCCAGTGAAGGGTCTGACTGGCCACGCGTAACAACTTATAAATTCGGCTAAACTCATGCGTCAACCCGAAGGGGAATCAGGAGATGTCCGAGGTTCTGCCAGGTATCAGATACACGAAGGATCACGAGTACGTCAAGGTCGATGGTAAGCTCGCGAGAATTGGACTGACGGATCATGCGCAGCATGAGCTCACAGAGATAGTCTTCGTGGAGCTGCCGACCGTCGGCAAGGAGATCGGCGCCGGCGAAGTGGTCGCCAACGTGGAGTCAGTGAAGACGGTGTCGGAGGTGCTCGCACCCGTGTCCGGGGTCGTCAGAGAGGTCAACGACAATCTGGTGGATTCACCTGAGCTGCTGAACACGGACCCCTACGGCAATGGATGGATAGCGGTGATTGAGATGGCAGACGTCTCAGGCCTTGCGTCGCTGATGTCCGCCGAGGATTACCGAAAACACCTTGGCGAATGAGATTGTCAATGCTGGTGAGGATATGACAAAACGTGAGCTGTCGCCTTCCGACGCGCAGGATGAATTCTCCGGGTTCCCCGTCGTGCTTGGCACAGTCAGCGGCGAGAAGGACAACGTCATCACCCTAGCCCTGTGTCACTTGTTCTCGTTCTCCCCTCCTCTGATCGGCGTGGGGATAGCCCCGAAGCGGTTCAGTTACGGCCTCTTCCACGCAGGCGAAGACTTCGCAATCAACATACCTGACAAGTCGATGCTGCGTGCGGTTAAGATATGTGGCTCCAAGTCCGGGCGCAAGGTCGACAAGTTCGAGGCTGCTGGCCTGACCAGGGAGCGAGCCGCGAAGGTGTCCGCACCGTTGATAGCTGAGTGTCCTGTCAACATCGAGTGCGTGAAGACCGATGAGGTCGAGACCGGGGACCACACATGGTTCATCGGGGAAATCGTCGCGGCCAGGCGGCGCGAAGACTATCACAAGCGTGACATGATGCTGTACTGGGGAGAGTATAGGACGATTGGCGAGTTGGTGAAGTAGGAGTTGATCGCGTGGACGTTGTTGAGGCGATAGGAGCGAGAAGGAGTATCAGAAAGTACGAGCTGAGGAAGATACCACCGGACGTTCTGGGGCAGTTGCTCGATTCGGCGCGACTCTCGCCATCGGCGAACAACAGCCAAGACTGGAACATCGTGGTCGTCACTGACGAGGGATTGCTTCGGGACTTGGTGCCCGTGACGGGCAACCAGAGGTTCGTGGGCGAGTGCTCGGCATTCCTTGTCGGTGTTGCGGTGCCTGGGGCGTCCCTCTCTCCGATCGATATAACCATCGCCCTCGATCATCTCTCCCTACGAGCAGTCGAGCTCGGGCTGGGCACCTGTTGGATCGGCGATTTCGACCCAGACGGTCTGAAGGGCGTACTGGACATACCCATGGACAGGGACGTCCCGATCTGCATGACGTTGGGGTATCCGGAACAGGTCCCATCCGCTCGGGAGAGGAAGACACCGACCGAGCTGTTCATGTCGGACCGCTGGTCCCATCCCCGAGCGTGACCTGTCGTCCCGCGACGGAAGAGTCGTGGCCCGCTATGAGGCCTCTCGTGAACGCCTCGACTGGCCAAGGTATAAATTCGAGTACGAACCTCTATACGCTGGAGCGACTCGCGTCCGCTGCCTTGAGGACCTATCATGTACCTGTTCAACACCTGCTCCCAGGATTGTTACGATACCTGCTCGATAATCACACGTGTTCGGACCGGAAAGCTTCATTCTATAGAACCGAACGGCAAACACCCTTTCACGAAGAAGATGCTCTGTCCCAAGATGAAGGACCTCATCGGCGGTCATGTCTATTCTAAGGAGAGAATCCTGCACCCGTTGAGGCGCGTCGGAAGGAAGGGCGAAGGTGAGTTCGAGAGGATATCTTGGGCTGAGGCCCTCAGGACCGTCGCCAACGAGATCAAGAGCAGGTCGTCCGAGTTCGGGACAGGTTCGGTCGTCAATTACGAGTCCGCCGGAAACCGGGGTCTGATACAGCGCCACTTCCCGAGCCGGTTCTTCAACGCGATCGGTGCCGGGAAGGTCGATGACACGATATGCTCCACCGCTGGCGCGAGAGCCTTGGATGTGATGTACGGCTCGTCGCTCGGGATGCTCCCGGATGAGATAGAGAAGTGCAGGTTGGTCATAGTCTGGGGCATGAACCCCGCATGGTCGAGCCCTCACGGTTCAAAGATGCTAAAGAGGGCCAGCAAGGCGGGGGCCAAGATCTACGTCATCGATCCGATCAGGACGGAGACGGCCGAGTTGGGGACACATCTCCAGCTACGACCGACCACGGATGCGGTGCTCGCCCTCGGATGCATCAACCACCTCGTCGAGAACAAGCTCCACAACGAGGAGTTCATCGAGCTCAACACGACCGGGTTCGACAGGTTGGCGGAGATCGCGAGGAAGTTCGATATGAGGAGCATCTCGAGCACCACAGGTTTGAGGATAAGGGATATCGAGGACTTCATAGCGGACTATGTGTCCATGCGCCCGAGCTGCATCATGATGGGCTACGGGATGCAGCGCAACAGGAATGGCGGGGACATGATCAGGGCGATAAGCGCTCTGCCCGCGATGATCGGCGAGAAGAGGGGGTTCTTCTATTCCACAGACTTGGATTGGTATGACGCAGATTATCTCGAGGGTACTCACCTCACCTCAAGGGTGAAGGAGCGTTACGGAATGACGGACTTCGGGAGGACGTTGGAGTCCGGCAAGGTGAAACTCCTTTTCGTCTACAACTCCAACCCGCTCGCCACGCTGCCCAATCAGCAGCTCGTGAGAAAGGGGTTCCTGCGCGACGATGTGTTCGTCGTCGTGCACGACCTGTTCATGACGGACACCGCCGATTGCGCCGACGTGGTACTGCCCGCTACGACCTGCTTCGAGCATTTCGACATAAACGATTCCTACTTCCACCAGTATCTGGGCCTCAACGAGAAGGCGATCGAGCCGCTCGGCGAATGCAGGTGCAACACCGACCTGTTCCGTGCGCTCGCCTCCGAGATGGGGCTCACGGCGAAGGCACTCTTCGAAGAGGACGAGAAGATCGCCCAGACGTTGATCTCGAAGAGCAAGCTGGTGGACGGTCGTTACGAGTCCTTCAAGAAGAAGGGCTTCCTCAGGATCAAGGTGCCAAATCGGGACGTCTATCAGACTCCGACGAAGAAGATCGAGTTTTACTCAGCATCGGCCGAGGCGGAGGGCCTCGGTGGGCTGCCTATGCATGTCGAGGTCAAGGGTGAGCTTCCATACCAGTTGATCACTCCCGTCCACATGCTCCTTTGCCGGTCTCAATATCACAACAGACACCCAGAGCTGGAGCCCGTGGTCTATATCTCACCGAAGGACATGAAGAGCGAACGGCTCGACCCCGGGACGACGGTGACGCTCAGGAACGAGTTCGGTGAGATGCCTGCCAAAGTAGAGATGTCTGATGCCCTTCAGGACGGAGTGTTGCTCTCATACTCCGCCCTGTGGCCCAAGCTCTCAGGCGGCTCCAGCGTGAACGTGCTGGCCACGGACTTCGTGCAGCGTTACAACCGTTGCTCGGCCATGAACTCCACGTTCGTAGAGATTCTCTGAACTCGGTCGTGCAGAACGTCCGTGGCCTTCCGCGGCATGTCTATGCGTATCCGAAGAACTCCCTATGGATCTCGGCCACGGTCCTCTTCAGGTCCTTCTGACTGACGGTGAAGTGGTACGCGACCGTGGACGCGCCTGCTGATATCAGCTCGACGTTGACGTCTTTGGATGCGACGGCCTTGAACACTCTAGCGGCGACCCCCTTCGTGTTTCCGAGCCCCTCTCCGACCGTACAGACGAGGGCCTTTCCGGTCTCGATCTCGTAGCTCTCTCCGACGCCTCCCATGAGTGATTTGACCGCCCTGTTGGCGTCATAGATGTCCTCCTCGTCGATTATCACGGCGACGCATGTCTGAGAGGTCGTGGCCGAGAACAGGTTGACCCCCTCCTTCGTGAGGCAGGTCGATATGTCCGAGAGGAATCCCGACTTGTACCCCGCCCCCGTGTCGTACACCTTCAGCGTTGCCACCTTGGGGACGCTCGAGACGCTCTTGATCACGTCCTTTCTCGTGGCCCTGCTGTTGCCGATGATCGTTCCGGGGGACTTGACATCGTACAGATTCTTGATGACGACGTTTATCCCGCGAAGCCTCGCTGGCTGCACCGCTCGCGGATGGAGCACCTGAGCGCCGAAATACGCCAGCTCAGCCGCCTCCTCGTACGAGAGGCGGTCGATGACAAAGGCCTTCTTCACCACCTTGGGGTCGGCGCTCATGAACCCGTCGACCTCCTTCCAGATCTCCACAGGCCCTGATCTGATGGAGTATGCGATGACGGAGGCGGTGTAGTCCGTGCCGCTCCTGCCGAAGGTTGAGACGTGGCCGTTCTGTGTTATGCCGAAGAAGCCCGTGACGACCGGAATCACCCCCTTGCCGACGGTCTCCTTGAGGGTCGGCCCGAGGTTCTTCTCGCACTCCCCGAGTATCGCGACGGCGTTGAAGTGTTCGTTGTTCGTCACGAGTCCGAGGGCGTCCGTCTCCATCGGGACGGAGTCCATTCCGGCGTGCGATAGACGCGCTGCGACGACGGCCGCTGAGAGCCTCTCGCCCGCGCTCAGGACGAGGTCGTGAGTCCGAGGCGTGAGCTCCTCCGTGTAGGTGATGCCGTAGAGAAGCCGGTCGAGCTTCGTGATCTTCTTCTCGATCGTCTCGAGCGCCTCACTCCTGGCACCTCCGTCGCGCTTGGGCAGGAGCTCCACATGCCTCAACTTGAGCTTGAGCAGGAAGTCGTCGATCTCCTTCTCCTGTCTAGGTGCAGACACGAACTCCTTCAGTGAGTTGGTGACCCCTGCCGATGCCGAGACCGTGACCACCTTCTTCTCCTTCTCACCCTTCACGACTCTCGATACTCTGCGAAGGGCGTCCTCCGTCCCGAGGCATGTGCCTCCAAACTTCATGACTTTCAGAGTCTCGCCTCCTGTTCCATTCCAGTAATCCTCAGCCCATTCCCGGTGTACGAGGAGGATGACATCCTGCTGTGAGCGGTGACCTTGTCGGGGTTATGCTCCAAGGCGATGATATCTGGCAATTGTCCTTCCATGGCGACATCTCCGTCGAGCATTACGAGCCCACCGATGAATCCATCGACATGGACGAACGGCTCGAGGCAGGCTGGCAGGTCCGCTCGTGTCCGAACGCCGTTGCAGATCGCGGTCGCGAGCGCGTCCGCGAGTATCGCGGACTCCGCGACGGCCACCGCCACATCCGCTCTTCCCAGGCTTATCGAGTGCCCAAGCCTGCCGCTGGACGAGCATACCCCGATGACGCCGTCCGTGGGGCCGATCTCGAATCCGAAGACATCGGTCGAACCAGGTTCACAGAAGACCTCGACAACGGTCGGTTTGTGGAGGCAGAGCGCGATGTCCCCGCCGTTGTCGACCCAGCCGTGCTCGCAGCCGTCCTCCACCATCGCCTCCAGGGCCGTCTGTGCGATCGTGCCCGCCACGGTCGCCATGGGCCCCACCCCAGCCGAGCGCGACGCCTCGCACATCCGTCCTGCGACTTCGCTTGTCGCGCGCATCCGGTCGTACGGCTCGAAGGTGGTGAGGAAGAAGGGGTCAGCGGCTATCTGGCGCTCGATGTCGTCCCTGGTCCTGGCTATCGCTCCCGTCGCCCTCGGGATGTGCGTCGGGTCACCCGCGATCGTCGCTGCGGTCTCCCCGATCTCGAACCTGGAGCTCACGAACCCACTCATATCAGTATCTCCATCGCGCGGGGGGGACATGCGTCGATGCAGACTCCGCATGCGACGCACTTGTCCTCAGTGAATACCACCTTGCGCGTCCTTCTGTCGAGGCTAAGAGCTTTCGTGGGGCAGATGGATATGCACACGCCGCAGTGAGTGCACGCCTCATCGTCCCTTCTCACGCCCTCCTTTATCGGCCGGACCCCCACCCCCGTCTCCTTGAGGTAGCTGATGCCCTTCTTGATCCTCTCGGCCTTCCCCGAAACCTCAATGACCATCTTGCCACCAACCTCGTCTATCTCCGCGCGGAGGATGTTGACCAGGAGGCCATGCTTCGCAATCAGGTTGTGTGTGATCGGGAGGTTGGAGGCCTCAGGGTTGAAGTTCAACACGAGCTTGGTCTTCACCGCATCGCCTCCTTCTCACTCCTGGTGTCGAGTGGTTTGGGCACCCTATCGAGCGGCAGCCGCTGGACAGGTTCCGTCACGACGAAGTCCCCCTTCGCGACGCTCTTCTTCAGCAGTTCGGCGACCTTCCTCGCCTTGTATATGCTGGATAGCGGGGATGTGGGCACCTGCCTTCCCTTGATATCGACCTCCCCGGAACCGAGCTGTTCGTATGTCACCTCAGCCAAGACCGGTCGGGCCCTCGTCTGCCGGGCGTAATCGAATATCGCCGTGGAGATGTCCTTGTCGGTGACGGCACACGCCCTGGCCATGTCCTCATCCAGGATCGGTATCGGCACTCCGATGCCCAGCCCGAGGGACGCTCCGTACCTCGTGAACGTCAGTCCCTTCACGAACTCCGACGTCATCTGCTTGAGGTCTCCGAGGACCGCGAGCGACCCTGCCGGTCTCTTCGGCACGCCGTTCGGCGTCCGTTCCACACTTGTGTTGAACTGGGTGCCCTCCCAGACCACGAACCCCTCGCCGCCGCCGAGGAATATTCGACTCCCGATGCCGATGGTTCGGTAGAGCGGGTCGTTGAGCAGCGGTGAGAGTTCGCCCGAGCTGCAGTAGGTCGCGTTCCCCAGCTCAGGGAGGAGCTTGCCCATGTATGTGTACAAGGTCCGCCCGGACGTGTTCGACGCGGCTGCGTAGTTCTGATAGCAGTTCCTCACGTTCATGAGCACCGCCTGGTTGACGCTCTTGAGGCTCACGTAGGTGTCTATCTCCTTCATGGGGTAGCAGTCCGTCGCATGGGCAGAGGCCTTGAGCCTGACGGCCCTGCCCCTCACGAGGTCCTCTATCACGTGGGCCCCACCGTGCATCATGTTGTTCGAATCGTCCAGCTCGGTCGCTCCGAGGTAGACGTCCACCGCCGCCAGACCGGCATATGCGGGGATTCCGTCGAGCCACGCCCTCTGCATCTTGATGGGCGGGTCGGAATGCCCGAGGTTGAAGTACGCCCCTGAAGAGCACATCGCGCCGAACGTGCCCGTCGTGACGATGTCGACCTCCTTAGCTGCCTTCCTGACACCGTTGGTCTTGACGAACTCCTTGAATTCCATCGCGGTCATGACGACAGCGTCGCCATCCCGTGCCCTCGTGCTGATGTCCGCGAAACTCTTCCCGGGAGGCTTCGGTCTGGAGGGACTCCTGCTCTTCTTCAGAGTATCCCCTCCCTGTGCGCAAGCTCCGCGTTCAGGACGGATCCTCCGGCACCTCCCCGTATCGTGTTGTGCACCAGCAGGAAGAACCTGAGGCTGTCCCTCTCCGCCCGTATCCTGCCGACGGTCACCGCCATGCCCCTCGCACGCTCCGGGGTTCCGGCGTAGGAATCCAGTAAGGGTTGAGGCCTGTCCGGTTCTGCCCTGACGACTATGGGTTTGACGGGTGCGCTCGGGAGCGCCAGCTCCTGAGGTTTCGAGACGAACCCGTCCAAGGCCGAGGCGACCTTCCCAGCGTCGGGCATGTCCTCGTCTCTGATGAACACTGCCTCCAGGTGGCCATCCCGCACGTTCACCCTCGTGCAACTAGCCAGTATGTTGACCGTGGAGTCCACGAACCCGCCGTCCTCGTACGACCCCAGGATCTTCCGTCCCTCGCTGTTCATCTTCTCCTCTTCCTTGGATATGTGGGGGAGGATGTTCCCCAGGACGTCCACGGAGGGGACGCCTGGATATCCTGCCCCGGATAGCGCCTGGTATGTAGCGACCTCGATGTCGGTGAAGCCGAAGGAATCGATGAGGGGCTTCAGTCCCAGAGCTAGTCCTGTCACTGAGCAGTTGGCATTCGTGACGATGAATCCCCCCTTTCTCCTCTTCCTCTTCTGCGCATCAATGGCCTTGAGGTGACCGTGGTTGATCTCCGGTATCAGAATCGGCGTGTCCTTGTCCGCTCTATGGGCCGACGCGTTCGAGAACACGGCGGTGCCATGTTCCGCCAGTTCGTCCTCTATGCCCCCCGCCACACCGGACGGGAGACCGCTGAACACGATCTCCACACCCTCTCCGATCAGGCCGTCCACATTGGTCGCCCTGATTACCTGCTGTCCGAGGTCGTTGTCGAGCTCCGCCTCCGCGAGTTTCCACACCTCCGAGAGCCGCTTCCCCTCTGACCTGTCCGAGGCGCAGTACGAGACGACCTCGAAATAGGGGTGCCTGTGTAGCATGTGCGCGAACCGTTGTCCGATCATTCCGCTTGAGCCAAGTATTGCCGCCTTTCGCTTCGTCATCACGACCAGCCTCC
Source organism: Thermoplasmata archaeon (assembly GCA_041548485.1). Classification (GTDB taxonomy): domain Archaea; phylum Thermoplasmatota; class Thermoplasmata; order UBA10834; family UBA10834; genus UBA10834. The sequence goes on along the minus strand of JBFESP010000006.1, from coordinate 83,371 downwards.
GAAGAAGTCTCTCTCATCGTCCATGATCCTCGCGAACCTCCCAGGGTCATCGTCCAGCGAGGCGTTCCTGAGTTCGTCAAGCGCCTGCTCGATGGATCGGATCACCTCCGCTGTGTGCGGGTTCAGCTTCTGAATATCGTGATACACGCGTCTGCTCTCTCTCGATATGCTTCCTGCCAGCGCGCATAACGCCGCGAACGACGGTCCATGAACCGTGGCGAGATCCTTGGGCGACAGTCCCGACTTCGAGACGGCTCTGCCGAATACAAGAGCGCATATGTGAGGGGCCCCGAGGACATGGGCTATGAGCCTGTCGTGGCCGTCAATGGGTACATCAGTGACGATGGCTCCTTCGTTCTCGAACAACTGCCTGGCCGCGGCATCCGCCTCACCACAGCCACAGCTGCAGACAAGCACATTCTTGCCCCTCGGCGTGATGGCACCGGGCCCGAACATCGGATGTACGCTGGTGATCCTGAAACCTTTCGCCACTCCCTCCCGTAGGACGTCCTTCAGGTAGGATTTCACGCTGCAGAGGTCGAAGATGATGCCCGAGGGCTTCGCCGAGAACAGGGCCCGCAAGTCTTCCTTCGCTGTCCCGAGAGGACTGGCGATGATGACGAAGTCGGCGTCCCCCGCCCCGTCTTCGGGCGATTGCAGGTTCTCGTAGCCGTCAAGGGTGCCTCTCGGATCGTGCACTGAGACTGCGGCGCCCCGATTGGAGGCGAAACGTGCGGCCCATGCACCCATTCGTCCGGCCCCGATGATGACGATCCTCTTCCCCTGTAGGTGCCCCACGTCCTGCTCGAGCTGGGTCCGGACCGCCTCCTCGATGATCGTGTTGGCTATGGTCGTCGCCATCCCCTCGTCGAGGCCCAGGACTCTCGCCCTCTCTGCGAAGTCCCTCACCACCGCCTCCTCGCGGGACGCATCCCTGACCTCCGCGCCGTCCTTCGTCTTGGTGAGGCCGATCTCCTGGGCGGCCTCCATGCGTCTCGCCAGGAGCGACAGGATGGATATGTCCACCCGTGTGATCTCCTCGCGCAGCGAGTCGAGTTCGACCTTCGTCAGATGAAACCCCCCTGGAGCATCAGATCCAGCGTGCACGCCGCTGCGGAGTTCTCGACCACTGGCACTGCTCTCGGCACTATGCACGGGTCGTGTCTTCCACTGACGACGAGTTCGATGGGCTTCATCGCCTCGATGTCCACGCTCATCTGTGGCTTAGCGATCGACGATGTCGGTTTGAATGCCACCCTGAATTCTATGGGCATGCCCGTGGAGAGCCCGCCCAGTATGCCTCCGGCGTTGTTCGACTTCGTGGCTATCTTCTTGTTTCGGACTATGAAAGGGTCGTTGTTCTCGCTTCCTCGCAACGCCCCAGATGCGAATCCGGCCCCGAACTCTACGCCCTTGACGCCTGGTATCGAGAACATCATGGCTGAGAGAGAACTCTCTATCGACCCGAAGAACGGTTCGCCGACTCCGACTGGGACTCCGAGCACAGTGCAGCGCACGACGCCGCCGACGCTGTCCTTCTCCTCGTGCGCCTTCACGATCTCATCCTTCATCCGTTCGGCGACCGCCCGGTCCGCGCAGCAGACGGCGTTGTTACGGGTCAGTTTCTCCGCCGCACTGAATGGCACATGCTTCTCGAGCTTCACCTTCCCGATCTGCACCGTCTGGGCGAGGACTCTCACCTTGCGCCTCTCCAGAACCTGTCTTGCCACCGCACCGGCGAAGACGAGCCCCGCGGTCATTCTGCCGGAGAACTGCCCTCCCCCGCGGTGGTCGTTGCTGCCGCCGTACTTGACGAGCGCAGGATAGTCTGCGTGTCCGGGCCTCGGAACCCTCCTGAAAGCGTCGTACGCCGACGAGTCGCAGTCGCGGTTCTTCACGAGCCCGACTATAGGAGCTCCCGTAGCCCTTCCGTTGTGCAGTCCGGAGACGATCTCTATCCTGTCTCTCTCACTCCTGGGAGTCGACACCGGCCCCTTGCCGGGCGCTCTCCGGTCAAGCTCGATCTGTATGGCGGTTGTGGAGATCTTCTCCCCGTGCGGGCAGCCCTGGACGCTGCCCCCCACGAATGGACCATGGCTCGAGCCGAATATGCACACCTTGTAAGCCGATCCGATGATATTCATTTCCTCACCTCCACACGACATCCCAGCTGGTGCAGGTCCCTGATGAAGCCGGGATACGACACCTTGAAGGACTCCTCGTCCTCGATGACTGTCTCGGTGCCAGATACCAGGGCAGCAACAGTTGCAGCCATAAGAATCCTGTGGTCCCCCTGGGTGTCCACCCTGGCCCCTGCCAGCTTCGGCACGCCGATGATCTCGCACCCGTCTTCCATAGGTCTTATCCTCGCACCCATGTCCTGGAGGAACTTCGTAGTCGTTGCGATACGGTCGCTCTCCTTCGCCCTCAGGTTCACCCCCCCTCTGAGCACAGTCTTCCCTTCTGCCACAGCCCCCACCACGGCGAGCACCGGGAACAGGTCAGGGGTATCGCCGACGTCGATCTCGGCGCCCACGAGCCTGCCCCCTCTCACAGTCGCCGTGTGTGCGGCGCGCGAAACATCCGCGCCGAAGCGGTCGAGGTGTTCAAGTATCGCCTTGTCTCCCTGCGCTGATTCGGCGTCCAGCCGTCTGACAGTCACAGCACCGTCGGTGACCGCTCCAGCAGCCAACATGAACGCCGCCGACGAATAGTCTCCTGGGACCGTGTAATCGTCCCTCCGGAGCCTCTGGCTGCCCGGCATGTCGAAGCCCGTTGGGCCTTCATCGACCCTCGCGCCGAACTGCGCAAGCATCTCAAGGGTTATGTCCACGTAGGGTCGGGAAGTGATGGTCCCATTCACTCTCAACTTCGTCGATGACGCCTTCTGAGTGCATGCTACGAGAAGCGAGGAGACGAACTGCGAGCTGACGCCACCGTCGATCTCCGCCTCGGCCTTGGTGATGGGCCCTGTGATCCTGAGGGGAGGCCTTCCGGGCTGGCCGATGTATGCACAGCTGGCACCGAGCTGGCCGAGGGCGTCCACGAGCGGCGCCATCGGTCGCCTGATGAGGCTGGCGTCGCCGGTCAATGTGATCGGCGTATCGAGCAGGGATGCTATCCCGCTCATCAACCGGATGGTCGTCCCTGAGTTCCTGACATCGATCACTCTTCCCGGTGACTTGAGCTCGTGACATGTCAGTCTTATATGGCCCCCTGACCGGACATCGGCGTCCGTCCCGATAGATGCCAGAGCGTCGAGGGTGGCCGTCGTGTCGTCGGACAACAATGGACTCTTCAGCGTGAACCTGTTCCTCGTCAGCGCCCCGAGGACCATGGCTCTGTGAGTGTAGGACTTCGAGGGCGGTGCTGTGACCGTGCCCCTTGCCGTCGACGACCGGACTACAATAGCCGCGGAACCACCTCCCTGGACGGCGTCGAGTTCAGGCTGGCATGGATGACGCTGCCGTCGAAGGCGGCCAACGCCTTCTCGACATCCTTGATCCTATCGCGCCTGCACAGGGCGACGCTCGCAGGTCCTGTTCCAGTTATTCCGGCGGCAAGGGCTCCCGCCTTCCTTGCGGCAGCTGGCGCTTCGTCGGATAGGTCTAGCGCCTTGGCCGTGGCCCTCGAGTTCAGAGCCATGGCCTCAAGATAATCCCCCCTGACGGCGAGGCCGAGCGCGTTCTCGAAATCCTCGCTCTGCTCGGCGAAGCGGGCCGGGTCGACGCTGCTTTTCGCTATCCTCCCCTCCGGCACCTGGATCAGGACGGCGAGCTCCGGGTCCAACGCTCCCCTCTTGATGACTGTCCTGGATATGTTGTCTGTCACGACGAGCCCCCCGAAATGACATGCCGCAGCGTCGTCGTACGCTCCCGTGATCGTCACGCCCGCCCGCATGGACTCATCGATCGCGATGTTCAGAAGCGCATCGTCTTTCAGGTCCCTCCCGACCGCTCTGAGCGTGGCGAGGGCGACTACGTTTGAGACCGCACTGCTGCTCTTCAGCCCTCTGGATATCGGTATGTCTGACCTGATAACGGCCTTTCCTCTGACGGGGCCAGCCCCCGTCGCCGACGCCGCGGCTCTGATGCAGCCTACCACAAGCCCATCCCCCTCCTTCGGTCCGTCGACGTCTATTGGCCCGTCGCCCGTTTCGAGCTGGATGCGGGCATCGACCTCGAGGCTGATGCCGAAGGCCGCACCCTTTCCGGAGGCGATGGCGTTCACTATCGTCGCTGCTCCCCTGCTGGCCGCCTCTCCCGTCCTCATGCCAAAGCCCTCCTGGCGGCCGCTCTCATCACGCTTGGGTCCGGAGCGTATCCTGTCCATATGCCGAACGCCTCCGCCCCCTGACCGACGAGCATCTCCAATCCCCCGTGTGCGACGCAGCCTCTGTCCCGCGCCAGCCTCATGCTTCCTGTCACGGGGGGATTGTATACCAGGTCGATAAACACCGGCCTACCTTCCAGCAAGCTCTCGGGAATGGTCACTCCTTCCAGTCGTGTCCCGCGTGTCCCCACGGGCGTTGCATTGACCACGATGCCAAAGATGCCTGTCCCTGCCGACGCGGAAGAGAACGACCCGGCCAGGACCCCGCAGGACTTAGCGAGAGCGCGTGCCCTGCCGTCTCTTCTCGCCACGACAGTAACGGCAGACCCACCGTCCAAGAGGACCCGGCACGCTGCGCGAGCAGCTCCTCCGGCTCCGACCACTAGCGAATCGACCCCTTTCGTTCGTACCTTTTTAGCGTCAATGAGCTTTGTTAGCCCGAGTACATCTGTGTTTTCTCCCACAAGCTTGCCGTTCGTCCATCCGAGCGTGTTGACGGCGCCTGTAGATGCAGCGGACGGGCGGTGGTCGTCGCAGATATCGAAAGCCTTCCGCTTGTGCGGGATGGTCACATTGAGCCCGGTGAAGCCGATCTTGAACAGCGTCGTGACCGCCCTCCGGCCCATGCCTCCGGGAGGCACATCGAGGGGCATGTAGATGCCCTTGAGGCCGACGCTGCGGAGGGCTGCCTCATGCATGGGCTTGGACACTGAGTGCGTCAAAGGATGCCCGACGAGTCCGAGAACGACGGATTCCTTACGCAGCAGATCTGACTGGAGAACGACGTCGAGCTGACCTGGTGCCGCAGGGCTGCCGGGGAGGCATGCGTATACGAGCTCGGAACCGATACCATTGGCGCACGCACGAGTCAGCTGCCCCTGGACACCCATTCCCATTACGGCGAACACACGCTTCTTCCTCGAGAACTCCAACCCAACGTCCGCGATCGCGATCGCGTGACCAGCGTGGTTGCAGGGTGCGGCCACCTTCCCTATGTCTGCCGTCCCGCAGGCCCGTTCGAGCCGTCCTCTTATCTCGGATCGCGTAGCCGGGCGCCGGAAGTGGTATGATCCGATCACCTTCGGTCCACGTGGTCTGCCCCTGCGGTATTCCAGAAGCTTCCTGTCCATGACCAGCTCGAGGTCCACGTAGTCGAACCCGGAATCTAGGACCGTGGCCATCAACCGTGCTCTGTTGGCACCTGTGCATCGTGAGAGGCCTCCCTCTCGAGCCGAGCGAAGGGTAGCGATGGCCGGTCCGTCAATCGCAGAGCGCGCCTCATCCAGCAGCCCCGTCTTCCGCTCAAGACCGCGTATGTGGTCCAGGCGGATCTCGACCGCGTCCGCTCCCGCTGCAAAGGCCTCCTTTGACGAGCGAGCGACTCCGGCAATGCCTCTCTCGACGAGAGAAGCGACAACGAGGGTCATCATCACCTCTCCTGTATGGTTTCATCCACGTACATGCCGAAGTGGCGTCCACCCTTCTCCAACCTCAGCAGGATGGGATCCCCCACCTTCAGTTTCGAGACTGACACGACCTTTCCCCTGGAGTACACTCGTATGGTCTCGGCGTTCTGGACGATGGTGGAGTACTTGGAGCCGTCCACTTCGGCCTCTATCAGGAGCAGCGGTCTGCTCTCAACCTTCGTCCTCCCGACGATAGCCGTTCTGGTGTGTCCCCCGGAGTCGACCACCAGCACCTCCTCTCCTCCGCGGAGCTCTGACAGGTATCTCGTGGTTCCGTCAGGCATCAATATGTATGCGTGGACTGGGCCAGCGTTCACCCTGAACGGTCTCGAAGCTGCGTACTCCGACTCGAGGGTCTCAGAGTGGATGAGGAACATGCATGATGACTGGTTGCCTATCAGCATCCCCTCGCCGATACGCAGTACCGAACATGTGTCGATGCAGACCCGGTCCCCGAGCCCCAGCTGCCTGAGGACGGTTATCTTCCCCTCCTTCAAGTCGAGCTTGGGTGACTCCTTCTCGACCAGCTTGCGCAGCCTGCCCAGGTCCTCAACCCTCTTGGGTGCGAAGAGGACACCGTCCGCCCCGCGCTCCATGGTCTCGAAGAACAGCTTCACTTCTTCTATCGTCCTTGCGACCATGAGTAGCTTGGCACGACTACCCTGGAAATGAACGATGAGATTCTCAAGAGGGATCACCTTCCAGTCATTCGCGGAGATTACCACGTGGTCCTCTTCATCAGTCAACTTCTTCGCCTTCAGCTCGTCCTCCTTCTTGACTATCTCCACAAGCTTCCCAACGGCTCTTCCGTCCTCCGTGAAGCTGCTCCCAGAAAGAGTGATGGCTCTGAACCTCCCGAGCTCAGTGAACGCTGAGTCCCTCTTGTCGAGAACTATCGTGTCGAATCCTACTTCCAAAGCGGATAGGACGATCTTCTTCCTGCTCTCCCTGTTTGGCTGGAAGATCGCCCCGATCCAGACCTGACGGCCGACCAGGGGATCACCGCCTATAAGCATCCTCGGGGGCTGCCCCCTCGAAAACAACCTTTCCGATGGCTCTCGTGATCATGGCCACGTCGTCGTGCTGGAAGACGTTCCGGCCGATGGAGACGCCACGGGCGCCGGCTGTCATGGCGTCGCTCACCATCTTGAGGAGGTCCATGTCGGAATCCATCTTCGGGCCGCCGGCGATGACCACCGGCACTGGCGTTCCGTTGGCGACCTCCTTGAAGGTGTCGATCGAACCCGTGTAGTTCGTCTTCACCACGTCGGCGCCGAGCTCGGCGGACAATCTCGCGACATGCTTGACAGCGTCCACATCGAACTGGTCCTTGACGTTCTTGCCCCTGGGGTAGCACATCGCCAAGAGTGGCATGCCCAGTTCGCCGCATCTGTCCGAGACCATCCCGAAATCGGAAACCATTACGTTCTCGGTGTCACTTCCGATGTTGCAGTGGATCGAGACCGCGTCCGCCCCGAGCGCGGCCGCCGCGTCGACGCTTGCCACCAACACCTTCGCGTTGGGGTCGGGGGACATCGATGTGCTGGCGGATATGTGGACGATTAGTCCCAGCGGAGCTCCTACGGCAGTGCCGATATATGGGACCAGGCCTTTGTGGACCACTACCGCAGAGGCTCGGCCTTCTGCGAGTCTGTCGACCGTGCTCCTAATGTCCGCCAAACCCTTGACCGGACCGAGGGAGATGCCGTGATCCATCGGCACGATCACGGTATTCCCGCTCTTCTGGTCGAAGATGCGTCTCAGCCTGATCGTCTTTCCAACCATTCCATCACCAAATTCACACCGTGCTAATCTGTGTCAATGCCGTGGCAATCGTGCAGGACCTATATGGCCCTTGCTATTCAATGGCAGCGCGAAGTCGTACACTGTAAGGCAATATTAATCTATTACTGTACACATATCGTCATCGATTGGTATGTGGGATAGAATAGCCAATTACTTCGAGAAGTACCCGTCCCAGGCGAAGGTCGCCCGGTATCTGCTGAAGTACGGCCTCCGCATACACGGGGACCGTGTCTATTGCGGCGACGTACAGATAGCAGATTCAGCACTTGCGAGAGCAGCGGGCGTTGACCGGAGAGTGGTGAAGTCTACGGTTGAGACGATAAAGGGCGATTCGACGCTGCAGAAGTTCTTCTCGCAGCTTCTGCCCACGAACCACCTGAAGAACGCGGCCTCGGCGATGGGGTGGAGCGCCATCGAGATCGTCCCGGTGAATGCCCACGAGCCTGGCATCATCTCAGGCGTGGCGGAGATTCTGATGCGGTCGAACATATCGATCCGGCAGGCTATAGTGGACGACCCCATGACCTCCGAGGAACCCAAGCTGTTCATCGTCACCGACAGCATGGTGCCTTCTGAGATCATCCCTCTGATCCGCCAGGCGAGGGGCGTCAGAGGCGTCACGATCTACTGATATTCGTCGCGCAGACTGCGGCAGGCTCGTTCGGGGGAGTGTGACGCGTATAGTGGCTGGCAGCGAGGTATCCAGAGCCTACACCGCGGTAGTCGTCGCGATGGTATCGATCTCGTTCGCACCGATACTGATCAAGTGGTGTGAGTCGACGCCTTTCGTGATCACGTTCTACAGACTCTTCTTCACGTGCGCCATGCTCCTTCCGTTCGTCGCAAGGAGCCGTGGACTCACCGAACTCCGCTCCCTCCCGCTGCGCGAGTGGGTCCTCATCTTCGTCAGCGCCACCGCGTTGGCGTTTCATTTCGGCCTCTGGATTGCGTCCCTCAGCCTCACGCTGGTGGCGACATCCGTCGTGCTTGTGACGGCCCACCCTATGTTCGTGGCGGGCGTGTCGCATTTCGTGCTCGGTGAGCGTGTGCGTCGTATAGCGGCGATAGGCATAGTCGTCGCGTTTCTTGGCGTGTGTGTCATCTCGGTGGCAGACTTACAGCTGGGGGGGACCAACATGACGGGGAACACGCTGGCATTCCTCGGCGGTATTTGTGCGGGCATCTACCTCCTCTCCGGGAGGCGGGCGAGGCAGAAGGTGTCACTGGGAACGTATGTCTTCACGGTCTATCTGATATGCGCAGCCATGCTGTTCGTCGGAGCCGTCATCGTGGGCGATGTCATCGCAGTGTCGTCGCATCGCGAGCTCTCGCTGTTCGTCCTACTGGCGGTCGTTCCGACCATCTTCGGCCACACGATGTTCAACTTCGCCCTCAAAACGCTCCCTGCGCACATCGTCTCGACATCCCTTCTTGCCGAGCCGATTGGCGCTTCGGTGCTGGCGTACTTCCTCCTTCCTGACGAGATGCCCGGTAGATGGATAGTGGTCGGTTCAATCCTGGTCATCGGCGGCCTATACATCGTCCTGATGAAGGGGCTGCAGGAGAAGGCCCCCACGCCAGACACGAAGCCCCTCGCTTGAATCTGAATTCTCACATTTGGGAAAAGGTCTTAAACACATCACCCCGGACCACGCAAACCCATATTATAGGGGTTGAGGATTGCGGACACGCCCGTTGACGAACGGGGCATCGATGGGGAGTGCAGTAACATGGCGGTAGCGAGACTTGTTTTTCTGTCCGGGGATGAGCAGGATCTGATACACGAATCCAGCCTGAAGAGCCTACAGGAGATAGGCATGCTCATACGCAGCGACGTGACGCTGAAGATGCTCAGCGATTCCGGTGCGGAAGTTGATTTCACGAAGATGATCGCGAAGATACCTGAGGAAATGGTCAATGAGGCTCTGATGAAGGCACCCAGGAGCATACGTCTTTGTGCCAGGGATCCGAAGCACGATATGGAGATCCCGGTATCCGGCCCTCCGTTCGTGGCCACCTCCGGCCTGGGAGTGTACATCAGGGATATGGAGACGGGCGAGAAGAAGCCGTCGACTAGGAAGGACATAGCCGATTTCATTCGTCTAGGCGATGGGCTCGATGGGGTCGATTTCCTGTGGACGTCCATCACGGCGAACGAGGTGCCTCAGATCTCACACGGTCTTCATGAGCTCTGGACGGCCATGCAGAACACGACGAAGCACGTGAACGGCGTTTCCGTGATGGGCGCTGCCGATTCGCGCAAGCAGGTGGAGCTCGGAGCCCTCATCGCAGGGAGCGAGGAGGAGCTGAGGAAGCGGCCGTTGTTCTCCGTGATCTGTTGCTCGATCGCTCCCCTCTCGTACGAGGGTGGAGCCGTCGAAGGGATGGTCGAGCTGGTGAGGGCGGGCATACCGATAATGTCGATGTCTATGTCCCTCCCGGGGGGGTCAAGTCCCGTCACCATGGCGGGGACGATATCGAACGCGAACACTGAGAACCTGGCAAGCCTGGTGATCACCCAGTTCGCCGCTCCTGGTTCCCCGCACATATACTGCTCATCATCGGCCCCGATCAGCATGAAGACAGGAGTAATCAACTACATGGTTCCGGAGCACTGCATCATCGCCGCTGGGCTCGGTCAGATGGCGAGAAGATACGGTCTGCCGTCGATGGTGGGCGAGTGGGGTATAAACGACAAGGAAACGCCGGGCATCCCACAATCGTTCTCGGAGGTCATGGGCGTGGCTTTGAGCTCCATGGGCAACTCCGATCTCATCTCCGGTATCGGCGGGATTGACGCCGTCAAGGGCGTGTCATACGAGCAGGCAGTCATCGAATCACGCATCTGGGAGCATGTCCGTGGTTTCATGAGGCGGTTCGAGATCTCCGACGAGACGATCGCTTTGGATGTCGTGAAGCAGGTGGGCCACGGCAACACCTTCCTCAGCCATGTCCACACAGCCCGCAACTTCAAGAAGGAGCTGTTCTTCTTCGATGAGGCGAAGAAGGACTGGGAGAGGACATACTCCGATGCCATGGTCCCCGAGGCGAAGGAGATCGCCAAGAGGATACTCCGGGAGCATGAGGTCCCTTCGTTGGACGGTGACATGAAGCGCAAGGGTGACGGGATCATCGCAGACTACGAGAAGATGGTCGGCGTTTGAACGTGTGCAATGGGCCATGCGGCAACTACTTAATCCTTCGCCGTTGCACCGCTCCACGGTCATGAAGCTATCTGAAAACCCTTTTCTATTGAAGCCGGCCTCCGGGGCCTGGGCTTCCTACAGCAGGAGGTATCGGGATGTCAATGTTTGCAGACAGATTCAAGGTGAGAGAGCCAAGGTCCTTCATGAAGGACTCGGATAGGAAGAAGATACATGATTCCGCGCTGGATATTCTTGAGAACACTGGAATCAGGGTGATGAGTCCGGTTGCGCGAGACTCGTTGAAACGTGCGGGGGCAGCCGTTGACGACAAGACGAACGTCGTGAAGTTCTCCCCTGATCTCGTCAACTCACTGATGTCCAAGGCGCCGTCTAGCATCGTTCTCGCTGGACGGACGAAGGACTACGACCTGCCTCTGGACCGCCGTCATCACTACTACACCACCGACGGCTGTGGCATCGCCGTGTGGGACCCTAGGACCAAGAGCCGTCGTCAATCCGTCCTCGAGGACATCCGAAAGACGGCCGTTCTGGGCGACGCGCTGCCGTACCTGAGCATATTCGAGCCGATGGTGGTGGCGCATGACATCTCCTCGAAGACACACGTCCTCGAGGGGTTGAAGGTTGGCATGGAGAACACGACCAAGCATATCGAGACCGAGTCCACGACGACCCCCGAGGAGGCTCGGGCTCAGGTCAAGATGGCGGCGGCCGTCGTCGGATCCGAGGAGGAGCTCAGGAAACGTCACTATATCTCCGCGATGGTGTGCACGATATCCCCGCTCGTCCTTGACGGCGGAGCGACCGACGCTGCGATGGTCTGGGCCGAGAACCACGTTCCTGTGCACATAACCGGCATGGCGAGCATGGGCCTGAGCGGCCCCGCCACGGTGGCCGGCAGCCTCGTCGTCAACCATGCTGAGACCATGGCCCTTGCCTGTGCCATGCAGGCGCACGAGCCTGGTGCGCCGTTCCTGTACGGCTCAGTTCAGTCTAGCATGGACCCCAAGACGGGCGCCTACAACTCGGGCGCCCCGGAGACGATAATGCTGAGCATCGGCAATGTGGAGATGGCGAAGTATCTGGACGTGCCATGTTCCGCTGGCGGAATGGGGGGCAGTGCGAGGACTCCAGGACTGAGACAGTCCGTCGAGAACGCCGTCCTCTCTCCGCCGCTGGCCGCTGTCGGCTGTGAGATAATGAACGGTATAGGCCTTGCGGACGGCTCGACCCTGCTCTCCTTCGCTCAGATGGTCATAGACAACGAGATTGTGGCTCTCGTGCTGAACTCCAACAGAGACATCGAGGTCAACGACGAGTCTGTCTCGCTGGATCTGATAAAGAAGGTCGGCATCGGCAGGAACTATCTGGGCGAGATGCACACGGTGAAGCATGTGAAGGACTTCTACATGTCGACATTGTGGGACATGTCCTCGTACGAATCGTGGGAGGAAAGCGGCAAGAGAGACCTGATGGATGTCGCAGAGGAGAAGGCTCAGAAGATGCTGTCCGAGCACCAGCCGGAGAAACTCGATGGTGCCAGACTGTCAGCACTCAAGAAGGTAATAGACGAGTTCTGACGGCTCCAACGGCCCTATCCCCGCCGTCTGTCGCCCGTTCCAGTGGCGACCCGGTCATAGGTCATGATATCCTCCGAGAGAACCCTTTAAATCGTCAGTGCTTCATTCCCAGCCAGCGCGGCCCCTGTGTCCGCGCTGCTAGGAAGGAACCCCATGGATGAGAAGAAGATGTTCAAGTCGCTCGGCGACGCCATCCTGTCCTTCGATTCTTCGGCTGCCGAGAAGTCAGCGAAGGATGCGATAAGGGCGAAGGTTGACCCGCTGAAGGCGATTGAGAAGGGATTGGTGCCTGCGATCGAGAAGGTGGGAGACAAGTTCGAGAAGATGGAGATATACCTCCCCGAGTTGATGCTTGCCGCCGACGCGATGAAGACGGCGATGGCCCTGCTCCTGCCTCTGGTCCCGAAGGGCGAGATGGTCTCCAAGGCCACCGTGGCGATTGGGACGGTCCAGGGAGATGTGCACGAGATCGGCAAGAACATCGTATCCAACATGCTATTGGCGAACGGCTTCAACGTCATCGACCTGGGTGTCGATGTCAAGACGACGACATTCGTGGAGGAGGCCAAGCGCTCCAACGCGAAGATAATCGGTGCCTCTGCGTTGATGTCCAGCACCATAGGGTCGCAGAAGGACATCGTGGACTATCTGGTCTCGCTGAAGGAAAGGAAGAAGTTCGCAGTGATGGTCGGAGGCGGTCCGACGACCGGCGAGTGGTCCGACGAGATCGGGGCCGATGGCTGGGGAGAGGACGCAGCCACGACGATCAAGCTGGCGAACAAGTTGGCCAAGGGGAAGTGACGTCTTGGTCCAGTTCCTCGACGTGATGGGGCGGGCTCTCGAAGGAAAACCGATGAGCGAGACTGACTACCAGCTTCGCAGCTTCGCCCCGAAGGTCCAGGAGGTCGTCAAGAAGTACGACATCAAGTACGACCCGAAGAACCCCATCCCGAACGACGGCTCCCTGGTGGACGACATCTTCAAGGCGGCGGTCGAGCTGCTCGTCGATGTCGGTGCTTACTGCACAAGCAGCGCCCGAGTCATATCGTACACCGACCAGGAGGTAAGGGAGGCCATCAGGACCGCCCCAGACGCGCTCGAGCTCGGGGAGGGACGCGACAGGAAGACCTTCAGATCGAGGAAGGTTGGCGACAAGACCCCCCCATGGTGCTTTCTAGGTGCGGGCGGTGGTTCCGCGTCGAGTGACAGGTCGTTCATGACCCTCGTTGAGGGCTACGCGGAGATTCCAGAGACGAACGCGATCACGACGCCAGCTCTCACGCGTGTCGGAGGAATGAGGATCAGGCCCGCTTCTCCGCTGGAAGTACTCGGAGCGATGAGAAACGCAGTCCTTGCAAGGGAGGCCTGCAACCGCGTAGGCCGCGAGGGCATACCGATAATGAACTCGCTCTCGACGGCTGAGTCGGATATCGCTTTCGCAGCGGCCCTGCACCCGAGGTACGGCATGAGACCGTCGGACGGCTACTTGATCTGCTGCATGGACCCCATGAAGGTGGATTTCGCGCGTCTGAACAAAGCTGCGGTCGCGTTGTCTATGGGAGGTCCCATCGGCATGTGCTTCGGCCCCCTCCTTGGTGGGTACTCAGGCGGTCCCGAGGGGACGGCGGTCTCCAATGTGGCCCATCACATGATGGGTCTACTCACATACCAGGCGAGCTGGCTGCTGCCGTTCCCACTGCACCTCAGGTACGTCTCCAGCAGCTGCAGGGAACTGCTCTGGGTCATCAGCTCGACCGGTCAGGCAGTCACCCGCAACTCCAATATGCTAAGCATCAACCTGAACTACGCCTCGGCAGGCCCGTGCACACCGATGGCTCTGTTCGAGACGTCCGCATCGGTCACCGCGGCCGTCACCTCTGGGCTATCCATAGAATCCGTGGGCATCGCGTCCAACAGGTATGAGGATAGGACGACGCCGGTCGAGCCGCGGATATCCGCGGAGGTAGGTCATGCCGTCGCTGGCATGAAGCTACAGGATGCCAACACGCTCGCGAAGAAGCTTCTCGGGAAATATGAGAACAGGCTTCTCAAGCCGCCACTCGGCAAGTCTCTGTACGAGTGCTGGGACGCCGAGAAGCGCCGACCCACGAAGGAGTACTCGACCATCATCCGCTCGTACAAGCGGAGCATGCGAGACCTGGGTGTGGACCTGCGAGACGAGGCGTGAGCGGATTCGAAGGAACGCGGCAAACCCTTTCAATATCCGCCTCATAGCGTATGGCGTATTCAGTCGACGGTGGTTCGTCATCATGTCGGGCTTGGAAGGCGTACACCTGCTAACGACGTATCGTTGCGACAGGGAGTGCGACCACTGCTTCGTGTGGGCTAGCCCCCAGTTTGAGGCGACGATGACGATCGAGATGATTCGCAGGTTGCTAGCCCAGGCGAGCGAGATCGAGAGCGTCAGGACGATCTACTTCGAGGGGGGCGAACCATTCCTCTACTACCCTGTAGTCCTGGAAGGGGTGAGAGCGGCCCGCTCGATGGGGTTCGATGTCGGAATCGTCACCAACGGCTATTGGGGTACCTCGGTTGCGGACGCGGAGCTGTGGCTTGCCCCGTTGGCAGAGCTCGGCGTTTCGGACCTGAGCATCAGCGATGATGAGTATCACCGATTCTCCCCGGACGATAGAAGGGCGCGTGAGGTCGTTGAGGCCGCCGAAAGACTCGGAATCCCGGTCGGAGTGATCGAGGTGTGCAAACCAGATGCAGGCGCGGGGGCTGATGGCGGGCTGTATTTCAGAGGTCGTGCCTCGGACAAACTCGCGGGGGACCACTGCACCCGTGAGGTTTCTGAACTCGGGTCCTGTCCTGAGGACTTGAGAGCGCCTGGGCGGGTCCATATCGACCCCATTGGCCTGGTCCATGTATGCCAGGGCATAGTCATCGGAGACACGGCCTCTAGAAGTCTGAAGGACATCATCGAAGAGTACGACCCGTCGAAACATCCTGTGGTTTCTGCACTGATCGAAGGGGGTCCGGCGGCGCTGGTGCGAAAGCTTGGGGTCGGGCTGCCGATGGACAGGTTCGCGGATGATTGCCACCTATGTTACGTGGCACGTACCATCCTTCGAGGAGACCACCCGGAGTATCTTGGGCCTAATGAGATGTACGGAGGCGATTGACGCCCTCGTTTCACTGCCTAGCCTCGTCAGTTGGCACCAAGGCTGGTGTCGGAGGGAGGGCGGTGGACCTTCAGTGCTCTCTCGTTTGGATGCCTGACATGCCGGGTATCACTCGACGTCCGTTATCTTGATCAGGTGCCACCCGAACTGAGTCTTGACGGGGCCGACGGTATCCCCCTTGTTCGCGTTGAACGCAGCGTCCTCGAATTCCTTCACCATCTGCCCTCTTCCGAACCAACCGAGGCTCCCACCGTTCTTGCCTGATGGGCATTCCGAGTAAGTCCCGGCAAGCTGGCCGAAGTCCTTGCCGCTCTTCATCATGGCCAGTATGTCTTTCGCCTTCGCTTCGTCCTTCACCAGTATGTGAGCCGCGTTCACCTTGGATGCCATGGCTCCGCAGAAGTGCTGCGGGCGTAATTAAGTTGTCGCATTGTGCTTGAGAGTACTCAGAGCCGACGGGGTATGAACACATCCGGTTCCTGCTCACCATTATTGTGCCGACCGCGAGAGATCGGCGGCCGCGCCATGAGCCCGCAACGTCTGGAGAGGCGTTCAGTTCACATGTTTTCAACTGTTATCTCGAAGACCCCCCGTACCTGTCAATCGAAAAGAATATCCCTTGTGAGCGCCAAGGGTTAGGTGAAGATGATGACTCTAGATGACGTCGATAGGAGGATACTGAGGCAACTTCAGGAGAACGGGCGGTCCTCGTTCAGGGAGATATCCTCAAAGGTGAAGGTGAGCACTCCCACCGTCAGCTCCCGCGTCCAGAACATGACTGACGTCGGCCTGATAAAGGGATATTCCGTCCTGCTCGACGCTGACCTCTTGGGGCAGGTCTCAGTCGCCACGATTTTGGAGGCGAGGCCTTCCGACATAGACCGAGTGGTGAACAGGATCTGCACCGAGGACATTGTCAGGCAGATACACGTCCTATCGGACTCCAGGATACTGTGCATCCTGTCCTTCTACGACCAGAAGAAGTACCAGAGCTTCATGCACTCTCTCGGCAGCATACCAGAGATAACCAAGATGGACAACTCGATGGTCCTCAGAACCCCGAAGGAGAGCCCCCGGGCATCCGTCAAGGATGAGACGAGCTTGCTCATCAAATGCTACTACTGTGATCATCAGATGAGGGATGAGGGTGTGAAGATCAAGCTTGACGGCCGGACGCATTACCTCTGCTGCAGTGTGTGCGCGAAGCTGTACAAGGAGAAGTATGAGCGCATGAAAGCCGCAGCCAACAGCCCGAGTTAGGCCCATCCCGGTTCCGCGTGGAGGAGCGGAACCAGATGGTCTCGCCTGCGGGGCATCCGTGCGGAAGCATCTGTCCGCTCCGTGTGTTCAATATCGCCCTGAGCGCCTTTATCGTTGTCCCGTACGTGCCCCCTCGGCAGATTGACCCGAGGGGATTGAAATGACAATCGTTATATTCGGGTACCAGGTATGCCGTCAGCGCAATCCGGTGTAATACTATGCCTATCTTTGAGAAATCATCTGAGAGCTCCGTGACCCGGGCCATCTTGTCCGAGTTCAACAAGGACATGGAAGAGGCAATCGATTCCGACGTGATCATCGTCGGCGGAGGCCCGAGCGGCCTCGTCGCTGCCTATGATCTGGCAAGCAAAGGCGTCGATGTCGTGATCGTGGAGAAGAACAACTACCTCGGCGGTGGGTTCTGGATGGGTGGCTTCCTGATGAATACCGTCACGGTCAGAGCCCCGGCCAACGAGATACTGGACGAGCTGGGGGTCAGGTGCAAGGAGTACGAGGATGGACTCTACACCACCCCTGGGCCCCTGGCATGCTCCAAGCTCATCACAGCTGCGTGCGAAGCCGGCGCCAAGGTCCTCAACATGGTTGCGTTCGACGACATCGTTCTCAGGGAGCAGAACAGGGTTGCGGGGGTGGTGGTGAACTGGACCCCCGTGAATTATCTGCCCAAGCCTGTCGCATGCGTCGATCCCATCTCCCTTGAGTCGAAGGTTGTCATCGACGGAACGGGACACGACGCCTCCGTCGTGAGGAAGCTTGCGGAGAGGGGCCTGCTCAAGATCCCGGGATGCGGTGCTATGTGGATCGAGGCCAGCGAAGACGCCGTGGTGGAGAAGACCGGCTTCGTGCACCCAGGATTGATAGTGATTGGCATGTCCGTGTCGGCCACGTACGGATTGCCCAGGATGGGGCCGACTTTCGGCTCCATGTTTCTCTCGGGACGCAAGGGTGCCGAACTGGCGCTCAAGACTCTGGATAAGGACGAATGAAACCTCCTCGCCCACATTCACGAGTTGAACGAGGCCAGGTCGTTCACGGACATCTCCCTGGTCATCGCATGCCCCATCGCGAGCACGGCCGCACTGGCTCCGTTGAGGGTCGTGAGCATCGGTATCTCCAGCTCCACCGCCAGTCTTCGCATCATGAAACCGTCCCTTCTTGCGCCGGACGACTCTGTGGGGGTGTTGACTATCATCTGGACAGAACCGCCTCTCATCAATGACAACGCGTCGGGCGAAGTCTTCTCGGAGATCATGTAAACCGTCGTGACTTCCAGACCAGCGGAGCGCAGGAATGACGCGGTTCCTTTTGTGGCGAAGAGGCCGAACCCTAGCTCGCTCAACCTCCCAGCGATGTCGACGACCTGTTCCCCCTTGTCCTCCTCGGCCACGCTGATGTATACGTTTCCGCTCTTCGGCAGTTTCTGGCCGGATGCGATCAGCGCCTTCCATACCGCTGCCGGATAGGACCTGTCGATGCCCATCACCTCCCCTGTGGATTTCATCTCTGGGCCGAGGATGCTGTCGACCCCTGGGAGTTTCAGGAAAGGAAACACTGAAGCCTTGACAGCGATGTGCTCCATCTTGGCCTCTCCAACAAGTCCTTGCTGCTCAAGGGTTCTGCCGAGCATGATCTTCGTGGCCACCTTTGCGAGCGGGACTCCTGTGGCCTTCGAGATTATCGGGACCGTCCTTGAGGCTCTGGGGTTCGCCTCTAGCATGTAGACCGTCCCGTTCTTGTAGGCGAGCTGAAGGTTCATCAGCCCCTTCGTGTCTAACGCGAAGGCGACCTTGCGGGTTATCTCCCTCACCCTATCCAGGACATCCTGGGACAGGGTCTGGGGCGGGAGCACCATCGTGGCGTCTCCGGAGTGGACTCCTGCCTCCTCTATATGCTCGAGTATGCCTCCTATGTAGACCTCGCTTCCGTCACATACCGCGTCGACATCAATCTCTATCGCGCTTGTGAGGTATTTGTCGACGAGGATTGGATGGTGCTTGGAGACCTTGGCCGCGCTACGCATGTACATCTCGAGTTCGGCCTCGTTGTAGACGATCTCCATGGCCCTGCCGCCGAGCACATAGCTCGGCCTTATCAGGACGGGATAGCCGATGTCCTGGGCGAGGTTCCTGACCTCTTCGAAGGAGAACCCCGTGCCCGATTTCGGCTGCGGTATCTCCAGGGAATCCATCAGGCTCGAGAACCTCTTCCGGTCCTCAGCAAGGTCGATCGCATCCGGGGAGGTCCCGAGGATGACCGTCTTGCGCCCTTGGAGGGACCGTTGGAGGCTCATGGCCAGGTTGATTGCGGTCTGCCCCCCGAACTGTAGCATGATCCCATCGGCGTCCTCGCGTTCGACGACATTCAGCACATCCTCCGCGGTGATAGGCTCGAAGTAGAGTCGGGTCGAGACGTCGAAATCGGTCGAGACCGTCTCCGGGTTGTTGTTGATGATGATTGCGTCCACCCCCTCCTCCTTGAGGGCGAGCGATGCGTGGACGCAGCAGTAGTCGAACTCGATCCCCTGTCCGATCCTGATCGGACCCCCGCCGACTATCACTATCTTCCTATTGTCCGATGGTCGGACCTCGCACTCTAGCTCGTAGGTGGAGTAGAAGTACGGCGTCTCAGCCTCGAACTCGGCGGCACAAGTGTCGACCATCTTGTATGTTGGCCCGATGCCGGAATGTTCCCTTGCCTTCCTGATGTCCTCCGGGTCCCTCCCGGAAATGCGGGCTATGTACTCGTCTCCGAAGCCAGCGTTCTTGGCTGATTCGAGGGTCTCTGCTCCTTCGAAGTGCTTCAGTCGGTTCTCGATCTCGGTGAGTCCCTTAAGCTTCGAGACGAAGAACTTGTCCCATCCAGTGAGCCCGCAAACGTCGTCGACCGTCATACCGCGGCGGAGCGCCTCGGAGATGGCGAACAGGCGGTCATCCGTGGCCGTTCTGAGAAGGCGATCGAGTCCCTCGTCGCTCCAATTGCCTCCTTCGAGGCCGACCTTGTCGATCTCAAGCGAACGGGTCGCCTTGAGGAGCGCCTCCTCGAAGTTGCGGCCGATGGCCATCACTTCCCCCGTGCTCTTCATCTGGGTTCCGAGCGTGGGGTCAACGGTCCTGAACTTGTCGAACGGCCACCTGGGTATCTTCACAACGATGTAGTCTATCGATGGTTCGAACGCCGCACAGGTTCTCTTCGTTATGGCGTTGGGTATCTCATCCAGCGTCATCCCGACTGCTATCTTCGCCGCCACGCGGGCGATCGGGTACCCAGTAGCCTTCGAAGCCAGGGCGGAGCTGCGTGAAACCCTTGGGTTCACTTCGATGATTCTGTAATCCCCCGTGTCGTGGTTCACAGCGAACTGTATGTTCGCTCCCCCTTCGATCTCCAGCGCCCTGATTATCTTGAGGGCGGCAGACCTAAGCAACTGATGATCGGAGTCGCTGAGAGTCTGTGCGGGGGCGACGACTATGCTCTCCCCCGTGTGTATGCCCATCGGGTCGAGGTTCTCCATGTTGCACACGATTATCGTGTTGTCCTTCGCGTCCCGCATGACCTCGTACTCGTACTCCTTCCATCCGATGACGCTCTCCTCGATCAACACCTGTCTGATCCTGGAGTATATCAGCCCTCTCCCGACGATGTGGGTGAGCTCCTCTTCGTCATTGGCTATCCCGCCACCCGTACCTCCGAGGGTGTATGCGGGACGTACTAGGACGGGATAACCACCGATTTCTTCGATTGCCCGCCTGGCCTCGTCGATTGACTTGACGGTCCTACTCCTTGGAATCGGCTCGTCGAGCGTGATCATGGCACTCCTGAACAGCTCCCTGTCTTCTGACAGTGCGATCGCCCTGGTCTTGGTTCCGAGCATCTCGACTCCTAATCGGTCCAGCACACCGTTCTCCGATAACTCTGAGCACAGGTTGAGTGCCGTCTGCCCGCCCATCCCCGCGAGTATGCCGTCCACCCCTTCCTTCTCGATTATCTTAGTCAGAGTGCCGCAGTCCAACGGCTCGATGTATACGGCGTCTGCAGTCTCTGGGTCCGTCTGGATTGTGGCCGGGTTGGAGTTCACCAGCACTGTGTCGTACCCCTCTTCCTTCAATGACTTGCACGCCTGCGTCCCGGAGAAATCGAACTCCGCCGCCTGTCCGATCACTATTGGCCCCGAGCCGATCACCATGATCTTGCGGAGATCCCTCCTCTTCGGCATCAGACCCCCTCCATCATATCGGCGAACTCATCGAACAGGAAGCGCGTGTCGAGGGGTCCGGGGCGCGCTTCTGGATGGAACTGGACTGAGAAGATCGGCAGGTCCGAGTGCCGCATGCCCTCGACGGTCCCGTCATTGAGGTTGACGAAAGTGACCTCCATGCCGACATCCTCCGCAGAAGCCCCGTCAACGGCAAATCCGTGGTTCTGCGATGTGATGTACACCCTGCCGTCCTTCCCGACAGGTTGGTTGATTCCTCTGTGTCCGAACTTGAGCTTGTAGGTCTTCGCTCCCAGAGCCAGCGCGAGTAGCTGGTTCCCGAGGCATATCCCCATCATCGGAACCTCTTCCTTCAGCTCCCTCAACGTCCCCACGGTCGTCTCCAGCATCTCCTCCTGTGCCGGGTTCCCAGGACCGTTCGTGATGAAGACGCCGTCCGGGTCCATAGCGCGTATGCTGTCAGCTGGAGCGTCGAAAGGGACCTGGACCACATCGAACCTCGCTCGGAGCTCTCTCAGTATGCTCTCCTTGGCTCCGCAGTCGATCACCACGACGCGCCTCCCCTTTCCCGATTCGCAGACGACCGCTTCTGGAGCGCTCACCCTGGCGACAAGGTTCTCCTCATCGGGATTCCGCATTCCACGGACTTGTTCGAGAGCCGCCTTGGGATCCGCCGTCGTGATCGCCCCTCTCATGGTTCCTTTCAGCCGTAGCTTTCTGATGAGTGCCCTGGTGTCGATTCTCGAAATGCCGGGAACCTCGTCCCGTTTCAGGAATTCGTCCAGTGTCATGCCAGAGAATCTGTGACTGGGAACGTCACATAGCTCGCTTATCACGTAGCCTCGGACCTGCACGCGCCCCGACTGGTTGTTCTCGGGGTCGATGCCGTAGTTGCCGATCATGGGATACGAGGATACGAGGACCTGTCCGCAGTATGACGGGTCTGTTAACGACTCCTGATACCCCGTCATGCCAGTGGAGAACACCACCTCTCCGGTGACGTCCTTGGAAAAACCGAAAGGCCTCCCTTCCATCACAGTCCCATCTTCAAGGACAAGGTAGCCCTTCATCCGTACGACCTTCGGGTTATCATGGGTATAGGATAAGAACCTTGTTGTATGCTACGCGACGCGACCCACTTCCGAATGCCTGAATCCGGACAAAGTCTCGACAGCAGTTCCGGTCCGAGGTCATCAGGGATGAAGTCGAAGAGCGTCGCTCATTCCTCACGGCCTCGCAGCTTCTCCCAATCGCTCCTCAACATGGCGAAGTACTCGTCATCGAGGAACTCGTTCCTGAAGACGGTGTTCTCCCTGAGGACACCCTCTCTGACGAATCCCAGGCTCCGTGCCAAGGCAGTAGACCTTTCATTGAATGAGAATGCCAACAGGATAATCCTGTTCAGCTCCATATTCTCGAAGCCGTAGTCGATGATGGTGTTCATCGCCTCCTTCATGATGCCCTTGCCCCAATGGGAAGGATGGAGGTCATATCCTATCTCGATTCGGCGGTGCGGGTCGTGCTCCCACTTGTAGAACCCGCAGCTTCCGATCAACTCGTCACTGCCTTTCAAGGTGATGCCCCAGCGTATTCCCGTGCTCTCTCTGAACGGCTTCGTAATGTACGATTCGAGCTCCTCTCTTGCGGCCGCCATGTCCTTCGGGGCGAGGAATTCCGTGTTGTCGACGATCTCCGGCAGGGAGAAGTGTCTGAAGTACCATTCGAGATCGGCTTCTGTGATCTCTCTGAGGACGAGCCTCTCGGTCGTTATGGTGGGGAACTCATCTGGGTTCTTCAAGGAGCCATCTCCGGAGTCGCATGATTGCATCCCCTCCCCTTTATCCTTTTCTCAGCGTTGGTTCTATCTACTAATTAACCATGTACATCACGCGACAGACCATGTTCCCGAACCACTGCAAAGAGGTCAGCGTCCACTCGGTCAAGTTCGAGCTCACCGAAGAGCAGATCAGGTTGCATCTGATGGGAAGAAGGGCCTACATCAGGACACGATACGTTGTTCTGAACCGCGGAGACACCTGGGCCGTTGCGGAAATCGGGAAGGACACGACCAACAGTGTCCTTCTGCCGGTGTCATCTGTGAACATCGTGTCCCTTCCGGGCGAGACGTCGTTCGTCGACGAGCCGTCCCTTGATGTGCTCTCGGCGTCGGAGATGGGACGCATCCGTGAGTCCGTCGGAACACGGTGTGTCATCGTCCGTGGGAAGTCTGAGCATGTCTCTTTCTTCGTAGACCAGGAGCCGTTCAGCCTGACGATTTTCGATGTCGTCCCGCCGGGCCCGACGAAGCTGGTCGGATTGGTCGATGAGGCCTTGCGTTCCATCCTGCAGAACCGCTATGTGCGATACGACGTCATCGAGGAGGACCTCAACAGCCTCGAAGGGCTGTCTGGAGCCCGTTCGGTGCTCTTCCCGTGCAGAGCATCCGGTTTGGACCACAGGGGGAAGATCGGCTACATGGACGACCCTCCTGGTCTGTCCCCCGAGCAGATAGAAGAGGTTGCCGTCGTCGGGTGCAGCCTGTCCGCGAGGGTGTTCAAAGCGGTCTATGGCTCCGAGGCGCGTCTTGTCAACATGTGTCCCGTTGACCTCCTGCAGAAGGTCAAGGTGGACGGTCCCGTCCTGACGAAGTGCTGTAAGGTGAAAGACGGTTTCGAGATCGATGGGAACATCGCCATAGTCCCGTGGGGGGCTCGGGTCTCAGATGTCTCCGCGGCAATCGAGGCGCTGATGGATCATATGTCCAGCTGATCCTCTCTAAACTGAACGACCGGGCAAGGGCCTAGGCACTGCCCGCAGTGGGAGCATCTCTCTTCATCTATCCTGACACGTCCATCCAGTCTCAGGGCACTTTCGGGACACCTCGAGACGCAGATCCCGCACCCCGCACATTCCATGGCCCTGAGGACCACTTCCTTCAGACGGGAGGCCTTGGTCCTCAACCCCTCCTCGTCGTGCGCCTTGACCATTACAGGCCCTTCGGCGAAGACTGTCATCCGGTCCACCTCGGCTATCCTGCCGTCCGGTGAGACCGTCACCTCTCCCAGCACGTTCAGGAGGTTCGAGACACGGTCCATGTCGAGCTCCCGGCTGAAGACGCCCTCCATGCTCATCCCATCGACGCAAGGGCTGTAACCTTCGGTGCTCTGGAACCCTATCGGGGCGTTGCCAATCGAGCGGTCGTGCGACACACCGCAGCGCGCGGCATTCAGACCCAGAGCGTCGAGGACGGACCGCGGGACCTTTCTCCATCTCCACAGGTCCTTGGAGAGCCATTCCTCCGGCATGTCGTGCTTCTGTGAGTAATGGATGAGATACTCCTGCCAACGGCGGTACTCTCCGTTGAGCTCCCTCGCATGCTTCAACTCCGCGAGGTCCGCGGAGGGGCACAGGTAGCACCCGATCCTCTCGAACCCCCTCTCGTACAGCGGGTTGGATGGCTCCTTCCTATCGAACAGGTAGAGCCATACGTGCAACGCCGTCCACTTCTGTATGGGTGAGGCTCCCAGCTGGTTCGGGGTCCACGGGTTCCTCCAGACCCTGCCCTTCCGTGCTCTGGTCTGGGACTCGTAGGCCCTCTGACCGATGAACGAGAGCACACCGCCCGGAAAGTGTTTCTCTATGAGCCTCGTCGCGGGGCCGAGCTTGCAGGTCTTGCAGCACCATCTGAAATCCTTCGCTGGTGGTCCGAACAAGTCGACGTTTCTCCAGAATCCGTCGCCGGCGCTCTCCGTTATCAGCTCCAGGGAATGCCTCGCTGCCGTGTCGCGCACGTTGTTCAGGGTCTCCTCGAACTCAAGGCCCGTGTCCACGAAAATCATCTTCGGGGTGATGCCCCCCTCCATTACGAGCAGGAGAGTCGCGAGACTGTCTTTCCCTCCGCTGAAGGACACCGCCACGGGCAGGTCGCCCTCCCTCGCAATATCTCTGACGAACCTCGCCGCCTCAGACGCCCTCCGGTCGATCATCGCCCTATTCGCGAGGACAGCGTCGTCCCACGACGAGGTCCCATTGTCCGATGTGCCAGCTACAGAGTCGTCTGCAACCCACCGTGTCTTGACTGCGGTGCCCCTCTCGGCCGTCCTGATCTCCGCGGTGGACATCTTTGCCACTCCGACCGAGACAGCCTTTCCGTCAGGGTCGAGCACGATGATATCGTCTCCGCGTTCGATCCCTTCTGCGGCATCGGATACTCCGACCGCGAGGGCGCTCGCCCTCCTCTCCCGGATCGATTCCAGGGCTCCTCCGTCGACACGTACCCACCCCCGGGAGATGATCTTCTCCATCCTCGACGCAGTGACGCCTCGAGGTAGGAATTTCTCCCCTCGCGCGATGTCGAACCTGACAGCCCCGATGACCATTCCATCCAGCACTACCTCATCCATGCGGTCCAGGTCAGGAGCTTTGTTCAGGAGCACCAGCCGTCCGGTCGGTACGGCGACCTCCCCGCATCCAGGCCCGAACTGCGTGTCTATGAGCGTTCGGATCCTCCGGATGTCGTGATCGAAGGCAGGCCGAGCGTCCCCGGGCGGAGTGATCTTGACCTCTCTCGTGCTGGCGCCGCATTTGCTGCATGCGGCCTGCTCCAGAATCGGGACGTTGCACGAATTACACCAGCGGAGGTGCATCTTGCCCAGTCTGACGGCTGCCACGTCTAACGCTCCATGACCGACGCCCTCACGGTTGGCGGGACGGAGTTCACCCGAGCATCTTGAGCTGCTTGACGACGGATTCCACGGCGTCCTTCGCCCGCTCGATCCTGTCCTCAGCCTGGAGTCTGCTCATGCCTGGGCCCGTTATCCCGAGCCCGACGGGTTTCTCGTACTCCACCGCGAGGTCCGTTATCTTCCTGGCAGCCTGGGCTATGACCACCTGGTCGTGCTCGGTCTCCCCCTCGATGACCGCACCGATGGTCACGACGGCCTCTATGGACTCGTCCTTCATCAGTGACTTCACGGCCAGGGGTATGTCGAATACTCCTGGTACCCTCATGACCTTCGCAACGTCCACATCCAGGAACTTCGCGTGTTCCTTCGCCCTTTCGAGCATCGTCTGTGTGAGGTCGAAGTTGAACTCGCTGCACACGATGCCTATACTGTATCTCTTCGCCATCTCTCTCATCCTCCTGCCGATGTCATGATCCTACATTATGGGCCCAGCATCATCGAAACCCTGCCTGAGCCCCTTGCCTGAGCCGGCCGCCAACCTGCCTGGCCTGAAGAGCATGTCGTAAGCGTTGACTGCGTGCTCCCTCGTCCTCCGCTCTGCAAGCCATGCCAACTCCTTGGCGTCCTTTGCCTCGTCCTCGTGAACGAACACCTCTATCACGTGGGTGTTCGTCATGAGCTGTACCTGAATCAGCCCCGTCGAAGCCTCGTGAGCGCACATCTTGTCGATCTGCTCCGGTCCTGGCATTCCGAGGGCCATGACGATGTCACACTGTCTTTCCTCTATGAGCTTCTTGACGGCTACCGGGAGGTCTTTCACTCCCGGGACTGTGTATGTCTCGACCTTGAACCCCGTCCCTGTCCTCTTCAGCTCGTCCTCCGCTATCCGGCCCATGTCGATCCTAGCGAATGTGGTGTCGGCGATCCCGATGCGCCTCATCTCCTTTCCACCACCGAGAGCCTCTTGTCAGCGTTGTGGAACTCGATGACCTTGCGTATGATCTTCCTGGTGCCGTCGAGGTCGTGGTCCAGATGCGGCATCCTGATGACCTTGACCTCGATCCCCCTCGATCTCAGGTCCGCTTCCAGCTTATCGGGTTCGAATGACTGGTCGAACCCGATCGTGATTATGTCAGGCCCGATCTCGACGACGATCTCGTATATGTCCGCGTCGTCCTTTCCGAGGACCGCCCGATCGACTGGTTTCAGACCCTGCACGAGCTCGAGTCTCATGGCCTCTGGCGTTATCGGCTCATGCTTCCTCTTCCGCACCGTGCTGTCGGTCGCCACTATCACGACAAGCTCGTCCCCTAGCTTCTTAGACTCTTCGAGGTAGTGAAGGTGCCCTAGGTGGATGATGTCGAAAACACCGGTGGCAAGCACACGTACCAAACTTCTCACCTCGTCCGGAATTCCTTCCAGGCGGAGACGATGTCCAGCCCGTCGAGGTAGACCAGGCCGTTCTCCTCAGCGTAGGCGATTGCCTCTGCCTTCGGAAGGGCGTTCCCGTCGTCGCCCATCATCTCGCACACCGTCGCGGACGGCACGAGCCCCGCCATGATGACCAGGGCCGTCGAGAGTTCGGTGTGTCCGAACCGGGTCTCCAGAATCCTGGAGGACGTATTCAGCAGATGGACGTGGCCAGGCGCCCGGAACCCCTTCCCCAGCTCCCTCTTGCCCCATCCGTCCCCTTTGGAGACGGCTTCGCGGGCGAGGTTGGAGAACTCCCTGATGGTGAGCGAGCGGTCGTTGTCGGTGATACCGGTGAAAGTCTTCCTGTGGTTGATGGTTATGCCGAAGGCGGATTTGACGTCGTAGGGGATGTCGTCGGGTATGAGTTCGTCCATCACGGGGAATTTCGCGCCCATGTCCTTGAATATCTCCGAAAGGAACGGCAGGCCGAGAGCTTCCTGGATGGTCGAGTCGGCCGTCGTGCATATCAGCCCGCCCGCGTCCTTGCGCATCGTCCGTACGGCCTGCGACGTGATGTGCTGCGACGCTATGACCATGTCCGTTTCCTCCTCCCTCCCGTCGGCGTCGTAGACGAGGACGAAACGGCCCGTTGTCAAGGCGTCCAATGCTTTTAGCACGGTGGCTGAAGCCATCATTTCGACGATGCCGCATCCTGATAATATGGATGTTGTAGCTACTATCCCGAAGGTATCAGTCTATCCTTCTTAAAGCCTCAGCAGGAGCCAGTCTGGCTGCTGCTCTGGAGGGCGGCAACGTGGACAGCAGTGTGACGGAGAATGCGATCACAGTCACGAGGATTATGTCGAACCACGGGATGACGAACGGAGAGACCTCGGAGAACCCCCCCCAGCTATGAAGCTGGTACGACAAGGCGAGACCAAGCACCAACCCGAGTATTATGCCGAGGAGAGACACGAACGAAGTCTCCAGGACGAAGGATTTCAATATCATGTCCCTCTGATACCCGATAGCCCTCATCACGCCGATCTCCTGCCTCCTCTCGGCGACGTTCCGGATTGTTATGATGCCGAGGCCAGTTATGCCCACGATCAGTCCCATCCCGAGGAATATCTCCATTAATTGCATGATCGACGCCACCATGCTGAACACCATCTCGATTGTGTCCCTGATCACTATCGTCGTCATGCCGTACTCGACGAACACTCTCTCGATCTGCTCGGCGACCTCGGCGTTCGTCAGCCCCGTCCCCTCCTCGATCGAGAAGTAGTGAAGCCTCTTCGCGCTCGAAGGCGCAAGCTCGGCCACGAAATCATCTGATATGAAGATGCCCTGGAGGAACATCTGGTCCATTACCCCGATCACCGTCAGGTCAACTGTCGTGCCGTTGAATACCGTCACGGTGATTGTCTGGCCTACATCGAGGCTAAGGGATCCGAAGCTGCCATACATCTGTGGTATCGCGCTGCCGTCCACGATGGCGACGCTGTGGTCGGTCGCGAGCGCAGACCACGCATCCGCGTCCGTCTGGTAGTCAGTCGACCTATCCGCAAGGGAGAATCCTCCCCCTTCGATTACCACGTCATCGAATCCTATCAGGGTCCGCTGGTACGATTCGTTCTCTCCTTCCGGCACAAGGCCGATGTTGGCCACCAGCGCCCCTGACATCTTATCGATTGCAGGCCCACCTATCGCTTCGTCCAGCCTGTCAAGGCCAGATGCCATCTCGTCGTCCGGCAGGTCCCTGAAGGTTATGCCTATCACGTCGTATCCACCGGAGAACTGCTCTGTGAGTGTGTCTACGCTCTCCCTCTGGAACGACGCCATCATGGCGATGACGACGACTGTGAACATTATCAGCGAGAACATGAACAGGGACAGACCAGTCCGGAACTTCTTGTTCATCGGGTAGCTGATGGCAGACTTGAGGATCGGAAGGCGCGAACCTCCTCGTCCGAAGATACTCGTCACGCTCTCGAGCAACAGGTCGCTGTTGAAGATGGATACGATGACTCCTCCGGTGACGAGGAGGACCCCGGTCACAATGAACATCTCCATGTCGCCAGTGACCGCCCCGAAGACGTACTCCTGGATGTTGAACGGGTCTAGAGTCCAGAACATCACGAAGGCGCCTGCAATCGTGAACGGCATCCTCGGGCTCACGAACCTCACGGCGAGCATGGCGACTCCTAAGGCGGCCAGGCTGGGTCCGGAGGATGTCAGGGCCGCCTGATGGGACTGGGCCCCTACGACGGTAAGAACGACGCCAAACGCTACGGAGAGAATCCCCAGGAGGACATACCTCTTCTCCGACTTGGCCAGGACCGGTTCAGGTATGTCCCTTATCGCCCGGACGATGTTCAGCTTGCTCACCCTCCAGGAGGCAAGCGCCACTGTGGCAAGTGTGATGAGGAACCCCATGCAGGCGGCGACACCCAGGCTCTCCCATGTGAAGTGGATGACGAAAGTCAGCCCTTCCCCCGCCATGACCATGGAGAAGGCAGCCACCATTATCCCCGCGATGATGAGCCCCACGAAGGTTCCGACCGCGGACGCTATCAGCGCGTACACGGTGCCCTCGAAGAGAAAGGTCTGCGTGAGGTCGCCACGCTTCATGCCGATGGCCCGTGATATCCCCATCTCGGGTTTCCTCTCTTCGGCCAGCATGACGAATATGTTGATGATGAGCATGATGCCAGCGATTATCGCGAAAGAGCTCATGACGACGAATATCTGCGACACCTGATCCGAGGTCTCCTGGGCGGTCTCTATGCCGTCCTTCTTCACCTCGGAGAGCTCGAAGGATACATCGGAGGGCAGTTCAGCCTTCAGCTCCACAACCGCCTCGTCCGTCACCAGGTATCCGTCCTCTATCCCTCCGACGTTCGATACATCTATCTGGTTGATGAGACCAGGTCCGGTACCAATGGTGGCCTGCACGAAGGACAGCTCTGCGAAGAGTATCGCGTCTCCGTACCAGAGCGCCATGCCCGAATCCTGGGCGATGCCCGCGACCGTGAACGGTATGGGCACACCCGTGGCGTTGAACACTATGACTGTGTCGCCGATGACCGCCTCCAGGTCCTCAGCGAGCTCCGAGTTGATTACGGCGCTGCCGTTCTCCACCATATCTGCGGTGACCGGAGATCCGCTCTCGCCGAGAAGGTTGTTGACCGTGCTGGATGGGTCGAAGCCGAAGATGGTCACCTGCGAGGAGGATGAGTTGAGCCTGGGGTTGATGACGGGCAGCCATTCTCTGACCGCCGGGGCAGCCTTGTCCACATGCGGCAGATCCCCGGCATCGACCGCGGACATGAGGTCGGCGGCGATGCTCTGGTTGAAGTATGTCATGTCGCCAGCCTCGTCGGTGGCATACAAGACTATGTCGACCTCGCCGGTGTTGTCGAAAGTCTCCTGTTTGATTATGTAGTCGAGAGTGTCCCCCACGACCAGTGATCCCGATATCATGGCCGTGGCAATCAACAGTCCCGAGACGATTATCACCACGAATCTCTTCCTTCGCGAGATGTTCCTGATCGCCATGCGCGCGAAGACTCGCCTCCTGAATGCCATTGCGCCAACGACCAGGATGACGACCGTCACGAGGACCGCGAGCTGCTGGAGGGTGTCCGTGGCAAATCACCTCCTTAGAACGGGGCGGGGACGAACTCCTTCTCCACGCGGCCGTCTCTCATGGTGATGATTCTGTCTGCCATCTTGCCCACGTTGTAATCGTGGGTAACGATTATGAACGTCTGTCTGTTCTTCTTGTTGAGGCTCTTCAGGAGGGTCATCACCTCCCCTGAAATCTCGCTATCGAGATTTCCCGTTGGCTCGTCACCGAATACTATCTCCGGGTCGTTGACCAGTGATCGTGCAATCGTTACGCGTTGCTGCTCCCCGCCGGACAGTTCGGCTGGTTTGTGGGTCTCCCACTCCCTCAGGCCCACCGCATCCAGCGCCTGCAGAGCCCTGTCTCTGGCGTCCTTTGGGTTGCGCCCACCCAGAAGCAGGGGGAGTTCGACGTTCTCTGCCGCTGTGAGGACGGGGAGCAGGTTGTATGCCTGGAATATGAATCCGATCTTCTTCGCCCTGTACCGGGTGCGCTCGCGGTCCGACATCGATGTGAGTGGTATTCCACCTATGACCACCTCGCCGTCAGTAAGGTCGTCAAGTCCAGACATGCAGTTGAGGAGGGTCGTCTTGCCGCACCCGGACGGCCCCATCACCGCCACCATCTCTCCACGCATGATTGAAATGCTCACACCTCGGAGTGCCTCGACCTTCACCTTGCCGGTGTCATAGGTCTTCGTGACATCCTTGGCCGTGACGATATAGTCCGGTTCCGAGCCCCCCTCTGCGGTTCCAACCCTAACTGATCCGCTCATACGCCTCACCCACTGAATCCATGCGGCGGTCGCACAGGTCGTATACCCCCATCCTCTCCGTGGGCCACATGGGCAGCGGTGCTGCTTATCCTGGAAGGGCATATTACCTTTTCGGTGGTGCTCTCAGCCGGCAATATAGGCTTCTGGAAGCTAGGTTTATTATTACAGCCCCCTTTTCCCTGACATCATGCTCGATTCGCTCGACCACATCCGCAAGGTCGACACACGCGACATGCTGCAGATGGTGGCCGACATGCCCAATCATCTCAGGGACTCGAATCTCATCGGTCGCTCGGCACAGATTGAGCAAGACGACATCAGGAACATCGTCATCTGCGGACTGGGAGGCTCGGCGATAGGTGGCGACATGATATCCACATGGCTGTCGAAATCCTGCAGTGTCCCGTGTGACGTGATAAGATCCTATTCCGTCCCAGCGCATGTGGGCTCCGGCTCCCTGGTCATAGCCGTGAGCTACTCTGGCGATACCGAAGAGACGCTCAGCATGGTCGACAGTGCGTTCGCCCGCGGAGCTGAAGTCGTATCGGTCTCCTCAGGGGGCAGGTTGAGGGAGGTCGCGGAGGAGAGGGGGATAGTCCACTGTGGAGTCCCGCCAGGCCTGGTTCCGCGCGCGACCGTGGGCCACGTGTTCGGCGCGATAGCGGGGATACTCGAGAGCGCTGGGATAACCGAAGCCAAGGAAGACATGGAGGAGACGTCCGCCGTTCTTCGCAGGATCATCTCCGACTGTGGCCCCGCCTCTCGGACTTCGGAGAACCCGGCAAAGAAGCTGGCGCACGAGTTGCACGGGACTGTTCCTGTGACCATTGGATACGGTCCGTCTGTGCCGGTGGCGAAGAGGTGGGCGAACCAGTTCAACGAGAACGCGAAGATGATAGCCTTCAGCGACGAACTGCCTGAAATGGACCACAACGGCATAGTCGGTTGGGTCGGCGATGGCAGAAGCCAGGGCTACTCGATGATATTCCTGGATCACGACGAGTGCGACGCAACGATGGCACGAAGGGTCGCTGCCACGAAGGATATGCTCAGAGATCGCGTCAGGGTCTTCGTCTCAAACGCCGTGGGCCGCTCTACCCTCGGTAAGATGTTCTCCCTTGTGATCGTCGGCGACTTCGTCAGCATATACGCGGCCCTGCTGAGGGGAGAGGACCCGTCGACGACGGAGCCCATCGATGCCCTGAAGGAAATACTCGCAGAAAAGGGCAGTTGAAGCCATCGACACGTGGAGTCTGCCTTGCATTGATGTAGAAAAAATACCTTGAGAGGGCCGTAGCCCCCCCGTCGGTGCATCCCATCCGCGGCCTGAAAGACAGGCCCATCCTTCCCTTTCGTCCTGACAGCGGGCGACCTGCGGTCCCCCGACCATCTCTCGCCTGAGGCTCTCGGTGCCCTGGCTTGCCGGGCACTCACTGGATCCTCATCTTCGACGCGACCCGGGACATCCCCTTCCTCGTGTCGCGTTCGTTCGTAGTCTCCGCGATCTTCCTTCTGATCGCGTCCTTCCCCTCGAGGTAGTAGCGCTTCCTCTCCTCGACCCATGTCGTGAGCGCTAGAGTCACGGCCTGAGAGACATCACTGGCGTCTCCGCTGGCTATGAACATGTCAACATCGTCTGCGAGGGCAGAAGGTACCGTCGCTGTGATCTTGTCCGAGTTCCAGGACATCGCCTCATCGCCGACATATGCGGCGATGGCATCCCTCACGACGTCCGAAACCGTCTGCTGGCCAGTCCTTTCCCGTATGGCTTCGAGCTCCTTGAGGTCGTCCTCCGGGATTCTGACGTTCAGACGAGCAGACCTGGCAGACATGTATTATCAGAGCCTCGTATGACGGATTGTCGCACACCTTATAAATAGCTATCTAGAAAATCACCGACCACCGCTTCCTGTGGAACCGTTGGACCCCCGAGCCTCAACCTCCACGGACCTCCCCCTGTGCTTGCCGCGATTCTCTACAGTGGGCCAACCAGGGGCTGCGTTCTGGCAAATATGTTTTTAATGTTCGACGGGTTCTCCGACCCCGTGAAGACATCAGAGGGGATCGTCCAACACATACGGGAGACGACACGTCAACACAACAACTG
Source organism: Thermoplasmata archaeon (assembly GCA_041548485.1). Taxonomy (GTDB): domain Archaea; phylum Thermoplasmatota; class Thermoplasmata; order UBA10834; family UBA10834; genus UBA10834. The sequence continues at coordinate 49,775 of JBFESP010000006.1, read as the reverse complement.
GTTCAAGGAGGCGCTCCCACTCATCGCCTCTGAGAACGTTCTCAGCCCCGCCGCCAGAGAAGTGATGAACTCCGACCTCCACAACAGGTACGCAGAGGGTCTTCCAGGCAAGAGATACTACCAGGGCAACATATTCGTCGACGAGATAGAAAGCACGTGTGAGGAGCTTGCCCGCGAGGTGTTCAGATGCAGGTTCGCTGATGTCAGACCCGTCTCGGGAACCGTCGCGAACCTCGCGGTGCTGATGGCGGTCGTCAAACCGGGGGACAATATGACTGCCGTGGGCCTCTCCGACGGAGGTCACATATCCCACGCCAAAATCGGCGCCCTAGGCCTTAGGGGCGTGAGGGGCCACCACTATCCGTTCGACAACAAGACAATGAACATCGACCCAGATGGAACAAGAAGACTCCTCAGGGAGATCAAACCCACGGCCGCATTATTCGGACAGTCCGTGTATCTGTTTCCCACTCCCCTGAAGGATCTACAGGACACGCTGGACGAGATAGGGTGCACAGTCTGGTACGACGCCGCCCACGTCCTCGGCCTGATCGCAGGCAACAGGTTCCAGGACCCGCTCAGAGAGGGCGTCGACGTCATCTCAGGGAGCACCCATAAGACCCTCCCAGGACCGCAGCACGGCATGATCCTCTCTGACCTCAGCAAGGAGGGGATGCAGTCCGCGCTCAGAAGGGGGGTGTTCCCTGGCGTTACGAGCAACCACCATCTTCATTCAGTGGCCGCGCTGGCAGTTGCGCTGGCCGAAACCAGGGAGTTCGGAGAGGCCTATGCAGATCAGACGATAAGGAACGCGAAGGCCCTGGCCCAGGCGCTGCACGAGCGCGGGTTCGACGTGCTGTGTGAGCCGAACGGTTTCACGGAGTCTCACACTCTCGTTGTGGATGTCGAGGAGCATCATGGTGGGGCGAAGGTCGCGAAATCGCTCGAGGACGCGAACATCATCGTCAACAAGAACCTGCTCCCTTGGGATGATGACCCCGTCAGACCGAGCGGTATCAGGATAGGTTCCCAGGAGATCACCAGACTGGGGATGAAGGAGAATGACATGACCGATGTCGCCGAACTGATCTCCAGGGTGGTGATGAAACCCGGGCCTCCGACGGATGTGAAGGACTCCGTCAGGGAGTTCAAGCGCGATTTCACGAAGGTCCACTACTGCTTCTTCGAGGGTGAAGAAGCCTACGATTATCCTGCATGTGGCGGTGATTCCTGACAAACGGCCTCGTCTTCATGTTACTTATATTCCGGAGTGCAATCCAGTAGCGCGGATTACTGATGGCCACACGTACGAAAGCCCTCAATGTCGGCGTAGCTTCAGTCAACTTTGTCATCTTCCTCCTTGCATTCACCAGCATATACCCTTTCCCCGCGGGTGACTTCAAGGTCGATCTGCCGTCGCCGAACGAGATTCTCTGGGACTACGATTCGGGAGTCGTCACAGTCACGGCGCCCTTCTCGATAGACAACGGCGGGTTCTACGACGTGGACGACCTCGAGCTGCGCTACGAGGTGACGAACTACACGAACGTGCTCATTGCCCAGGACGTGATCGAACTGGGCACCATGAAAGCGGGCACGGTCTCCAACGGCGAGATTGAGTTCTCTTTCGACCTGCTTGAAATGTATAACGAAGGGCTCACATGGATGGTCTTCAACGACGACCTACTCAACTTCGTCGTCGAAGTGTCATGCTTCTACACGATGAAGCTGGTGAAGTTCGACGCAAGATACTCGGTGAGCATCCCATGGGACGCGCTCATCCAGGACGTCGGGGTCGAGGACGTCAGGTTCGATCCAGTCTCGATGCAGCTTCTGGTAGACTACAGGGTGGTGACATCCGACATCCTCTCCAGTGAGGCAATCCTCACGGCGTCGCTCCTCGATGGGTCCAGTGTGGTCTCCGAGACATCCGAAACGGTGAGACTGGGGAGGTTCCACACAGGAACGCTTGAGTTCGACGTACCGGCCGGCTCGAGCCCTGACGCGGTCATACTGGAAATCAACATCGCGGGATTCCAGGTGGATGAGTCGTACTCCATCCCTGCGGGGGTGGTCCCGTAGCGCAGAAGGGGAGGATTCCGGACACCGTCTGGACCGCGTTCACGGAGATCCTCCGTTTCATCGTCGTTCCTCTGGTGCTGGTGAATCTCATCACCGAGAACTACCCGCAGCTGGCTACTGCGTTCATGCCTCAGATCGAGATGTTCGTGCTGTTCTTCGGGGGCATGATCGTCGCCTCAAGCACGCTCGAGGCTGCCCACCGGCCGGGGACATACACCAGGATGGTGTTCGGACTGTTCGCCATCGCGTTCGTATGCATGTGGTTCTTCGTCGTCTTCGGTGGCGGTGTCGCCGAATTGACCTACGGTCCGTACTTCGTACGATTCGACATGACCATGATTATCTACATCGTGATCGTCGGGCTGTCGCTCAAGGGGCTTCTAGTCGTCTCGACGTTCTGCGACTTCAAGGATCACGAGAGGGAGCGTGTCAGGAAGAAGAGGCTCGAGCTCATGGAGAAGAAGGCCCGGGCGTCCAGGCCTCTTCCCACGCCGCGGCCGAGGTCCGCCCCCTTCGCCGCCATGAGGTCTGCTGAGTTCGAGGTGACAGCGGACGATGATGTCGACCATGCTCTTTCGATGCCTGCGAGACCGCTCGCGAAGGGGATGAAGGTATGCGAGGTCTGCGGTGCCGAGGCGCCCGTCAGGGACTACGTGTGCCGGAATTGCGGCGAATGGTTCCACTCCGACTCCCAGGAGTAGTCCTCTTCTCGCTGATGGACGCAACCAGCTCGCACACCTTGCACCGGTCGCCGACGGTCGGCTCACCACACTCGCACCGGCGCAGCTTCGCGGGCGGGGTTGTCTTCTCCAAGGCTTCAATGATCCTCTCGTGGCTCTTGAGGATCGAATGCCTCGTACCAGGGTATCTGTCCTCCAGCTGCGAGACGACTGCTCTGTAGTCGTTCCTGAGAGCCTCGGAAGCGTAGGGACACTCGAGGTTGTGGTAGGGTATCTCGTGGATCAGCGCGTACAGGGCGACTTCGTTCTCGGGGATCGTCCTCAGGGGTTGGATCCTCGGGACGAGGTCGGGTTGAAATCGTCTGTGCGGACCCAGTCTCGCCAAGCGTCCCACATCGCCTCTCGAGAAGTTCATCAGGATGGATTGTGCGGTGTCATCGAGGTTCAGCCCCGTGGCAAGTCTGGTAGCCCCCCAGTCCCTGGCCGCGCGGTTCAGGGCGGCGCGTCTCATCACCCCGCAGTAGCTGCAGGCGGACATGTTCCTCTCCGCCTCGGCGATGTCGTCCATCGTGAAACCGTGAAGCCCGCTGAACGAGACGACGATGTGCTCGATGTCGAGAGTCTTACAGTTCTCGGCTACGGTCGGGATCGCGCTGTCCCGGTACCCTTCTATCCCTTCGTCAACGGTCACGGCGCAGAGCTCGGTGTCTCTTCGGGAACGCAGTATCTTGGCGAGAAGGAACATCATGACCGTGCTGTCCTTCCCACCGGACACGGCCATCGCGAGCCTTTCGTCCATCTGCAGATCGACCTGCCTGCGCAGCTCGTGCTTGATTCTTCTCTCGAAGAACTCCGTGAAGTGTCGCCTGCATAGATGCGCCCCGCTATACCTCACCAGAATGACCGAGTTCTTGGAGCACTTGTCGCAGGTTCTCACACTGGCCCGATTTCCCCAAGGCGTATTTATTCCTTCTTCGAGCCCGCCTTGAATAGTTATTAGTAAACCTACCGCATTCGAGACGACGATATCGAATGCACACCGTCTGGGTGGAGAAGTACAGGCCGAGGAAGCTCATAGACGTGATAGGGCAGAAGGCGATAGTGGAGCGCCTGGAATCATACGTCAGGACGAAGAGCATGCCCCACATGCTGTTCGCAGGCCCCGCAGGTTGCGGCAAGACCACATGTGCCATTGCCCTCGCAAGGGAGCTGTACGGTGACGAATGGCACGGAAACCTGATCGAGCTCAACGCCTCCGATGAGAGGGGCATAGACATCGTCCGCGGCAAGATCAAGGATTTCGCCAGGGCTGCCACGATTGGTCAGGAGGATTTCAAGATAATATTCCTCGACGAGGCGGATTCTCTGACGAACGACGCCCAGGCCGCTCTCAGGCGGACAATGGAGAGGTACACTCAGACCTGTCGCTTCATCCTGTCCTGCAACTACTCCTCGAAGATAATCGAGCCGATACAGTCGAGATGCGCGGTGTTCAGGTTCAAGCCGTTGACCGAAGCGGACGTGAAGGCATATCTGACCAGAATCGCCTCCGCGGAAGGGTTCGAGGTGAAGCGGGACGGCCTCGATGCGATAACGGCCCTTGCGGCTGGCGACCTCAGGAAGGCGACGAACATCCTCCAGGTCGCAGCCTCGACTTCGAAGACCATCGACCAGGATGCCGTGTACGAATCGACAGAGAGCATCCGCCCATCTGAGATAGATGACCTTCTGACCATCGCCCTGAAGGGGAATTTCACAGCTGCGCGTTCGAAGCTGGACGAGCTGATAGTCCGCCACGGCCTCTCAGGCGAGGACATCGTCCAGGGCATACACAGAGCGGTGCTCGACCTGCCTGTCTCTGAGGATTCGAAGATCCGCCTCATCGACCGCGTGGGAGAGGCCGAGTTCCGTATCGTCTCCGGTTCGAGCGAGCGGATCCAGCTCGAGGCGTTGCTCGCTCATTTCGCGAACGAGGGTCGAACCTCGAAGCGCTGAAGCCGGAGTCACCCCTGAGCCTCCGCAGTGCACAAGGGTTATATACCGTCTGCATGTTTGAGGCGCCAGAGGGACTCGAATGGCCAGGTTTCCAGAAGCTGAAGCCAGGAATCTTGTCAAGAAGATATGCATGAGCTGCTATGCTCGAAACGCGGTCAAGTCCACCAGATGTAGGAAGTGTGGCTACAAGGGTCTCCGGCTCAAGAGGAGAGAAGCCAAGAAAGCCTGATCAGTCGCCCATGGGTCGCTCGTCTGTGCCATCCTTCTTCGCGAGGATCCGGATCCAAGAACACCGCCCTCCAACGGCTCGCCGCCGGGACGGACCCCGCCGTCTCAGTCAAGGGAATAGAAAAAGAATGGGTGGAGGGGACTCCACCGCAGTTGGGCATCACCCCTTGGTTACACCTCTCCTCCTTTCGACAAAAGAGTGTGTGCCAAATCGGCAACGCTGATTCGCCTCCGTCCCCTTTAATCCTTCTGCTGATATGGCACAAATGAACACACTTTTGGCTAGAGTTCTTCTGCCACGCATTGCAAAGTAACAACTAGAACCTTTTTATTTGAAATTTGCCCATTACATCCCCTATGTGGAGGTTCCTTCGCTCCGAGATGAAGGTCATTCTCTCCCTGGTTGAGGACGCGACACGCCGCGACAGGGAGATAGCCGAACTCTACGACATGAACGTTGGCACGGTGGCCGCGGTCAGACGCAGACTCGTGGATGCGGGAGCCGTCTATTACGTCAACATACCATCGTTCAACAAGCTCGGTTGTGAGTTGATGGGTTTCCACATCGGGTCGACGGACCCTGCGGTGTCGAGTGATGCGAAGGTCTCGAACTACATCGAGTTCTGCTCGAAAGCGCCTCAGATATATGATGCGATCATCGGAGGCAACTCGATAGCGCTCTACAGCGTGTTCAAGAACGCCACCGATATGGAGAAGTTCATTCAGGGCCACAACCGCTTCTTCTCGGGCTCTAAGCGCGCATCCAAGGCGAAGCTCGATACGACCTCTTTCCCCTATGCGATCTCCCGCGGCACCTACGCAACGAATTTCGCACCTTTGGTACACAGGTTCTTCAATCTAGACGTGCCGATGCCAAAGCACCGTCCCACGACTTCGGAAGAGGTCGAGGAGATGGATCTGAGCGAGAACGAACAACGGGTTCTGCTTGCGCTGGTGGAGAACCCGATGGTATCCGACAGAAGGATAGCGCCCTTGGCCAAGCTCTCGCGTCAGGCCGTGACGAGGATCCGGCACAAGCTGGGGGAGAACGGGTACTACACTTCCGTCTGTGTGCCCAGGTTGTACAAGTGGGGGTTCGAGATCTACGCTGTGATGCTCGCCAAATTCAGGCTCGACTTCGGATGGAGCAGACTGCAGCAACAGCCGAAGGAGACCGCCGAGTTGTCCTTCTATACTCTCTCCAAGGCTGACGAGGGGGTGGGCAATTACATGATACCATCCTTCCAGGAGTACGTCGCCAGCGTCGACCCGCTGTTGGCCTGGTATCACAAGGGTGGGGCGTTCGACGGCGACCCCGAGATAACCCTGTTCCCCTTGGAACAATGCATAGAGCTCAAGACCTTCGAATTCGGGCCGGCACTCAGGCACATTACGGGCATCGGCCACTGACATTCCGCTCGGTCGGAGAAGGAACGTGTATATACGCGCCCAGCCAATACGAGCCATACGGTGGTGCAGATAAAAGTAACGCCGCAGATGTCGAGCAGATGGGTGAAGGCCGTCTTCCTCATCCTGCTGGGATTCATCCTGCTGCTGTATCACGATGGTTTCGTCGACGACCTTGAGAGGAGCGCAGCCGAGGAGTTCAATATCTCCTTTGAATGGACGTGGGATCTTCTCAGGGTGCTCATCTGGATTCTGATGGCATGGCTGTTCGTCGACGCGGTCATGATAGTCATATTGAGCATCAAGGTCGAGGCATACACGCTCAGCGATGTGATCGCCAAACTGAATTCCATCGAGAAGCGGCTGCCATCCCAGAGAGTCAAGGCTCCGGTTATGGCCCCTGCCTTTGAAGAAATGGTCCCAGAAGTCTCGGCTGTGGAGCCCGATGAGGATGAGCCTCCTCCGCCCCTCGAGTAGACAGAAGGGAGGTTCATATGTTGGCGAACAACGGACCGCCCTAGCCTCCCCGCTTCGCAGAGGAGGTCTTCTTCTCGTTCTTCTTCTTCTTCTTTGAACAGTCCATGTTGACGCACAGCACCCACGGTACTCTGTTGTCCTTCTGCCAGACCTTGATCACCGGGGCTCCACACTCGCTGCACGCCTCTCCGGTCGGGACGATCCTGCCCTTCTGAGGCAGGGGGAACATCGTCCTGCAATCTGGGTAGCGGGTGCACCCTGTGAACCGCTTGCCCTTTCTCGACTGGATCGTCGTCATGTCGCCGCCGCACTTTGGACATTTCCCTATGTACCTCAGCTTCTGCGCACCCTTGCACTTAGGGTCTATGCACACCACGACCGGCGCCTGACCTTTCGACACGGTCCTTATCTTCGGTGCCCCACACACATCGCAGGACTCGTCCGCCGATTGGACCAGCATGCCCTTCGGGAGAGGATATGTCCTGCTGCATTCGGGATATTGGGAGCACCCCGCGAAGGAGTCGCCGTCGCGCTTCCTTATCTCCACTATCTCTCCTGAATCGCACTCCGGGCACTTGCCCAGGGACCTCTGCTTCATAAGCGCTTTCCTGATGTCGTCGCCTATCTCCCTCTTGTTCTTCTCGAGGACGTCGATGATGTCCTCCAGCATCGCCTGACTCTCCTCGAGGACGTCGGGCTGCTCGCGCTCTCCCTTGGCTATCAGGTCCATCTCCATCTCGAGGTGAGCCGTCATCTTCGCATCGGTGATCTTGTACTCGTCGTGCAGCCTCGCATGGTCCTCAAGGGCTGTGATGACGGCTATGCCGCTCTCGGTCGGCTCAATCCTCGTCCCCTTCGCGAACTTCCTGTCGAAGAGCTTCTGAACGGTCTCGTGCCTGGTGCTCTTAGTGCCCAGTCCATGTTTTTCCATCTCCTGGATGAGCGTGCCCTGGGAGAATCTCGGTGGAGGCTGGGTCTTCTTGTCGGAGGAGTGCACCCTGACGACTTCGACGTCCTCTCCCGCTTTGAGCTCAGGCAGGATGACCTCCTGGACCCTGTAATATGGGTAGTACTTGCGCCAGCCAGGCGAGGTTATCTCATAGCCAGCCACCCCGAACGGTTCGTCGCCTATGCCCAGCTCGACCTTGGTCACTTTCGACATGCAGTGCTGCGCGACGGTCGCCAGGAAGCGCCTGGTGACGAGCTCGTACACGGTCCACCTGCCACCCTTGAGCTGAGACTTCGTGGCCGCGTCGACTGGGTGTATGGGTGGATGGTCCGTGGTGCTCACCTTCCCGCGCGACGGCCTTATCGTCTTCTGGGACAGTATCTCCTCTACCTCCTCAGAGAACTCCGACCTCCTGAGCTTATCGAGTATGGTCTTGAGATTCAGGGACGGAGGGTAGACGGTGTTGTCCGTTCTCGGATATGATATGTAACCTTCTGTGTAGAGGTCCTCGGCGACCTTCATCGCCTGGGCAGCTGTCAACCCCCTCTTGGACGCCTCCGCCAGGAAGACAGTGGTGCTGAACGGGGGCGGAGGGTACTCCGACTTGTCCTCCTGCTCGACGCTCTTGACATGGGCTTCCTTGGCCCGTCTGGCCCGAGCGACGACATCCTTTGCCTCGTTCTTATCATCAAATCTCCCGTGCTTGTGTGATGCACTGAATCCGGTGCCCTTCTTCAGGTCCGCCGTGACCGTCCAGTAGTGCGTCGGGACGAACTCACGAATCCCCTTCTCCCGCGAGACGATCAGCGCGAGGGTCGGCGTCTGCACACGACCGACCGAGAGGAAGTCGCTTCCTCGCTGGCCAGAGGCCAAGGACATGAACCGGGTCAGAGAAGCTCCCCACGCGAGGTCTATGTACTGCCTCGTCTCTGCCGCGGTGGCCAGCTTGTAGTCCACGTCCACGAGGTTCCCGAACGCACGCTCGACCTCCCCCTTCGTGAGGGCGCTGAATCTCGCCCTTCTGATGGTTGCCTTGACCTGGAGGCGCTCCAGAGATTCGACGCCGATGAGCTCTCCCTCCCGGTCATAGTCTGTGGCTATGATTATCTCGTCAGAGCCTCGGGAGAGGTCCTCGAGTGCCCGCATTATCTTGATGGCGGCCGGATGAACGGTCTTCTCCGGCTCCGCAGTGACAAGCTTCTTTGGCGGCGTCCCCTCCCAATCGTTGAACTCGTCCGGGTAGTCAAGCTCGACGATGTGCCCTCTCAGGCCGATTACGTGGTAGACGTCCGAGCCCCTCTCGAAATGGAGCACTGGGCTGCCTGCTACCGAGAGTCTCTTGTAAGAGCCGTCCGAGAGGATCAGGGCGATCCTTTGCGCGGCATGGTTCTTCTCGCAGATGATAAGCCGACGCATCTCTGGCAGGATGATTGGGGGCTTATTTAATCATGGTGGGGGCGCGAACCCCTCGACAGCCGGCCCGCTGTACGCATCGGATGAGACGGAAGCCAGGTCACCATCTACGTCTTCTCAGGTCGAGCGTCTCGCTCCTCCTGCGCCCGAGCCCGAGGAGTACTACGCGGACACCTATCTCGCTCTCCACGAACCTGATGTACTTCCTCATGTTGCTCGGCAGGGTGCTGAATCCTTCCTTGAGGACCTTGTTCATGCGCTTCGGTTCGATGTCGCTCCAGCCTTCGAGCACCCTGTACTTCGGCTCGCATCTCTTCAACCGTCTCAGGTCTGCAGGGAAGCGCGTCGTCTTCCTTCCATCGAGAGAGTAATGCGTGCAAACCCTGATCTCGTCAAGGCCGCCCAGGACGTCTACCTTGGTCAACGCGAGCCCGCTGAACCCGTTGAGCGCGTGCGCGTGTCTGAGGACGACGAGGTCGAGCCAGCCGCACCTCCTGTTCCTGCCCGTGGTGGTTCCGAACTCCCTCCCCTTCTCAGCTATGCACGTGCTCAGCTCTCCGAACAGCTCCGTGGGGAAAGGTCCTTCCCCCACGCGGGTGGTGTACGCCTTGGTCACGCCGAATACCTCGTCGATGGCTGTCGCAGGTATGCCTGACCCAGCCGCGACGTTCCCGCTGACCGTGTTGGAGGACGTCACGAACGGGTAGGTTCCGTGGTCGATGTCCAGCATCGTCCCCTGGGCTCCTTCGAGCAGCACCCTCTTCTTCTTGGCGATCGCATCCGACAGGAGACTTCTGGTATCGGTGACATGGACTCTGAGCCGACGGCCGTATTCGGAGTATTCGTTCACTACCTTTTTCGCGTCAATGCGTGAATCACTCCCTAAGGCTTGTAGAATTTTATTCTTCAATGGAACAAGGAACGAGAGCCTCTCCTCCAGAAGGTCCTTGTCGACCAGCTCTCCCATCCGGATGCCCAGCCTCGCGGCCTTGTCCGCGTACGCGGGACCTATCCCCCTGCCGGTCGTGCCCACCCTCGCGCCCTCCCTCATGCCCTCCTCAGCAGCGTCGATGAGTTTGTGGTAAGGCATGATCACATGCGCGCGCTCGCTGATCCTGAGGTTCTTCACGCTCTTCCCCCTCTTCAGGAGGCCATCGACCTCTCCCAGAAGCACCCCCGGATCGATCACAACCCCGTTCCCGATGACAGCCATCTTGCTGGAACGGAGTATGCCGGAGGGGAGGTGGTGCAGCTTGAAGAGCTCCTCGCCGATCTTGACGCTGTGGCCCGCATTGTTACCCCCCTGGAAGCGTACCACCACGTGTGCCTCCTGAGCAAGATAATCGACGATCTTGCCCTTTCCTTCGTCGCCCCATTGAGCGCCTACGACAGCCAAGGTCGGCATTGTATCGGTCTGGTCATGGCCAGGCGTGATATTAAAGCTTTCAATTTCGAGGTGCCTCGGTCCGCCCTCCCGTTCCAGAGAACAGTCGGATGATATCGTCGAGAGGCAGGTCCGTCTTGAAACCCTTGGGATTGAAATGCGTGGGGACCGCAATGGCCCCCGTCTCGCGAATCCTGTCGATGAGAGTCGTCATCCTTGGCGGCTCGGATCGTGTCCTCTGTGCCAGCTCGTCCACGACGAAATGCAGCGGAGGTGCGCCCACCTCCCCCAGCCACAACCTCAGCATCTTGTCGGACCGTCGCTTCGTTCCCATGTCGTCCGCCGGCGTGAGCGCCCTCAGCGTGTCACCGTCGTGGAGCTCCCCTGTCCACAGCGGACCCGCGAAAGCGAGACCCTCGGCCGGCCGCTCGCTCACAACCTCTCTCGCCAGGCTCTTCGGGTCGTACGACGCGTATCCCAGCTTGCCTAGGCTGTCGTCCGCCTTCCTAGCCCCCTTCGCGATTCTGACGTGACATCGCAGGTAGTGGTCTGCGCTGTAGCACAGCACTGGCTCGCACCCGCGGTCGTGCTTCGCGGCCTCTCTTGCCAGGTAGCCGATGAGTATTCGCAGTCCGGTCTCATGGGAGAAGTTGCTCCTGAGGGATCTCGCACCGTACCTCCTGGAGGAGGTCTTAGGATATGTCCCGCACAAAGGGGCGGTGTCCGTGGCGGTCACCGCGACGATTCCGCCGGTCCTGCAACCCTGGACCGCAGCATCGATGAAATCGACGGGCGTCCCGAACGGGTCGATGTCGATGTAGTCGAACTGTTCCTCCGCCAGGAGCGCCCTAACGTCCCTGCACCGCACTGTCACGTTCGAGTCCAGCTCGTTAAGCTCGATGTTCTTCTCCATCAGACGGAAAGCTTCTTCGTTCCTGTCGTTGAGCAAGAACACGGCCCCAGAACCGCCCTCGTTCGCCATTCTGATTCCTCGAGCCCCCGTGGCCGCCAACCCGTCGAGCGCCCGACATCTTCTATCGAGAAGCACGCTACTGAGCATCACCGAGACATCTCTACCGAATTCCATCTGCCTGTTGTAGAACACCTCTCCAGTGTTCCTGCCAGGTCCCTTCTCGCAGAAGCCCGAAGGGACGAGCAGCCTGGTCGACCCCTCACGTATCTCAGCATGTTTCAAAGGTACTCGCCCTTCATCAGCTTGATGATCTTGTAGGGCAGGAGGTTCCTGTTGATCGGGGTGACCTCCAGGATGCGGACGTCGTCCCTGCGACGTATGTCCTGGAGCAGCGGGTTCCTGGATTTCTTGTGGAGTGTCAGGATCATGGGCTTGTCGACCTCCATCGCGTTCTTGACGGCCTTCACGAACTGCTCCGACTCGACCTCCATCTTGCCCACTTCGTCTATCACTATGACGTCGGCGTTCCTGCTGGAGTCCACCAACGCCTCGACGCCAACCGTGTCCAGGGATTCCAGGTTGACGCCGTACTTGCCGACGTAGAACTTGGATTCGGTGTCTATGTGCGCGAACACAGCCTTCTTCTTGGTCTTCCAGTCCATCACGTAGAAGCCGACTCGCTTGCCGTTCTCCATGATCGGCTCGGTGATCATGCCGCCGACCACCAACCCCTCCTCTTCCAGCATCTCGATGACCTTGACGAGGGCCTGGGTCTTTCCCGCTCCAGGGAGTCCAGTTATGCCTACCTTGATACCTCTCGCCATGGGTTCACCTAATGCTTGAAATGCTGGCCCGGGTATGGCTTTTCAAATATATAACGCATATCATAAATCTTCACTGGGGGTCTCTCCTGGCGCTGGCTTCGGACGGGTCTCACGCATGTTCCGGCTGTCCCCTCTCCACATGCCTGATGAACATCAAGGGATAGTCCATTTCCTCGATGTACTTCATCTGCGCCTCCACGCGAGATCCCTTGTATGCGACCACGAGGTCGACGCCCAGCATCTCACCCGTGAGGGAGACGTAGTCGAACTGCCCGCGCTTGCTCTTCAGTTTCTTCCTGTCGATCCTCACCTTGACGCTCTCGACGAACGGCTGGACGCTGCACCCAGCCTCCATGGCCCTCTCCAGCGTCTCGACGCTGTCGGAGCTCACGGGTACTCCGACGAACTGGTGGTAGATCGTCCCCATCTTGATTCCGGCCTCGAAGGCCGCTCGCTCGGCCTCGGTGCACTCAAAGTGACCGTTGGCCGTTTCCTCTCTGGCGTCGCCCATGTCCAAGATGCCTCTCCGCGTCTCCTGGCGGCAGCCAGGATGCGCGAGGGCCAGTACGTGAGGTCTCTCTATTTAACTGTTGGTCGACGGTTCTGGCGTCGCCGTGAGGCCGATACGTCGTCTACTTCAGAAGCATCTTCGCGTCCACAACGACGACACCTTTCGCCTTGACGAAGACGGGGTTGAGATCCATCTGGTCGAGATGGTCCATGTGTTTCATCCCGAGCGAGGACACCTTGAGCAGGAGGTTCACCAGGGCCTCCCTGTCCACCTTGATCTTGCGGAACCCCTCGAGTATGGGCGCGGCCTTGATCTCGCTGAGCATCTCCTCCGCGTCCTGCTTCTTTATCGGGACGACCCTGAAGGTCACATCCTTGTAGACTTCGGTGTAGATCCCGCCCAGGCCGAACATGATCGTCAGGCCGAAGGTCGGGTCGTTTATGAGCCCGACAATCACCTCCACCCGTCTGTCCTGCATCGACTCGACGAGTATCGGTTCCTTCTCGAACTTCTTCCTCATCTTCGAGAACTCGGTCTCAAGCTGGTCCCTCGGGATGTCTAGCACCACACCGCCGACATCCGTCTTGTGGAGGATGGTGGGTGAGCACACCTTCATGACGACGGGGAACTTCAGCTTCTTCTGCTCTATGTCGCGATAGGAGCTGACCACCTGGAAATCGGTGGTGGGGATGCCCGACTCGCGGAGCAGCATCTTCACCTCGTTCTCCGCGAGGGCCTTCCGCCCCTCCTTCAGGACTGACTCCACCGTCATAGCCTCATACCCCATCGGTCTCCATCTGCATATCCGCCCTTAATCCTTGTCCTCGGCGCCGTGGACGGCCTCTCTAGCGAGCCTGCGCCCCAGGCTGAGGGCGCTCTTATTCAGGTCGTGGGTCGCCCTGGGTACGATCTCGAGCATCGCCTTCTCGAGTGCCTCGTATGTCACGATGTTGGAGATCTCCCTCATGGCTCCGAGCATGACCACGTTGGCAACGATTCTCGTCCCGAGCTCCTCGGCGGACTTCGTCGCCTTGATTCGGAAGACGTGTCCGCTGGGCCTCTCCTTGATGAGGTCTGGGTCTATGATTATCTTGGTTTCGGGTTTGACGTCGTGGATGTACTTGTCGTATCCCTGTCTGGACATGACGACGAGGAAATCGGGTATCTCGATGAACGGGTAGTGCATCGGCTCGGTGGATATCTTCACGTCGCACTTCGAATGTCCTCCCCTGGCGGAAGGGCCGTAGGACTGCGTTTGTATGGCGCTCTTCCTCCTCACCTTGCCGTCGGGGCCTACCGGCTGGTCGTGCAGCGCCGCGGCCCTGGCGAGCACTATCCCCATGAGGATGACCCCCTGCCCCCCGAATCCCGTGAACCTAATGCCTATCTCCATGAGGTTTTCCTCCTTTGCGTTCGTGGTAGCATTCACGGTCCCTGCACACGAACTCGCCCGTCGTTATCTGTCCCGCGAGGTTGAGGTCGACATGGTCGAGTGCGGCGGCGCGCGCCTTGTCCCTCCGAACCGAGCTCTCCTTGAACCAGTCCAGGAGGGCAGTGGGGTCCGCCATGTTGTTCCTCCTGCCGAAGTTGGTGGGACACTGCGACACCACCTCGACGAAGTTGAACCCCTTCTTGTCGAGGGAGGCTTTGATCGATTTCGTCAGCTCGTGGACGTGCCTGGTGGTCCATCTCGCGACGTAGTTCGCTCCCGCGGCGACCGCGATCTCAGCTAGGTCGAAAGGATATTCCTTGTTGCCGAACGGCGTCGTCGTGGACATGTAGTCGTGCGGGGTCGTGATGGACGCTTGGCCGCCCGTCATGCCGTAGATGTTGTTGTTGATGCAGATGACGTCGAGATCGACATTTCTTCTGCATCCGTTGATGAAGTGGTTGCCGCCTATCGCACCGAGGTCGCCGTCTCCGGTGAACACTACGACGTCCAACTCTGGCCGGGCTAGCTTCAGACCCGTTGCGACCGCGACCGCCCTGCCATGGGTGGTGTGTATGGCATCCGAGTTGATGTACAGCGGGATCCTCGACGAGCAGCCTATCCCGCTCACGAACACCGTGTTGTCGAGCTTCCAGCCGGTCTCGTTGAACGCCCTGAAGAAGCAGTTCATCACGGTACCGTTCCCGCAGCCCGGGCAGAAGACGTGAGGCCATCGAGTCCGATCGTAGAATTCGAACAACTCCATCAGATCACCCCCATCTCTCTGAGTTTGTGCCTTACCTCTCCCGGTGTGGGTGGGGTTCCCCCGATCTTTGCCAGGAGTTCGATCCTCTTACACCCAGCCTCCAAGGCGACTCGTTTGATCTCCCAGAACAGTTGTCCGAGGTTCATCTCGCACACCAGCAGCTGTTCGCACTTCTCCGCCACCTCCCGGATGGGTTCGACAGGGAGGGGCCATAGACTCTTGAGTCTCAGGAGCCCTACCTTGTCGTCTCCAGCCGCGACTTCGCGTCCGCCGAACGAGGCCGAACCGTAGGAGACTATCATGGTCTTCGAGTCGGGACCTATGACCTCCCACTTGTTGATGTCGCGTCGGTTTGCCGATATCTTGTCGTTCAACCGCCCGACCAGCTCCTGGTGGACCCTCTGGTCCTCAGGCTCGGCCCGTGCCTTGGGCGTGTGCGTGATCCCCGTCACGGTTGCCTTGTGGCCCCTGCCGAAGGTGGGGAACGGGGGGACCATATCGTCCGGAACGTCGTACGCCTCGTCTGCTCGCCGGACGCCCTTCTCCTTGCGGTTGACTATCTTGATGTCCTTCGGGACCGTCAGAAGTCCTCTCATGTGGCCGACCTCGGCGTCCGACAGGACGAAGGTTGGCACACGGTACTTCTCCGAGTAGTTGAACGCCTTCACCGTGAGGTCGAACATCTCCTGCACGCTGGCCGGAGCGAATGCGATGACCTGGTAGTCGCCGTGAGAGCCGTACTTCGTAGCCATGACGTCCCCCTGGGACGCCCTCGTGGGCTGGCCCGTGGATGGTCCTCCGCGCATGACGTTGACGATGACTACCGGCGTCTCCGTCATTGCGGCGTACCCGACCGCCTCCTGCATTAGCGAGAAACCAGGACCTGAAGTGGCGGTCATCGACTTGGCGCCCCCCCATGAGGCGCCGATGACGGCGGATATGCAGGCTATCTCGTCCTCCATCTGGATGAACTCCCCTTCCGTCTGAGGGAGCTTGCTGGAGAGTCCTTCGGCGATCTCCGTGGAAGGAGTGATGGGATATCCCGCGAAGAACTTCAGACCTGCCACGATCGATGCTTCGGTGCACGCCTCGTTGCCTTGGAGGAAGTACTCACCCGGTTTGATCGGCATCCTTCTCCTCCTTCACTTCAGGCTCGGGCTCCCACGAAATCGCCTGGTCCGGGCAGGCGAGCACGCAGAGCTCGCAGACCAGCTTCTCGGTACGGTCGTGGTTGAAGCACTTCTCTGGGGCAGTCACGACCGCCGGGAAGTAACCTTGAACGGACAAGTCGGCGCCAGCGGAGAAACACTTCTTGGGGCACATGTACAGGCAGATGTTGCATCCCTTGCAGTATCTAAGATCTATCCCGGGTCTCATCCGACACCACTCTGTCAATTGGGTGGTTCATATTTGAATCTATTTGACATAAAATAAATCGCTAACTCGGATGCTGGATAACGCACATCGCGCGGCTTTGACAGCGCAGCGATGAACACGTCCAATCAGGTGACGCCTCTGGCGGAAGTCTGACTGGTTCTCGCTCAGGCCGCGTATCCTGGCGGCCCCTCCCTTTCCTTCCGCGGACGCCAGTCGCCTATCGGTCGTCCACGCGAAGTAATTAATACGACCATTAGGATAGGCGGGGAACGGAGACAATGAACGCCCTTCAGGAAGATATTCTCCAGCTTAAGAAGGACAGGAGCGCGGTCATACTCGGTCACAACTACCAGCGGAAGGAGGTACAGGACATATCCGACTTCCTGGGAGACTCCTATGGCCTCTCGGTCCAGGCAACGAAGGTCGAGGCGGACACGATCGTGTTCTGCGGGGTCGACTTCATGGCGGAGTCGGCGAAGATACTCAACCCGAAGAAGACCGTGCTGCTGCCGAACCTGAAGTCGATGTGTCCGATGGCGGCGATGGTCGATGTCGAGGGGCTGAGAGGTTTCAAGGCGGAGAACCCTGGAGTGCCCGTCGTGTCGTACGTCAACACCAGCGCCGCCGTGAAGTGCGAGACCGACATATGTTGTACGTCTGCCAACGCCGTCAAGGTCGTGAGATCGCTCCAGGACGAGAAGATCATCTTCGTGCCCGATTCCAACCTGGGCTTGTATGTCCAGCGGTATGTGAAGGACAAGGAGCTGATGCTCTGGCCAGGATACTGTCCCACCCACGTGGACATCCACGTGGACGACCTGAAGGAGTTGAAATCCACGCATCCAGATGCGGAAGTCCTCGTGCATCCGGAGTGCACGCCCGATGTGATCGACTTCGCGGACTTCGCGTACTCCACAGAGGGGATCATCAGGCATGTCGTCTCATCCCCGCGGAGAGAGTTCATCATCGGCACCGAGGCCAACATGAACCACAGGCTCAGGAAGGAGGCTCCTGGGAAGGTGTTCTACGCGGTCGATGCCGCGGTATGTCCGAACATGAGAGCGATAACGCTTGAGAACGTGCGTGACGCGCTTCTCGAATCCCGGCACAAGGTCGAGATGTCGGACGACGTCATCGCTAAGGCGAGGGTCCCTCTTGAGAGGATGCTAGAGGCTGGGAGACAGGACTGAACATTCTTAGACGCAGGGTCAGAGAATCTCGCTCGCCGGCCCTAGGATGAAGTACACGCCGAACACGACCATCAGCGCGCCACAAGCCCCGAACACGACCTCGTGCACCGTCGGTGTCCACAGGTGCTTCGTCCTGAAAACGGCGAACGTGGTGAACGTGTACCATGCAAGGTCGCAGCTCCAGTGCACGACGGCGAACACCAGCACCACGACGACTCCGAACTCCATCGCGGTCGTTACGAGGACAGCGCCGACCGTGGCCCACCACAGGAAGAAGTACGGGTTGGCGGAGGTTGTGATGGCGCCCGCGGCGAGAGGTTTGTACGGAAACATCCCCCCGCCGTCGTCCATGGCCATCTTGCGAGACCTGAACATCGACGTTCCAAGGAATATGAGGAGTCCTCCACCGACGAGACCGATCAGCGCCATGACCCGGTCGTCCGTGAATACGTATCCCACGCTCAGTATGATCAGCGCCATCAGTGGGAACTCGACGATACCGTGCCCGAGGGCCACTTTGATCCCGGCCTTCTCGTTCTCGTACCCTTTCGCCACTGCCGCAGCGAAGACCGGACCTGGCATCATGACTCCTGAGAAGGAGATGAGTATGGCGATGCCGAAGAATATCAAGATGTTGTCGGTGATGGGCTCCACGTCGGTACTCACGACAGACCGACTATATAATCGGTTTCCACGGGGCACCCCCTGACATCGAACTGCCGATATACGTGAACCGCGATGTTCCGGGCAAGTGATGAGAAGAGGGTCAGCTGAGGGCGCAACGCCCTGTGATGAGCCCTATGAGTGCTGATACGGCATCGGCGCCGCAAGGCGCCCCTCTCACACGTCCCCCGTACCCAACGACCGCTGAATCTGAGCGAGCACGCTCGTGCTGGACGTCGAGAAGGACGGGACTCACAGACCCGCTTGAACCGTCGTCGGCTTCGGCGGTCAGATGTCTATGCTGCCGTAGTCGATGTCCGAGATCCTCTTGAAGTATCCCTTCGGATGCTTGCAGTTCGGGCACTCGTCAAGCGCTTCCATCCCCTTGTGCAGATATCCGCAGTTGGTGCAGAACCACACCTCCTCCTTCTCGGACTTGTAGAGCGTGCCGTTCCTCAGGCGGTCGAGAAGCAGCTGATACCTCTTGGCATGGTGTTTCTCGCTTACGATGACATGCTCGAAGTACTTCGCCTCCTCGGCCTTCCCTTCCTCCCGCGCCTCCTTGGCGAAGGTCGGGTACATCTCCGTCCACTCGTAGGTCTCCCCCTTGACGGCCTCCATCAGGTTCTCCTCTGTCGTTCCGACCACGCCAAGCAGCTTCATGATCATGGCGGCATGCTCGTACTCGTTGTCCGCCGTCTCCTCAAAAATCTTGGCTATGGCCTGGTGGCCCTCCTTCTTGGCCGCACCGGCCCACTTCATGTACTTGGCCCTAGCCTGGGACTCCCCAGCCAGAGCCGCCTTGAGATTCTCTTCTGTCTTGCCCAAATCATTCCCTCTTCCCAGTGGATGGAAGCACTCACATAAGTATCCCACGCCGCATCTTTTCGGCCGTGAGGATGCCCTTCGGGCCGTCCGTTGTCGCGGTCACGACTGTATCGATACGATGTAATCGATGAACTTGCTCAACGGCATCCCGTCCTTCCAGCGCATGATGAGGTTGCCCTCACGCGAAGGCTCAATCTTCGGGAGCCGCTCGTAGATGAACCTGAGACGTCCGTTGACCGGCCCTATCTCAAGGGTGAATATCCTCCAGGCGTCTCCGCGCTGCCCCTTATGTCTGAAAGCGTAGATGGGCATCAGCCCAACCCGTTTGCAGCCATCGATCATCTCTTGTGCCTGGATGGCTAGTTTCTCGCTCCTGCTGAACCGAAGCACAGCGCTCGTGGAGCTCTTCACCTCGATCGGGAGGGACAGCCCTTCCCTTATGGCTACAAGGTCCACCCCGAGCGACCCCGCACCCCGTATGACCATGAACGGTTTGTCGTTGATCTTCTGGTAGCCTGACCTCTCCTCCGGGCTGCAGGTCTTCGTGACCCTAGCCAGAATCTCCCGGTTCGCATTCAGAATGCCCTTGAGCTCGCGCTCGAAAACCTTTCCCATCCCATCGCCTACCATGCCGTATCGTCTTCTGGCCTAAAATCTATTTCTCCAGGCAGTCTCCGATGGCCTGGGAGTCTATCTCGTCGTGTACCAGTTCTTCGAGGTCCGCGGAGTGGAATACGCACCTCGGGTGCCCGTCCTCGGGCGCTGCGCTGTGATAGTCCTCCACCTTCGCTCTGTAGACCACCACCAGCCTCTTGACGGACACGTTCTCGTAATGCCTCGTCACGTCGTACAGTGCCCTCAGGTCCATCTCTCCCAGCCTGATGCCGCACCTCTCCTTCGCGATCCTTCTGGCGGCGGCCTCCGGTGCCTCGTTCACACCTATCCTTCCAGAGGGCAGGGTCCAGATGGTCGCTCCTTCGGTCTTCACGAGTGCGACTCCTCTGGCGCCCCCTGTCACGAACAGCGTCTCCCCCTTGCACGGGGCGTAGTCCAGGTCTATCCGTCGATCCTCCAGATTGAAATCGAACCTGCGGACCAGAAGTGCAGGTCTGTCGGATGCCATCTCATCGATCTCGTCGGCCGTCGGTAGCTCCAGGAGCATGCGCCTGGGCCGACCGTTCAAGGAATCAGTCTCATCCGGTCCCGTGGATATAGAACCGCCTCCCGTATGTTTGGCAGGTTCAACATCTTCTGCACGTACCTCTCGATGCCGAACCCGAATCCGCCATGAGGCGGCATCCCGAACCTGAACGCCTTCAGGTAGAACTCGAACGAGTCAAGGTCCATGTTGTTCTCCCTCATCTGCTCGACGAGGACATCGTATCTGTGCTCCCTCTGTCCCCCTGAGACTATCTCCTGACCTCTGTAGTCGAGGTCGAAGTATCCCGTCCGCTCGGGGTCGTCGTCGTGCCTCTTGGCGTAGAATGTCCCGCGCTTCAGTGACGTCGGGAAGTCCGTTATGAAGTAGAGCTGGCAGCCGCGCTCCCTCGCCATGACGTCTCCCAGGAGCTTCTCCCCCTCGGTGCCGAGGTCGTCGCCGTGTCCGACCTTCATCCCCTCGTTCTTCAGCAGGTCTATCGCCTCGGAGTAGGTGATGCGCGGGAACGGCGTCTCCGGGACGGAAACCTCCGCGCCCAGCAGGTCGAGCTGCTCGCCGGCCATCTCGTTCACATGCCGAAGACCGCTGTATGCGATCCCTTCAGCGACCGCCATCACGTCATCAGAGGACTCGATGAACGCGAGCTCGATATCGAGGGATGTGAACTCTGCTATGTGCCTGACCGTGTCCGATGCCTCCGCCCGGTAGGCAGGGGATATCTCGAATATCCGGTCGAGCCCGGTCCCCATGAGGTTCTGCTTGTACAGCTGCGGACTCTGCGCGAGGTACGCGCTCTTGTCGAAGTACTTGATGGGGAACAGCGTCGCTCCCCCCTCTGCACCAGCTGCCACAATCTTGGGGGTGGTCACCTCCACGAACCCCTCGGACGTAAGGTAGTCCCTCATGCCCTTGAGAGCCATCGCCCGAATCTGGAATATCGCCCGAGTCTCCGGCTTCCTCAGGTCCATGAACCTGTTGTTCAGCCGCGTGTCGAGGTCCGCTCCGACCTTGTCCACAACGCCCAATGGTAGTGGTGTCATGGCCTCGCTCAGCACGGCGACCGTCTCAGGGATGACCTCGAAGCCGGCTTTGGCCTCCTTGCTCTCCTTGACGGTCCCGGTTATCACGAGCACAGACTCCCTCTGGATGGATGTCATCTGCTTGAAGAGCTCGGGGTCCCTCTTCTTCAGTGAGGTGACTTGGACGACCCCGAAGCGGTCTCTGAGCTGAAGGAACGATATCCCTCCCAGGTTCCGTATCTCCTGCGCCCAACCGCCGACTACGACGCTCTTCCCGAAGTGCTCGTCTTTGATATCGTTAGAATACGTGATATGTTGCCATGAGGGCAAAGCATCCTCACCTTTTCTCGCATACCTAGTCGTTAGTATTTACTTTTTTGCGGCCCGGTCCTGACGACGTAGCTTTGTCGGGGCACCCTGTCCACTCCTTCGTGGCTATGGCGATGCCGACCACGATTACGAACGCGCATGCCACGGTCGCGAGTTCCACCATCTCGTTCCTTATGATCCACGCGAACAGGGATGCAAACACCGGCATCAGATATATGAAGAACGCCAGGCGGGACACCTCCTCTTCCCTCAGGGCGGTCAGGTACAGGATGGACGACAGCCCGGCGCAGAACAGCCCGAGTATGGCGAAATCGAGCAGCGCCCAGCCGTTCATCTCGAGTCTGAGACCCGCCTCGAACGGGACGGATAGTCCGAGGAACGCCGTTCCCATGATCACGGCCAGCCCGATCACCAGCATCGGGGGGTTCCGCTCGAGCACGCGTTTCGCCGAGACCCATGCGAGCCCGTAGGAGACCGCGGACACGAGTATGAAGATGTTGCTCACGAAGCTGATGTTGGACAAGGAGACGCCTCCGTTGGTCACGAGGGCGACCGTGCCCACGATCGCGACGACCGTCCCGACGATCTTCCCCTTCGTGAACCTCTCTCCCAGCAACGCCACGGCGAACATGAGCGTCAGCACGGGCCCGGAGGATTGAATCACGCATGCGATAGAG
This sequence comes from Thermoplasmata archaeon, assembly GCA_041548485.1. Taxonomy (GTDB): domain Archaea; phylum Thermoplasmatota; class Thermoplasmata; order UBA10834; family UBA10834; genus UBA10834. The sequence continues at coordinate 27,474 of JBFESP010000006.1, read as the reverse complement.
GAGGTGCCGTTCTGTAGTCCGATGTTCTGGGCGACGTTCGGGATGGTGACGTACAACACCGCGAGTACCGCGAGGATCCTCCACTCCTTGGCCATGAGTGCCCTGATCTCATCGACCGGGTACATCCAGAGCATGATGACCAGCATCATGAGCGAGGCAAACGCGAACCTGATGAACCCGAGGAGGACGGGAGAGGCGAACTCGAGCCCTTCCTGTATCAAGGGAAACGCGAGCCCCCACAGAGCGACGGCGGACAGGGCCGCCACTGACGAGTTGATGTGTCTCATCTCAACGGGCCAACCGCACCCGCTGATGCATAGGATGTTTAAAACTCCTTCTGGAGGGCGGCTTGTTGGAGAAACCGGTCCCGAGCCTCAGGCCACTGTCAGGTCACCCCGACTATGCCTTTCGGCCCTTGACGCTGCGGCATGCATGGTCCAGCCTCTTACCCTCATCGTAGAGGCACTTCACCGCTCTGGCTGCCCTCATCGCAGACGGATAGACAGGGATGTTCTTGACCCTGAGTTCCTGGACTACCTCGTCGACCTCCGGCCCGCCAACCCAGCAGGCGACGATCGGCTTCTTGAGGTGAGTGTTGTCTTCGACTAGCTTGATCACCGCGCCGACGTACTCTCTTGGCCTCGCGATCCCTGCGTGCACGCAGGCCATGATGAGGGCATCGATGTTCGGGTCGGCCAGCATGATGTTGCCGGTGACGTAGTACCTGTGGTACCTCGCATCTCCCGTCACATCCAGCGGGTTGCGGGCGGTCGTTATTGGCGGCAGGTGAGGGTTCAGCGCGTCACAGGTCTTCTTCGTCAGGACGGGAACCTTCAGACCGCTCGACTCGCACCAGTCTGCAATCATTATGCCCGCACCGCCGCCGTTCGAGACGATGCCCACCCTGTTCCCCTTCGCGCACGGCTGATACGTCAGGGCTCTTGCGTAATCGAACATCTCACCGACGTCGTATGCCCTTTGGATGTGCACCTGCCTGAACGCGGAATCGTAGACGGCGTCCGAGCCGCTCAGCGAGCCTGTATGGGTCGATGCAGCAGCCGAGCCAGCCGGAGTCCTGCCAGCTTTGATCGCCACGATCGGTTTCCTGCACCTCCTCGCCGCATCGAGGAACTTCTTGCCATCCTTAATGCCCTCGATGTACATCGCGATGACCTTCGTCGCCTTGTCATGGTCGAGGTAGTCTATCAGATCCGCGTCATCCACATCCGCCTTGTTACCGACAGATATCACTCTCGAGAGGCCGATGTGTTCTCCGTTCGCGTAGTATATCATGCCGACGCAGAGGGCGCCGCTCTGACTGACCAGGGCTATCCTTCCCGGTTTGGGCATGCCGAACACGAAAGCGGCATCCAGATTGTCTATCGGGTCCTTGTAACCGAGCGTGTTCGGACCGACGACCCTTATCCCGGCCTTCGCCGCGATGCCGAGAACCTCCTTCTCAAGCCGACGGCCGTTGTCGCCGACCTCCCCGAATCCGGCCGAGATGATTATCACGCCCTTGACCTTCTTCTTGGCGCACTCCGTCATTATCTTAGGCACGAACTCCGCCGGGACGACGATGATCGCGAGGTCGATGTCCTCTTTCACCGCCTGAACGCTGGGAAGCGCCCTGAGCCCCAGTATCTCGGGCGTCTCGGGATTGATGGGAATCACCTTCCCCTTGTAGCCGCTCACAAGTATGTTCTGGAGAATCTCGAAACCCAGCTTGGTGGGGCTCCTGGACGCGCCTACGACGGCTATAGACTTGGGCGAGAATATCGGTTTGAGCTCCTCGACGATTCCCATCTGCGTCCACTCGTCGGTCGAACAGCGACATCTCTGCGCATAAGCCTTTCCATTCGACCACCGCGGCTCCCGAGCCTTCTCGAGGACGATGGTGGCTTTTCGCGGGTATTCAGTGGGTGCGACGGAGTCCCTGATCAGAGCGGTTAATATATATCGTATGCCCCTCATTTCGCAGACTGCGAAACTTGAGGTTGGAGGAGCAAATAATGCCGGAGAAGATAACGGTCTCTCTGATCAAGGCCGACGTAGGCTCGGTGGCTGGCCATTCGAAGCCCCATCCGAGGATGATGGAGGTAGCGGGGAACGCCCTGAGCAGGGGAGTGCAGGATGGACTTCTGGTGGACTACTATGTGACGCGTTGCGGCGACGACATGGAGCTGCTGATGACCCACCGGAAGGGCGAGAACGACAAAGAGATCCACGAGTTGGCATGGAACGCCTTCATGAGCGCAGCGTCAGAGGCGAAGAAGATGAAGCTGTACGCTGCTGGCCAGGACCTGCTGACGGATGCGTTCTCCGGAAACGTGAGGGGCCAGGGCCCCGGAGCCGCCGAGATGGAGTTCGAGGAGCGCCCGACGGAGCCCATGCTCGTGCTTCTGGCCGACAAGTGTGGTCCGTCCGCCTACTCGTTGCCCATCTCGAAGATATTCATGGACCCATTCACAACGACCGGGCTCGTCATCGACCCGAGGGCTCACCTCGGCTACGACCTGGAGGTCGTCGATGTAGTGGACCACAAGAAGGTCGTAATGAGCTCACCTGCGGAGATGTACGACATCCTGGCCCTGCTCGGAGACACAACCCGGTACGCCGTCAAGCGCGTAGTGCACAGGGACGTCGGCGTGGCGGCGGTCGTATCTACGGAGAAGCTGAACATGCTGGCGGGCAAGTACGTGGGAAAGGACGATCCCGTCATGCTCGTAAGGTGCCAATCCGGTCTGCCCGCGGTAGGTGAGGTCCTTCAGCCGTTTGCCTTCCCTCAGCTCGTCGCCGGGTGGATGCGCGGCTCGCACTACGGTGCCTGGTATCCGTGCAGCGTGGAGGGTTCGGATCCTTCGTATCATGACGGGCCACCGAGGGTGTGCGCCCTGGGCATTCAGATATCCAACGGGAGGATCCAGGGCCTGGAGCCAGCGGATGCTGGACCCGGCGTGCACGAGCCCATTGACTACTTCTCCGGGAGCGAATGGGACTATGTCAGGAACAAGGCCATGGACGTCTCGGTCTACATGAGAGGGCATGGGCCGTTCATGCCAGGCATCGTCTCGCCGAGCGAGTTGGAGTACACGACGAGGCCTGAGATACTGAAGAAGCTCGAGCCGCGCATGAAGCCCCTGGACTGAGGTGGATCGGCTTGAGCGCGTCGGAGACAGTCATCATCGTCAACTTCAAGACCTATCTGGAGTCGAGCGGCGCCAAGGCGGTCGCACTGGCGAGGATCTGCGAGAGCGTCTCCGACGAGACTGGGATGGCGATCGTGGTCGCCCCTCCCATGCCCGACCTTGCCTCCGTGGTCGCCGCGGTCACGATCCCGGTGTTCTCCCAGCATGCCGACGACCTCAAACCCGGAAGTACCACGGGCCATGTCGCGTTGGAGAACATCCTAGCATCGGGTGCCAAGGGAACCCTGTTGAACCACTCCGAGAGGCGCCTCCGCATATCCGAGATATCCTCTCTCGTCGGGAAGGCCAAACGGGATGGGCTATCGACGGTCGTATGCACGAACGACCTCCAGGTGACGAGGGCGTGTGCAGCCCTCGAGCCGGACTTCGTCGCGATCGAACCTCCTGAACTGATAGGCGGAGAGGTGTCCGTCACAACCGCGAACCCGGAGATCGTCGGCGAGTCCGTGCGTGTGGCCAAGGCGGCGTTCCCTGGAGTGAAGGTGTTGTGCGGTGCAGGCGTGAAGACGGGAGAAGACGCGTCCAAGGCCATCGAACTCGGCACAAACGGCGTACTCCTTGCGAGCGGCGTCGTCAAGGCCTCCGACCCGAAGAGGGTTCTCCTGGACCTTGCCGTCGGCATTCAACGATGAAGCGAAGCCTGCGTGTAATCACGGTGCTATTTCCCTGAGAACCACTCGGAGACCGGAGTGGCACACACCGTCGTAGTGCTTTCGATTGCGTTCGCGATAACATGCATTCCGTTCATGGGTGGTCCAGAGCCCGAACGTGCCGTCTCAGAAGGCTGCGTTCACGCCCTTTCGGCGATCCCCTCAGGCGTAGTCCTATCGGAGTTCTACCCGAACGCTGTCTGCGACGACGAGTATTTCGTGCTGACGAATGCGGGGAGGAGTAGCGTTTCGGTCGAGGGCTGGGAGGTCACGGACGGGGAGGGCGCCGTCGTCTTCTCGGACCAGATGTACGTAGGACCGTGTGCGTCTCTCGCGGTCAGCTTCAACACATCCTCCTATCTCGCAGCCTATGGCACCCTGCCGGAGGTATGCCTCGATGGCCCCTCGAGCGACATCGGCGTCCAGGTATCCGGCTCATTCAGGCTGGGGAACGACGGCGATTCCCTGTTGCTTCGAGATGGCCATGGGGCTGTGCTCGACTTCGTCGTATACGGCGACTGCGCCGAGACGTCGACCGGCTGGACGGGGCCACCGCTCGCGTCCCCTCGCGCTGGCGAGGTGTTTGTGAGGGTGAGGTCCTCGGACGGTTTCGCGGATGCAGGCACATCCACCGATTGGATGCCATTTCGAGAGCACAGGTACGGCTACACCTCGTGGGAACCGTATGCGACCATCGTTGACCCCGGCAGTCTCACCGCGTTCCTGAGCCCGGACTGCTCTGCGGATGTGGTCGTTGCCAGGCTGGACGCCGCACGGGAGAGCATAAGGGTGTGCTCATACGAATTCTCGTCCCCCATCGTCTGCCATGCGTTGTTGCGAGCCCTATGTCGAGGGGTGAACGTGAGCCTGCTCGTTGACGGAAACCCCGTCGGGGGCATGGATGAGCGAGCAGTGGCCTCGCTGTCGGTTCTGGCTGGCTCTGGAGCCTCGGTCCGAGTCCTGACGGGAGCGCTCGATGATGGCATCGTGAAGCACGTCGCCGCCCTTCACTCGAAGTACTTCGTCATCGATTCCACCGATGTCATCGTACTCTCCGAGAACGCGGTCCCGAGCGGGATACCGGCCGACCGGGTCTTCGGCAACCGGGGCTGGGGGATGGCCGCCGTCAGCAACGGACTCGCTGCTTACCTGACCACGGCCTTTGAGGACGACTGGAGGGCGGACCGACCGTGCGTGACGGATTGGCTGCATGATGCCAGGTATGATTCCCAGGCAGAGGCCCCGGCACTGGTGGAGAGCCAGCACGAGCTCGGCATGTTCCGCCCATTCACCACTTCATCATCCGCGACCGTGACGCTGGTGGTCTCGCCGGACGGGTCCTTGGTACATCCGTTCTTGTGCGACACGCTCCAGTCGGAGAGGGAGCTGATCGTCGAGCAGTTCCAGGCGGATCTCAGATGGCGTACGAGATGGTCGGGTGACGAGTCGCTCAGCCCGCTGGTCTCGAGCGTGATTGACCGCGCGAGAGACGGCGTCATGTGCAGAGCGCTTCTGGACTCGTCATGGTTCAACCTGGACCGAAATGGCGAGGTCGTCGACGCCTTCGTCGCCGTAGGGTCCGGGGAATCCCTCAACTGCTCGGCCCGCCTCATGGATCCCGAGGGGCCGGTCACCGTCATGCACAACAAGGGCGTGATAGCCGATGGCAGGAGGACGGTGGTCTCGAGCAACAACTGGGTGTACGCGTCCTTCGCCAGGAACCGCGAGCTTGCCGCTGTGGTCGACTCACTCGAGGTGGCCAGCTACTTCACGGAGGCATTCGAGGCGGACTGGTATCCGGATCGGGTCGCTCCCCTCATCGACGCTCCCAAGGATATCGTCGAGTCGTGCGGCAGCTGGGTGACCCTCACATCGGAGGGGTGTTCGGATGACAGGATGCTGGTTGGAGTGCAGTGGGACATCGACGGGGATGGGTCGGTGGATGCGGACACGCCCTCCGTCTCCTTCCTCCTGACGGTTCCGGGCGAGATGAAAGTCGTGTTGACCCTGACGGACTCGTGGGGAAACGAAGCGACCCAGGCGATCACCATCCGAGTGGTGAGCGAGCATCGTCCCCCCGTGGAGGAGAGATACAGTGTGGCTACCTATGCGTCAATCGTTCCAGGGGCTCTCGGAGGCGCCCTGCTGCTTCTCATCCTCCGGAGGCGTGGACTGAGGAGTCGATAGCCGCTTGACACGCGCAAGATTAATGACACCTATGACGGTTCTGCCCGATGCCATGATAGTCCGCCGCTTCTCCATAAATGACATACACTCGGTGATGCGCGTGGTCAAGAGGTCCCTCGGGGAGACGTACCCGCCTTCGCTCTATCTGACCCTCCACAACATCTGGTCAGATGGGTTCATGGTCGCTGAGGAGAATGGACAGATAATCGGTCTCGTGGCAGCTGTGGAGTCGGAGAAGCGGGTCGCGCGTGTGCTCATGCTCGCCGTGCTTCCGGAGCACAGGGGACGTTCATACGGGTCGACGCTCCTGAAGAAGCTAGAGGACCGATGTCTGGCCGGGGCGTTCCGTGCCATAGGGTTGGAGGTCAGGAAGAGCAACTCGTCCGCCATCTCCTTCTACGAGCGCCACGGCTACTCGGTGTCCGGCGAGATAGAGAACTTCTATCTGAACGGCGAGGGCGCCTACCAGATGATCAAGATTCTGCAGAGCTGAGACGAAGAACAGTTATCTGTAGCCCGTTTTGTCGTCGTGGGCATGCACGTTCCAGTAGTGATACGGCGAGCTCTCCTTCTCCGATGTGCTCATATCCTTTGAGACGCCTCCGATGTAGCTACCGTATCTCTCCTTGATCTGCTCCTCGACAGGACGAGCCCGCCTGAGGGCGTCGCGGATGTGCTTGCCTTCGATGTACTTGGCCCGCTCACCCATCGCGATGTCCCCCGCGGCCCTGACCAGTCCCCCGAGTTCGCGGAGTCGGAGCGTCAGGGACTTGTCGCTGTTGTCGATTATCCTCGCCCGCTTCCTCGCCTCATCGATGACGATGCCGACCGACTCCCTCGTGGCATGCGGTATCTTTCCGTCCATGGCTATCTCCTGCGCCACGAACTGCGCGATCTTCGCGCGGTTCTCGTCAGTGTCTGGCATGACCGTTTCGACCAGGACCTCGTATCCTCCCCCGTTTATCCTCGACCGGAGGGGGGAGAGTAGGTGATGCAGATCCTGAATGTTGCAGGCTCCCACGAATATGAAGTCGCACGGGACATTGTCGACTCTTACGCTAGCTCCCGCGCTCTGTGGGTTCCGTCCTGTGATCGGGAACCTCTTCTCCTGCATCGCTGTCAGGATGAACCTCTGTAGATGTCCAAGATGCGGCACCTCGTCGACGAATAGCACCCCCTGATGGGCGCTGTGGATCGCCCCCGCCACGACCCGGTCGTACGGCTGGGTCCCGAGCTGGGGGTGGCCGCCGTAGGGGTCGTGCCTCACGTCTCCGAGCAACTCCGTCTCGCTGGCCCCTGTCGCCAGGATGAAGGTGTCTCTGTCTATCGGCACTATGACCTTCCTCGGACTCAGCTTCTCGAAGTTCCGCCGGCTCTCAAGCGCCTGCTGGTCGAGGACCTTGATCATCTCGCCTGCTCGCTCGAAGACCACGACCTCTTCCTTGCCGAACCGCTTCCTCGTGGTTGTGACTCTGTCCCTGCCCGCCATTCCGGCCATCGTCGCTTCGACGAGGCCTCCGAGCAGGTCCCCGAAAGGGTTGTTTGTCGTGGGACGGCCGTAGGTGACCTTGGTCTGCTGACATTTCGGGCAGAAGGTCTCCTTCGGGGAGGAGTAGTCGCCGCAGTTGGCACATCTGTATCCCAGGCGCTCCGCCACGTTCACCGGCGCCTCCTTCGGGTCGATGAATTCCCCTTCGGCAGAGCCCTTGGACTCACTCTCCTTCTTGACCTCTCCAGACTTCTTGACTTCCACCATCGGTCTCTCGGGGTTCTCGGGATTGTGGACGACCCGGATCTCCTCCGTGGGCCGACTAAGATAGAGGGCCAGAGCCTGAGCTATCATCGATTTGCCTGTCCCGGGCGGGCCGACCAGCAGGAAATGCCTCCCCTGAGACGCTGCGATCCTGGCGAGCCTAACCGCCTCCTCCTGGCCTATCACGCGTTCGAGCGGGTCAGGAGATATCCTGATCTCTTCCGTCGTCTCGAATGATTCGAGAAGTGTCGGAGTCCCCTTCTCGGGTTCGTCTGTCATGGCCATCCACGGGTTCAGCCCAGGTCTTCCTTCGTCAATACCGATATCTTCGTCGGAAGCTTGGCTATGTTGCCTACCTTGACACCTACTACCGTGGTGATATCTTTTTCTACTGCGAGGTCGAGGATTCGCTGGGTTATTATCCCGTCGAGAACGACGGACTTGACCCCTGTTCCTCCTCCTTTGAGAGTCTCGGCCAGCTTGGCCACATGGACTTCCGTGAGGGCCTTGCCCTTCGCGTCGAGCAGCTTGGCCTTCGAGGTCGAGCTGAGCTCCTTCAGGACTTCCCTGAGCTGAGACTGGTCGGGGGACAGCTTCCTGTCGCCACCCTTGCCCTCAGGCCTGCTTGGCGGGTCCCGGCGTTTTCCCCGGTCGTCCTCGGGCTTTCCATGACGGTCTCCCCGGGAGTTGCGGTCTTTGCCTGTTTTTTCGCCATTTCTGAAATGTCCCGGTGTGAGGTTGAACATTTCTGCAAACTGGTCGGAGGGTATCTTGTTCCTCAGACACTTGACCATCTGCTTCTGCGTCAGTTCCTCCACTTCCTGTCCCGCCGGAGCCTTCGCCACGAAATCCACTTCAGCAACCTGGATGAGCTCCCTGACGATGAGCTCGCCTCCCCTGTCGCCATCGACGAAAGCCGTGACGACCTTCTCCTTGGCGAGGTCCACGACCGTCTTTGGTATGCTCGTGCCCTCGACAGCGATTACGTTCTTTATGCCGTACTTGAGGAGGTTCAGCACATCTGACCTCCCCTCGACTACGATGATCGCGTCTGAGTCGTCGATGTTCGGTCCAGCCGGCAGCCTCTCGCGTCCGTAGTGGACGACCTCTTCCATCTGGAACGTCTGACGGACCGAGTCCGTTAGGTCGCCCCCGCTGGTCTTGGAGGTCTTCATCAGTTCGGTCAGCAACTGCTTCGCCCGGTCTACTATCTTGTTTCGCTTTGCCACCCGGACGTCCTCGATCTTCTCGACCGCGATGCGGGCCTTACACGGCCCCACCCTGTCGATCGTCTCAAGTGATGACGCAAGAATCGCTGTCTCCACCTGGTCAAGGCTCGAAGGCACGTATACCGTCCCCTCGGACCTGCCCTTGTTCGAGGATACCTCGACTTCTATCCTGCCTATCCTACCGCTCTTCTGAAGGTCTCGGAGATCGAGTTCCTCACCGAGCAGCCCCTCGGTCTGTCCGAATATTGCACCGACTATGTCTGGCTTCTCGACGATGCCGTCAGTAGACAGCTTCGCCTGGATCAAATACTTCGTTGTACTAGGATCTATGTCCATGTTTTCGCCTCTTCTGCTCAGAACAGCCCTCTAGTCATCGCACTCTCGCGGTTCAGCTGGAGCTGACTTCTGCCGGAGCTCCTTTCGAACGCGGGCTTGATAAATGTCCTGGAACGGACGCCTCGGCCTCGGCCAGACGCCCCGTTCTATGATGACACTAATCGTGATGATGTCAATATAGACGATTACGCGCTGTTCTTCGAATCACTACTAATACGCCCTCCGATAAATACTTTTCCATGACCACGATATAATTGTCTCAGGGGGTGCCAGTACCTCCGCGGTCAGCCGCCCGATACCACGGATATGAGGTCGATATCGTCATCCTCCTCGAGGTTCTCGTCCAAGGAGAGGGGCTCGTCTTGGCGGACGGCTAGCCAGCCGTCGGGTAGCAGCCCAATTGCCCTGATCGCATCCTCGATCGTGGCGCGACCATCGAGGTCGATGACCATCGTCTCCTTCCTTGTGGGAAGCAGGTTGACGCGCACCCTCATGGTCCACACGAACGGGGCCCTCGTAGATAAACGGTTTGCCCGTCCTGGCTGGTCCCTGGAGATCGGTTGTCCAACCATTCAAATCGGTTCAGACCCATGTCAGCGATTGAAAACGACAAATACTTGGCCGGTGATGCATGGGCATCTTCGCTGGATTGCCGAGGTAGCTAAGCCCGGTTTAAGGCGGTAGCCTCGAGAGCTACTGGTGCTTGTCACCACGGGAGTTCAAATCTCCCCCTCGGCGCATCCATGCGCTCGCGCTTCGCTAAGTCCAGGGACCCGGAGTGATTGGATTGAGGTCAGGGGAGATCGTGGCCTACGCCGCCTCGTTCACGGGGCCGGTGGCGGGGAATGCGATTCTCGCCATGGTCGGCGTCCTTGCCATCGAGTGGAACACTACTGGCGACGCCGTTCTTCTCGCGATTCCCGCCTTCATGGTCCCGTTCGCCGTTATCCAGATCTTCTCCGGATCGATCTCCACCGCGTATGACCGCCGTCTGACCCTCAGCCTGGGTCTGCTTGTCTACATCGTCGGCTCGGTCGGTGCAGCCCTTTCGCCCTCCCTTCTGGTCTTTCTGATGGTCAGAGTGGTCCAGGGTGTTGGATACGCGTTCGTCGCCCCGGTGCTCGTCCCCATCGTGTCCGACATCGCAGGCAAGGCTCGGCAGGGTCTGGCTATGGGCTACCTGGGAAGCACTAGCACCGCAGGCGTGACGGTCGGGCCTCTGATGGGGGGTCTGTTCGCGGAGTACAACTGGAGGCTCGCCTTCATCGCGATAGCACTTCTGGCATCTGTGGTTCTCGTCGCCGTCCTGGTCGTGTTCCGGAGAGGGTCCGAGTCCCCCCTCACGAAGACGACCGCCAAGCAGTCTCTGGGGAGACTCGTGTCGACAGCGTCGAACAGAGATGTGTTGCGGTTGTCGGCAACCGGATTCCTGGTATTCGTGTCCTTCATCGGTGTCATGTCTTATCTCTCCGTCCACCTGGGCCCGGATGGGGTGGGCATGGGTTCGGGTGAGATTGGGTTCATCCTCATGTTCTCAGGCCTGTCGGGTGTGTTCATTTCGCCGATTGCTGGCAAGCTGGTGGACCGGAAGGGCACGAGGTGTTGCGTCTCGCTCGGCCTGATAGTCGCGGCGGCGTCGACAATCTCGATGCAGTTCGTCGGGGGGATGCTTCCGTACATAGTCCTTCTGGCGTTGATCGGATTCGGTAGCAGCTTCGTATGGTCCGCCCTGCTGACGATGCTCATGAGGGCCGCCCCATCTAGGAAGGACGAATCCTCCTCCATCTTCAACTCAGCGAGGTTCATGGGATTCGCCGTCTCCCCGGTGCTTCTGGCCCCCGTGTATCTCGGCTACGGGATAGACGCGGTTGTCATGGCGTGCGGTCTGTCCTATGTCATCTGCCTGCTGGTCGTGCTCTCCACCCGGAGGACTCTGGACCGAGGGTAGGGGTTAATTACTGGCCTATGTCATTCCCCAACGTCCGATGAGCGCGAAGAAGATCCTTATGGTGGTCTGTGACGGCGTGTCCGACCGGCCGGTCAAGCAGTTCGAGGGGAAGACACCCCTTCAGGTCGCCCGAAAGCCTGCGATGGACGCGGTCGCTAGAAACGGTGTCTCAGGTACAATGGATGTGATAGCTCCTGGAGTCGTTCCCGGAAGTGACACCGCCCACCTCGCCTTGTTTGGCTACGACCCGTACAAGGTCTACACCGGACGGGGGCCGATCGAAGCAGCTGGGGCGGAGATACCGCTCGTGGAAGGTGATGTGGCCTTCAGGTGCAACTTCGCGACATCCGATGAACGCATGAGGATAACCGATCGAAGAGCCGGCCGCATCAGATCGGGAACGGCGGAGCTCGCCGCTGCCCTCTCGGGCATGAGGATCGAGGATGTCGAGGTGATATTCAGGGAGGCATCCGAGCACAGGGCGGTCCTCGTGCTCAGAGGCCCCGGTCTAGACCACAGGGTGACCGAGGTCGACCCGCACCGCGAGGGGGAGGTCCTGAAGGCGTGCGCAGAATCGCCCGAGGCGGAGAAGACAGCGCGGATCCTCAATGAGTTCGTGGCGAAGTCGTACGACATCCTCTCGAAGCATCCTGTCAACGAGAGCAGGATGAAGGAGGGGCATCATCCGGCGAACATCGTGCTTCCCAGGGGCGCCGGAAGCCTAGGAAAGCTTGAACCGCTTCATCAGCGCTTCGGTATGAAGTGTGCTGCGGTTGCCGGCGTCACACTGGTCAAGGGCATATGCCGGATGATCGGCATGGGGGTCCCTGATGTCGAGGGAGCCACCGGAGGCCTGGACACGGATTATGCAGCCAAGGCGGACGCAGCGATAGACCTGCTGGAGAAGAACGACCTGGTCTTCGTCAACGTGAAAGCCCCTGACATCGCTGGCCACGACGGCGACTTCCGGCAGAAGGTCCAGGTCATTGAGAACATCGACATGATGCTGGGAAGGACATTGCAGAGCATCCACGAGGAGGTCGTGGTCGTGCTTACTGCTGACCACTCCACGCCTGTCACGGTGAAGGACCATAGCGCGGACCCCGTGCCGGTAGCGATCTCGGGGGCGGACTCCAGGATCGACGGCGTTCGAGCGTTCGACGAGATATCAGCAGCGTCCGGAGCCCTGGGCAGGATCCGCGGAATCGACCTACTACCTATCGTTCTCGGGATGGCCAACAGGTCGAGCAAGTTCGGAGCGTGACCCGGAACTGGGGCTCAGGCAGCTTCCAGTTCTCGGTTGATCATCTCTTCCTGCTTGTGCCCGACGACCTTCACATCCGCCTTCTCAGTGCCATTGATGCTCATGAGCCTTCGTTTGATGTTGAGAGCCAGATGCACGCCCAACGGGCAGAACGGGGATGTGGGCCTGAATGTCAGGCTCACCCCATCCTCCGTGACGTCGATTCCGGATATCAGTCCCATGTCATACACGTTCATGTTCGTGTGAGGATCGATTATCTCCTTCAGCGCCTCAACCACTTGTTCTTCTGTAGGCATCCGTCGGCACCTCTGTGTCATCCCTTCTGCGTCCCTAACCTTCGCGCGTGTAGTTTAAGTTACCGTCTGTGTGGTTCGGGTCTCTCTCCTTCGTCACCAGGCATCATGTGCTTCATGAATCGTCATCAGATGTTGTGTCGTTGCTTCTTGAAGTAGTCTAGAACGATCTTCCGTTGGCCCTTCCGCAGTATCTCCGAGAGGGTCGACGGAGACACATCGAACATCCTTGCCAGCTCTCTCAGGCTTATACGTTTGGGATAATCGAAATACCCGCGCTCGAACGCGACCTGGGTTATCTTGTCCTGCCGTTCGGTGAGCGATTCCCTGTCGTCGATCTTGGTCAGTTTGATCAGTTCCGCATCGACGCTCTTCTTCTTCAGGTGGTCGAAGATGTCCTTGAGCACCTCTTTCTCACTGACGATCAGAGTCCATTCGACCTTGCCGCCATCCTTGGACTGTGCGGATATCAGGAAGACGCCGGAATCCGTCAGAATGCGGCAAATCTCACACCTCGCAGTCGTCACCGCACTTATCACCTTCCCCCTCTCGGTCACGGTCGTGTCGACGTCTGTGACAAGGGGGTTCTTGAGGATGGCCTCGAGGATCTCTTCCATCACATCCTGAGGCGCGGATATCTCCACAAGGTCCTTCACGCCCTTCTCAGAGTACGGCATCCGGTCTATCACCCTGATCTTCGCAGGAAATCTGGCAGATATATCACTTATCCAGTTCTCTGGCTCACGCAGAGATACGATTGCCTCCATCATGCTTGTCGATGCCCCTCCAGGATGGCCATGTTACGGCCCGTCTGTGGTGAGTACTTCCAGCGTATATCTACTTTGACCTGAGTGCCGGGGGCGTCGCACTTTCGGCCTGCTGTGCGAGCGACTTATCTATCTCCTGAGCGATGGGCGTTCAGGATGGATCTATCCAGCTTCGACCGGTCCTCAGCTATGGTGGACAACCCTGTCCTTTTCGAGGATGTCCTGTCGAGCGGCGATGTCCGGGTGAGATCATCCCGATGTGTCTACTGCAAGGGTTCGAAGATGCTCTGCGGAAAGAGCAGATGCAGTGTCCTGGCCCGTTACTTCTCGGCGACGAAGGCCAGGGACCGCATCTACAGCCTGGACATCGAGGGGAACTCCCCCCCGAGCGTCTTCGTAGGTCGCATGGGATATCCCAAGGTTGCAGTCGGCCCGATGATCCCGCCATATCAGGGAGACACGTCTCTGCTTGACACCCCAGAACGCTGGGTTGGCCTCTCCATAGACGATGTTATCGACTTCCGGTCGAACCTCGTGAGGGGGATGCACTGGGTGGACGTTCAGGACGTCGGCAGCTCGAGCAGGCTCGTGACGAGGACGAGGGAACTCGCTTTGGCCAGCAAACCCCCCGAGGTCGATGCTGAGTTCAGGAAGAAGCCGGTAGGTAGGCTCACGGTCGATGACGACGTGCAGCCGTTCGGCCCATCAGCTCCTCTCGAGAGGTTCAACATATCCAACTGCAGATTCGACAGGAGACTCGAGAAGGCGTTCTTCGATGGCGATCTTCTCGCCAAGGACGCAGTCGTCGACCTGTACTCGGACGGTGCGCTTGTATCCCAGATCCAGAGGGCGTTCAGCGTCGGCGCCTTCGGCTTGGAGCGGCGACGCAGGTTCGTCCCCACACGATGGAGCATAACCGCTGTCGACACTCAACTCGGCCAGCATCTCCTCGATTCCACGAAGACCCACCCCTTCATCGATCAGTTCAGGGTGTACGAGACCCGGAGTCTGGACAACAGGTGGGCCATTCTCATGATGCCTTCCTCCTGGCGTTACGAGCTCATCGAGGCATGGTATCCGAAGACCGTGTGGAACCCACATAACGACAGGATCGCGATCATGTCCGACCACGAGTTCTTCGATGGAAGGAAGACCTACGCCAGCATCGGAGGATGCTATTACGCGGCAAGGCTGGCAGTGAACGAGTTACTGGCCCGTGAGAGACGACAGGCCGGGGTGTGCATCATGCGGGAAGCGCACCCAGGCTACATCCTTCCTGTAGGTGTCTGGAATGTGAGGGAGAACGTCCGTGCGGCTCTCAAAGGCCCTCCCCACAATTTCTCCACACTTGGCGGTGCCCTCACTCACATCTCCGGGATGATGGATATCCCGATGTCCAGATGGATAAAGAGCAGCGCCGTGCTGAAGGACGCCCTCTACCAGAGGCGTATCGAGGATTTCCGGGGTTGACCGTATGGAAGTGAGGCTGGTGAAATGCTCCACGGCTGCCTCGCCATCCCGCCTCCCCGGGTTGGACAGGGCGGTCAACCCATACAGGGGCTGCGGTCATGCATGTGCCTACTGCTACGCCCAGGACGTCACCCGGTTCGAGACGGGGCGGCCGTGGGGGTCGGTCGTCGAGGTCAAGGTGAACATCGTCCAGAGGCTCAAGCGTGAGCTCTCCCGCAGTTGCGAGGGCGTCTACGGGGTCGGGACGGTGACGGACCCGTACCAACCGTTGGAGGCTGAGCACGAACTCACGAGAGGGTGTCTTTCGGTCCTCAAGCGTTTCAAGGCGCGAACCAGCGTATTGACCAAATCGAACCTCGTCCTGAGGGACATGGACATCCTATCTGGATGGTCAGACGTCGAGGTTGGGCTGAGCGTCGGCACCGTCGACGAGAGAGCGTCCTCAGTCATCGAGCCTGGAGCCCCGCCGCCGGAGTCGCGGTTCGAGGCGCTGAGGAGGCTGGCTGATTCCGGGATCGACGTGTACCTGATGGCGGCACCGATCGTCCCTGCGATCTCCGATGCCGAATCGTCACTTCGCCGGCTTGTCGAGTTAGCTGACCTCTCTGGCGTGAGGCGGATAATGTGGGACGGATGGAACCCGAAGCCCATCGCGAAGAGACGACTGGAGGGCTCGGTCTCCAACTCCGGGCTCATGGAATCCGTTGATGGGATGAGGACCCTCGACCCTGACGCTGCGTCGGTGCTCAGAGCGGAGTGTCTCAGCCGAGGCATCGACCTGATTGATGCGTTCTGATGCGCATATGTTATATAGAAGTTCTGTCATACTTGCCAACCTGGAGACATGTAGAATGCTGGGAAACCAACCAGTCATAGTACTGAGAGAAGGAACGGAATCCACCAAGGGCCGAACAGCCCATTCGAACAACATAATGGCTGCAAGGGCGGTGGCGGACGCCGTCAGAAGCACCCTGGGTCCGAAGGGCATGGACAAGATGCTCGTGGACAGCATGGGTGATATCGTGATAACCAACGACGGCGCCACCATCCTGAAGGAACTGGACATCGAGCATCCGGCTGCGAAGATGGTCGTCGAGATCTCCAAGACTCAGGACAACGAGTGCGGAGACGGCACGACATCTGCGGTCGTATTCGCCGGGGAGCTGCTCAAGAAGTCCGAATCGCTGATCGAGCAGAACGTACACCCGACGGTTATATCGAACGGGTTCAGACTCGCATCCCAAGAGGCCGTCAAGGTGCTCAAGGGGATGGGCGTCAAGGTGTCCCCAACGGACAAGAAGACGCTGAAGCTCGTCGCGATGACCGCGATGACTGGCAAGAGCGTCGGTGGTGAGAAGGATACCCTCGCGTCGATCGCGGTGGAGGCTGTCTCGTCAATCGCTGAGAAATCCGGCGAGAGGTACGTGGCAGACATCGACAACGTTCAGGTCGAGAAGAAGCACGGCGGATCCGTCTCGGACTCGACGCTCATCAAGGGCATCATTCTGGACAAGGAGCGCGTTCATCCGAGGATGCCCAAGTCGGTGAAGGCCGCGAAGATCGCGTTGGTCGACTCCGCCCTCGAGATAAAGAAGACCGAGGTCGAGGCGAAGATCCAGATAAGGGATCCGATGCAGATGCAGAAGTTCCTCGACGAGGAGGAGAACACCCTCCGGGCGATGGTCGACAAGGTCACGAAGTCCGGCGCTACTGTCATAATGTGCGAGAAGGGGATCGACGACCTCGCGCAGCACTACCTCGCGAAGGCGGGGTTGTACGCCGTTCGTCGGGTGAAGAGATCGGACATGGAGAAGCTTGCGAAGGCCACTGGCGGCAAGGTCGTCACCAACCTCGACGACCTCAGCCCGAAGGAGCTCGGCAAGGCTGCCGAGGTGGAGGAAGTCAAGATCGGGGATTCCGACATGACCTTCGTCACTGGATGCAGGAACCCGAAGGCCGTTTCCGTCCTGGTCAGGGGCGGTACGGAGCACGTCGTCGACGAGGCGGAGCGCGCCCTGCACGACGCCCTGAAGGTCGTCTCGGTCGCGATCGAGGATGAAGTGATCGTTCCCGGCGGGGGGGCAACCGAGATCGAGTTGGCTCTGAAGCTGCGCGATTACGGACAGAGCGTAGGCGGCAGGGAGCAGCTGGCGATCGAGGCGTTCGCAGAAGCCCTCGAGATAATCCCATGGACGCTCGCCGAGAACGCGGGGATGGACGCGATCAATGTGCTGATCGAGCTGAAGAACTCTCACACGAAGAAGGTCGGCAAGGCCCACGGCGTCGACGTGATGGAGAACCGCGTCTCCGACATGGTGAAGACGAAGGTCCTCGAACCGCTTCGCGTGAAGAGGCAGGCCATCGAGTCCGCCACCGAGGTCGCCTCGATGGTGCTCAGGATCGACGACGTAATCGCGTCGAAGAAGATGAGCCCATCCGAGATGCAGGGCCCACCTGGTGGAGGAATGGGCGGCATGGGTGGCGGCATGGGCGGAATGCCCCCAGGCATGATGTAAACGCACTTCTTTCTTGGGGGCGAATGCCCCTTTTCTCTGTCTTTCTCTTTTCGCGATACTTTGTATGAGCGGTGGACATAAGCGGTGTTCCTGTTCACCATTCCTTCTAAAACATCAGAGCTAGGTGAAGGACATAAGCCCCTTTGAAACGCTGCAGTCATGTACATAGTGAGCATGTTTGTGGAGACGGTTTCATTGCGCATCCGTTAGCGCAAACTACCCCCTTGAAGTGCATAAATGAACACGGTATCTTAGCGTCGCTTCGCACACGAACTATCTTGGCAATCAGGGTCAATGCAGCTAAAGAAACCCGGCAAGACCCAGTAATATAGCTGCAAGAATGAGGAGCTCGATCCAAATAGGCAACCCCAAGAATGTCTCATCAACAAGCCGGCGCCGCAGAGGTATGCTCCTTATGTATTCCTTGCCTTCGGACTGAACCCGAGCTATGGTCGGACCATCCACGAATTGAAAGCGGCACATCCAGCATTTGGTGGAGTATGGTCGATTCTCGCTCCCGCACCTCGGGCAAATCAAGGGTTCACCATTCCATGCCCGCTTGCGGTTCCATTTGACCTTCTTCGCCATTCCCCTCGACCTGCAATTGGTATGCACTTCCGCCCCTATGGCCTTTTCTCACGGAACGAATTATTCAATGAATCACGGCCACATTCCGTTGCGCTTAATCGTTTCGTACGCCTCTGCGAGAGACGGAACTCGGCCACTGCCGTCGCACCATAATCTGACAATCCTCATGACAGGTATCTTCACGCCATTCACCACGACGAAGAACCTATCGAAGAACCAAGGAAAATACAAGCATTTGAAGGCAACAATACGCAACAAGCGTGAAGGGTACCTCCATTCTCCGCCCAAGTTGCGGACAATGACCATTCCGAAGTAGCTGCCAATCATTTTTCGGAAGTAGTAGTAATAGATTCCAGTCAATCCCCAATCCTCTACTCTCTTCGGGTCTCTAAGACGGGATAGAAACGGGGTCGAGTCAATTACCTCCAAGCTGCTTGGAGAAAAGTCCAGGTGGATCCCCGCTTGATTCCAGAAGATTGTGGATAATTCCTTGCTCTCGGAAATCACCTTGAACCTCATCAACTCCTTCCAGCCACGCATCTTTGCCTCCTCCAAGGTTCGGGGTCTGGTGGTTGACTTTCCAGATAGGTAGTAATACGACCCGAGAATCTTCCAGTCCTTCTTAGAAAGCTTCAGCGATGGGTTGAGTTCGAGCCTCTTTTCTATCTCTACTACTTTTGGCCTGGCTTCCTCGAGCCATCTCGTTCGTTCTTCAGTTTCCTTCTTCGTTTGCAGTTCTGCTATCTTTCTGTACTCCTTCCTGCGCTTCTTTCTTTCACTCTTGGGGACGGTATTCGTGTTGACAGAAGAATCGGAAGGGTTCACGGGAGACTCAGGCACAAGTGTCCTCTTAATGCTTATCCTGGCATTCCGCCCCTATGGCCTTTTCTCTGACGGACATCCATGAATACTCTTAAGGCGTCAACCCTTAATGACATACCATGGCTAGTATACACCTACCACCGTCGAGGCAGTTTGGTGATAGGGCGGGCTTGCAGGCGGATTACAGATATCGCTCTCAATTGAGGATCTGGAAGAGTCTCCTCTTCTGGCTGTTGGCTGTCGTAGCGTTAATTGTGGTTCTCTTGTTCCAACGCCCCTTTCTGTGACAGCTGTTGATGGATTCAATCGCCGGCTCGGCCCCTATGGCCTTTTCTCACGATGGCGCCTGTTCTATCTCTTGAATTCTCCTAAATACCATGAGGCGTGCTATCGACTCGATTGATTCGACGGAATCGATACCTCGCTCATATTGACATAAAGCTCGTCTCGTTCTGGCATCCATGCGACAAGACCTTATCGGATGGATGCGATTCCAACAAGTATGCGAATCGAATATTTCCACGCCTCGAAATTCGGTAATGGGGCCAAGGTCGCAGAGGAGTTCAAGAAGCTAACGACGTCCAAAGGAGTCACTGTGAATGTTCATCATGTAAGAGATGTACGACCGAAGGAGCCTGCGCCAGCAGATTTGTATGTCTTCAGTTCGCCCGGCCGAATCGGCAAACCCATTGGCAGTATGCGTCGACTCTTGAAGAAGATCGTGCTGCCTCCAGGTACCAAGTATGCCATCTTGACTACTGAGGGCGCCCCCCGACCTGACAAGAAGACTGGGAAGATGCCCACTGAGGAAGAGCGCACAAAATGGCAGCGCGTTAGGCCAGTAATGAACGAAATGCTTCTAGCGAAGGGACTGCAGAAGGTCGCGGAGGGACACGTCCTGGTGAAAGACATCAAAGGACCCCTTGAAGAGGATTGGCAGAAGAAGGTTGAGGAATTCTCCAGCGCCATCCTTGAATCACTATAGACTGCTATCGACTGTCACAACTATCCCTCTGGTCGAAACCAGGAGATCGCCTCCGACCAGAGCGAATTCATTCGCCGTGTGAGAAGTGAATACTTCCGCACTAGGCTGCTCTGCTCATCGTCTCTCGCGCAAACGCCTTGGCCTTATCCACACGTTTCGCATCCGGCTGGCCATGGCTATTGTCCCTCTTCGCGTCAGATCTCAGCTTCTTGTTCGGAGAAATCTTCATTATGAACTTCACGCCGGATGCGAGCTGTCCCTGACAGTCGAAGGCTCCGACAATATCGGCGCCGGACGCAGCCTGCATGAACTTCTTCATGTACTCCGCCACCTCGGGCTCGTCCTCCGGGGCGGCGTGCGTCACGAACAATGCGACCTTCTTCTTGTCCTTGCAGAGCTTCTCCATCACCGCCTTGGCCTTCTTGTCAGGGCCATAGCCGTGGGTCGGGAACCCAAGGAAGGTCAGGTCATATCTTCCAAGGCTCTCAACCTCGTTCACCGGCTTGATTTCCTTGTCTGCTGTGATTTCGCTGTAGATCGCTTCAGCAATCTTTTTCGTGTTCCCCGTTGAAGACATGTAAGTAACGAGCACTTTCATGCAATCACCCTCCACGAATAGCAGCGCAAGGTATTATTAGCATTACGCATCAAGAGTACGGTTGAGTCTCCTCCTTCTCCTTCCGCCTGTACGAACATCTTCCCCTGGTCTAGACTCTGAAAAGGGATTCGTCTTTCAACGCATATGCAATCAGCACTACTGTGATGGCCATGAATACCGCGAACATCGCCACGAAAGCGTACTCACCTTCCTGGCCGTAGTAACCGGGACTCACTACGATTGTGTATGAAAGCATTCCCATCGACACCAAGTAGAGATTGAACCCCCATCTCCAGCCCAGGACCAGGGCGGTTCCCCCGGCCATCAATGCAACAGCCGTGAGAAACTCTCCTGCAAGGTGAAATGAGATGCGAATTGGTTCCGTTTCGATTTCCGGGACTTGTCCAGTGCCAATCAGCATTGTCCACATAGAAACCATGGCTATACCCATGAATACTGCGTATGACCCTGCGACTTTACGGATATTCATTCTCAGTCCTCGAATGCTTCAATTCCTGCGAGGCCTAAGTTCTTTTCCCGTTGCGCCTCCGCCCCTATGGCCTCTTCTCTCCGGTTTTCGAACAAGCTCCTTCATGAAATCATTGAACTCATTAGAAATGGTCTTCCATGCCCTGGATAGACCATTCTGATCTCATGCTCTATCAACCTTTCCGCACTGGCCTTCGCTTCCATTGGATCATCAACAATCGAATTGAGTTCCGGTTTCTTGGTGTTGATGAATAGATCTCCGCAAAACAAGTCGCCGATAGCAGTTAGGATTCCTATTGAACCCTTGGAGTGTCCCGGAAGATGGATGACTCTAGCGTCGAATCCATACTCCGAGAAGTCGTATCCATCATCGACCACAAAATCTGGTCTAAACTTCTCTATTCTGAACAGGAGGTTCACGATTCCCCTGATGAGAAAGCCTCCGGTCGTCCTATTCTGGAACATATTGCCGTGTTCGACCATTCCGGAATCGTCACGGTGCATGGTTATTTTGGCTCCGAATCTGTCACGGAGGTAGGCACAATTGCCCGTGTGGTCGAAATCTCCGTGTGTGAGAATAATGAGATGCAGATTCCCTGGTCTGCATCCGACAGCGTCAAGCTCCTTCTCAAGTTTCTTGCGCTTCGAAGCCCGTCCGGTATCAATCAGGATGAAACCGGCCTCGGTCCGTATTATGTAGCAGTTGCCGATGATTCTGCCTAGGCGTACGAATGTGATTGCGCTGGTCATATCCTTGCCCTCGACTTGGACCCGGTTGTCCGCTCGCTTCCCTAGTCGACGCGATTCCAGCCGCATCATATAAGCTTTCTCAGGAGTTCCGCCCCTATGGCCTTTTCCCAAACGAAGACTCAGCAATTCCGAGTTCGAAGGAGCCGCAGCTTATCCTTGATAAGATAGAGGTAGCCAACATAGGAAAGAAGGGCGAGTGCCATGAAGATCAACAGCGCTGGTGCTTGGAGTTCTGGATCGTCGTTGATGAACATGATCCATCCCATTGAATTGACCGCCGTTCCTGTTGTTACGAAGAATCCGAATGCCAGCAGCACAATCGAATACGCTGATTCGGGTCGCTTGAGTAGCAGGAACAGAGCGATGAATCCGAGCGGGATTGTGATTCCGAGATCGAAGTATCTGACGACCCACCAGACGGTCGGAGTGGCTTCGTACGATCCGCTGGAAGTCGATCCCGTGGAAATCACCTCGACAAGTTCTGAAATCCACATCATTGCGAATAGAAGGAGGAATACAGACATAATCGCCACATAAATGCGCAATCCTCCTGGTTTGAAATCTGGGCAGTCTTCTTTAGAGAACATGGACAGAGTCGCGACCAACATTACCAAACCGCCTATTACTATGATCATGAACAACCAGGAATACTCCTCGATGTTGCCTGAATACTCCGGGTTCCCCCATTCCTGCCCGATTCCGATGGATAGCCCGGCATACATTAGAGTGATTGGCGTCAGTGTCAAGAAGTACTTGGAACCGTCTCTTCGAAGTAAGTGAAGGACCGACCCTATGAGGAGGGCTGGAGTCACTACGGCCAGATTTGCGACATCCTGCCCTTCCAGTTGCCAAACGCCCGATTGTGAGGTTCTATACTCTATCGCGCCCGTCCCAAGCGGTCCAAGAGCAGCAATGGCAATCAATACTGCAGCGCACACGAATCCTGTTGCGCAAACGACGAAAGTGGGTATGAGTGGTCTCTTCTCGTCCTCTTCATCATTCTGACCATTCGTGCCAATCCCTCCCCGCTACACACTGAGAAGACGTTCCGCCCCTATGACCTTTTCTCAACTGATCGGGTATCTTCTACTTGATTCAATGCCGTGGCGGTCTATAGTAGATCCGGTAGATGACATATGCCGCGAGCAAAGCGAGTGCTATCACACCAAGTCCTATTCCCACGAAGTCTGTTTCGTCAGCTTTGAGCGCCACTGAGACAATCAGGAGTCCGAGAAAGAAAGTCAAACTAACGACAAACCAAGCCATCGAGGTGATCATCCATCTCGGGTATCTCGTGCTCTCTTCGAATCCAAAAAGTGAGAACTTCGTTCGTATTTCAGCTCCAGAAGGCCCATCGGAAACGCTGCTCTCGTAAAACCCTGGTATTCCATATGTCTTCTTCCATCCCTCAACTCCGGTTTCCTCGTGAGGTAGACTGCTTCCGCACGCCCCGCAGTATCTATCCTCCGACGGGTTCTCGCTCCCACAGCTCTGGCACTTCATACCATTCCCTGTATTCGTGAGCTGCTCGCCGACTCTTTACTCTATCGGTGGAGTTCCGCCCCTATGGCCTTTTCTCTCTTGGTATCTGATGCTTCTCTTCTCGACTGGATGGAAATGAGTCAGATGGCTTCCGAGAGCTTATTCCATAGCTGGCCCGATTCTTCATGTAGAGAATAGGATGAACTCATTCACGGTCTAGTCGCCCTCGATGAAATCTCGGAGCATCTCATCCACCTTTTTCCAAGAGTATGACTCCGGTTTGTCTGATACCGCCACAGTAATCTGGTCGCCATTGATTCTGTACCTTCCTCTGACTGTCATATCTCCGATTATTGGCAACGGCATGTCTCCTGAAAAGGTTCCTCTAGACAAATCCCCCACGAATGTCACGGACTTCTGAGCAGCTCTCCTCTTGATTGTCGCAAGTCTCTCAGCCGGATCTCCTACCAGAGTGTATTTGAAATCCACACTTAGCACCCACACCGCATTATTCTCCCGCCCATATGGCTCTTTCTCTAGCATTCCGCCCCTATGGCCTTTTCCCGAAGTGGTGGATCGAAGAGGAATCTCCACTAGCCCTCGTTTTCATAGAGTCATGATGATGGAATGCTAAGAGCGCATGTGTTCGGGTTTCACTCCCCTTGCAGCTGCTGCTTCAAGTTCTGGGCGACCTCTTCCGCTTGTCTAAGGTCTTCAGCGTTGGGCCTACCTTTGTTCATTCCCCCAAACAGTCTGAGAAAACTATTGGTGTTGAAACCCTTGCAGTTGAATTCATCAACAATCGTGTAACCTTTGGACTGCAGTTTCTCCATAAGCGGCAAGTGAATCTTCGGCTGATTCTTCATCGTAACTCCGCTAGTCGAGAAGATGAATGCCTTCTTGTTTGTGACCTGTGGCAGCCTATCAACCAGATTAAGCAGAGCTCTGTGGTTCATTCCATCATAGATCCCTGAGCCAAAGCCTATTAGACTATACTCTTGAAGCTCTTCTGGATCTATTTCCCGTGGAGCCTTCACCTTTGCATCAAGAACCTTCGCAAAGACTTCAGCGACCTTCTCCGTGTTCTTGTGATGATATGAGGATAGTACCAATAGAGATTTCATTGGCAACCCAACACACCTCAATATTCGAATCGGAGTAATGAAATTATGCACGAATTCACTGAAGACTTTCTGTGCATCTTGTTGGTATATCGATCTGCACTAATAACCCGCCAATTGAGTACGCCTTCACCCTAACCGTCATACTCTCTCCGCTCCTATGGCCCTCTCTCTCGGTGACTCCTCATTCTCCTGATTTCCGAACACCATAGAATTCCGTGTTTTCCCTTTGACGAGTCCTCCATGTTTGCTCTTTTTCCAAGGGAGAATCCCTCATGTCTATGTGTTGCCTATATTAATGGCATTTGTCGCGGAACTTTCGCGAATACTATATGTGAATGATGAACGACACTTGATAATCGTCACCGCCTCGCTCTACCTGGACACCACTTCAAGCGCTCGGCAGAATTATTATGTTCTTATAATGTTAAATATTATGTAATATATGTCTGGCATATGCGTAAGACCAGGCCATTGAAGGGATGCGATTTCCATCCGCCGTGATTACGATTTGGCTGGCGATCCCCCTCGTGCGTGAAATCTGAGACGAACTGTGTCCGGCGTGATATCACGTATCACGTGCTATGTGATGGCGTGTCATTGCGTCCGCCGTTGTCGGACAAAAGGATAGGTCGACAATATAATTGTAGAGTACGAAACGTATATGGCATGATATATTGCGTAATGAACTATATTCACGTGAGTAGCATTGCCCCCACAGGGGCAATCTAGAGAATATTCCCTTGAAATGTGGTTTTAGCTCAGATCCTCCTGAGGCTTTTTGGGATTTTCGCCTCTCCGTGCTATAATGTATCACGCATGACTTGTGATTCTGATACTGGATACGCGATGAGGACGGTGCTTCAAGTAGAAAACGGCGACAAATCGGTCATTTGTCGTCGATTTCCACGGTGTCCCGAGACGCGAAGCGGGCCCGAAGTCGGATTCGGCAGGAAATGCGACATTTTTAAATAGGTACAATCCGATTGAATGTCGGACAATCGTCCGAAGATCTCAGGGATGGGAATCCGCTATGAGAAAGTATCTCAAAGAGAATGAGCTAAAGGCGTTGCTCGAAACCCCGAAACGCATGCGTGACAGGCTCGTCATGAAATTGCTCTACGAGACGGGTATACGCGTAGGTGAGCTGTCGGCATTGACAATCGGTGACGTGGATCTCGACGCAGGCGAGATCACGATACAGCACGCCAAGCGGCATCGCGAAGGACGCAAGGTTCCCATCGTGAACTCATGGACTCGTGCGATGGTGCGAGATTACGTGGGCACTCGCAAGAACAGGAAGGACCCACTCTTCGTGTCCAACAAGCGAGGCCCGCTCTCGCGACGCCAGATAGAACGGCTCGTCTTCAAATACGGCACCGAAATCAATCTGGACAAGGATAAATGCCACCCCCATGTGTTGCGCCACACTCACGCAGTCCATGCGCTGAAATCAGGGATTGATCTGAGGACACTTCAGCAGAACCTGGGTCACTCGAGCATCGAGGTTACGGCAATCTATCTGACAATGGATATCGACGACCGGAAGGAAGAGTACTCGAAGCATCCGTTACCCGGGATGGAATCTGGAATGGGTCCAGAGGAAGAAGAAGCGTCAAGGATATCGGACGGTGGCGGCGCGTCAAGCCACACGAGCCACTATGTCGTCTCGAGTGATGTTTAGGTCTGTGCTAAACAATACACTGTCTAACATCGTACAGCAATCTTTTGCTATCTATGTGCTATCCTTCGATTGCTGCGCCTCTCTGAGGGTACATTTCCCTCCGCTACCGTGGAAGATATAATACGGACAACCGATACTTCCCACGGAAATGCGACGAGAATGGACGGAGAAGTACAGGCCTGGGTCCCTTTCTGACGTTGTTGGAAACGATGACGCGGTCCGTGCGATTAGGCGGTGGGCCAAGGGCTGGAAGGAAGGCCCTCCGAAGAAGAGGGCACTTGTTCTTCGAGGGGAGCCTGGGACCGGCAAGACTAGCTCAGCTCTCGCTCTAGCCAATGACTTCGGTTGGGACGTCATTGAGATGAACGCCTCTGACCACAGGAACGCCGACTCGATCCGTCATGTAGCTGGCATGGGTGCTATCAGCGAGACCTTCTCCCTGGACGGAGAATTTCTCACGACTGCGGAAGGAAGGAGGAAGCTGATTGTGTTGGATGAGGCCGATAACCTTTTCGGGAGGGAGGACTACGGAGGCGCCAGGGCAATCATCGAGACGATCAAGGAGACGGGCCAACCTATGATCCTTATCGTGAACGACTATTACGCGCTCACCAGGAAGGCATCTGCCGTGAAGTTCCTCGCCGAGAATGTCTGGTTCCACCGGCTCAATGACCGAACCGTGGCATCCGTACTCGAGAGACTGGCCGGCGAGGAGGGCGTTGACGTCGACCGAGAAGTGCTTGAACGCGTAGCTGGCAACGCTGGAGGCGACCTGAGAGGCGCGATAAACGACCTTCAGATGCTCGTCGAGGGCAGGACGGCCGTCGGCTCCGCCGACGCCGATGCCCTCGGCAGGCGCAATCAGGGGATTGAGCTTGATGCGGCCCTGAGGGACATGTTCGGCGCAAGAACGGCCAGGGATGCGAGGGACGCGACATTGGGGATTAACAAGACTCCCGAGGAGCTGATACTATGGATAGAGGAGAACATACCTCTGGAATTCCGTTCTCCTTCCGAAATGGCGGGCGCCTTTGACGCGCTGTCCAGGGCGGATATCTACCTTCGACGGACCAGGTCGCTGCAGCACTACGGACTCTGGGCGTACGCCAGGGAGATGATGACATCCGGAGTAGCGCTGTCGCGCCGTGATGGTCGTAGGCACGCTCCGTCGAGATACGACTTCCCCGGCTACTTGATCATGATGTCGCGGTCGAAGGGTAGGAGGAGGTCCCGGGCAGCGTTGTGCTCGAAGCTGGCCCCTCTGTTCCATACATCGTCGAGGCAGATCGGAAGCTCGATTCTGCCGTATCTCCGTTCCCTCGGCAAACATGAC
>JBFESP010000005.1:0-102916 GCA_041548485.1 Thermoplasmata archaeon | reverse complement strand
TCCAGTTATGGGAATGATTTCCGTTGGGTTTGCTGACCAGTGATGACTAACTGGAGCGATGACCCATGTCTGAACGCGTGGAGTCGCTCTCCACGTGGTGGAAACCCGTCGATGGGGGTTCAAATCCCTCTGCCCCCACTCTCACACAGAGCCAGTATTATCGTTTGCCCGAGGAATCAAGGGGTGCTCTTGTACCGGGGACGCGGACACCGAACCCACCCCCTATCACCCATCTTCGACGTGTCAAACGGAATTCCTTGATCTCCACAGCTTGTGAACTCCCGTCTCCCCATCCATTGTCAGAAGCGATTCGTAGAGATCAGGTCTACGATCTCGGAATACATGGAAGGAGTCACGGAACTCCCTGATCCGATCCAGATCAAAACTGGCGACGATCGTGGCTTCCTCGTCTCTACCTGCTTCTGCGACTATAGCGCCGTCATGCCCTGCAATGAACGAGCTGCCGTAGAATGTCAATTCAGTCGTCTCTCCTTTCTCCACTCCCACCCTGTTCGACGCACAGACCGGAATCATGTTGGCTCCGGCGTGGCCCTGCATGACCCTCCTCCAATGATCGGCCGTGTCTATATCGTATCCAGGTTCGGAGCCGATGGCGGTTGGATACATCAGGATGTCAGCGCCCTTAAGGGCCATTATCCTTGCAGCCTCGGGAAACCATTGGTCCCAGCAGATTCCGACGCCCACCCCGCAGTACCGGGTCTTCCATACTATGAAACCGGTGTCTCCGGGAGAGAAGCAGAATTTCTCCCAATAGCCAGGATCGTTGGGTATGTGGCTCTTTCTGTATGTCCCGAGATGGCTACCATCCGCGTCGATCATCATGACGGAATTGAAGAACGTCTTGTTCGCCTTCTCGAAGAAACTGACGGGGAGGACGACTGAGAGCTCCTCAGCGAGCTTCGACATCCTTTCCAGGAGTGGATTGCCCTCCGCCTCCTTCGCCAGGCGTAGATGACGCCGGTTCTGATCCTGACAGAAGTACTGTGTCTCGAACAGCTCCTGCAGGAGGATAATCTGGGCACCCTTATCAGCGGCCTCTCGAACCAACTCCTCTGCTCTCAAGACATTCTTATCGGAGTCACGTACACAGGCCATTTGAGTCGCGGCTACAACCACCTCGACCATGGTCAATCCACACCAATGAGCGCTGCACTTTGTGATAGCTTGCCGAGGCTTAGCCTTTTCTCCGTCTGCCACGCCCCCGTCACCCTGCCAATCGGCAATCGACCTAGGGCTTCCGCCTGCCTCGGTTCGCGAGAGCTAGGGCAAGGTACGCTGCTCCCAACCCGGCGATTCCGATGAACCCTGGACTGATGGCGATCGAGAGAATCGCGCCCATCGGAAGGATACTGATTCCGAGAGTCCGCTACCCCGCCCTGAAGGACGTGGTATCCTTGGGGACGGTTCTATGAAGAACGCGCGATAGTCCGGCTTGACTTCTTCCGTTTTCTTTCTCTTCAGGTACACGGCGAGGGCCGTCAGCAGACCTGCCACTACGAGGCCGGTCAACAAACCGACTGATATCCGACTGCCGATCCATTCGAGTGCCGAACAACCAGGCACGGGCAACATATTCTCCTAAGAGACTCCTGATTGTGATGACGAGAGCGGATAGGAGTGACTGCTGAGCCCATACCACAGTCACAGTTATCTATTCGGCTGTCTCATTCTCCAGACTATGCCCGGGATTGTGTTTCTGAGCACCAAAAGGCTCGAGGAGATCGTCGAGTTCTACACTTCGAGACTTGGAATGAAGGTCTGGCTTGAGCAGGAGGATTGCACGATTCTCCAGTACGACGATCTAACCATCGGCTTCTGTCTGAGGAACCGTGCGGACACTGGGGGCACTATCACGTTCTGGTATGACACGAAGGAAGAAGTGGATGCCATGTATGCCAGATTGAAGGACATAGCAGAGAGCCCACCCCGTGAGAACCCCAAATACGGGATATACCACTTCTTCTTCAGAGATCCGGAAGGCAGAACTCTCGAGGGGCAGAAATTCCTGAACCTCCGACCCGTTTGACCTCGGGGACATGTTGACTGGCACCCGGGGCCCCCGCCAAGTACACGAACAAGACAAATCAAATATATAGTCGTGGGTCGGTCATTCCCTAGGGGACCGCTTTGGAGAATCCGGCGGACGAAGAAGAAGGGGCTGAGATGACCGAGAAACCGGTAGAGCCAGATACGAAGATCTGTAAGGATGGCGCATGGTTTCGAGAGATGATAGATAGAGAGGTGAGGAATGACAGAATCAGAGGAGGGGCGCTGTTCGGCGAGATTGCCGCGTTTGTCGCGATTTCGGCCTTACTAGCGTTCTTCGTCGTTCATGAGCTACGCGACACTGGGTTCTACACCGATGAGTTCGGACCCCTCGAGAAGTTCCTGCTCTTCGGAGCGGGGGGGTTCGCGGTCTCCATCATCGCCCTCCGGGTAATCGTTCGGAGGAAGAACGTGATTCGCCCTTTGGACTTCGCCAGCATGATGATGTTCGTAGTTGCGCACGTTGCGCTGTTCGTGGTCTTCCCGTTCGATTTCTCGTATGTCGGCGACGCACTACCAGGATATCTCTCCTGGACCGTGAGCTGGATATCTGACGATTTGGGAGCCGCCCTTCTCGCCTTAGGAGCGGTCGGTGGTACCGTCGGTGCGGGCTTCATCGGCGTCACTTACGTGCACGTGAAGAGACGGCTAGAGGAGACCGCAACCACCTGACGACCGGTGCGACGCACGTGTTGTCACGCCTGATTGCGAGGTTGAAGGAGCAGCGCCCCGCTCTGGCAGGAGGCGAGACACACGCCGCATCCGAAACACTTGGAGCGGTCGAACCTCAGCTTATCATCAGCCATAATGAGGGCACCGAAATTGCATCTTTCAACGCACGCCCCACAGTCGTCGCATAGACCGGGCGAATGCGCGACAATCATATCCGAGAACACGAGCGCGTCGTGATATCCGAGTCTTTGCATGGCTGCTATGCACTGACAGCAGCATGAGCAGCAGCTGCAGATGTACTTGATGGGGGCGGTTCCCCGCTCCACCAACGCGACGTGTGTCAATCCTCTCTCAGTCGTCTCCCTGAGTACATCTAGAGCCTCCTCGATGGAGACCTGCTTCCCGAGGTTCTTCTCAATCTGCTGATCCGCTCCTTCATCGAGGAACAAGCACACGTCGAGCGGCCCGTCGCAACGTTTCATCTTCGCTCTGCATTCGCACTCGCTGACGGCTATCCTTCGAGCGTCTCTCAGGATCCGCTCGACCGCGTCGAGGCTGAGGATCTTCTGCCTCGCCTCGATTCTGATGTCCACTGGAATAGTCACCCCGGACATTTCGTCGAACTCTTTCGTGAGTTCTTCCCGTGTCCAGTCTTCTCGAAGAGGCATCGGAATCGTTCGTGATGAGTCCCGTCCCCCGATATTAATGCTTCGCGGGACTAGTGGAATGAACGATCTAACCGAGGCGCCCCGAGAGCTCCGGAAAGATGGATGGCGTGCGGCACTGACGATTATGGACAAAGTATTAATCAGCCAGGCCGGATTCTCGACCATGCACAAGGTCGTGACCGTCGACATGGAGAAGGACATCCTCTCTGCGAACAGGGAGCTAGCCGATCAGAACCAGGCGCTGCTGGACGAGCACGGGATTCGCTCATTCGACTTCCTGGGTGCGATTGGTTCCGGCAAGACGCTTATCATCGAAAGGCTCATTGACAAGCTGAGGGGCGACGGTAAGAGGTGCGCTGCCATCGCAGGCGATGTGGCCGGGGATGACGACTATCGGAGGTTCTCAGCACACGGGGTTGCGGCGGAGAACATCAGCACAGGGAAGGAATGTCATCTCGACGCCCACATGGTGGACCACGCCCTTGAGCGCCTGCCACTCGACGACCTGGACTATGTCTTCGTGGAGAACGTCGGAAATCTCGTGTGTCCTGTGGACTTCCCGCTCGGGTCCCACGTGCGTGTGGTGGTGATAAGCGTGACCGAGGGAGACGACATGGTCCGGAAGCATCCAGCCATATTCGCCTTCTCAGATGTAGTTGTCATAAACAAGGTCGACCTTGCGGATGCGATGGAGGTCGACCCAGACTCGTTGGCGACAGACGCCCGAAAGACCAATCCCAAGGCGAAAGTCGTCATGATGAATGCGCGTCAGGGAACGGGCCTCGATGACCTGGCGGAAGCGCTAGGACTGTAAGAGGAGCGCCCATGAAGATATCCATTTACGGGATAGTACAGGGCGTGGGGTTTCGCCCCACCGTCTACCGCGTCGCCAACCTGATGGGGCTGAAGGGTTACGTTCTGAACAACGGCTCGAACGTCGAAGTTCACGTCAACCGAGACGCTGAGGAGTTCGTGCGACGTCTCAGGGAGGCACTCCCAGCACTCGCGCGGATAGATCGGGTCGAATTCACAGAATCCGAGGGCCAATTCGACGAATTCAAGATCATCGATAGCAGAAACGGAAGAAGAGTCTCGCTGATACCGACGGATACGGCGCTCTGCAGCGCCTGCATGAGCGACCTAATGGAGACTGGGAACAGGAGGTACCTGTTCCCGTTCACCAACTGCACTGAGTGCGGTGCTAGATTCACAGTCATCACCGATGTCCCGTTCGACCGAGGCAGGACGAGCATGTCGGATTTCCCGATGTGCCCTTCGTGTTCCAGCGAATACACATCTCCGGACGACAGGAGGTTCCACGCGCAGACGATATCGTGTCATCAGTGCGGACCGAGATACACGCTACACGACGCGAAGGGAAGAGCAGTTCCGGGAGAACCTTTCAAGGAGTTCGCGGACAGGATCGACGCCGGACTGGTGGGCATACTGAAGGGATGGGGAGGCATGCATATCGTCTGCTCGTTCTCAAGCGCCTCGAGGCTACGGAAACTGTACCGCCGGGGAGACAAGCCCTACGCGGTGATGATGAGGAACATCGAGGCCGCGGGAGAGTACGCGGAGATCGACTCAGCTGGTGAGGCGAGCCTGACGAGCGCCCAGAGGCCGATAGTGCTTCTAGAGAAGAAGGGGAAACGATTCGGAGAACTCGAACAGGTGTCCCCTGGCCTCGGCAATGTTGGGGTGATGCTACCCTACTCCGCCGCCCATCAGCTCCTGTTCGCGCACTTGAGAGGTGACGGAGTCATAATGACCTCCGCCAACCCGCCCGGCGAGCCGATGGTGATAGAAAACGAACGGGCCTTCGACCTCGGGCTCGACGCCTACCTCCTTCATGACAGGAGGATCATACACAGATGCGATGACAGCGTCATCAAGATGCGCGACGGCAGGCCGACATTCACGAGGAAGTCGAGGGGGTTCGTCCCGGTACCTCTCGAAGCGAACCACGGCCGCGCTGTGATCGGTGTCGGGGCGCAATGGGACGTCACGGGTTCGATCACCAGGAACCGCGAGATATTCCTCACCCAATACATTGGAGAGTCGCAGCAGCACCCCACGCTGCATTACCTCGGCGACGCGGTCCACCATCTGGCGAAGCTTCTCGGGACCGAGGACTTCGACGCAATCGCGATGGACAAACACCCGAGATACTCCACGAAGATAATGGCGAAACGACTTGCGAAGGAGTATGACTGTCCCGCAATCGAAACACAACATTATCACGCGCACGCCGCGTCTCTCATGATCGACCGCAGGATCCACGACCAGATAGTATGCCTTGCCTGGGACGGCACTGGCTATGGAGACGACGGAACCTCCTGGGGGGGGGAGACCCTACTCGCTGACTTCTCAGAGTACAAGCGGACCTGCACCCTCGAGGGCATACCACTGCTCGGCGGAGACAGAGCGGTCCTGGATCCCAGGCGGGTCGTGACGGCGATCCAGCTTATGCTCGGAACGGATACGACCCATGCGGACGCCAGAGAGGCGGAGGTGTATTCCAAGCTGATGGAGAAGAGCGTCACCGCCTCAAGCATGGGCCGGGTACTCGACGCAGTATCCTGCATCACAGGCGTGTGCTGCAAGAGGACTTACGAAGGCGAGCCCGCAATCAAGCTCGAACGATGGCTCGCAGCTGGAAACGCAGAATTGAGCTTCGAAGTGAAGTTCGGGCAGAGGAGCGGCGTGGAATATGCGAAGACGATACCGATGTTCGCCCAGCTGCTCGACATGCGGCTCGAATCCGATGCAGAGAAGGCGAACGGCGCCGCCTCATTTGTGAGATCCCTCGTTACAGCGCTCGCAGAACGGGCATGCGATACAGCGGAGAGTTCTGGCGTACCACGGATAGGGCTGACTGGCGGAGTGACATACAGCAATCCCATCGCGTCATGGGTGGAACGAACGGTTCGCGCCAGAGGACTGGAGCTCGTCACTCACGAAAGAGTGCCAAACGGAGACGGCGGCATATCGGTCGGCCAGAACGCCATAGTCGGAGCAACGCTCGGCTAAAACTTTATGAACGAACCGTCCATACTGCCGGTCTGATGTGCCTTGCCGTCCCAGCTGAGATAAAGTCCATCGAGGGGACCGCCGCGAAGGTGGATTTCGGCGGAGTGATGAGATCTGTCAACGTGTCGCTGGTCGACGCGAAGATCGGCGATTATGTGATAGTCCACGCGGGCTACGCGATCGAGATCCTCGACAGGGAGGAGGCGGAGAAGACCCTCCAGCTGTTCAGGGAACTCCTCGCCCAGGAAGACGCAGGGGCTTAGGCCATGCACGAGTTCTCAGTCATGAGTCAGATCGTCGACGCAATCATTGAAGAGGCCGAGAAGCGAGAGGCAAAGAAGATCGAGGGTGTCACGATCGAGTTAGGGGAGTTCACGATGCTCGGGGAGGAGCAGATGCGGTTCTCCTTCGAGGTTCTCGCCAAGGGGACGATGATGGAGGACGCTGTCGTGGCGTTTCGCAGGACGGACGGGGAGATTGAGTGCGCATGCGGTTACAGAGGGATGATGTCACCATCCGAGGACGCCGCTCACGGGTTGACCCTCATCCTCGAGTGTCCGAAATGCGGGGGGGCGGCGACCATCGTAGGTGGCAGGGAGTGTGTCATCAGAGATATCAGGATGGTGGTACCAGATGTTTAGGTACAGAGACAAGGAGGTCTCTAAGAAGGTGATGGACGAGCTCAGGGGGATGAAGCTCGACATCACGCTGATGCACGTCTGCGGTACACACCAGGACACACTGATAAGGTTCGGTCTGGACGGGGAGTTCAGAAAGGCAGGAATCGACATACGCCAGGGTCCCGGATGTCCTGTGTGCGTCACCCCTCCAGAGGAGATCGAACAGGCGCTGGAACTTGCACGCAAGGGGGTTACCGTCGCAGTCTTCGGGGATCTTATGAGAGTCCCTGGTCGAGAGCAGTCGTTGAACGATATCAAGGCCGAAGGCGGTGACGTCAGAATCGTATTCGGAATCGACGACGCGGTCGAGATGGCAAGGGGCTCGGAAGACGAGGTCGCATTCGTCGGCATCGGGTTCGAAACGACCGCACCGACCACCGCGGCCGCGTTGCTGGCTGACCCCCCCGACAACTTCTCCGTGCTGAGCTTCCACAGGGTTGTGCCTCCAGCGCTCAGAGCGATCGCATCGTTGGGCGAGATCAGACTCCACGGCATGATACAACCAGGCCACGTGAGCACCATAATCGGAACTGGGCCATACGAGTTCCTGTCCAGGGATCACAGAATACCACAAGTCGTCGCGGGTTTCGAACCGTTGGACCTAATGATCGGAGTCTACATGCTCGCCAGACAACACGTGGACGGCAATGCGAGTGTCCAGAACGAGTATTCGCGCGTCGTGAAGAAGGGGGGGAACCCCATGGCCCTCAAGGCGATGGAGGACGCATTCACGACTTCCGATGTCCGATGGCGGGGGTTTCCGGTGATACCGCGGAGCGGGCTGGCGATCAGGAGCACTCTCGGGAACCACGACGCGTTCAGGAAGTTCGAGGATATTCTCAGGCCAGTGCGAGATGCTGAATACAAGGAACCGGAGGGGTGCAGATGCGGGGAGATGCTCCGCGGGCTTCTGACGAGTGAGGAATGCCCCCTGTTCGGACGGCGGTGCACGCCATCCACACCAGTCGGTCCTTGTATGGTCTCGCGTGAAGGGAGCTGCTACATCTCACACCGGTACACCAGGGGACGGAAATGACTTGACGGACATTAGACGTTAAGCCACTGATACCGTCTGACCGATGGCGCGTAACCGCCCCATGCCCGGGTCCGAGACCGCCGATTTCCCATTCTCGTTTCTGAAGGGCACAGGAATGACGGTATCGAGAATCTACGATTATACGAATTTCGAATTTCGGGGGAGTCATCCGCAAAAGAATCTGCGCTTCATTATCGACTACGTTAACGATTATCGCTAAAAACCCTGCGTTTTTCGAAACATGAACAACGAAAGCTATATTAAGGACTCCTTTATTACACACACCTCGTCAGAACTGCCAGGGTCGAGTGTAAGCGTCAGATGGCGACGCTTTGTTTCCGGGGCCACTCGGGCTGGATTTGATTCGACTAACCCGAGCAAGGAGGGAAATCATGAGTTCACCCGAGTCACTCGAAGAGAACCCCGCTCAGAAGACGCCCGAACGGGAGAGCGGTCCGGAAGAGCCCAGGGTCGGCGTTTTCGTGTGTCACTGCGGCAGCAACATTGCTGGAACGGTCGACGTCGAAGAGGTCCGGGAAATCGCGGAGGGGTTGCCAGGGGTCGTCGTCGCGAGGGGGAACAAGTACACCTGCTCCGACCTCGGACAGGACGAGATTATCAAAGCGATCGAGGAGAACCGCGTCAATCGCGTGGTGGTCGCCGCGTGCTCGCCTAGGATGCACGAGCCGACCTTCAGGAACTGCATCAAGCAAGCGGGACTGAACCCCTACCTTCTACAGATGGTCAACCTGCGGGAGCAGTGTTCCTGGGTACACTCCCAGCAGAAGGAAGAGGCCACGAAGAAGGCGACTGCCCTTGTCAGGATGGGGGTCGCCAAGGCTTCCAGACTCGTGCCCCTCGAGGCCCGTGAGGTGCCTGTGGAGCAGACCTCACTGGTCATAGGAGGGGGAGTGGCGGGAATTCAGGCGGCCCTCGACCTGGCCCAGATGGGGTTCAAGGTATACCTCGTCGAGTCCGAGCCCAGCATCGGTGGCCGGATGGCGCAGCTCGACAAGACATTCCCGACGGGCGACTGTGCGATATGCATACTGGCGCCCAAAATGGTGGATGTCGCACGACACCCGAACATCACGCTGATGTCGTACTCCGAGGTGGAGGACGTTCAGGGATTCATCGGCAACTTCGACATCAAGGTCAGACGGAAATCGAGGTTCGTCATCGAGGACAAGTGCGTTGGCTGCGGCGTTTGCGCGGACGTATGCCCGGTGAAGGTCGACAACAAGTTCGACCTCGGATACGGCAAGCGGAAAGCCATCTACGTGCCGTTCCCTCAGGCAGTCCCCCTCAAATACACGATCGACAAGGACAACTGCATACATTTCAAGAACGGCAAGTGCAAGGCCTGTCTCAAGGCCTGCGCAAACAATGCGATAGACCACAAGATGGAGGACGAGCTGGTCGACCTCAAGGTAGGAACGATAATCGTCGCAACAGGCTACGACACCTACCTGCCGAAGAAGCGGGGAGTGTACAAGTACTGGGAGTACCCGAACGTCATAACTGGCCTGGAATTGGAGCGGCTCATCAACGCCGCTGGGCCGACTGGGGGGCACCTCATCCGCCCATCAGACGGCGAGGCCCCTAAGAGGATAGCATTCATACAATGCGTCGGCTCAAGGAACAAGAAGATAGGCAACAACTACTGCTCGCGCGTGTGCTGCATGTATGCGATCAAGAACGCGCAGATCGTCAAGGAGCACGAACCTGAGACCGAGATATCGGTCTACTACAACGACATCCGGGCGTTCGGCAAGGGTTTCGAGGAGCTCTACCATCGCGTGAGAGAGGAGTACAGCGTAGAGTTCATAAGAGGTCGGCCTGCGAAGTTGAGCGAGGACCCCGAGACCAAATCAATCACGATCAGAGCAGAGGAGACCCTTCTGAACAAGATAACCGAGAGGGAGTTCGACCTCGTAGTGCTCTCAACGGGACTCCTCCCGTCGGAGGGGAGCAGGCGTATCGGCAAGACGCTCGCATTGTCCCTGAGCCCCGACGGGTTCTTCATGGAGGCACACCCGAAGCTACGGCCGGTCGACACGGCCATGGACGGAATATATCTCGCAGGGTGTGCGCAAGGCCCCAAGGATATTCCCGATTCCGTCGCCCAGGCGAAGGCCGCTGCGGCTTCAGCCGCATCCGTCATGTTCGGCAAGAAGGTCAAGATCGAGCCCGTGACCGCTGCGGTCGAGGAGGACCTCTGCGTCGCATGCGGACTCTGCGTCGAGATGTGTCCTTACAGTGCTCCCGAGCTGTACGAGGGAGAGAAGGGTACGAAGGCTAGGGTCATCGAGGCGCTGTGCCACGGTTGCGGCACCTGCGTGGCCGCGTGCCCGCAGAAGGCGATCATAGCGAACCAGTTCACGGACGATCAGATCACCTCTGAAATCGTTTCCGCGCTCGAGGATGCGGGGATTGGCGGAGGCAAGACGAAGGAAACGGCGAAGAAGCCTGCTGCCGAGGAGGAGGTGTGAGAATGGGAGAGGTGGAGAAGACCTTCCTGAGCGGTCTGCACGAGAAGCTCGTCGAGGACAAGGTCATAGACGAGTCACAGTTGGAACCTGGCTTTGCGAAGGAGATCGTCATGTACGGCGGGAAGGACGTCATGACCTGCCTGCAGTGCGGTAATTGCACTGGCGTGTGCCCGATCAGCCTCAAGATTGACTACAAGATCAGGAGCATCATCAAGTTCTGCCAGTTCGGCCTTAAGAAGTTCACCCTCGGAACCCGATGGGTGTGCGCAACATGCTACAGGTGCTACGAGCACTGTCCAGCGGACATCAACCCCGCTGAGGTCATGATTGCGCTCAGACACATGGCCATCAGAGAGGGGGTCATACCGCCGTTCATAAAGGTGGCGGCCATCAACCTTGTCAAATACGGCCAGAGCGTGAAGCCCGACCTGGAGATCGAGAAGATTCGGAAGGAGCTCGAGCTCGAGGACGTGCCCTCACGGGGGGCGGAGTACGTGAAGGTGATAAAGGAGATCAATGTGCTCGTCCACGCGGCCGGATACGACAAGCTCATCGGCATCGAGATGGAGGTCAAGGCATGACCAGCTACGCCTACTTCTTCGGATGCATAATACCGAACAGATATCCGGGCATCGAGTACGCGGTCAGGTGGGTCTGTGGCAAGAAAGGGTACGACCTCGATGTCATGGACATCAAGGAGTTCTCGTGCTGCCCGGTGCCCGGGATCTTCTACTCGTCGGACAAGGACACATGGCTGCTGCTGGCCTCCCGCAACCTCACCCTGGGTCAGAAGGAGCGCAGGGAGATACTGACCGTCTGCAACGGCTGTCTCACCTCGCTTCTCAAAGCGACGGAGTATCTCAAGGACCCCAAGAGGATGGGGAAGGTCAACCGGATGCTGGCGCAGATAGGAAAGAAATACACTGGCATCCCCCGGAAGACGGAGGGACGGAGACGAATAATGGAGCCGGTCAGGGTCAGGCACTACGTGGATGTCATGACGAATGACATCGGCCTAGAGACAATCCAGGAACGTGCTACAAGGCCGCTCAAGAACATCAGGGCGGCCGCACACTACGGGTGCCATTATCTCAGGCCGACAGAGAACCAGACCATCGACGATCCCAACGACCCGGTCAAGATAGACAGGATGATCGAGGCGTGCGGCGCGACGAGCGTCGACTACGACGACAAGCTGGATTGCTGCGGCGCCGGCGGAGGCGTCAGGTCTCACGTCGTTGAGCTGGCCAATTCCCTCACGGAAGACAAATGCAGGAACATCGCCGCTTCCGAGGCGGACTGCATCGTCACAGGCTGTCCATTCTGTCTTCTTCAGTTCGACAACGCCCAGAAGGCCTTCACCAAGGACGGTATTCCTGTGATGCACGTGTCCCAGTTCCAAGCGTTAGCGATGGGCATCGACCCGATATCGCTCGGGTTCGACACGCACCACGTGTCGGCGCACTCGTTCCTCAGGAAGCTCAGGGGGGTCTAGCAGTGGCCGAGCAGTCAGAAGCCAAGCAGGACCAGCCGGGCTACGAGCCCAGGATAGTCGCGTTCTGCTGCAACTGGTGCTCGTACGCCGGCGCGGACCTCGCCGGCACCACGAGGCTGCAGTATCCGCCGAACGTGAGGATCGTGAGGGTCATGTGTTCGGGGAGGGTGGACCCTGCGTTCGTCCTCAAGGCGTTCTCGCTCGGAGCGGACGGCGTGATAGTCGCTGGGTGCCATCCCTCGGATTGCCATTACATCAACGGCAACGAGAAGACCGCGACGAGAGGCGATTTCCTGGAGGTGTTCCTAGAGGAGGCAGGCATAGAGCCGGAGCGGTTCAGAATCGAGTGGATCGCTGGTTCTGAGGGCCAGAAGTTCGCCAAAGTCATCACGGGAATGGTCTCTGACCTCGAGAAGCTAGGACCGATCGCTCAGGAGGGTGCATAGACATGTCGGAGAACAAGCTAGTGGGAGCAGTCCTTGTCATCGGCGGCGGGCCAGCGGGGATGCAGGCCGCACTGGACCTCGCTGATTCTGGGTTCAAGGTGTACCTTCTGGAGACAACGCCGAGCATCGGAGGGACCATGGCGCAGCTCGACAAGACCTTCCCGACAAACGACTGTTCGATGTGTATACTATCCCCGAAGCTGGTCGCGACCGGCAGGCATGAGAACATCACGATGCTCACACACTCCGAGCTGAAGAAGGTCGAGGGGAAGGCGGGGGACTTCAAGGTAACACTCGCCAAATACTCACGGTACATCGTCGAGGAGAAGTGCACTGGCTGCGGCGTGTGTGCGGAGCACTGCCCCATCGAGGGATCCAGCGCATTCGACATAGATCTAGCGCCTGCGAGGGCGATCTACGTACCATTCCCGCAGGCAGTGCCGTTGATCTACACTATCGACAGAGGGCTATGCATCGGTTGCGGCATCTGCGAGAGGTTCTGTGAGGCCGAGGCCATCAAATACGACATGGACCCGGACGTCGAGGAGACCATAGAAGTCGGCGCCATAATCCTCGCGCCAGGCTATGACGTGTACAACTCGTCCAAGAAAGCGATGTACGGCCATGGCGCGTTCCCCAACGTGCTCAGCAACATCGAGTTCGAGAGGATGTTGAGCGCGTCGGGCCCGACCGAGGGGCATGTGATCAGACCTTCCGACGGGGACGTGCCAAAGAAGATAGCGTTCATACAATGCGTCGGCTCCAGGGACGCTCAGACGCCGAACACATACTGCTCCTCCTACTGCTGTATGGCTGCCTTGAAGCAGGCGGTCATCGCTCAGGAGCATGTCCCGGGGCTTAGAACGACCATATTCTTCATGGACACCAGAGCTTTCGGGAAGGAGTTCGAGGAGTACCTACACCGGGCGGAGGATGAGTACGGCGTCAGGGTGTTCAGAAACAACAGGATCTCGAAGGTTCAGGAGGACCCCGGGACAAACGACCTGGTACTCAGCTTCATAGACGGCGCCGAAATCAACGAAGAGCCGTTCGACCTGGTCGTGCTAGCATCCGGGGCGACGCCTCCGGAATCCTCGAGAGCGCTCGCCAAGTCTCTCGGCATGAACATGAACAAGTTCGGCTTCTGCGAGACCGACGATCTCACGCCTGTCGATACCTCGGTACCAGGGATCTACGTCTGCGGAGCATTCTCCGGCCCCAAAGACATACCTGACTCGGTCGCTCAGGCCAGCGGAGCCGCGGGGAAGACCGCCGCCTTGCTCGCCGAGGAAAGAGGCAAGCTGGTCACCAAGAAGGAGTATCCCGAGGAGAAGGACGTGGAGGGGAAGGAGCCCAGGGTAGGGGTGTTCGTCTGCCACTGCGGCATCAACATAGGAGCCGTCGTCGACGTGCCCAGGGTGATGGACTACGCCTCCGGGCTCCCGGGCGTCGTATACGCGGAGGCCAACCTGTACACTTGTTCTCAGGACGCGCAGAAGAAGATCAGAGAGATGATCGACGAGCACGACCTAAACAGGGTGGTCGTCGCGAGCTGCACGCCAAGAACGCACGAACCTCTGTTCCAAAGCACCGTCAGGGAGGCAGGGCTCAACAAGTATCTCTTCGAGATGGCGAACATACGGGACCAATGCTCATGGGTCCACAGACTGGAGCCGGAGGCTGCCACCGAGAAGGCGAAGGACCTAGTGCGCATGGCCGTCGCGAAGGCATCCATGCTAGAACCACTCCCTCAGCCGAAGATACCGGTCACCCCGGTCGCGCTGGTGATAGGCGGAGGCCTGAGCGGCATGACCGCTGCCCTGGAGATAGCCAAGGCCGGATACGAAGTGCACTTGGTCGAGAAGGAACAGGAGCTTGGAGGGCACATGAGGAGGATCCACCACACACTCGCAGGCGTGAACCCTCAGGAGACTCTCGCACGGCTCGATAAGGACTTGCAGGACAACAAGAACGTCACGATTCACCTAGGAGAGACCGTCGAGGAGGTCAAAGGATACATAGGCAACTTCGAGAGCACTCTGAAAGGCGGCGAGGAGATCAAACACGGGGCGGTGGTCGTCGCCTCAGGTGCGGTGGAGTACGAGCCGAAGGAGTACCTTCACGGCCAGCATCCGAAGGTAATCCGGCAGACCGACCTGGGAGAGATGTTGGCTAACGGCGAGCTCGACGCGAAGGCCGTCGCAATCATACAATGCGTCGGTTCGAGGAACGAGGAGCACCCGAACTGCTCGAGGATATGTTGCTCCACGGCGATGGCCAACGCACTCAAGATACGAGAGGAGCACCCCGAGACGAGCGTGTACATCCTGTTCAGGGACATACGCACGTTCGGCTTTGCGGAAGAGAACTACAACGAGGCAGCCCGTCAGGGTGTGACGTTCCTAAGGTACGACCCTGAATCGCCCCCCAGGGTGACGGCGGAGGGCGATGGTATAGTCGTCGAGGTCGACGAACAGTTCATAGAGGAGACGATTGCGATCAGGCCGGACTACGTGGTGCTGAACGCCGCGGTCCATCCCAATCCCGACAACAAGGACCTGGCCCAGAAGCTGAAGGTCCCACAGAACAAGGAAGGGTTCTTCCTTGAGGCGCACATGAAGCTCAGGCCGGTGGATTTCGCGACCGATGGCATATTCCTCTGCGGCCTGGCCCACTCGCCGCGGCTGATAGATGAGAGCATCTCGCAGGCACTGGCTGCGGCCGCGAAGGTCAACACCGTCCTCTCCAAGTCGTTCATAGAGGCCGAGGGGGTCGTCAGCGTGGTCGACGAGGACAAGTGCATCGGCTGCGGGAGATGCGAGGAGCTCTGCGAATACGGCGCCCCGAGGCTCGAGGAGGTCTCCCCCGGAGTGTTCAAATCGAAGGTGAACGAGGCGCTCTGCAAAGGCTGCGGCTCGTGTGTAGTGGAATGTTGTTCCAGGGCCATACGGGCCAAGCATTTCAGAAGCGACCAGATAATCACGATGATAGAGGCGGCGCTTGCAGATGACGACGAGGAACGGGAGGCGAAGGCATGAGCGAGGACGAGTTCGAGCCGAACATCGTCGC
Source organism: Thermoplasmata archaeon (assembly GCA_041548485.1). Classification (GTDB taxonomy): domain Archaea; phylum Thermoplasmatota; class Thermoplasmata; order UBA10834; family UBA10834; genus UBA10834. Next base: position 87,258 of record JBFESP010000005.1, on the reverse strand, counting down.
CTTCTGCTGCAACTGGTGCTCGTACGCGGGTGCGGACCTCGCGGGCGTCAGCAGGATGCAATATCCGCCCAACGCGCGCATCATACGCGTCATGTGCTCCGGCCGAGTGGAACCGTACTTCATACTCAAAGCGCTCGAGCTGGGAGCCGACGGCGTCCTGGTCGCAGGCTGCCATATCGGTGACTGCCACTACATATCGGGCAACGTCGAAGCGGAGAAGCGGATGAAGACGACGCAGGAGCTGCTCGACATCGTCGGAATAGGCAGGGACAGGATGCGCCTCGAGTGGATATCCGCGTCCGAAGGCCAGAAGTTCGCCACAACGATGAAGGAGTTCACCGAGCAGATAAGGAGGCTCGGACCCAACCCCATCCCTAAGCAGCCTAAGGCGGGTAGTATCGATCCGGCCAGCCTGAAACGGCAGGTCGACCAACTCATCGAGGACACCGGCGCCTTCGACTGCGTCGAATGCGGCAAGTGCACGACCGTGTGTCCTGTCGCGAAGCACGACCCGGACTTCGCTCCGAGGACGATAGTCCTCAAGGCGACGGAGGGGCAGACGGAGGCAATCACGACGGGCGGGGACATATGGACCTGCATCACATGCGAGCAGTGCAACTCCATGTGCCCGTACAAGGTCGACTACTCTGGGTTCATCAGGGGTCTTCGGGCCGAGGCCGTCAAGATGGACAGCACACCGACGTGCAGTCAGGGTGGGATCATACAGGGGCTCATGCGGGTCCAAGCATACGGCGACTTCAAACAGGATAGGCTCGGGTGGCTGACACAGGAGCTGAAGGTTGCCGAGAAGGGCGAGGTGTTCTACTTCACAGGCTGCGTCTCATACTTCGACGCGCTTTTCAAAGACAGGGAGCTCAACCTGTCAGGTATACCCCAGGCGGTCGTGAAGATAATGAACAAGGCCGGCATCGTCCCGGTGGTGAGCAACGACGAGGTCTGCTGCGGGCACGACCTCAACTGGACGGGAGACGAGGCGGGCCTCCAGAAGCTTATGAAGAAGAACGTCGATCTCATCAAGGCCTCCGGCGCGAAGAAGGTTGTTTTCTCATGCCCCGAGTGCATGAGGACCTTCGACATGGACTACCAGGACTTCATGGGGGATTTCGAGTTCGAGCTTACGCACGTCTCAGAGTTCGTGGACGACCTGGTGAAGGAGGGGAAGTTGAAGCTCAAGCCAAGCGCCAGGAAGCTGACCTTCCAGGACTCGTGCAGGCTTGGCCGGCACCTCGACATATACGACCCGCCGAGGGCGGCACTCGAAGCCTCAGAGGGTACGGAGATAATCGAGATGGAGAACACCAGGGACAAGGCGCTCTGCTGCGGCGTGAGCGCGTGGACGACTTGCGACGAGACCGCAAGGAAGATTCAGGTGGAGAGGCTGAAGGAAGCGAAGAAGACGGGGGCGGATTGTCTGGTCACGGGCTGCTACAAATGCTTGATCCACCTGGCCTGCACACGAGACAACAAACTCGAGGGAGTCCCGAAGGAGCAGGTGGACATCAAGATCAAGGACCTGAGTGTTGCGATTGCGGAGGCGTTGGAATGATGGTTCGTACGGGAGGCGTGAATCGCACAAGATTTGTCAATATCCCAACGAAACACATAAGAGAGGGGATTCAATACCGCAGTGGCAAGAGGGGTTCATTGACTGTAGTATATACAATGCGACAGCGGTTGAACATGCGACTTGAAGGGGGTTTTTGATTGACGAAATCCGTAATGGTGATCGGAGGCGGAATTGCCGGAATACAGGCTGCTTTGGACCTAGCCGAGAGGGGGATCGAGGTCGATCTTGTCGAGAAACTGCCCAGCATAGGTGGAAGAATGGCACAGTTGGACAAGACATTCCCGACGAACGACTGCTCGATCTGCATCCTGGCGCCGAAGATGGCCGACTGCTACGCGCATCCCAGTATCAATGTGATGACATACTCAGAGGTGAAGGACATCTCTGGAAAAGCCGGTGATTTCAAGGTTGATGTGCTCAAGAAGGCCAGGTTCGTCGACGAGGAGAAGTGCAACGGCTGTGGCGACTGCTTCAAGGTGTGCCCGGTGAGTCTTCCGAACGAATTCGACATGGGCATGAGAGAGAGGCCGGCGATCTACGTGCCATTCCTACAATCAGTGCCAAGGGCCGCAACGATCGACAGGGCAGGAGTGGCGCCGTGTTCCGACAAATGCCCGGCAGGCCTGAGCGCGCAGGGATACGTAGCGCTCATACGAGCCGAGAAGTTCAAGGAGGCGGTGGACCTGATACGAAGGACCATCCCGCTCCCTTCCGTGTGTGGACGCATATGCCACCACCCCTGCGAGGAGGGCTGCAACAGGACGGACGTCGACGATCCAGTAGCCATCGCGGGGTTGAAGGCCTTCGTCGGGGACTACGTCCGCGAGCAGGGTGAGGACGCCCCGACCCCAATCGAGGAGGAGCGGAAGGAGAAGGTTGCGGTTGTGGGAGCTGGCCCGGCCGGCCTAGCAGCAGCCTACCGTCTGGCGCTCAAAGGATTCAAGGTCAAGATGTTCGAGGCCACATCGAAACCCGGCGGGATGCTCTGGTGGGGTATTCCTGATTACCGGCTTCCCAAGGATGTGCTGACCGCCGAGGTGGACCATCTGTTGGCACACGGGATCGAGATCGAGTACGGCAGGACCGTCGGCAAGGACCTGGCGCTTGAGGACCTGAAGAAGGAGTACGACGCCGTCTTCCTGGCCATAGGGGCCCATAAGAGCCTCAAACTGGGCGTCCCGGGCGAGGACCTGGAAGGGGTTGTCCATGGCGTGGACTTCCTTCACAGGGTCGCGGACAAGGAGACGGTCAATATAGGCAAGAAGGTGGCGGTAATAGGCGGGGGAAACGCCGCGATGGACGCTGCGAGAACCGCCTTGCGCATGGGCTCCGATGTGACTGTGATATATCGCCGGACGAAGGACGAGATGCCCGCGATCGCAGCTGAGATCAAGGGAGCGGAAGAGGAAGGAGTCAAGTTCGAGTTCTTGGCATCGCCGGTCAAGATTCAGGGCAGGGACGGCAGGATTACAGCCATCGAGTGCATAAGGATGAAGCTCGGCGAGCCGGACCAGTCAGGCCGTCCGCGTCCGGTGCCAGTCGACGGGTCGGAATTCACCGTCGATGTCGACACGGTCATCCCAGCAGTGAGCCAGGCGCCGGACCTTGACGCTCTCGGCTCGAAGGATCTTGCGGTCACGAAGTGGAAGACCCTGGAGGTCAACCCCGGCAATCTGAGCACCAACGTCCCAGGTGTCTTCGCAGGTGGAGATGCCGTTTCAGGACCCGCGTCGGCCGTCGAAGCGTTCGCGGCTGGCAACAGGGCAGCTCGATACATCGAGAAGTCGTTGAACGGTGAGAGCATCGAACCGGAACCAGAGGAGGAGAGTGAGCACGTGGTCACTCTCGAAGACATCAAGGCAAGGATGGACGGAGAGATCACGAAGAGCGAGCGTATCCTCAGGCAACACATTCCAGATGATAAGCGCAAGACCTCTTTCGAGGAGGTCGAGAAGGTGTTCACCAAGGAGGAGGCGCTCAAGGAAGCGGCTCGATGCGTGAGCTGCGGACCATGCTCCCAGTGCGAGGCATGCGCCACTGTGTGCGGCCCCAACGCCATCGACTACGACATGAAGGACCAGGTCGTGACGCTGAACCCGGCGGCGGTCATAGTCGCCACCGGCTTCGACATGTGGGACCCGACATCCGCCTCAGAGTACGGCTACAAGAAGTATCCCAACGTCTACACGGCGATGGAGTACGAGCGCATGATCAACGCCTCGGGACCCACTGGAGGACACATAGTGAGACGGTCCGACGGGGAGCATCCGAAGAAACTGGCGTTCATCCAGTGCGTCGGATCGAGAAACCCGCAGGTGGGACATCCCTATTGCTGTTCGGTGTGCTGCATGCACGCCACGAAAGAGGCTATGCTCGCCAGGGAACACTACGAAGACATCAATTCCACGATATTCTACAAGGACATGAGGGCCTGCGCGAAAGGGTTCAACGAGTACGTCGAGAGGGCAAAGAGCGATTACGGAGTCAGCTACATCAACTCCGATGCAACCGTACAGGAGAACGCTGAGACCCACAATCCAGTGGTCGTCTTCGACGTTGGGGGGAAGCAGCAATCGGAGGAGTTCGACGCGGTCGTGCTCGCGACGACGCTCGTCCCCAGGATGGACACCGTCGAACTGGCGAAGAAGCTCGGGCTGAAGCTAACGGAATTCGGCTTCTTCGAGTCACCCGACAGCATCCTGGACTTCGGCAAGAGCGGCCTGCCCGGAGTATACCTCGCGGGATATTGCGCAGGACCGGCCGACATCCCGGAATCCGTCGCCCAGGGATCGAGCGCGGCTGCCAAGGCAGCGGAGATCCTCGCCAATTCAGGAGGGGAGTGAACAGACATGTCCGAGAACACAAGCACCGAGAAGGGAAGGCCACGGATCGGAGTATTCATCTGCCACTGTGGATCCAACATAGGCGGCTTTGTCGATGTGAAGGCCGTGACCGAGTATGCGTCGACCCTCCCGGACGTTGCCTACGCAACGGACAACCTCTACACATGCGCCGAGGACGGCCTCAACAACATCAAGGACAGCATCAAGGAGCACAACCTCGACAGAGTGATCGTGTCGAGCTGCACACCCAGGACACACGCACCTCTCTTCCAGCGGACATGCGAGGCCGCTGGCGTGAACAAGTACATGTTCACCTTCGTCAACATCCGTGAGCACTGTTCGTGGGTTCACATGAAGGAGAGGGAGAAGGCGACCCAGAAGGCGAAGGACCTGGTCAGGATGGGCGTTGCGAGATCCAGGTTCCTGGAGCCTCAGGAGGAGACGAAGGTCGAGGTAACGCCCACCGCGCTCGTCGTCGGAGGCGGGGCGTCCGGGATGACGGCGGCGCTGTCGCTCGCCAACATGGGATTCCCGGTGCACCTCGTCGAGAAGGACAAGGAGCTCGGAGGGTTCGTGAAGAACCTGCACGGCCTCATGATGACCACCAAGAGCGCCAGCGAGACGATCAAGCCACTCATCGACAAGGTGGACGCCCACAAGAACATCACACAGCACCTCAGCTCGCACGTCGCATCGGTGGAGGGGTTCATAGGCAACTACGATGTCTCCATCGGAGGGGACGGGGCTGAGGTCAAAGATGTCAAGGTGGGCACCATCATCGTGGCTACGGGCGCGGTGCCCCTGGTACCCGAGGGTCTGTTCGGATACAAGGAACACCCGAACGTCATCACGTCCACGGAGTTCGAGGAACTCTGCAACAAGAAGGAGCTGCCCAAGCTGAAGAGCGTCGCCTTCATACAGTGCGCCGGAGCGAGAGGACAGAAGGTCTCGTACTGCTCCAGGATTTGCTGCAACGTCGCGATCAAGAGCGCGATAAGCATTGCCGAGAACCGCGACAACATGCTCGGCGTGACCGAGGAGAAGGCACCAGAGACAGGAGAGGTCGTGGAGGAACCCGCCGTCGAGAAGAAGGCTGAGGAAGAGGGTTCTGAGAGGAGGCGCAGAAGGCGGGGCAGAGGCCGACGCGACGAGGATGAGGCCAGTGAGGAGGGCGCTCCGTCCAGCGGTGTCGAGGTCACCGTGTTCAACAGAGACGTCATGGCATACGGCGTCGAGCACGAGCTCGAGTTCAACAAGGCCAGGGAGAAGAGGGTCAAGTTCATCAGATATCTACCGGACAACCTCCCGAAGGTATCCGTCAAGGACGGGAAACTCGAGGTCGGATACTTCCACGAGACGTTGAAGATGGAGAGGACGATGTCCGTTGACCTGGTCGTACTCTCGACTCCGCTCGTGGCCCAGCCAGATGCTGCCACACTGTCGCAGTTGCTCAAGGTTCCGCTCGGACAAGACGGCTTCTTCCAGGAAGCGCATGTCAAGCTCAGGCCGGTGGACTTCGCGACCGACGGGGTGTACGTCTGCGGGACTTGCAGAGGACCGACCGACATCTCGGAGGCCGTCTCTCAGGCTGCTGCCGCTGCCTCGAGGGCAGTGATACCTCTCGCGAACGGGTTCGTCCAGGCCGAGGCGCTCACCTCAAGAGTCGACGAGGCGAAGTGCACGGGCTGCGGGACGTGCATCGAAGCGTGCCCTTACAGCGCCCTGAGGAAGAACGAGGAGGGCGTCACCGAGGTAATCGTGGCGGCGTGCAAGGGTTGTGGTTGCTGCGGCGCCACATGCCCAGAGAATGCCATCACTATGACACACTATACCGACCAGCAGCTGCTTGCGGAGGCCAAAGCGGCCTTGGAGGAGGGGTGAGGACATGACCGAGAAGCGTCACACCGCTCGTCACGGCAGGAAGAAGACCGAAACCGACGGGGAATGGGAGCCGAAGATCGTCGGCTTCCTGTGCAACTGGTGCTCGTACGCAGGCGCGGACCTATGCGGCGTCAGCAGGTTCCAGTACCCGACGAACATCCGCCTCGTCAGGGTGATGTGCTCAACGAGGGTGAGCCCGCACATAGTACTCGACGTCTTCGAGGCTGGTGCTGACGGCATCCTCGTCGGGGGATGCCACCTGAACGACTGTCACTACATGACGGGCAATTACCACACGGAGAAGCGCGTGAATCTGATGAAGAGGCTGCTCAAGGAGGCAGGGGTCGAGGAAGGCCGGCTGAGGCTCGAATGGGTCTCGGCGTCCGAGGGAGAGAAGTTCTCCAAGGTCGTGACGGAATTCACCGAGCAGATTCAGAAGCTGGGGCCTAGCAAGGTACGCACGGATGATATGGCGAGGGCGAAGGTCGCAGCCGCTGACGACGCCTCCGAAACATTCAGACTGAAGGCTCTGGTTGGGAAGGAGTACAACCTCCTAAGCAAAGGGAACGCGTACGGTGACACGGTCGATCCTGCGAAACTCACCGGCATCATAGATGCCGCCACGGAGGAGGAGTTCGAGAGGGCGCTCATACTCGAGCTGGCACGGATAAGACCCATGTCCGTGAAACAGCTGGGCATGGTCATGGAGGTACCCACGGACAGGATCCTCAGGCACATCGTCCTACTCAGACAGAACAGCATGATCGCGATGGAGCACCCGGAGGGGTTCACACCGCTCTACAAGACCATCGAGATCGGGGGTGAGCAGTGATGGCATCTAGTGACAAGATCGGGGCGGTCATGGTCGTCGGAGGCGGCATCTCAGGCCTGCAGTCTGCGCTGGACCTGGCCGACTCAGGGTTCAAGGTGTACCTGGTCGAGAAGCATCCGAGCATAGGCGGCACGATGGCCCAGCTCGACAAGACCTTCCCGACGAATGACTGCGCCATGTGCATCATGGCGCCGAAGCTCGTCGCAACCGGGAGGCACCACAACATCGAGCTGATAACGAACGCGGACATCGTCAAAGTCGACGGACAGGAAGGCAATTTCACGGTGACTGGCAAGCAGAGGGCGCTCAGGGTGGACGCCTCGAAGTGTACGGGCTGTGGCAGCTGCGCTCAGAAGTGTCCGATAGAGACGACTGACGAATACAACGAGAACACGAAGGTGCGGAAGGCGATATTCGTCAAGTATCCGCAGGCCGTGCCCCTCGTCTACTCGATCGACCAGGAGAAGTGCATCGGCTGCGGCATATGCGCGGAGGAGTGCAAAGCCAAAGCGGTCGAATACGACCAGGAGGAGAGGGACTTCGAGATCAAGGTTGGCTCGATTATCGTATCGCCTGGCTTCGATGAGTTCGACGCGCGGTTGAAAGCGGAGTACGGGTACGGCGTGTACCAGAACGTCGTCTCGAGCATCGAGTTCGAGAGGATACTCAGCGCCACTGGACCGTACTTCGGCACGGTCATGAGACCTTCTGACGGAGACATACCGGAGAAGATAGCGTTCATACAATGCGTAGGCTCGAGGGACGAGAAGGTCGGCAACGAGTACTGTTCCGGCGTCTGCTGCATGTACTCCATCAAAGAAGCCATCATAGCCAAGGAGCATGGCGGGGACATCAAGCCCAAGATATTCTTCATGGACATGAGGGCCTTCGGAAAGGAGTTCGAGGAGTACTACAACAGGGCCCAGAACGAGTATGGCATCGAGTTCATCCGCTCCAGGGTTGCGTCTGTGTTCGAGGACCCGAAGACGAAGAACCTGGTGGTCAAGTACGTGGAGAAGGGAGAGCCCAAGGAAGAGGAGTTCGGAATGGTCGTGCTCGCAGTGGGCTTGAAACCTCCGGAGGACGCCGAGGCGCTCAGCAAGATCATGAAGTTCGACCTGAACGACGACGGCTTCTGCGAGACCGGGGCGTTCACCCCGGTCAGCACATCACGCCCGGGAGTGTTCGTCAGTGGCGCGTTCTCGTCGCCGAAGGACATCCCCATGACCGTTGCGGAGGCGAGCGGGGCGGCGGCGAAGGCCGCGTCCGAGATAGCGTCTGCTAGGGACACGCTCGTCACGAAGAAGGAGTATCCTGCCGAGATAGACGTCACGGAGCAGGAACCGAGGATAGGCGTGTTCGTGTGTCACTGCGGCATCAACATAGGCGGCGTCGTCAAGGTGCCGTCGGTGGCCGAGTACGCGAGAACCCTTCCGAACGTGGTGTACGCCGAGGAGAACCTGTACACCTGCTCGCAGGACACGCAGGAGAAGATCAAGGAAATGGTGAAGGAACACAACCTGAACAGGGTGGTCGTCGCGAGCTGCACGCCAAGAACGCACGAACCTCTGTTCCAGAACACCATCAAGGAGGCCGGACTCAACGCGTACCTTTTCGAGATGGCGAACATACGGGACCAATGCTCGTGGATACACTTGCACGAGGCCGCCGCTGCGACGAAGAAAGCGAAGGACCTCGTACGCATGGCCGTCGCGAAGTCCAGGCTGCTGGAGCCGCTGGAGAACCTGACGATCGACGTCAACCAGCAGGCGCTCGTGGTCGGCGGAGGTGCGTCCGGAATGGTCGCCGCTCTCGAGCTGGCGAAACAGGGCATCAAGGTCCACCTGGTCGAGAAGGAGAATGAGCTCGGCGGCACCCTGCTGAAGCTGCACTACCTGCCGTCCGGAGACGACCCGGTGGAATACGCCCAGTCGCTTGCGAAGGAGATCGTCTCCGACCAGAACATAACGGTCTACACTGGCAAGAAGATCAAGGACATCGAAGGGTATGTCGGCAACTTCAAGACCACGCTCGAATCCGGCGAGGAGATAGAGCACGGCACGGTCGTGCTTGCCGTCGGGGGGCAGGAGTACAAGCCGGATGGCGAGTACCTCTACGGCAAGAACCCTGGCGTGACGACCCTGCTCGAATTCAAGGACAAGCTCAAGAAGGACGAGGTCAAGGGAGACTCGTACGCGTTCATACAATGTGTCGGCTCCCGTGAGGAAGGCCACCCCAACTGCTCGCGAGTGTGTTGCACGGGCACGATGACCGCGGCGATCAAGGTGAAGGAGAGGGACCCCGATGCGAAGGTCTTCGTTCTCTACAGGGACATCAGGACCTACGGCTTCCGCGAGAAGTATTACAAGGAGGCTGCCGAGAAGGGCGTGACCTTCATAAGGTTCGAAGACGGCACCAAACCGCAGGTCGAAGACAAGGGCGGCAAGATCGAAGTGCGCGTGACGGACGAGGACACGGGTAGGGAGGTCGTGCTCACACCCGCCAACCTGGTGCTCGCCACCGGCACGCGGCCGAGCGACGGCTCCGAGGAGCTCGCGCCTATGCTGAAGGTGCCCATTACGAAGGAGGGATTCTTCCTGGAGGCGCACATGAAGCTCAGGCCTGTCGACTTCGCGACAGAGGGTGTGTACGTCGCAGGTCTGGCGCACGGGCCGAAGTTCCTGGACGAGAGCATCGGCCAGGGTTTGGCCGCGGTCGCGCGCGCGATGACCGTGCTGTCGAAGAAGACCCTGGAGGCGGAAGGCATAGTCGCGAGCCTCGACGAGACACTCTGCGACGGCTGCGGCATATGTGTCCCGACGTGCGAGTACAAAGCGCTCGAGATCGTCCCTGACAAGAAGGACGAGGAGAAGAAGACCGTCGATATCAACATAGGCCTGTGCAAGGGCTGCGGGGCGTGCGTGGGTTCATGCCCGTCCGGAGCACTGACACAGATGGGCTTCAGCGACGAGCAGATCGTCGCGATGATAGACGCGGCGCTTGAGGAAACCGTGAAGAACCAGGAGGTGAAGCAATGAGCAGCGCAACGCCGAATGCTCAGAGCCAGGAGAAGGCCGAGGGCGACGACTTCGTTCCGAAGATAATCGTGTTCTGCTGCAACTGGTGCTCGTACGCGGGCGCCGATCTGGCGGGTGTCAGCAGGTTGCAGATGCCCCCGCACTTCAGGGTGATAAGGGTCATGTGCTCCGCGAGAGTGGACCCGGAGTTCGTTCTGAGGGCGATCCAGAAGGGGGCCGACGGCGTGTTGGTCGCTGGCTGCCACCCGGCGGACTGCCATTACATAGGAGGAAACTACAGGACTCGCAGAAGAATCGCGCTGCTAAGGATGCTCCTCCAGCAGTTCGGCTATGACCCTGACAGGCTGAGGCTTGAGTGGATATCCGCCGGAGAGGGCGAGAAGTTCCAGAAGACGATGGTCGATTTCACGAAGACGATAGAGGAGATCGGGCCATCCCCCATTGGAGGCGGTGACTGAGGATGAGCGCGAGGGAGGTCAAGATACGCGCGGCGCTCAGGACGCTGGAGGGGGAGCGGATACGGTGGCTGCTTGGCAAGAAGGGGTCGCTGACGACAGCGGAGAACGTGTTCGGCGAGACGATCACCGACGCCCGCTACAGTTTCATACTGGAGAAGGCGGCCTCGGTGGAACTCGAGAGGAACATGCTCCTGCTGCAGATGGAGACTAGCCCGCAAACCGTGCACGAGCTGCATGACGCGACGGGCCTGCCGAAGCCCGAGATAGTCAGACACATCATCGCCCTCAAGCGATGGAGGCAGATCGAGCAGGTCGGCATGAGTGGACAGTCGCCGCAGTACAAGGCAGCACCGAGGAGTGACACTTCGACCAAGGAGGTGAGCTGAACATGGCAGATAAGATCAAGATCGCGCAGTACTGGGGCGCGGGTTGCGGAGGATGCGACGTCGCTCTCCTGGACATAGACGCGAAGATACTGGATGTGCACGCCATAGCCGAGGTCGTTTTCTGGCCGATCGGCTTCGACGGCAAGCTACACGAGATAGAGCAGATGCCGGACAAGTCGATCACGGTATCGTTCTACAACGGTGCCATAAGGAACAGCGAGAACGAGCATGTCGCGAAGGTGCTCAGGGAGAAATCCGTCGTGATGATCGCGTTCGGCTCGTGCGCCTGCTTCGGCGGGACGCCCGGGCTGGCGAACGTGACGAACAAGGGGGAGATCTTCCAGACCGTCTACAAGGACACCGCATCGACCGACAACCCCGATTTCGTGACGCCGCAGACGAGGTTGAACGTGCCAGAGGGAGAGTTGACTCTGCCGGAATTCTACGACACCGTGAAGACTCTGGACGAGGTTGTCGATGTCGACTACTTCATGCCTGGCTGCCCGCCGACGGTCAACCTGATCGCGTTGGCGGTCGACGCCGTCGCGAAACACGTGACGGAGGGAGCGGACCTGCCGCCGAAGGGCACTGTCATCGCATCCGACAAGACCCTTTGCGACGAGTGTGACCGCGAACGCGTTGAGAAGGACAGACGGATCGACAAGATATATCAGGCGTACGAGATCAAGGCGGACCCCAAGAAGTGCCTCTTGGACCAGGGCATAATATGCATAGGACCCGCGACGCGTGCGGGCTGTGGTGCGATGTGCCCGGTCGCCAACATGCCGTGCAGGGGCTGCATGGGCCCGACGAAGGCGGTCATGGACCAGGGTGGTAGCATGCTGAGCGCGCTGGCCTCGCTTCTGAATATAACGGATTCGGAGTCAACGTTAAGTGAGGAGCAGATAATCGAACTGATGATGCAGGTGAAGGACCCGCTCGGGACCTTCTATGCCTTCACGCTCCCGAAGTCCCTTCTCAAGAGGACTGTCAAAGAGCGCAAGAGGAAGGGGTGATGTAATATGCCAGGACCGATAATCAACGATACGACGACCAAGACGACCGAGAAGAAAATCACGATCGACCCCATAACGAGATTGGAGGGACACGGGAAGATAGAGATATTCCTGGATGATGCCGGGAACGTCGCAAATGCGTACCTCCAAGTGCCTGAGCTCAGGGGGTTCGAGAGGTTCTGCATAGGCAGGCACGTGATGGAACTGCCGGTGCTGACGAACCGACTCTGTGGCGTGTGTCCTGCGGCGCATCACATCGCGTCCACCAAGGCGCTTGATGCGGTGTTCCAGGCAGAGCCGACCGAGACGGCGAAGAAGCTGAGGGAGCTGTTCTACATGGGACAGTATACCCACAGCCACATAGCTCACTTCTATGCCTTGGCCGCGCCCGACTTCGTGCTCGGACCATCCGCTCCGTCGAACAAGAGGAACGTGCTGGGCGTCGTGGACGCGGTGGGCGTCGAGATCGGAGCCGAGGTCATCAAGCACCGGTCGTTCGGACAGAAGGTGCAGGAGATCGTCGGCGGGAGGGCGACACACCCATGCTTCGGCCTACCTGGCGGGGTCTCCAAGCAGATCAGCGAGGAGGAGCGCGCGCAGATGGAGGAGATGGCCAGGTCGTGCGTCGAGTTCGCCAAGTTCACCAAGAAGATACTGGCCGATGTCGTGCTCGCGAACCAGGACTATCTGAACCTCGTCCTCAACCAGGACGCGTACTACCTGGAGACATACTACATGGGTATGGTCGACAAGGCTAACAAAAGCAACTTCTACGACGGGGACATCCGCGTGGTCGACCAGACAGGCAAGGAGGTCGTCAAGTTCAAGCCGAGCGAGTACCTCGACGTCATAGCCGAGCACGTCGAACCGTGGACCTACATGAAGATGCCGTACCTTAAGAAGGTCGGATGGAAGGGGTTCGTGGACGGCGCATCGAGTGGCATATACCGCGTCGGTCCGCTCGGGAGGATTAACGTGTGCGAGGGCTACACGACCCCAGTCGCTCAGGCGGAGTACGAGGCAATGGCCAAGACCATGAAGGACCTGGGGGTGACAGGGCCCGTCCATCACACGCTCGCGTACCACTGGGCGCGCGTGATCGAACTGGTATACGCCACCGAGAGGATGCTGGAACTCGCGAGTGACAAGAGCATCACAAGCGACGACATCAGGGGCGAGTTCAAGGAGCCAAAGGAAGGCGTAGGCATATGCGAGGCGCCAAGAGGGACCCTTATACACCACTACACGTCCGACAAGGACGGCCTCTGCACGAGCATCAACATGATCGTCGCCACCACGAACAACTACGCAGCCATCAACACGAGCGTGATGCAGGCGGCGAAGGCGTTAATCAAGAACGGCGAGGTCTCGCCCGGCCTGCTGAACAAGGTGGAGATGGCCTTCCGGTGCTACGATCCGTGCAATTCGTGTGGCACGCACGCACTGAACGGCGGGCCTGCGCTCGAGGTGAATGTGAGACGAAAGGACGGAGCAGTGGCCGAGACTCTGAAGAACTTCTGAAAACGGCATTACGAGGGGGCGCGCCCCCTCGACAACATGTTTTTGAGAGCGTCAAGGCGTGAGGGTGGTGTCATGAACGGCTCGGATAGGCAACATCGCCCAAGAACACTGATCGTGGGAGTCGGCAACCCCATACTCTCAGACGACGGTGTAGGAATCCACATAGCTAGAAGGCTGAAGGAGCTGAAGCTCGACGGCTTGGATGTGGAGGAGCTGCCGGCCAGCGGGCTGGAACTCCTTGACATGGTACTCGGCTACGACAGAGTGGTCATCATAGACGCAATCGTCACGGACGGAGGGAACCCTGGAGAGTTCCACGTCCTGCAGGAAGATTCGTTCGAGAGGACGGTGCATGGCGCGTCCCCGCACGGGATAAACATCGCGACAGCGCTCGCCATGGGCAGGAAGATAGTCCCGGACAAGATGCCCGAACAGGTCTTCTTCGTCGCTATCGAGGCCGAGGACATCGTGAACGTCAGCGAGAGCATGACCCCTTCGGTCGCAGCCGCCATCTCATCCATAGTGGACAGGATAGTATCAGAGTTCGTCTCAGGTGATCAGGCTGGCGCGAAATGCTAGCATATCCTCGGGACGGGGTCCCCCACGGGAGGCTCCACCAACCGCTTCCCCCCGGTCTGCGTCTCTAGCAGTACGCCCTCGATATCCTTCGAAGCCCTGCCAAAGATCCGCGCGCCCAACCCCTCTGGAGTCTTCCTGATCGCCTTCAGGACGTCCTCGGCCGCATCGGGCACCACCGCCAGGACGACCTTGCCCTCGTTACCAACCTCCAGAGGGTCGATGCCCAGCATCTCGCAAGCTGCCTGGACGGGGCCGTCGATAGGGATATCCTCTTCTCGCACGACGAGACCCACCTTGGACTTGTCGGCCCATTCGTTCAGGAGGTTTGCCAGGCCACCCCGAGTCGGGTCCTTCATCGCGACAACGCCTCCGACCTTCACCGCTGACCCGGTCAGGTGGTTCAGGGGGGCCGCATCGGTCTGGACCTCGGTCTCAAATCCATATCCCTCGCGAAATGACAGCAGTGCGACCCCGTGATTGCCTATTGGCCCTGAGACGATTAGGACGTCGCCATCAGCGACTCCCGAGTCGTTCGGCCAATTCCATGGGAATTCCCGCGCAGCACGGACTCGCTCCATATTCGTGTCGAGATGGATAGAACGTCTCCCAATCCCGCTTGTGTTTATAAACAACTCATCGACAGCGCCCTTCTCAACCACCTTGGTGTCGCCTGTGACTATCCTCACACCGGCAGATCTGGATGTTCGGTTCAGGCTGCTCATGATATTGTGAAGGGCGTCTTCGGAGAACCCCTCCTCGATTATCATCCCGCACGACAGGGCCATGGGCGTCGCGCCCATGACAGAGACATCGTTGACGGTACCAGCCACAGCCAGCGTGCCGATGTCGCCTCCTGGGAAGAACAACGGTTTGACGGTGTAGGAGTCAGTGGTGAACGCGATGCCGTCGACAACTGCGGCGTCGTCGAGGGCTCCCAGCGGGATATCTCCGAAATCGTGCTCAAGCTCCCTCAGCACGAACTCGCGGATGAACTCCTGCATCCTCTCCCCGCCGGCTCCTTGAGCCAAGGTAATCTTCGGCATCTCGCTCTCCCGTAGATGCTCGGAAATGGTCGGCCATTATAACCTTTTTGGCCAATTCCGCAGATAAAGTTCATGTGGAGCGATCAGATATCCGTGGACGTGCTGACAGGGGTCGTGCTCTCAGGCGGAGCGAGCACACGTTTCGGCCGGGAGAAAGGGCTTGTCATGCTCAATGACGAGACGATGGTCAGCAGAGTGGTAGCGACGATGCGAATCCTGGCGGACGAGATCGTCGTAGCCGTAGCGAGCGGACGGGCTGAGGAATACGCGAACCTCCTCTCGGATGACACGATAGTGGTCGAGGACGAGAGAGAAGGGATTGGACCACTATATGGATTGACGACCGCGATGAGGGCGGCAGAAGGCGATTATGTCGTCGTCAGCCCGTGCGACACCCCCCTCCTCAGGCCAGAAGTGTGCAGGGCTGTTGTGGACAGCGGCGAAGGCAAGGACGGGGCGGTGCCCTTCCTTCGTGGCTATCTGGAACCACTCCACGCCTGCTATCGCAGGAGGACCTGCTTGGACGCCTTCGAGGAGACCGTCGCAGCTGGGCGGAGAAGGCCGAAAGACGCATTCCACCTGCTCGATCTGGCAATGGTGGACGAGGAACACATCAGACGGCTCGACCCTCATCTTGAGAGCTTCATCAATGTCAACACGCAAGAAGATCTCGCCGTGGTCACAGACCGCATCTCGCAACGCTGACCGACTCACTTCTTCCTGGAACGCCTCTCAAGAGCCTTCTTGACTGCCTCCTGCGCCTTATCGATCTGGAGTGTGTCGACGAAGTGGTCCATGGATGTGTGCGTCAGGTAGAACGATCCCACGGACGCCACCAGCAGACCGCCTATTGTATCGAACAATAGGTCCCGCATTGTGTCGGTCAGAGAATACTGGAGATGACTGCCAGTGAGCTCATCTACCAGATACTCAGTCAGTTCCCAGATCACGCCGATCGCCATCGTGAACATGATGATGAAGAGCGCTAGAAATGCGGGAGGGAGAAGGATGCTGTCTGCATATTTGTCCACTGCAGCAACAACGACGAAGCCCAGAGCAGCGACCAACGAGGCGGACATCGCATGTGTCAGATGATCCCATCCGGGGAGATTATCATAGAACCCAGAGAAGCTGCCGACAATGTGCACGAACAACGCGAGAACGATCCAGAAGTTGAGCTCGACCGGCAGAACCAGGTTGAGATCGCGTCTGATGACACTCGGTAGGGTGCTGATGAATAGCGCAATCAATGCCGCGGGAATGAACGTGTATTCGCGTGCAAGCAGGCCAGATATCGCGAGTCCGACCATCCCTGCCTGCATGGCGCGCGAAGCAAGCTTCAACCCTTCCTTCACCTCTGCACCTCCCACATGAGCAAGAGGCCGAGTGTGCGCCTGCGCTTGTCAGGCATTGCTCGCGTATACGCTGCGTAAAGGAACCCCATCAACAACCCACCGACCAGAATCCAGAGCAGTTGAACCATGACAGAGTCATTCGTCAGCAGGTTGGATGTTCCGAACACCTCGTCCCCGACGTACTCCCCGAGGAGCCAGAAGCCAGACATCGAAAGAGTGAACATCATAACGAAGAATGAGGAGAACGCCCTATTCATCCGAACGGACGTGTACATATGCAGTTCGACAGTCAGGAGGAATCCGATAGTCGACAACGAGAAGGCAAAGGCCAGCGATGTGAAGTCATTCCACCATCCGACACGCTCGCTCATCATCCGCGAACCCTCAGATATGTGCAGCAATATCGGGGATGAAACGAGGATTGTCATCTCCCACGGAAGCGCTTTGAACGGGTCGCGGAAGGTGACTATCGGGAGCACGTAGAGGGACAGCGCGACGATTCCGAATATGACCCATAGCAGGTCGAGTTCCAGCAAGACATAGACTGTGGAGAAGAACAGGACCATACTGGATATCCACGACAGCTGTGCCTCTAGAACTCGCTGTCGGGACATCGAAGAGAGGGAGCCCGGGCCGGTGACCCCACCGTTTCGACCTTTCATCCTGGATTCCTAGATGCTCACGGCTATAAACGGTTACCCTCTCTCGACGGCCGTCATACGGCGATACTTGCCCTCAGGGAAGTGAATCTCGAAGAGGACTCCTTTGCCGCGCTCGCCGATCTCGCGGATTCCGGTGTCGCTCAGCCTCAGCAGCTCCCTGACCAGATAGAGGCCGAAGCCAGTGTTGGCTCCGAAGCCCTTGTCGAAGATCTTGACCTTCGCTTCGGGGACGATCCCCACGCCATCGTCCTCATAGACAAGGCGTAGGCTGTCGGGTGTCTCCTGGCAGGAGAGGCGAATCCTCTCCGCGCCCTCAGAGTGTCTAATGGTGTTATCCACGAGATTCCGAATCACCATTGGGAACATCGGATCGACGAGCACCTCAAAGCCGGAGCACTCGCATTCGAACAGGATATCTTCTAACGCCATCTCGCCGAGGACTTTCACGCAGGCCTCCTGGACATCGACCCATGCCTGACTGGCAGTCCCGAGATGTTCATACTCTCCAGCGAATTCGAGCTGTTCCCTGAGCGTCCTGGTCGCAGCGGTCATCTTCTCAAGATGGTCAGTGATTCCCGCAGAGTTCTCACCTTCCTTCATTAGGGACAGCCATCCCTCAAGCACGGAGACCTGGTTGAGGGCATCGTGGCGAGTCAGGTCCCCTAGGATTCCGAGCTTTGCGTTCGCCCGTTCGAGCGCTGATTCATACCTCTTCATTTCCGTGACATCAACGGATACTCCCCCGATGAGGGTGGCTTTCCCCTTCGAGTCGAATAGAGGGAACTTCATAGTCAGATACTCGTGGACGCCGTTCGGAAGGTCAACGATTTCAGAGACCCTTTCGGTGATTCCCGATGACTTCACCATCTCGTCCGTCTCGCGAATCGACTTTGCCACGGTTTCTGGCCAAAGGTCGCCCGTAGTCTTGCCGATTATATCGTCTCTGCCTCTGTTGAGCATCATCTCGTAGCTCTTGTTCACGAACACATAGCGGTCCTGCAAGTCCTTCATGTAGGACAGGACGGGACAATGATCCATGAATGATTCGAATCGGCTCTCGATTTCCATGAGCCTTGAGAGGTCGCGCTGCCGCTGAAGTGCCACGGCGAATCGCTCACCCAACTGCGACACGATTCGCGCATCCTCGTTGGAATAATCCCTCGAGGAGTTGGCCGCGGAGATCTGGCCTACGAGTTCGTCCCCGCACATGACCGGAACTGAGAGGAAGTTCTTCAGGGGGATGTGGCCCTTAGAGATCCCACGGGAGGATTCGTGCTCAGCGGGGGTATTTGTGTAGAAAGGCTTTCGGCGATTGAGAGCGACCCCCCATAAGGATGGATACGTCCCGTCAGCGTCTATCGGAAACTCGATACTTGTCCTCCGGTCCCCAAGCTTGCAGGTTCCGTCGTCCATCATTTCCGTCAGCGTGTGGACGACGGTGCTTCTCGTCTCCGTATCTATCGAAGATACGAAGCCATGCTCACTGTCGGTCAGCAATCGCGCATACCGCAGTACCATGTTCGACATATCAGGGACCGAGATGTCGGGCGAAATCAGCGCGGAGGACACCTCGGCGAAGGCGTTACTGACCTCCAGTTCCCGCTGGCGCTCCCGCTCCATGCGAACCATGTCGGTCACGTCCTCACCGGAACTCAATGTCTGCGTGATCAGGCCGGCTTCATCCCGGATGACGGCGTTATACCATCTGATAATCCGTTCCTCCCCCGATCTCGTCAGAACCGGGTTCAGCACCGCTTCTTCAGCGGAAATATCCTCGGCGAGCACGCTGTCAAAGACCGCCCGGATCTCGCTCCTGACGCGCTCTGGGAGGAAGGAGGTGAACCAGTTCTTGCCGATTATCTCCTCCTCCGAGTAACCGAGTATCTCGCATCCGCGTCTGTTCACCAAGGTCACGCGGCCGTCGGAGGCAATGCAGATAATCATGACTTTGGAGATGTCGAGATATCTCTGGGTTGTGTCCCGCTCCTGCCTGATGAGAACCTCGGCCTTCAGACGGTCAGATATGTCAGATACGACAGCGATTGCGCCGACTGCATTTCCATCATCGTCACAGGCGGGACAGGTTCCTAGCAGAGCGTGCAGCACCGTCCCGTTCCTCCTGACGAAGTCGAATTCGTGCTGTTCGCTGACGCCTTTCATCCGTCGATCGAAGTACTCAGCCGCTTTCATACTCGAGGAGGGATCCATGAAGTCGAAGAGGGGTCTCCCCATCATCTCATCAGGAGTATATCCCAGCATCTCCGCCATCTTGGCATTTACCAGGGTTGTTCTTCCTTCGCCGTCGATGGTCCAGATGCCTTCTTGGGCCAGCTCAACGAGCTCACGGTACTTCCTCTCGCTGTCCTTGAGAGATTCGAGCGCCGCCGCCTTCTCAACGCACTGCCTTATAGCGTTTGCCAGCTCAGCGTATATCGCCTTCGGGTCTCCGTGCTTTTGCACATAGAAATCCGCCCCTAGGTTAAGGGCCTGGACAGCGATGTCCTCCCTCCCCCGTCCCGTCAGGATGATGAACGGGATTGAATCACCTTTCGCCCTCAGTATCTTCAGGAAGTCTACGCCATTGATCTCAGGCATCAGGTAGTCGGAAACGATGGCGTCGTACTTCGTCGCGCCGATCATTTCGAGGGCGCTCTTGACTGTGTCCGTTGAATGTACGACGATATCGTGCTGCTTGCCCAGAAAGAAGTGCACGAGCTCCACAAACTCGGGTTCATCGTCCACCAGCAGAACATTGATTTCAGGACAACTCATCCACTTCAAACCCTTTCGAACCGACCGAAGTAACCATTGCCTGATTGGTATTTTATAACATCGCAAACCTGCATCCGAAATCGGCTTCTAAACCCGTGCGGGGGGAGTAGAAGACGACAAGGCGCTGAGGGGGAGATTCGAACTCCCGAGGCGCAGAGCGCCACGAGCTGACTGGCTTGAATCGACAAGACTCCAGGCTCGCGCCTTACCGGGCTGGGCTACCTCAGCTTGGATACCTCCAAAATGATGTTCGTATTTAAGAATATCCGAATCCTCGCCCGATACGCAGGGACTGGTTGATGGAACCTAGAGAGCCGCCGTCATCTACTGGACGGAGCCGCCACCAGACCCACCCCGGAGCAGCGAGCCGATCTCGTCAAGGACCTCAGGGCGAAGGTCCCTTGCCAGGGGTCTGAACCTGCGGGTGAGAGTGATGTCGTTCAGATCCATCTCCGCCTCCACAACATCCTCCTTCAGATCGACGGCCCTCGCCAGGAGTTCTCCGCGAGGATCGTACATCAGACTTCCCCCGCTGAACACCAGACTGCCATGCACGCCTACCATGTTCGTGAAGGCGACGAACAAACCGTTCTCGACCGCACGCGCTGGAAGTACCTTCTCGAAGCTTGGCCTTGATGTGGTCGGAGAAGCGGACAGGTTCACCAGAAGTTGTGCACCCATCAGGGACTCGAGCTTGGCCAATTCCGGGAAGAAGATGTCATAGCATACGGTGAGCCCAATCTTTGCGTGCATTCCCTCCGCGACGACCGCACCCCTCCCGCCTGTGAAGAACACCCTCTCCTCAAACGGACCGAAGTTCGGTAGATACATCTTGTCATATCTGAAAAGACGGCCATGCCCTGTCGCGACAAGTGCGGAGTTGAAGAGATGTCCGTGACCCTTCTCGTCCTGGACTGGCATCCCGAAGACGATGTCCTTCCGAGAGTCCTTCGCCAATTTGACGACCTTCTTGACTGTCGGCCCATCCGAAAACTCTGCGATCTTGAACAGGTCGTCCCTGGGCATGTAGCCCGTCACGTTCAGCTCAGGGAAGATGACTATGTCTCCCTTGGTTCGTTTGACGATCTGAGTCATCCTCCTCAGGTTGGCGCTCTTGTCGTGCACCGGACAGTTGACCTGAGCCAACACGACTCCGACTTTGGTCATCCCATGAAGAACAGTATTGCCGGTAGATTATGATTCGGATAGAGCCGTGCTTCCAGTGGACCATAACGGCTATATCCGAACCAACCCATCACAACGCCGATGACGGCCCCCACCCTCAAGAACGGCACTGACAGAATCATAGAGCACTTCATCGCTGAGAAGCTCAGGAAGACCAGGGCGAAGGGGTACGTCATAGGCGTAAGCGGGGGGATAGATTCCGCCGTCGTCCTCAGATTGGCGGTCAGAGCCGTTGGCAAGGAGAAGGTGCTCGGCCTGATCATGCCAGAGAAGGACTCCTCCAAAGGAGACCTTGACGACGCGAATATGCTCTGTGACCTCGAAGGGATCCAGCACAGAACCATAGACATCTCTGATGCCGTCGAGTCATTCTCACGCGCAGTAGGCGCGAAGACCGACCGGAGGGGTTTGGCGAACATCAAGGCGCGCTGCAGGATGATCCTCCTCTATCATTTGGCCGGCAGGGACGAAAGGCTAGTTCTGGGAACTGGCAACAAGAGCGAGATGCTGATCGGATACTTCACGAAGTATGGCGACGGTGGGGCGGACCTGGAACCCATAGGGGACCTGTACAAGACGGAGGTACGCCAGCTGGCGAAAGTCCTCGGCATTCCCGAGAAGATAATCGACAAGGCGCCTTCCGCAGGCCTATGGCCGGGACAGACGGACGAGGAGGAGATAGGCATGAGCTACGAGGACCTTGACTCGGTCCTCCTCACGATAGAACTCGCGCTCGACAGTGATGTTGCGGTGGAGCGCACAGGCATCTCCAAGGATGAGATAGACAGAATCGCAGAGATGGTCAGATCATCGTCCCATAAACGGAAGGTTCCGGCAGTGGTCAAGATCGGACTCAGGACTCCAGGCCTGGATTGGAGGGAAGGCGACGAGGACCGGTGAATTGGGCGTTTCAGTGACACTGGCGCACGTTAGCTCCACGAAGAGGAGAGTCCCCCAAACGTTTATGTAAAGCCTCCTGATTTGGATGCTTCAACCAGGCTCCCGTAGTGTAGTCCGGCCAATCATTCGAGCCTCTCGCGGGCGGGTTCTGACTCGCCTGGAGTAAGCTCGATACCCGGGTTCAAATCCCGGCGGGAGCACCATAGCCAACATTTCTCGTCACAAGGGTTGCCGTCCGAGCCAGGACACCTCTCGAGGCCAGGAAGATCGGCCCGTCACAACTCCTTGGTGCAGAACCACCAGTCATAGCAGTCGTGCTTCTCTAGACGTTCCTTAGCCGTCTTCTCATCAGTTGCGGGAGGTATTATCACCCTGTCGCCCAGGAAGTCGTTCTTCGGCCAGTTCGCAGGCATAGCGACCTTATTCTCGTCGGATTGCTTCAACGCCTTGACGGCCCTGAGAACTTCGTTCATGTTCCTGCCGATTTCCTGCGGATAGTACATCATCAACCTGATCTTGCCATCAGGATCAACGAAGAACACTGCTCTCACAGTGTTCGTTCCCTTGCCAGGATGTATCATTCCGAGCGTCTTCGCCACGTTCGCAGAGCCATCGGCTATGACCGGGAAGGTGATCTCCACGTCGAGCTTCTCCTTGATCCACTCGACCCACTTGATGTGGGAGAACACCTGATCCACTGAGAGCCCAATGAGTTCGCAATTCTCCTTCCTGAATTCCTCGTGCATCTTCGCGAAGGCCACGAACTCCGTGGTGCACACAGGTGTGAAGTCGCCTGGATGACTGAACAATACGAACCACTTGCCCGCGAACGCCTCTGGCAACTTGAGTTTGCCGTGTGTCGTCTGAACCTCCATCTCCGGCAACTTGTCGCCGAGCAGAGGGATTCTTCCGGCCGGCCCGTCATCACAACTCACGCCGAACGCCTCCTCACAGACAATTCCTCAGCGCTTGGTCTTGCACTCGTCAGAACCCTTCAGCTCCATAAGGGTCTTCTTCAGGGTCATCACATCGCCGTACCCGGCGATGGATTCCACCGGAAGGCATATCTTGACAGACCCAAGGAACGGCCTCGAATACCCGAGCTCCCGTGTCGCCTCGTCACTCAACCCCACCTTGACATGGGTCACTGCCCAGCTCTTCGTGTCGACGTTCGCACCCTCCACCTCACCTAGAGTATAGGAATTGGCGGTAATCACCTTCACCCCGTTCATCTTTGAGACATCCATCATCTCACCACCTCACGGCACTCAATCGACAAGCCGGCTGATATTGATTTTCCCTGCCATGGTCGGCCCAAGTAGCGGCGATCCGGGGACCTGCGCTGACGCCCCGCGTTGGGGTGATGGCCGATGCAGACCAACCTAATTGGCAAGATGTTCGGATTATTACCGCCCTAGTCGAATCGTAGACATCGCGCCTTATAGGCACGCCGCACGGGACGACCTCTGGTCATGCGAAAACCAAGTTCTAATAGTCAGCTGACCATTCAGCTGTCGAGTGTGGAAACCCTGAATGTGTAAGACGAAGGTGTTTCCCACGGGGGTGAAGGAATGAGGGGACACAGCTCCAAAGTGTGCCTAGGTATTTTGATCGCCTCCCTTCTCGTTGTGCCGAGTCTAGCAATGACTATGCACGCAAAGGGAGAACCCGTTACGTGGACTTTCGCGATTTATGTCAACGGGGACAACGACCTCGAACGGTATTGGGAGGACTACAGCCGTCCAGCCCTCGAAAACATACCGGCGAACTCCGATGTGAACATCGTCGCCATGATGGACTGGGTCGCCCAGAACGGAAGCTCGCTCTATGAGATCTCCGGCGGTGCCGTCGCGTTGGTCGACACTTATCCAGAGATGAACTACGGAGACGGCGCCACATTCCAGTGGTTCATAACAGAGGTCTCGACGCTCTACCCGTCAGATAAGCTCGCGATAACCATGTGGGACCATGGATATGCATGGAGGTACATCAGCGATGACCAGACCTCCAACGATGAGATAACGATGGACGAACTGCAGGCCGCTATCGAGGGCGCGGGCGTCAACATCGACATCCTGGCATTCGACGCATGCAACATGGCCGCCGTAGAGGTCGTATACGAAGTCGCACAGACCGGCCTTGTTGACCTGCTGGTCGGATCCGAGGAGACCATACCGATGAACGGTTTCCCGTACGACCTGATGTGGACACCTGTCGCACAGGACCCCGCGAGAACGCCAGCACAGGTCGCGGTTGACATGATCGATGGTTGGGAAGCGTATTATGCGCCTCTTAGCTGGGCCACGACAGTGGGATTGTCGGCGGTCGACGTTGGAGTGATTGGCAGCTCGATATCGACTCTCGATACGTGGGTCGCGGAGATGCACGCGAACCTCGGGGCTTACGCGAAATACTACAAGACAGCACTGAGGGACGCGTATTCTGCATGGGCGACATACAAGCATGTCGATATGGCAGATCTCGGCGACACGCTGCTGGCGAACTCCAAGATAAGTGATGCCGACCTAAGGACCGCGACTGCCAACATGGTTGCTCTTGTGGACAGCGCCGTTCTGGCTGTCTGGGGAGGCCAGGGAGCCGAGGATTCGAGAGGTCTCACGATATGGTGGGGAGTGAGAGGAGACTGGTCCTTCTACTCTCCAGCATACGCCGAGGTCGACTTCGCGGTCGACCTAGGATGGTACGACTTCCTCGTAGACTTCAACTGAGGAACAAGAGCTGGTGGAAACAGGGAGACTCGTTCTCCCGTCTTTTCTATTTCTCTTAATCTAGCTTCGTGGGTTCAGAATCGACGGCGTGCGGAATCTGGCAGGCTTACGAGAGAGATTCAAGTTCTCTACCTAACTAAGGACCTTGTGGGGCTGCCGATGGTTGGGCGCTTAACGAATGCTGCTCGCGGTGGAGATGAATCTGATTGACTTCACACCCTTGATTCTACGCAACTTGCTGAGTATCTCGCGCAGTACAGCGTTCGATCCTCTTGCGATGAACAGTTCCATGCACTGGTCTTTCTCAAGGTGCAGGTGGAGCATCATCTGTATCTCCTCGTGTCTGTGTTGAAGGGCCGAGAGCTCGCCGCGAGGGCCGTGTTCGTCGTAGATGATGGTTATGACCAGTTGGTTCTCACCCGCGGAATCCGCCCAATCAGCCTCATCCAGAAACACGCGCATAGCCTCCCTCACCGCGTCTGAGCGTGACCTGAACCCCTTCGAACGAAGTACCTCGTCGAACTGATCCAGCAGCGCCTCGGGAACCGAAAGACTGATTATCATTCTCTTCACCGCCACTATGGCGATTTCAGTATTTCAGCGTTATTAACACGCATGCCGAGAATTAATAATACGTCGGCTAGAGCCTTCCGAGCTTACGAAGCAGCGCCTCGGGGTTGGTAACAAGCGCTTCCCTGATCCGATCGGGGCTGAGGCCCGCCCCTCTAGCCGCAGCGGTTGCGGTGGCCATCGAGCTCAGATCCTCGGGGGAGTGCATGTCTGTGTTGACCAGCAATTTCGCCCCGACGTTCACGGCCATCGATGCGACATGCCCGTTCGACAGGGAATGGCCCCTCCGACATGAGATTTCGAGGAATACTTCGTTCTCTGCGGCAAGCTCAGCATCATCCTCGGACATCATTCCAGGGTGCGCCAGGATGTCGACATCTGGATTCGATACTGCAGCGCGGTTGGTGCCATTCTCCACAGGCTCGACCGGAGTCTCTCCATGCACGACAACGATCTCCGCCCCCGCCTTCCTAGCCAGGCGGATGGATTCGTCGAGGTACTTGACCGGAACGTGGGTGATCTCCACGCCGGGGATCGCGTCAATCCCCCAAGCGTCTGCCTTGGCGCAGTCCTTCGCCACCCGTCCGATGATCCAATCTATGCTCGAGAATGACGCGTGGTCGGTTATCGCAACCGCTCTGTGGTCTGCCACAGCAGCCCTTCGGATGAGCTCCATCGGGATCAGTTCTCCGTCGCTGAACACCGTGTGCGTGTGGAAGTCGCAGCGTCTCGCCCTCATTTCCGTCTTCCCTCCAGTTCCTTGAAGACCTCATCGAGTGTAATGCCTTCGTCGTACAGAAGCACGAGCAGGTGATACATCAGATCGGCGGTCTCGTAGACGACCTCCCCTCTGTTTCTATCCTTTGCAGCCAGCAGCACCTCCGAGCTCTCTTCGGCGACCTTCTTAAGAAGCAGGTTTCGGTTGTTCAGCAGCCGGCAGGTGTAAGAAGAATCACACTGGCTCGCCTTCCTCTCATCGAATACCCTCCACAGCTCCGACACGACATCGTTCTGTCCAATGGGTTTGTCGAAGAAGCAAGAGTATGTCCCTGTGTGGCATGCAACGCCGGTCTGCTCCACGCGCGCGAGGATAGCGTCTCCGTCGCAGTCCGTCAGCAGTTCTACGACCCTCTGGACGTTGCCCGATGTCTCGCCCTTCTTCCATATGCTCTGCCTCGACCTGCTCCAGAAGTGCATATATCCCGTTTTCTTCGTGAGTTCGAGCGCCTCGTCGTTAGTGAAGGCCACCATCAAGACGTTGTTGTTCTTGACGTCCTGGACGACGACCGGGATGAGAGTACTCTTAGCCATCAGCTGCATCTCCTGACGGGGATTCCCCTCTCAACGAGCGCCTCCTTGACATCGCGTACAGTGTGCTGGCCATAATGGAATATCGATGCGGCGAGCGCAGCGTCCGCTTCTCCGGTCGAAAGCACCTCGACCACATGCTCGATGTTGCCGCACCCTCCCGACGCAATCACTGGCACGCTCACCTCCCGCACTATCCTCCGGGTGAGTTCGAGATCGTACCCGTTCTTCACGCCGTCGCAGTCCATGCTGGTCAGCAGTATCTCTCCTGCACCCAACTCACAGAGTTCTCTCGTCCAATCGACCGCGTCGCGCCCAGAAGGCCTGGTCCCAGAGTGGGTGTAGACTTCCCAGCTGTCGCCCGTGCGCTTCGCGTCGACGGCGACGACCACGCACTGACTGCCGAATGCCTCCGCACATCTGGATATCAGCGAGGGGTCCGCAACGGCTGCGGTGTTCATCGAGACTTTGTCTGCTCCCACGCGAAGCATCTGCCTGACGTCTTCGAAAGTCCTGATCCCTCCGCCCACCGTTAGGGGCACGAAGAGCTGCTCAGCCGTCTTCTGTACTGCGGCACGCAGTGTCTCGGTCCCAGCTAGTGAAGCCTTCACATCGAGGAAGACTATCTCGTCGGCACCCTGCTCTTGATACTTCACCGCCAGCGTAGGTGGGTCGCCGACCTCTGCCAGTCCCTGGAAGCAGATGCCCTTCACGACAACGCCGTCACGGACGTCCAAGCAGGGTATGATCCTCTTCGCCAGGGGCATCAGTCACCACCCCATCTGACAGAGGCTTTGGTCGAGACTGACGATTCCGTACGAGTCATCGCCTCTCCAAGGGCCCTGCCGAGTGCCTTGAACGTCGCTTCGATTATGTGGTGGTCATCCGCCCCCCTGACAACCACGGTGTGAATGGTCGCGCGCATCTCCATCGCGAACGACCTTATGAAGTGCGAGTACATCTGGTCAGGGAGTTCCAAGTGCACGTAGGGGCGGTCAATCAGATCCACCGTGACCTGCACGAGGGCCTCGTCCATCGGAACGACTGCGTTCGCTATCCTCCTGACGGGCGATTCAGCGATGGCCTCGCGAAAGGCACGCCCTAGAGTTATCGCGACGTCCTCTATCAGGTGATGATCGATGTCCCCTTTGGCCACTATAGCCAGGTTGACGCCTGAGTACCTGCCAAGCGTCTCGACCATGTGCCTGAGGAACTCGTCCGGGATATCGCACTTAGCATCGCCTGTACCTTCTATCGTCACCTCTGCACACACCTCGGTCTCCCTTGTCTCCCGGACGACCCGGGCGTGACGCTTCACTGCCTCTGGATTCAACTGAACTCCCTCACGACTTTCTTGAAATTCACCGCGCCGGTGTAGATAGCCATCCCTACAACGACCGAATCCGCCCCCATTCCGCGGAGGAGCGCCAGGTCGGATCGGGTAGATATTCCGCCTGAGACGATCACTGGCTTCTCCGTTGCCCGTATGAGTCTGCTTATCGGGGCAGGGTTGATGCCTTGCAGCCTCCCCTCCACGTCCACGTTCGTGTAGAGGAAGCCCCAGATAGGGAGCGATTCCAGATCCTTCGCGACAGTTACTATGTCCTTTCCGGAGCTCTCCTGCCAGCCCTTTATCAACACCCGGTCCGCAGCGGAATCGAGAGCGACGATTACTCCGTCCGAGTATTCCGAGGCCAGCTCTTCGACGAAGGAGCGGTCCTGGATTGCGCGAGTGCCGATGATGACCCGCTCGCAACCTATCTCGAACAACCTGTGGACCTTAGCCGCGGTCCTGATGCCGCCGCCGACCTGGACCGGGATGGAAAGAGCACCTATCACGTTCTCAATGAGCTCCTCGTTGTTCCCCACATCCATGGCAGAGTCGAGGTCGATGATGTGTATCATCTCGGCACCATCCCCCTGCCATTTCCTGGCCAGACCCGCGACGTCCTCGATCTCGACGCGCTCCGTGCCTGGCTTTCCGCCGACCAACTGGACGCTCTTGCCTCCTCTGACATCCACGGCTGGTATCACTTTCATGCTGATTCCTCCGCTATCCTGACGAAGTTCGAGAGCAGCCTGAGACCGGGAGCGCTGCTCTTCTCCGGGTGGAACTGCACTCCGAAGATAGCACCCTTCCTCACGGCTGATGGAAACCTCTCACCATATTCCGTCTCTGATATTGAGACCTTTTCGGTCGGGAAGCACACGTAGGAGTTAGCGAAGTAGAACTGCTCTCCCGAATCGATTGACTCGAACAGTCCGTCGTCGGAGTGAACCGCCTCGTTCCAACCCATGTGCGGGACCCTCGGTGCTCGAAGCCTCCTTGCTCGCCCCTGGATGACTGACACCCCCTCTCCGACTGACTCCTCGCTTCGCTCGAACAGTATCTGCATACCCAGACAGATACCGAGGGTGGGAACACCGGATTCTATCGCAGTCCGTATGTCGGCAAGCGCTGGTCGTAGGACTTCCATGGCGGCCCCGAACGCGCCGACGCCGGGGAAGACTATGCACCTGGCGTTCGCCAGCTCGCCGGGGTCAGACGATATTTCAACGACAGCACCGACCCTCTCGAGCCCCTTGGAGATACTATGGAGGTTGCCGACTCCGTAGTCCGCGACGGTCACCTTCATGTCGATACCTCATCCACGAGCGGACGCAGAACCTCAAGATAACGGTCCATGAGCGCTCTCGGGCCAACCGTCACGCGGACGTGGTTCTCAAGAAGGGGATATGATCCGAAATCTCTGATTGCCACTCCTCGTTCCTCGAGGGCTGTGACGAGCTTGTGGCTGCTCACGGGTGAGCGGCAGAGCAGGAAGTTGCAGTCCGAAGGATAGACCCGGAAGCCTAGCGCCTGCATCTCTCCTGACAGGCGCTCCCGCTCCGCTTTCATCTCCCGTACCTTCTCCATGGCCCATCCCTTATTGTCGAGCGCTGCCACGGCCACCGCCTCGGTGAACGAATTGAGACCGAACGGCGTTCTGACCCGCCTCAACTCGTCAACGATCTCCTTACGGGACACGGCAAAGCCCGCGCGAAGACCTGCGAGTCCGTGCGCCTTTGAGAAGGTCCTTATGTCGATTCCCCTCTCGCTTCCCATAACATCTGCGAGCATGTCGGAATCACAGAAATCCGAGTAGGCTTCGTCTAGGATTGTAATCCCTTCCGACTCTGCAAGAATCCTCCTCAAGTCTCCAGGATCCAGGAGGTTGGCCGTTGGATTGTTTGGCTGGCAGAGCGCGACGAGTTTCGCCCGGGCCATGATTATATCATCGGTTCGAAGGGAGAAATCGTCGTTCAATACCTTCTCTTCAATCGACGCGAAGTTCGCCTGGGCGTAGAACTTGTACATCCTGAACGTCGGTGTGGGTTGGCAGAAAACGTCGCCGGGATTGATGAAACTCTTGCAGACGATGTCCAACAGCTCGTCAGAACCGTTGCCGACGATTATCTCGGTCGGAGATACGTCGAATTCCGATGCGAGGCGCAGTCTCAGGGCGTCCGAGTTCTCGCTTGGATATGCCCAGAGCCTCGAGAAATCGAACGACTCTGCGGTCTCTTTCACAGCTGGATTGGGGCCGAACAGATTTGCGTTGTTGTTCAACATCAGTATCTTCTCGTCGGCAAGGGAATACGACGGACGGCTCAGTGATTCCAGCGCTCTTCTCCTCAGTTCTCCGATTGACGGCATCAGCGGTCACCCCCGGCTCTCAAGCGCGCGGCTATGGCGTGGTTGGGCAGGCCTTCGGCATACGCCAGCGCCGTGACCACGGGGGCGAACGTCGTCGCACCCCGCACGCTCAACTGCTGATAGGGCAATATCTTCAGAAAATCGTACACAGACAGAGCAGACCTTGATCGGGCAGTCCCCATAGTAGGCAGAACGTGGTTGGGTCCAGAGCAGTAGTCGCCGAATGCCACCGAGGATTGCCGTCCCAGGAACACCGAGCCAGCGTTTCGAATGGATTTGAGTAGCTCGTATGGATTCCTGGTGTCCACCAGGAGGTGCTCTGGAGCGTACGCGTTCGAGAACTCCACCGCCTTGGACATGTTTCTCACTTTCAGAAAGATAGCCCCTTCATCAGATGACTGCTCCAAGATATCCTTGCGGTCTGCCCGGCCAATCAAGTGCTCGAGCGCCATGGAAGTCTGGTCGAGCAGGCGGGAAGATGATGAGACCAAGACTGCGATTGCCGCTGGGTCGTGTTCAAGCTGCGCGGCCATCTCGCTGGCAACGAGTGCCGCCTCTGCGGTACCGTCTGCGATTATGAGTACTTCCGACGGCCCAGCGATGGAGTCGATATCACAGTCCGAGCGAACGATCATCTTGGCCGCGCTGACGATTGACCCGCCGGGTCCGACGATCTTCGACACCGGTGGGATGCTCTCGGTCCCATAGGCCATCGCGGCGATTCCTTGGGCCCCGCCAACGGAGTAAACCTCGTCCACGTCTGCGATGAGCGCTGCTGCGAGTACGGCATCTTCGACCCTGCCGTTTCTTGCCGGTGTGCACATCACGACCTCCCCAACGCCAGCGACCTTGGCTGGCACCGCGGTCATCAGAACGGACGATGCATAAGCTGCGGTTCCGCCTGGGATGTATACACCAACCCGTTCGAGAGGCACGACTTTCTGACCGAACACACCGCACGAATCCTCGAATTCGAAGGCGTTCAGGCGCTGCTTCCTGTGATAATCCTGAATCCTCTTCTGGCTGAAGTTCAGCGACGCAAGAATCTGGGACGGGAGACGCGACCTCGCGGCTTCCATAGCATCTCTGGAAACGAGGAAGGGGCCGCCCTTGAATCCATCTAGCTTCCTCGCATACCTCATCAGGGCGCGGTCCCCTCCAAGTCGCACCGCCTCGACGATCGGGCGAGCGACCGTGACCGCGTGGTCCATCGAGGCGCTGCCTCTCCGAAGCACCTTCCTCATGTCATCGGTGGACATCGAGCCGTAATCGTACCTCAGCATTTCAAAGAACCATCCTTTCGATGGGGACTATCAGGATTCCCGTTCCGCCAATTTCCTTGAGGACTGCGATTATTCCGTTCACCGCGTCTTCGCTGACGACAGCGTGGATGGCAACCATGTCCTCCCGTCCGATGATGTTCATTATGGTAGGCCCGGAGACCCCTGGAATCAGGTTCTCCAGATTGTCCAGGGTGTCTTTGGGGACGTTCGCCATCAAATACCTCTTCCTTGAAGCGGCAATCACGCTGTCTATGGCACTAGTCACCTCCTCGACGCGCCCAGCCTTTGCCTCGAGCGCCGCCGGATTCCCGATCAGCACGGCGACAGACTCCATGACCACACCCACCTCCCTAAGGTGGTTGAGCTTCAAGGTCGAACCTGTCTCTGTCAGATCTGTGATCACGTCCGCGAGCCCTATCTGAGGGGTGACTTCAGTCGCTCCGGTCACGGTGGCAATCTTCACATTCTTCCCGATGTTCGAGAAGAACTCCCTGGTCAGGCTCGGGAAGGAGGTTGCGACGGTGCTCCCGTCTTCGATTTGGGCGGCGTCCGTAACAGCTGATTCGTCAGGAACGGCGACGACGAGCCGACACTTCCCATAATCGAGGGTTCTTACCCTTTCTACGGTCCTGCTCGATTCCAGCACGAGGTCGAGGCCGGTTATGCCGAGGTCTGCAACACCCATCTCGACGAACTCAGGAATATCCTGAGCCCTGGCCAACAAGATCTGGTATCTCCCCTTCCCGAACTCAGCTATCAGCGTCCGGCTGTTGGAGTCTGAGACGGGAAACCCTATCCGGTTCATAAGCTGGACCGAGCTCTGATTCAGTCTCCCCTTGTTCGGAACCGCTATTCTGAGCACTGTCAAGACAACTCCTCCATTCGTCCCACGTCGAATCCGCCGCATCCCTCGGCACAGCTCCCGCTGAGAGGCGGCAACGGGTCAACAACGCCTCGAGAGATCTGTCTGAGCCATGCGAGATCACGCATGAAGACTACCAAACACGGTCAACGATCTAGCCATGTTCAATCCCTCGAGCGGACGAGCGAGAGCGGGAATGATATTTATTGATTTCGTCAGATTTCAGACTGACGATGTACAATCCTGTGCTATACGCTTCCCGGCAGGGCATCGTATCCAATCAGGTCGGGTACAGCGTACCGAGAATGAGCACTAAGGCAGAGGTGCCGATGCACAGACCCACGACGACCCAAGGGCTGATCTTAAGCGCCTTGTCATCCTCGGCGTCGAAGTATCTTATCAACCCGGCGGCGGAGTGAAAACCCTCGTTCTTCTTGTTCTTCGCCATGAATCTCGGATGCTCAATTGCAGGTCTTACTATATAAGAGTTTATGATTGCCGACAGGCACGGATCGACGGGAGATAGGAGGCTGCGACATTAGGAAAATCATTATATAAGCTACAGGATAATTAGTACAATCCCACCTGGACACGCAAGTCTCGCGGGAAGCCGGGCTGAGTCCTGGCGTCGAGGACGGGCTGATCGAGGGGCTCATTCGGAGGTTGTAGTATCGTCACGGTCTTTCTTGTTGACGATGAGAAGTTCATCGTCGAGCTGTATCGAGACATCCTCGAGGCAAACGGGCACGAGGTCATCGGGGTCGCTTCCGACGGCGAGGAGGCAATCCGCAAATACAGAGACATGAAAGAGAAGCCCGTGGTGATCATCATGGACCAGAGGATGCCCGTAAGGGACGGCGTTAGCGCCACGCAGGAGATTCTGCGTATAGACCCCTCGGCCACGGTGTTCTTCGGCAGTGCCGACCTGCACATCGAGAAGGAGGCCATGGCAGCTGGGGCCAAGGGATTTCTCCTCAAACCGTTTAGGATCGAAGAGCTTCTGGCGGCTATCGAAGAGGCCGAGAAGAAGAGTTAGCGAAACCCGCCGGGACAGGCGGGTTTCGACCGAATTCTGGTGAGAAACATGAGAGCGAGCGGTAGTGAGCGGATCATGGGACTGAGGAGGGGCGGACTACGTTTAAGTACGCCCTTAGGATATGAGAGCGCACCCAGCAGGGGAGATGCCTGATGCCAGAGCAGGAGAGCGACCTAAGGGCCCAGATGAGGAAGAACCTCGAGACCATGAAGTCGATGGGATTCGACCCGTACCAGACCTACAGCTACGAGCGAACGCACACATCAGCAGGGGTGAGGAAGGAGTTCGCGGACGTTGGCCAGGAGAAGAGCGGCAAGGTCGTCTCTGTGGCTGGTCGTGTGATGGCCAAGCGAATCCATGGCAAAGCAGGCTTCGCAGACCTGGTGGACAGAGAAGGAAAGGTCCAGCTCTACTTCAAACTGAACGACATCGGCAAGGACCAATGGGAACTCTTCCTCGTGATGGACAGGGGTGACGTAGTCGGAGTGACTGGCAACGTCTTCAGGACCAAGATGGGAGAGATAACGGTCGCAGCCAGTGGATTCAAGGTGCTTAGCAAGGCGCTGACACCCCTCCCCGAGAAGTTCCACGGACTCCAGGACGTCCAGATGAGATACAGGCAGAGATATCTCGACCTGATGATGAACGAGGATGTGCGCGATCGGTTCATCAAGAGAAGCAGGATGGTGGCCTTCATGCGAAACTGGCTCAACGAGAAGGAGTTCATTGAGGTTGAGACCCCAGTCCTCCAGCCGCTGTACGGCGGTGCGCTGGCGCGACCTTTCGTCACCCACCACAACTACCTGGACATCGACCTGTACCTGAGGATCGCTCCTGAACTGTACCATAAGAGGTGCATCGTTGGCAACCTGGAGGGCGTTTACGAGTTCGGCAAGAACTTCAGGAACGAGGACATAGACGCCCAGCACTATCCGGAGTACACCTCGCTGGAGCTCTACCAGGCGTATGTCGATTACAACGCGATAATGGATCTGACTGAATCGATCCTGTACGACACGACGATGCAGATCACAGGGACCGAGAAGATCCAGTATGGTGACAGGGTCCTGAACTTCGCGAAGCCGTGGCCGCGAATCACCATGACAGATGCGGTCAGAAAGTACACGGGGCTCGATGTTTCGACTCTGAAGACCGTCGATGACGCGAGGGACGCAGCGATCCAGCTAGGAGTCCGGGACACAGAGGACTGCCAGGACATGGGCAAGATAATCGCAATGATATTCGACCAGAAGGTCCAGCCGAGTCTCATCGACCCTGTGTTCATCATTGATCACCCTGTGGAGGTCTCGCCGCTCGCCAAGAGGAAGAGAGGCGCGCCCGACCTCGTGGAGAGGTTCGAGCTGTTCATAAACGGGTGGGAGTTCGCGAATGCCTTCTCCGAGCTGAACGACCCCGTGGAGCAGGAGCACCGATTCAGGGAACAGGACAGACTCAAGCAGGAGGGTGACGAGGAAGCTCATCCGATTGACAGCGACTATGTGCGTGCGCTGGAGTACGGTCTGCCCCCCACAGGAGGGCTGGGCATAGGGATAGACAGGCTCGCCATGATCTTGACGAACGCCCCTTCGATCAAGGAAGTCATTCTCTTCCCCCATATGAAACCGGAGTCAGCGTGAAGGGCGGCGGGAGATGAGACCTGACGAGCTGGTGCTGAAACGTCTTTCACCGCAACAACTCGACGCATTGATTGATGCCCAGAACGAGATATTCGCCGATTACATCATTCCGATTCGGTCGTCTCGCGGG
This sequence comes from Thermoplasmata archaeon, assembly GCA_041548485.1. Lineage (GTDB taxonomy): Archaea > Thermoplasmatota > Thermoplasmata > UBA10834 > UBA10834 > UBA10834. The sequence continues at coordinate 51,947 of JBFESP010000005.1, read as the reverse complement.
TTCTTCGCGGAGTTCATGAGATCGGTTGGAGGCAGGCCGGAAGACATCATTGTTGCGCTCTCTGGCGACGACATCGTCGGGTATGTCAACCCGGTTGTGGATGGGACTAAGGCATGGATCGGCGGTCTGGGAGTCGTTCCGCGGATGAGAAACCGAGGCATCGGTGCGAAGCTGATGGAGGCTGCGGAAGCATACGCCGAGGAGGAAGGGGTAGATGAGGTGCTCCTTGAGGTGATTGAGGGAAACCTGGCCGCGGAGAAGCTCTATGAACGGCTGGGCTACACCCCAAGAGTGACCTATCTATCGGCGGAGTGCAACGCGACGCAGTTCGCGGGATTTGGACAACCACCGAGAAGAACGGACTTGGAGGACGTCGTGACTCTCCACGAACGGACGTACGCAGGGACCTGCTGGCAGCGCCGGAAGAGGTTCGCGCTCGAGGAATCAGCCAGAACCTGCGAAATCTACAGGAACGACGAGGGGTTCGTACTGCTCAGGCGGGTCGCAGGCACTGGGTTCATACCGTTCCTCGGCGTGGACCCAGAGCATAGGAGGAAGGGCGTCGGCACTTACCTGGCCAAGTTCGCCGTGAACCGATTATGGGAGCTGGGCGCGTTCAAGATAGCAGTCTACAACATCGACGACAACGACGCCAACCGTAGAATGCTCGACATGTTCGATTTCGCTGTGACGCTCAAACAGAGAGAGATGAGAAAGAAGCTGTAGAGAGACCCCTTTTCGGGAACCGCGGCTCACTGCCTGCACTGGGCGTACTTCTCGTCGGCTTCCCACTTCTTGACGACCCAATTCTGGAGCTTCTCGATATCATCCTCGCTCATGTGCCTGAACCGGCCCTGGAGCTTCAGATACTCCGAGATCGGCGTCAGCTTGGGCTTCCGGTTCACGGTGACCTTGCCGTTCTCGCACTCGTACAGCGTCCACATGCCGGTTTCGACGGCCAGTTTGGCAATCTCAATCGTCTTCGCGGTGTCGTGTCTCCAGCCGGTCGGACACGGCGTGAAGACCTGGATGTACCTGAACCCCTTCATCCGCTTGGCCTTCTCGAACTTGTTTATGAAGTCCTGTACGTTGCCTATCGAGGCGGTCGCGACATAAGGAACGTTGTGAGCCATCATTATGAGAGGCATGTCCTTCTTGAAATCGGCCTTTCCAGCCTTCACCTTGCCAACTGGAGTCGTCGTCGTCCACGCGCCGAAGGGGGTCGATCCAGAGCGTTGGATCCCTGTGTTCATGTAGGCTTCATTGTCATACATGACGTACAGTATGTCCTCGTTTCTCTCGGCGGCGCCCGAGAGGGCCTGGATACCGATATCAGCAGTGCCACCGTCGCCTGCGATGCCCATTATGACAGTGTCCTCCTTGCCGCGGACCTTCATCGCCCTTGCCATTCCAGTCGCACACGCAGCGGTGTTCTCGAACGCCACGTGATGGAACGGCACCTTCCACGCGAGGTACGGATATGTCGCGCCGAAAATCAGGAGACAACACGCGGGGTTGACGACCATGGTGTTCCTTCCGAGGATCTTCATCAGGTTTCTGACAGCGACTGCTGCGCCACATCCGGCACAGGCGGTGTGTCCGCGGGTGAACAGCTCTTCATCGGGCAGTTCCTTCAGCTTCACTGCTCAACCCCCCTGGTCCCCATCCATGTTACATCACGCCTGACCTTGCCCGTCTCGGCGGTCTCGAGTAGGCGCTCGTAAATGAAACGAACATCAGCAAGGGAGACATCCCTGCCGCCCAACCCCCCTATGAAGTTCATTATCGGCACGTCAAGGCCATAGGCGGCGTTTCTCAGCTCGATGAACGACGGACCTCCGATTCCGTACGATACTGCCCTGTCGAACACTCCGACGGCTCTGACCTTCTCGGCTATCGCCCGGAGTTCGCGTCCTGGGTACGGGCGCCAGAATCTCAACTTGACTAGGCCTACCTTCTTGCCCTCGCCCCTCAGCTCGTCCACGACCTCGTGCGCGGTAGAACTCGCGGTCCCCATGGTCACGAGCACGACGTCTGCGTCGTCGACCATATACGGGTCTATGAGTCCGCCGTGGTCCCTCCCGAACTGCTTGACGAAGGCTGCGTTCGCTTCACGAATCACCTCAGCGGACCGTCTCATGGCGTCGTCGGTCTGCCATCTGCATTCCATCATGTAATCGGGCGGTGTGAACACGCCGACCGCCCTGACATCGTCTGGGTCTAGGATCGGACTCGGGGGGCTGTACCCGGGGACGTACTTGTCCGCGTCCTCCTGCTCGATAAGACTCACCGGCTCAACGGTGTGTGAGAGTATGAATGCGTCGAGGCAGACCGCCATCGGAAGAGCCACGCGCTTGTCCTCGGCGATGCGATATGCCTGGAGGATCATGTCCTGAACCTCCTGGTTGTTATCGCAGAACACCTGCAGCCATCCAGAGTCACGCTCGGGCATTATGTCGTTGTGCTCCACCCAGATGTTAATCGGGGCAGCGATGGCTCTGTTCACCACAGCCATGACGACGGGCAACCTCATCCCACTGGCAATCGGCAGTATCTCGTGCATCAACGCCAACCCCTGGGAGGAGGTCGCGGTGAATGTGCGTACACCCGATGCGCTCGCAGACACGCAGGCGCTCATAGCTGAATGTTCGCTCTCGACCTCGATGTACTCGCAATCCATCTCCCCGTTGTTGACGAACTCCGATATGTGCTCCACGATGAACGTCTGAGGCGTGATCGGATAGGCTGCGACCATCCTTGCCCTCGACCGCATTGAGCCGTAAGCCGCAGCGTAGTTACCAGTGCATATCTTCGACACCATGGAATCACCTCACCATCCTGATGGCCTCGACCGGACACTCGTTGGCGCATATTCCGCAACCCTTGCAGTAGTCCATGTCGAAGTCCATGTGATCATCCTTTCTGTAAACGCATCCTTCAGGACAGTAGAACCAGCAGAAGTTGCACATTGTGCACTTCTCCTTGTCGTACTCCGGCCTGAACACTTTCCAGCTACCGGTCTTGTTCTCTACGAACGACCCCGGGCCGACGGGACCCGCGGCCGTCTTGATCGATTCACCAGCGACACCCATTGGCAGCTCCGCCACATCCGGCAGCCACTTCTCCGTGGCTTTCAGCTGGCGCCTTCCGTGAGAGGCGCCGACGACGGTCCTCTCATACGCCGCACGAGCCGCCTTCGCGTTCTTCTCACCGATCTTCGGGCCCAGCCGGTCCCCGAACACCTGCATTATGCCCTTTTCGACGGATTCGATCTTGACAAGGTCCGTCGCCTTCGAGAAGGCGCCGAGTATCGGAGAATTTGTAGCCGGTCGCTTCAATATCTCGAGCGCGACGCTCGTAGCATCGATGGTGGCTATCTTCACATCCATGCCCACATCGATCTCCTCAGGCTTCCTCGCAGAATTGATGACAACAATCCCGCCGTCCCGCAACCCTTCAACCACGTTGATCGTCTCCAGCAGACCCTCGTCTAGCACCACGACGAAGTCGGGTTCGTACACCTGCGTCTTCCTGTAGATCCTCTTGTCATCAATCCTCGTGAACGCAAGCACAGGAGCGCCGCGCCTCTCCGCCCCGAAGAACGGGAAGGCAGTGGCGTAACCCCCCTCAGCATGAGCCGCACTCGCAAGTGCTTGAGCGGCCATTACCGCCCCCTGTCCGCCGCGGCCATGAAAACGAACTTCGTACATTCCAAAGCCTCGCTGCTATTCGAATGAGAGGGGGCACTTTAAGGCTTTCTCTCCAACGCTGAGTCAACTACCCCGCCCGGAGGGACAGGGTACCCTTGGAGACGGTTCTATGGGCCGGGCGTCTTGCACGTGTGCGGACCGGCAGTTGTGCGATGTTCACGTGTGCTATTGTGTGCATCCCCTGTGACGAATGAAGTGCATTTTCCGTCGTGGCATTTCGAACCTCAACTCGCCGTCCCGCTGACCCCGTAAACCCCCCAAAGTTTTTTGCACAGCCTGGAGGATTACGCACCGGATGTCAAAGAAGGCTGCGAACACGGTCACGTTGAAGGTCGCGAGGGCTCATCATCAATCGGAGGTCGGCCTCGGACGGGCGAGAATCGATTCCGAGACGAGGAAGGCCCTGAAGATCGATGTCGGAGATATCATAGAGGTCACGGGCAAGAAGATGACCGCAGCGAAGGTCTTCAGAGCGGCCCATGAGGATGAGGGCAAGGGCGTCATCAGGATCGATGGAATGATCCGAGGGAACGCCAGCGTTTCCATCGGCGAGAAGGTGGTCGTGAGGAAAGCGGAGGGGCAGCCCGCGAAGAAGATCATAGTCGCCCCCAAGATACCACATGGTAAGAGAGTACGATTCGGCCAGGGTGTGGAAGGGCTGTTCAAGAAGGGGCTACTGAACCGTGCGGTGGTCAAAGGAGATGAGATCATCATTCCGAACATCGCGCTGATGGGAGGATTCCTCCCGTTCGTCGTCGCCTCTACCACGCCAAACGGAATAGTCCAGGTCAGCGAGTTCACAGATCTCTCCGTCAGGACCGAACCGATTGAGGTGGCTGAGCTCACAAGACCATCTGTGACCTACGAGGACGTCGGCGGGCTGGAGGGGGTGTTGCTTAGGATAAGGGAGATGATCGAGCTCCCACTCAAACATCCTGAGATATTCTCCAGGCTTGGGATCGATCCTCCGAAGGGGATCCTGCTCTATGGACCCCCGGGCACCGGCAAGACCCTGATCGCGCGAGCAGTGGCCAACGAGGCAGGAGCGAACTTCTTCGCGATACAGGGTCCTGAAATCATGTCCAAGTTCTACGGCCAGAGCGAGGAGCGCCTTCGAGAGATATTCTCCGAGGCCGAGAAGAATGCCCCGTCGGTGATATTCATAGACGAACTGGACTCGATTGCACCGAAGAGAGATGAGGTGCAGGGTGAGGTCGAGCGACGCGTTGTCGCCCAGCTCCTGACGCTCATGGACGGTCTGACATCCAGAGGGAATGTCATCGTCATCGCAGCGACTAACAGGGAGGATGCCATCGACCCGGCGCTTCGTCGGCCTGGAAGGTTCGACAGGGAGATTGAGATCGGCGCCCCGACTTCCGAGGGCCGGCTTGAGATACTGATGATACACACAAGGGGAATGCCTCTAGAAGACGTGAAGCTTGACCGCATCGCGGACCTCACGCACGGTTTCGTCGGAGCCGATCTGGCGGCGCTCGCACGGGAGAGCGCCATGCGAGCCCTGAGGAGATACCTCCCGGACATCGAGTTCGGCAAACCCATCCCGACCGAGATCCTTGAGAGGATGCGCGTGACCGCGCGAGACTTCCAGGATGCGCTGCGGGAGATCGAACCGAGCGCGATGAGGGAGGTCTTCATCGAGATACCGAAGGCGACATGGGAGGACGTTGGGGGCCTGGAGGAGGTCAAGAAGGCGATGAACGAGGCAATCGAGCTGCCTTTGGACGACCCGGATTCATTCATCAGGCTCGGAATCAAACCTCCCAGCGGGATACTGCTGTTCGGGGCGCCGGGAACGGGTAAGACGCTCGTCGCGCGCGCGATAGCGAACGAATCCAAGGCCAACTTCATCTCAATAAAGGGCCCGGAAATCATGTCTAAGTGGGTCGGGGAAAGCGAGAAGGCCGTCAGAATGATATTCAAGAAGGCTAAGCAGGTTGCGCCCTCGATCGTCTTCCTGGACGAAATCGACGCGATCGCACCCAAGCGCGGGAGTCATCACGACTCTGGCGCGACAGAAAGGGTAGTCAACCAACTCCTCACCTCCATGGATGGCATGGACTCCTTGGACAACGTGTTCGTGATAGCGGCGACCAATCGGCCGGACATCCTAGACAAGGCGTTGCTGCGCCCAGGGAGATTCGACAAGCTGCTACTCATCCCGCTGCCTGACGCTGGAAGCAGACTGAAAATTCTGGAGGTGCACACTCGCAACATGCCGCTCGACGGAGTCGCCCTCGACGCGATTGCCGAGAAGACCGGAGGATATGTCGGGGCCGACCTAGAGAACCTCTGCCGAGAGGCGGGACTCATCGCGCTCAGACACAAGAAGGGGGCGGACAAGGTCACCTCTAGCAACTTCGACGAGGCAATGAAGCTCGTCAGAGCTTCAACAGACCAGGAAACTGCAAAGCTGTACGAATCACTGGCCAAAGAGATGGTAACCGCAATATCTAAGAGGGCCAAAGATGATAACGCCCTTGGCTACTACAGGTAGTTGGAGATGGGATGACAATGCGTAAATTCATTACCGAGCTGAAGGGCAAGACCGTGATGACCAATGATGGCCAGATACTCGGCATGATAGAGAATTTCCTCATAGATACGAAGACTGGTGAGCTTCAGAACGTCCTCGTGATTCCAGCTGAGGAAGTCGAGCCGCGGCTGTTCAAGACCGATTCTGACGGCAGACTGGTCCTTCCGTTCAGCGAGATGAGGGCTGTCCGAGACGTCGTTGTCATGAACATCGCCTGATCGGGGCAGCAGCTCCGAGGGTTGTGAGCGTTCATCGTCTTCTCAGTCTGAGCTGGCGCCGCTTCTCTTTGAGAATCCTCGATATCAGCTCTTTCTTCGTCCCTTTCGAGCTGACGCTGACGGCGATGCAAATGGCCTCCAGCTCCGTCTTTCTCATCCCCTTCAGCGAACCCTCCGTCTCATGTCGCAGCAGCTCCAGGTGGTCGGATTCGGGGGCCTCATCGTCGTCCGTGTCTGGCGATGGCGGAGGAGGTGTCCCCGCGCCCCTGGCCTCGGCCTTCGCCTTCATATTGGCGGATTGGCTGGCGATTGCCTCACGGAGGTTCGTGCTCGTGTCCTCGAACTGAGGTGCGATCCTGAGGGCCTCTCTGAACGCCGTGATCGCCTCGTCGAGCTTCCCCTGCCTCCTGAGAGCTATCCCTTTGTTGTTGTATGCCTCGGGTGTCTCCATTATCTTGATGGACTGTTCGAAGGTGACGGCGGCCTCCTCGAGCATATCGAGAGAGAGCTGGCTGAATCCCTTGTTCGTCATGGCCACCGCAGTTGGGTTGATGACGAGCGATTCCTCGAAGCAGGCGACTGCCTCCCGCAGCCGTTCCTCCTTGTACAAAATGCACCCCCGGTTGTTCCACGCAGTGGGGTTGTTCTTCTTCATTCTGATTGCCTTGTCGAACTCTGACACAGCGCCCTCTAGGTTACCCTTCCAGAGACTGGCGACCCCCAGGTTGTTATGTGCTTCCGAAGGGTCGAAGGCCGACGATATCAACCTGCCGAAGGTCTCCAGAGCCCCGTCAGTGTCGTGCGACAGGAGCTGCAGGACGCCCTTGTAGTTGACCAGCATCGCCAAGTTCGCGGATGCCAGAGCGGTCTCGATGTCCTCGATCGCCTGCCGGTAGTCTTTCCTCTTCTGCGCCTCCAGCGCGGATGTTGCCCGCTCTTGCCAGCCATCTCCCAGCTCCCTCAGTGACTCGCTCACCTTCAACGCAAGATCCGCCTCGCCCGCCACCATGAGCGCCATGTGCAGGTTGTAGACGGCTGGCGCGTGTCCTGGGTCCACTGCGTAGGCGTGCTCGTAGGTCCTGATAGCAGCTTCGAATTTGCCCTGTTTGAAGAGAACGTTTCCCGCAGCAGTGAGGAGTCTCGAATTGTCGCCCTCGAGGCGCAAGGACTTCCCGATCAGGTCATAGGCTTCATCGAGCCTTCCGAGGAGGAGTAGAAACTCCGCCCTGTCCCCGTAGATCTCCTCGGCCAGCTGCTCGACGGTTTCCTCTTGAAGCCCCAAGTCGGCATCGATCTCCCGCGAAGGGGTCTCGATCTCGACGGGCGCCTCGGCTTCGGCCTCTGGCTCCTGCGAGAATATCTCCTCTATCAGGCGAGGGGTCTCCACGATCGGTTCCTCGTCGCCACGCTCGATGTCCTCCAGCACTTGTTTCGGCTGCGAGGCGTCCGGATCGAGTCTCAGACTCTCTTCCAGGGCTCTCTTGGCCTGTGCCCTTCGTCCGAGCGCCGAGGCAACCACGCCCCTCAGATACCAGGCCGTCGCGGAGTCTGGCCTCAGATCCGTCAGGTGAACGAAGGCGTCGAACGCCTCGTCATCCCTTCCGAGCTCGTGCAAGAGGTTGCCCTTGTTGAGCCAGGCCTCGGAATACTCCTGCCTGAGGGCTATCGCGCGAGTATACGATTCCAAGGCCTCCTCGTTCCTTCCCAGCTTATGGAGGGTCACCCCCCTGTTGTTATGCACATTCTCCAATCGGTAGCGCCTCTTCAGCACCTCGTCGTATGCGTCGAGTGCCTCCCTGTACCGTCCGAGCCTGTGAAGGGTGTATCCCTTGTTCACAAGCGCCTTCGGGTGTAGCGGGTTGATCTCCAGCGCCCTGTCGTAGCACCTGAGCTCGTCATCGTGACTTGACAGTGAGTACAGGCAGTTGCCTAGGGCGAACCACGTTTCGTCGCTGTCGGGGTTCAAATCGATAGCGCGCTTGAAGCACTCGAGGGCCTGTTCGTGGAACCCCATCTCATCCAACACGATGGCCTTCACCCTCCATGCGACATCGTATCCATCATGGAGCAGAATCGCTTGGTCGAAGCACTCGAGGGCCTTAACATAATCCCTGCTGGAGAAGGCTTCGTGTCCCTCAGCCATCATCTTCGCAACAGTCTCATCGAGGCCTGCGACGGATGCATGTCTGCCGCGTTCCCTGGCAATGTCCGCTTCGTGGATGAGGGCGCGATCCATGTCGAACCTGCGTATCAGTGCTGCGAGCTTCGGCCCGTCGGCGACACCCACTTCATTTGCCTCTGCGACTTTCACGGCGGCGGGCAGTATCGATGACGTCGAGAGCACGAGCCCGCTCCGAGCCTCTACCCTGTTCATGTATCCTATCAGGCTATCCACCGACTGCTTGGAGACTCCTTCGTCGCGCCTTGAGAAGAAGACGACGTACTTCGCATCGTCAGGTCTGTGGACACAGTCGGCTATGATGAAGTCTGCACGCGTACGGCTCCGAGTCACCTTCAGGCCAAGATGCCCGAGCACACGCTCAACGGCCGTCTTGAATTCGTGCTCCGACACCGCATGAAGTGCCGAGAGTATCCTCTCATCGGACCGCTCGCTGAGAATCTTATCGAGTTCGACCATCAGACCGAACCCCCGTCACGCAGCGTATCGAGCCATTTGGCCGCATCCCTGTTAGAAGGGTCGAGGCGGACGCTCTCCTCGAGGCACGCAACGGCATCATCGAACATGCCCAGCATGTTGAACGCGACCCCCTTCTTTCCCAGTGCGTAGGAATCTGCCTGGTGGAGCTCGATGTATTTGTTGTAAGCGTCGATGGCTCGCCTGTATTTCTCCTTGTCGAAGAGGATATCTCCCTTGAGAAGCCATGCGTCCTTGTCGTTCGGGACAAGCGAGTTGTACTTGTCCAGGCACTGGATGGCTGCACCCCACCTACCGAGCGCACGCATCGTCCTGCCCTTTCCCAACCACGCACTCTCGTTACCAGGATCGACCTGCAACGCCCGTGAGAAGCTCTCGTCCGCGCCGCCGTATTTTTCGTTCTCAAGCAGCGTGGCGCCCATAGCAGCCCACGCGTCGGCTAGCTCGGGATCCAGCGTCACCGCCTTGCTGAAGTACTGCACGGCCGCTCCCCATTTGCCTTCTCTGTCGGCGACCACTCCTCGCCAGTACCAGGCATGGGGGTCGTCCCTGTTATGCTCGTAGAAGGAATGCACTCTTGACGACGCCTGCTGGATATCCCCACTCGCCACGCACGCCTCGACCAGAAGGAGGTTTGCCTCTCGCGAACCGTGGTCGCTGTCGACAATGTGCTGTGCGCGCTGTATGGCCGTGTCATAATCCTTGGCCTCGAACGCTGCGAGCGCAAGGTCGAGCTGGGTGGCCGATTCCGCGGGCTCCTCCTCGACCTCGTCTCTGGCCTTCGCAAGCTGGCGGACTCTAGGACGACCGGGACCTTGCGGGGGGGAGACCCTCGTTAGCTCGCCTACGACCTCGAAGATCTTCTCCTCGAGATCGGGCCTCCTGGCCAAAGCCTTCTGCTGCGCGGCAAGCGAGGCTTCCTCGTCTCTGCCCAAGGACCGAAGTGTGGCAATCAGCAGGTTGTGCACGTCAGTGGCACACGGGTCCAAGGATATCGCCTGGCTGAAGCACTCGAGCGCCTCCTCCTTTCTCGCCATGCTGAAAAGGATCTTTCCCTTGAGCGACCAAGGGCCCGGCGAGGGAGACTGTGCGAGTATTTCGTCGACCCTAGCCAGCGCGTCCATCTGGTTTCCCAGCTGCAGATCCGCCATAGCGAGAGTCTCTGCGACCCCCTGATCGTTGGGAAAGTGTTTCAGCGTCCGCTCCAGATGCTCCTTTGCATCCTCCCACTCGCCAGCTTCAGAGCACAGCATACCCAGGTTCCAGGACGCGATAGAGAACAGGTCGTCGCGTTCGTCGACCTTCGAGAAGTACGCCTTTGCCTTTGCGACCAGTTCGGTCCGCTTAGCCGCCCTCCAATTCTTGCCGGCCACCCTCAGAAGCACGCCGTGCAGCGCGCTCCAGTATACGACGCCCATTCGCAGGTTGAGGTCGCTCACTGCGGTTATCTCATGGCCAGCCAGCACGGCCTCCGCCTTGGTGAGGACCGTCATCGTCGTCTCCGCAGCATCCGCAGTCAACAGCATCGCGGACGGGTGGAACTTCAGCGGCACACCCATGTGGGCGAGCGTCTCGTTGCAGAGGTCGAGGAACGCCTTGACCTCGTCGTCAGACATGCCTTCTGGAATCGCATCCTGCAGCGTCCTCCGTATGTCTGTCGACGTCACCAACGCGACCCCTCCGTCGGCAACGGGGCCTAGCAGGCAGGCGAGGGACCCTTCCGACCTTAGGCGCGCATAGAGGCTCGGGCCTATCAGGACCGGGCTGAGGAAGAACCGTGCCTCCTCCAAGCACGAATCGGCACAATCGTCACAGATGAGCGTGCTCTCAGCGCAAGACCGATCGCATTTCAGACAGGGCACTCGGCGTCTCCTCCGGTTGAAACTGATAAGGGTTGTTTGATATAATCATAACGTCGCTGGTTCAGTCCCCGGTGAGCGGTTTCGTCATATATGTCCCCGTCCGTTCGTAACCCAGACTTCTGAAGTACTCCCTGACACCCACACCGCTCGTGATCCTCATGGAAGGAGATCCGACGGAGGACGCCCTCTCCTCACAGTACGAAATCAGTTCTTCGCCGATGCCTCTGTGCTGCCAACGGCCCTTAGCTGGCTCATCTATCGGAACCATCTGACCGTAGACATGGAGCTCACGGATCGTAGCGGGAGAAGCCGATGGCCCGTCGGGGCATCTGAGCCTCGCATATCCGATGAGGGACGAAGCCCCCGATGTGGTGCAACTGACGAAGTATTCCGTTCCACCTGCAGCCCGATAGGTGAGTTCCCTGAACGCGGTGTCTTCCGATTCCGCGTCGCCGGTGCTGATTCTGGTGTGTCCGATTTCCCTGCATCGGATGCAGTTACACGACTCGCCCACCGCCGACAACTCCCCGGCCACCAGCTCACGGAGATGACTCTTCCTCACCCCTGCCTCGATGAGTTGAACGGGGATGTCTCTCTGCACCCTTAGGATCCTCACCCATGGTGGAACAAGTCTCTTCATGTCAGCCACGAGCCGGGTCGCCACCTCAAGGGACATGGGCACGTATTCGCCCCTCTTCCACATCTCGTGCAGCTCCGTCCCCGCCACTACCAGGGTAGGATAGATCTTCAACATGTCAGGCTTGAATCGTTCGTCCTCGAGCATCATGACGAAGGAACGCATATCGTCGTCATAGCTGCTGCCAGGTAGTCCAGGCATCAGATGGTAGCATATCTTGAGGCCGGCCTCACGTGCATGCCTCGTTGCCGTCACGACATGCTCGACACGGTGCCCGCGCTTCACGCCATCCAGTATCCTGTCGTTGAGGATCTGAACACCCAGTTCGACCTTCGTCGCCCCAAGGGTCATGGAATCGGAAATCTGCTCAGGTCCGAACCAATCGGGTCTGGTCTCGACCGTGAGTCCTACGCACCGCGATGGGGCGCTCTCGTTGACCACATGGGACGATTCCAGGTCTTCCGATTCGCAGCCGTTCATCGCGTCGAAGCATCGCTTGACGAACCAGGTCCGATACTCCGTCGGACGTGCGGTGAATGTCCCACCCATGATGATGAGGTCCACCTTGTCCGTCCTGTGGCCGATGGCCTTCAGCTGCTTCAGCCGGGCCCTCGTCTGCAGGAAGGGGTCGTAGTCGTACATCGCACCCCTCAGCGCGGCAGGCTCCCTCCCAGTGTATGACTGGGGGCTGTTGTTCGCCACCCCGCCCGGACAGTACAGGCACCTGCCATGGGGGCAATCGGATGGGTTGGTCATCACGGCAACAGGGGCTACACCACTAAGGGTTCTGACTGGCTTGTTCCTTAGAAGGTGTTCTACATCGTCCCTGAGATCGGCCGGCACGTGCTCCAGGATCTCGTAGTTGGCAGGAACACGGGCGAGTCCGTGCTTCCTGCACAGGGCGGCCTTGGCCCGCAGGACCATGTCCCTGTCAGATATCTCTCCACGGACGAGCATTTCGACGAACTCGTCCAGATACGCCGAGGGGATAGCATTCGAAGCATCCTGTGCGGGATTCAAGGACTTCACCCCCATGTGTCGTCACGTGTACATGTATGAATCATCGTCGCCGGGATCACAAGGCTTCGCACTCCCGGCAGAGTCTCGACACCGTCTCCCGCCTTCGACGTCGATGTCAGGCGTTAGCAGACGTACATAGGTCATGTCTGTGAGCGGTTCGAGGGCGACCACCTGCTTGACCACGAGCGATTTCAGCGCGCGCGTGAGAGTATCCGGCCTGACCCGCAACTCGTCCCGGAGCTCGTCGACGGTGATGGGATACCGCTCCAACAGCAGCCTCACCACTCGAGTCTCCAGGGGATTCATCTTGATCTTCATACCACATACCGATTCAGCCGAAGTAAGCGGCCTCCCCATCCTGCTCCTTGACCTTCTTCTCCTTCTTGGCTTTGAGGACGTCTATCGAAATGATCATGTGAGATGGGATGAGGCGTAACATCGCCTTCCCGTCCCCCAACAACTTCTCAAGCTCCATGACTATGGCGGTATCATGCGCGATCGCGGCATAGCCCTTGAAAACGCCAATGGTTTCCATCGGTTTGTCCTTGGACTCAAGACTCTTCACCCTGTACTGAGACCCCTCAGTCAAGGTGATCGCATCATCTTTTCTTGGCATGTTTATCACCCTTCTTCCGGACGAGCTCCTGCAGGTGGTCGACAGTCTTCCTGTAGTTCTCCATCGCGACCTGGACATGCGCTTCGGTGAAGTTCCAGGCCTTGCTCAGGTTGCCGTATCTGACCCTGTAACCCTTCTTCGACGAGCCGTCTGGCCTTTCGACACGGCTCTCCTCCAGGACGTCGAACCCCTTGAGCTTGTTTATGTGACGGTAGACGGTCGCTTTGGTGGTCCCAAGAGAGGTCGCAAGATCCTCCACGACCCAGGTTTTCTCCGGTCGGCTGAGGAAGTGATCCACGACCAATCTGTACGGGATGCTGTCTCTGATGTCGGTGACATCGGTCTTCGGGTCGTAGCCTTTCGGGAAATAACCGACCTGGTTGAGGAAGAGTATGGCAACCTCATCCTTGTCGCTCAGTGGAGTTAGAGGCGTATTGCTAACGACATTCAGCTCGAAGCTCATGTATTTCGACATCGAGTCTTTAAGAATTAAGCCTTGTCATGCGATTAGTCACTCGACAATTCCTGGGTCATGGTCTTCTCGAACTCCGTCTCCAGGACGGATAGTACCTTGCCTCTGACGGAGATGAACTCCGGGGATGTTCGGTCGCGAGGGCGTGTGATGGGTATGGGTAGGATCTCCTTCACCCTGCCCGGGCGGGCGGTCATCACTACGATTCTGTCGGCCAGGAAGACGGCCTCGTCGACGGAATGGGTCACGAAGAGTATCGTCTTCTTCGTCGCGGACCAAATCCTCAGCAGCTCCCTCTGCATCAGGTTCCTCGTCTGGGCGTCCAGCGATCCAAAGGGCTCGTCCATCAGCAGTACCGCGGGGTCGTTGGCGAGTGCGCGGGCTATCCCCACCCTCTGCTTCATACCTCCAGAGAGCTTCCCTGGGTGGGCGTTCTCGAACCCTGCCAAGCCCACCAGCTCGATGAGCTTCGAAGAGACCTCGTGTCGTTCCTCAACGGGCAGCATCTTTATCTCAAGGCCGAACTCGATGTTCTTCCTCACGGTACGCCACGGGAAGAGGGCGAATTCCTGGAACACCAGACCGCGGTCCGAGCCGGCGGAGGAAACCGATTCACCGCATACCTTCACGGACCCCCCGCTCTTCGATTCCAGCCCCGCGACTATCCTGAGGACCGTCGTCTTTCCGCATCCGGACGGGCCAAGGAGGCAGACAATCTCACCCTGTTGAATGGTGAGGCTGAACCCGTCGATGGCCTTCACGACGTGTCTGTCGTCGGAGAAGGTCTTCGAAAGGTCAAGGAGGCGGATCATCACTCCATTCCCATCCATCTGTACAACCTCCTTTCCACCTGCTCTGCGAGCCCTGTGGTAAGAATACTCATCAACCCGATCACTATCATGCAGGCGAAGGTCACGTCGAACCTTGAGAACTCCTGGGCGGAGACCCAGAGGGCGTTACCCACGCCCCCGCCTAGAACTGGCAGCATCTCGGCAGCTACGATGCACATCCAGCTTATCCCAAGGCCGACCTTCACACCAGTCATCAGATAGGGCGCTGTCGAAGGGATGACAACCTTGGTGAATATGTCGATTCTGCGGGCGCCAAGTGTCTTGGCCGCATCGATCAACGTCTGATCGGTTCTCTTGACGCCGAACATGACGTTCAGGAGTATCGGAAAGAACGCCCCCAGGAACACTATAGCGACAGGCCCCCAGAAGAACGAGAGCATCACCAGGAACACGGGGATCCAGGCGACGGGTGGAATCGGCCTGAACATCTCGATGATCGGGTCGCCGAGGTAATTGACGAACCTGAAGCTCGCCATAAGGAGACCGAGCGGGAATGCGACGACCAGTGCGAGTGTGAACCCGATGACAACCCGCTTGAAGCTGGCAAAGGCCATCACACCCATAGAAAGGTCCATTCCAGGTACCTCGTTGACGAAAGAGTCGACTAGGACGGTGAAGACCTCGGCCGGGAAGGGCACGTACTCCTGCAAGCTCCAGTCCCAGCATATGAGGAGCCACGCGAAAACGTGCCAGAATATGACGAAGACGGTCACGGAGATGATCGCTGCCGACAACTGAAGCCGCCGGGATTTCGCGAATCTGCCGAACCGCCTGAGCATTGTATGCAGAGCGCTCATCAGAGACCCTCATATGGTCAAGAGAGAAAAGAGGTTTGGTGGGGGTCTCATGCCTTCACGAGTCTGAGCCCCTGCTCGTTGAGTGCGATCTTCAGCAGCAGATGCTGGATGCTAGACTCCCCTGGCGTCGCCACAATCTTCCCTGACAGATCCGCGAGAGATGATATCTGCGAGCCGATAGCGACCACTATCGCGCTGCCCTCGCTATTCGCCTGGGCGATTATCGTCGTGTCGGCATCCACATTCAGCTTCTTCAGTATCGCGGGAGGAGCGCCGAGGTAACCGATATCGACGTGGCCTGCCACGAAGGCGTCCATCTCAGTCCCGCCGTTCGCGTACGGCGCCCCCGTTGCGGCAACGACATTCAGCCCGTACTTCTCGAAGACACTTATGATCCCGCCAACGACGCTCCTATTGGCGGCGACGTACTGAGCGAGCTGATGTATGTCACCTGCCAGATATCCCAGTCTTATCGGATCATCGGGGTTGAGTATTGCTGGGCTTTCGGTCACGGAACCAAGCCCATCGAGATACGTGCCGTTCACGTATGAGGAGATGAAGTCCGTCACGTTCTCGTAGCCACGGTCTCCGACCGTGTCCTCCTCCACAATCCCTGCGTCGATGTACATATCGGTGAACTGCTCGAGTGCCGACCTGAACTCGGAGTCCATCTCCCAGCCAAACTTCACGTGCTCAAGGGCAGCCTCAACAACGTCCGCGTCCCTCTGGGTGAATGCCACCGACATGTTCACCAACATCTGATACTCCTCACTGCCCTTGTCGGCCAGGGCGGCTAGTATCCACTCAGTCGTTTCAACGTGCGCCTTCAGAAATTGAAGCGAGAGCTCGGATCCCTCAGTCGTGGATGCGAACTCGTTCGACAACACTACGACGCAGCAAGGATGGTTAGGCATGATCTCGTTCGACCAGCTCAGGACTGTCCCATATCCGTCAACTGTTGCCGATGATACGAACGGTTCCCAGGCGATGTAAGCAGACCCGTCTCCTCCCTGGAGCCACCCGCCCGCGAGCGTGGGCGAGACGACGACGTATTTCACGGAGTCGTCGTCATCAGGCATCAAGTACAGAGCGACTCCTACCGTGGCGACAACGACCGCTGCAGCAGTGACTATCGATATCAACGTAGTAGTCTTCTTCTCCATGGTTACTCCCGATGAGATGTCAGAGAGCGGACGGATATAAATCTTGTCGCAGTATCAGCGGAGAAATGATACAACTGTATAAATATCGGCCGCTGCATTAATACATCTCGGACATATCATGGACAAACACGGCAAATTACTGAGGGGGGCGGCCGAATCGGATGAAGCCTTTCGGCGCACCCTCAGAGAGGTGCTCGACGCGCTCGACATCACGATCAAGGAGCTCGCCCAGCGGGCGGGCGTCTCTTCAAGCACGCTCTACAAGATTGTCAATGAGGAGAGGTCGCCCAGCCTCGACATCCTCAGGAAAATCCTTGTTGCAGTGAGGGAGCTGGAGGGACGGAGAGAGGGTGACTTCATAGCGGTCATAGCCGCAAGGCATGTCCTCGATGAGGTGGTTGAGAGATCCGTGAGCATCGAGGGGAGGCAGCTGATCACGAGAGAGTACCCTGCCACCACGGTGGAGGACGCGATAGTCGCATCCGTGAGGGCGGAGAGGGATGGCGCGACCGCAGTCGTATGTGCTCCCATCGTTAGCTCTACGATAGAGAAGGTGGTCGCGATTCCGATTGCGACGATCCTGCCCAGGGACAGCGTGACCGAGGCGATACGTCTGGCGGCGAGGAAGTCTGGCATCTAGAGAGGATGCTCTCTCGACGCTAGGAACACCGGCGACTCCCACGAGGATGACGCGCTGAACCTGTGCGGCGTCTCCGAGAGGACCCGACCACTCGCGCGCGGCGGACACGGAAAGAACGAAACACCTCCCAACTGAGGCGTCACGCCCCTCTGCCCCGCGACACTCCCGCCATCCTACACATGACCCGCAACCGGACAGGTTATCCTGAGGCTGTAACAGACAAAGATATCTCCGAGTTCATCGAATTGGCCACGGGGCACTTGCGTCTTGTCGCCTCCACGACCTTCTCGATCTTCGACATGTCGGTTCCCGGTGAGGCTCGGACCTCGGGAGATAATGAGACGCACGTGAATCTCCGCACGCCATCCAACGTTTCGAGCTTTCCTACCGCCCTGCAGCTGAAGTTCAGAATCTCCACTCCGAGATTCTTCGCGATGCCCAGGAAGACGATCTGATAGCACATGTTGGCGGCGCCCACGAAAGCATCTTCCGGAGAGAGAGGGCCTTTCATCCCGCCGAATTCGACCGGCGGGGAGTATTCAACTACGGCGCCGTTCTGACAAGAGATTTTCGCTGGATAGCCGCCCTTCCACTCCGACGTTGTCACGAATTCCATTGGTGTCGGACGGGCTACAGGGCTCTGTCAATCTAAACATGTTTCACCTCGGAGTCTGGTGGCCGTGAAAAAGTAGAAAGGGGGGTGTGAGAGGGGGGACTCTCACTTCATCGTGAATCGAGGGTCTCCAACTGCTCATCGATCATCGAACGCGGGAGCGCTCCAGCGGTCTTATGGACTAGCTCGCCCTTCCTGAAGTAGAGCAGCGTTGGGATGCTCATGATCCCGAACTTCGCGGCTGTCTCGAGGTTCTCGTCGGTGTTGAGCTTACCGAAGACAACCTTGCCCTTGTAGTCCTTGGCCATGGCATCTATCGTCGGCGATAACATGCGACAAGGGGCGCACCACGGCGCCCAGCAGTCGACCACGGCCGTGTCGTGTTCTCCTATGAATTTCTCGAAGCTCGAATCTGTGACGACAACCGGCGTGTCCGTGGATCCGTTACCACCGCCTGCGGCCTTCGCCTTCATTTCCTCGAGTCTTCTCCGCCTTATCTCTTCAATTTCTGATGACATCAACATCACCGCATCTGCGCGTTTGTGCAATATCTATGCAATAACGAATGAGCGCCCCGTACTTAATTGTAACGGCGAAACAGAATGGAGTTGCCACGCGCTCCCGGGTGCGCGTGCGCGGAGGTACTGGCAAAGAGAAACTATTTAAAGATTCAAGGACGATACGGTCGACAGGGATGCATGATGCTCGAGGAAGCTTCTGAAATGATCGGTCTGCAGGTTTACACTAACCAAGCGATATACTTGGGGAGCGTTTCGAACCTGGTCGTGGAAGTGGATGAGAACAAGGTCCAAGGACTGTTCATAAGCAACACGAATCCGATGCTTGTCGAGAATTCGAAGGCTGTCAACGTCCCGTACAGATGGATCGGCTCGATAGGCGATGTGATAATCCTGAAGTACTTCCCGAAGAGGGTCGGCCTGAAGAAGGGTAAGCCGAAGAAGGCGAAGGAAGCCGCGGAGTAGGACGGGCAAAGGCTTTATCTCCTCCCACCCTCTCGCACCATGTGCTAAAAAGACCAGCGGTTGATTCTAGCTGCTATGTCGCTCCAGAGGCGATCATCGTCGGTGACGCAGTCGTGGGACCAGGTTGCAGCGTTTGGCCATATGCGGTAATCAGGGCAGATCTCTCAGAAGTGAGGATTGGCAGGAATTCCAA
This sequence comes from Thermoplasmata archaeon, assembly GCA_041548485.1. Taxonomy (GTDB): domain Archaea; phylum Thermoplasmatota; class Thermoplasmata; order UBA10834; family UBA10834; genus UBA10834. The sequence goes on along the minus strand of JBFESP010000005.1, from coordinate 32,962 downwards.
TGTTCAAGAGCATTGCCAGATCCACGGCAATCCGGGTAGGCCAACCATCATAGGTGAGAATGTCACGATAGGCCATGGGGCGATCGTCCACGCGGCACGCATAGGAGACTGCGTGATAGTCGGCATGAACGCGTCCGTCCTCGACGGAGCTGACGTCGGCAGCGGTTCGGTCATAGGCGCGAACACCTTGGTGACGTCAGGAATGGTGATCCCCGAGGGGAGCCTCGTGCTCGGGGTTCCGGCTAAAATAGTGAGGCGGGACGACCCCTCGTTACGCGACGCTGCGAAGAGAAACGCAGAGGAGTACGCCGCACTGAGGGACGCGCACATCAGGGGAGAGTTCGTCAGGTACCAGACGTGAATTCTGGTCAGGCAATCCTGTCCACGTCAATCCCCGCAATCCGAGACAACTCCTCGTGCAGCATCACTGTTCTGACAGCGGCATCCTTTAGACCACGTCGGGTCAGATCGGCCACGGCCTCCTTGACAGTCACTTGCTTATCGCCTTCGACGAGATTGTCGGCGTGAGCGACGACCTTCTCCTCGAGGGTCTCCGGAATGTAGTCTCTCTCAGGCAGGCCGAGGGTTGCAGCCTCGCGCTCCAGAATTCCGGCTCCTATGTGTCTCTCGATGATCTTCACGAGCTGAGGAGGGAGTGCCAACTCCCGGGCCAGCTCGGCACCCAGGACCGCGTGGTCGATGGAATGACTCACAGATCTCCCGATGTCGTGAAGGAGCGCTCCAGCCTCGACGACCTGTACTCTAGCGCCGCATCGCCTCGCGATCTTGACGGCGACATGGGCCACCGCCTCACAGTGGGCCACGACCTCCTCGGCACAGCCAGCCGTCCTGAGTATCGCCATGCACTCTTCGCGGCAGGGGATCTCAACCGTTCTGCCCTTTCTCCGAGCCAATGACTGTCTTCCCCCTGGGGTCCGGAATGACCTTGATTCGGCCGTCGGTCTCCGCATACAGATTATCTCCTCCGGTGAGACGGTCCATGAACACTGCCAATGCGGCAATCTCCGAGTGAGGCTGGTTGCCGACGGATACGTTCCAATCCGCTAGGTCGAATGCGTCCCTCGGAACCTTCTCCGCACCCACCACTACAAGCAGATCCGATACGGGTCTCAGCGACTCCATCACCTCATCCACGCGCTGACCATACATCGTCAGGTGAACTGTTTTCCCTTTCCACGACCTCATCGCGTCTCGCCACCTTACTCCGGTGTGTATCACGAACTCACCCCCGAACCGTGAGACAACGGAGTTGACCGTCTTCTCCAGCTCGGAGTCCTTGGTCGAAACCCACACCTCGGCCGCACCGAACGCGCGCGCGGTCAACGCCACGTGGGTGGTGACGCGCTTATCTCTCGACGGCCGATGGCCGAGCCTCAACACCACAATCATGAATGGATCACCGGTACCATGAGGTCATTCCTTCAAACGCTCGATCCGATGGCCGCGATAGTCGAGCTTCGTGCTCCTCTTGACGAGGCTCTTCAGCATCGTGAACGTGACTCCCAGTACCTCCGCCACATCGCCCGCGAACTTGCCAGGGGTGCCGACAAGCTCGGATATCTGCTTCTCGATCTTCAAGAACTCCTTCTCGGGCATGACGGCCGCGGCGAGGACGTCGCTGATCTCGTACACGGGCCAGGACGCGTTGATATGGAACGACGTATAGTAAGTGTGGTATGCCTTCTCCGGCTGCTGGAGCTCCGTGGATGTCTGCCATCTGGTCTCCACCAGTTTCATCTTCTCGAAAAAGGTAAGCGCCTCCTTTCCCTCGGGACCGAACTGCTTCTCGATGTCTCGCATCGTGTGCCACTCGAGGGTGACCAGTTTAAGGACCGCCCTTTTAACCTTCGTGTCAACCGCCCGGAACATAGGCACAAGCTCTGCCGGTTCGGTTATGACCTTAATCCTAGTCATGGGCGGCCCCTATCTGAGTGCGAGAATATAAGACTAATTGGAATGTCGTCACATCGTGAGAATCATCTGGCTAGATACGAAAAACACAGTTGTGCTTCGCTGTTCGACACGACTCGAGGCGGGGAAAGGTATTTTAGTGGGAGGAGTTCCTTGGGGCGCTCGCAGGCGAACAACATGATGGCCAAGGATCTAAAGGATCGGTCCAAAGTCGAGGAGATCGTCCTCACCGTGGTGGAGAAGAACGAGCCGAGGGAATTCCAGTCGAAGTGGTCGGGAGCTTCCGGCCGGGTGTGTGACGCGGTCGGAAAGGACGACGAGGGAGAGAGTGTTAACCTCACCCTCTGGAACGAGGACATCGACAGGGTGCAGATTGACGCGAAGATCAAGATAACTAACGGTTGGGTGTCGTCGTTCAAGAACCAACTCCAGGTGAGCACAGGGAAGTTCGGGAAGCTCGACATACTCGATGAGTGACCGCAGCCTCCGATGGTCTGGTGCGGGTTCTACAGGGCCAACCATAGCAGGCTCATCACGATGCCAGGGACGATTATCATCAGGAAATCGTCATCCACATAGGGAACCCTTCGCCTCTCCGCCGCCACGGCCAGGACTGCGCCTAGACAGGAGATGGCGGTCAGCTCCGGGATGGATGCGTCGGTGAGCACGAAAAGAGATATCATGCAGATGGCGGCGTACGCTGCGAGTGGTGGCAGCACCTGTAGTCGTTTGGTGAGTCTCGCGCGTCTCAGTTCCCCGGCGAGAGGGTCGACGAGCCCCATGCCAATCAGCGCCGGTGTGGCGATCTCCCACGGCATCAACCACAGGGCGAGAGTGATTCCAGCGGCGGCCCACGCGAATGACGCAATCGAGTTCCGCTCGTGAGGGCGAAGGCCGAAGAACGTTACCCCCTTCCAAAGCCTCACGGACTCGAACAGGGCGACGGCCACGAAGAAGATGATGAGAAGATGCCATCTCTTCAGGGGCGACACGGGCAAATCGACAGGGATGAGGTAGTACACTGGCGCAATCGAGAGCAGCGAATGCACTATCCGCCTTACCAGGACCTCTCTGTCCACAGTTAAGCACCTACTTCTATCTCCATCATCCGGCCGCGAACGAGGTCGTTCGCCATTTCGACTCTATTCCCCGATAGAGGATCCATGTCGTGAATAGCATCGCGAAGAGTACCAGCGTTATCCCAGAGGCCGCCACGACCCAGTCAGAGAGAAGGCTGAACGAGAGTATCGTGAGGCAGACGTCGGGCAGGAACGACATGATGCTGAACTTCGCGAGTATGCTGGTGTCGAAGAGGAACGTGTTCGTCTTCAGACCTGTTAGATAGGCCGTCAACGCCGCCATGTATAGCGACGTGACGAACATGACGATCAGCGCCAGCCAAAGGAGCTCCGTGTCGCCGTTGATGATTGATATTCCGATGACGAAGAAAGCGGATATCCCTAGCGTAAGCATGAGAAATACGACGACTCGCACCCTTATGAGTTGAGGCACGGTAACTGGTATCAAGGAGTAGTACTCAGAGAGGTCGATGTTGTTTAGCCAGTTATACATCAGTATCCCCACGAACCCAACCATTGCCGCATAGAACACCGTGTTGAAGCCAACAGGTATTGCCAGACCGTGATTGACGAACCAAGCTGCGAACGCGAGAAACAGCAGCGGCAGAACCAGTGAGAAGAACATCTTGGCGACCGTGCCACTCCTCCTGAGATCCACCAGTTCCTTCGATATCAACGTCCGGTTCAGGCCGCGGGCGATCGGGAGCCGTTCGTGATACGATGGAAGTACACTCGGGTACATCTGGCTCGACGACTCCAACCGGACCGTCACGAGTGCGAATGCTCCGATGGTCATTGCCAGGACCATCGTCGCAGACAAAACGAGGCTGACGACGGCGGCCTCGGCATCCGCCCCAATTGGCCTGACGTTCATCTGGAACTCCACAGAGAGGAGAATCTCGTTCAATGCCGGACTCCCAGTCGCCAGATGGAGTACGAAAACCGATGCGACGAAAGCGGTGAGTGCCAGAAAGACAGGGGTGCTTCGTATGAACAGCACCGATGCCAGGAAGCTGAGCGAAAGGCCCACCATGAACGTCGCCAACACTGCAACGAAGAACAACCCGATGCTGGTGAGGGAGAATCCCATCACTGGGGCGACCGCGGCGATTCCAAGGGTGGCAGGGACGAGCAGGAGGACGACATAGAACACCGCGTCTCTGAGGTATATGCCCAGGAATGTCTTCCTGAACGACATGGGCACCAGGAACGGCATCGCCACCAGGTAGTTGCTCCTGCCGTACCGTCTCTCGAGGTATTGCCTACCCATGAGCCCGAACGCACCCACACTCAGGCCGTAGATGAAGGCGGAGAGGTGGGCGAATGTGGCGAGTTCTTCCAGGGACACCGTCTCAGATATCCTGTTCAGGGTCAGGCCGATCGTCGCGGATATGAAGAACACGAAGAAAGGGAACGACAGGAACCGCTCTGTCCCGGAGTATGTCGCATGACTCCGAAACTCCTCCCGCAGCATCAAGCTCAGGAGAGTGCGCGTTTCCGGTTCCCTCCTATCGTTCTCAGGAAGAACTTCTCGAGACTCTCGCCCTTGCCGACGAGGGCGTCCTTGCCTCCTTGCACGACGACCTTTCCGGAGTCCACTATGGCCATCCTGTTGCAGAGCTTCTCCGATATCTCGAGAATGTGCGAACACATGAATATGGTCCCGCCGTTCGAGACGTACTCCTGCAGATACTCCCTGAGTAGCTTCTGATAGATGGGATCGAGGTTGATGAACGGTTCGTCCAGGAACACCAGCATGGGGTCGTGCATGAACGCGGACGCTATCATCAGCTTCTGCCTCATACCCTTCGACAGGTCCTTACAGATGACCCCTTTCTTGGTGTCAAGGTCGAAGAACGTCAGCCACCTGTCTATCCTGGCCTCAAGATTGTCCAATTTCCGCACTTTCCCTACGAAGTACAGATACTCATATCCTGTGAGGTAGGTTGGCGGGCTTTCGACCTCTGGCACGATCCCCACCAACTCCTTCACCCTGATCGGGTCCTTCAGAGCGTCAACTCCAAGGACGGACACGCTCCCCGAGGTCGCCTCAAGCTGGCCGGTCAGTATTCTCAACAGAGTCGTCTTGCCTGCGCCATTCGGACCGAAGAACCCGTAGAAATCCCCGGCCTGCACATCTATGGACACGCGGTCGAGGGCTCTTACCGCGCCAAAATCCTTCATCACATCCTTAGTCTCGATGACGCCCATGGTACCGGACACTATCCGGAGCACGTTATTTCAATCTTGTCTGGACGGATGGTTACCATCACGGTGGTTCCGACTTCCGGATTATATACGTCCATATGCTATCATGTAGCACGACCAGGGGGTTTCGACCAACGCCTGCAGGAGGTACGAGCGATGGCTGCGAAGACGGGTAAGTCGGTCCTGACGAGCAAGATCGAGGCTGAGATGGAGCTCCTGCAGAGGCATGTGCAGATGCTGAAGGCGATCATGGACAACGAGCCTATCGGCATAATCCGGCTTTCTGAGATGCTTCAACACCCTCAGCACAAGGTAAGATACTCGCTCAGAATCCTGGAACAGGAGAGTCTGATCGAGCCATCGCCGGACGGGGCCGTTACGACGGAGAGGATACAGGATTTCCTCGACCATTTGAAAGACACACTGGATAGCATGAGCGCGACTGTCAACGAGCTGCGGGAGTCGATAGAGTAGATTTCCGCCCCCTCGACCACGGCCAGGCAACACCGCAGGCTGGCAAAAGGCTTATTATCCATGTAGGGCTAACTGCGGCTCGCACCAACAAGCCGTCGTAGCTCAGTCGGTAGAGCGTCCGCCTGTTAAGCGGAAGGTCAACGGTTCGAGCCCGTTCGACGGCGCCATTCTTCACACTCGATTCTGTTCACCGCGCCTCACTTTCTTGATCAACCAGAATGAGTAAGAAGCGAAGGCGGCCCCAACCAGGGACATCCCGGTCATGCCGTTCAGCTCATGGACCGGCGAGAGCAGGATGAACAGTAGCATGAGACCAACGGCGAAATGGGATTTGTGGAGGTCGTTATCTTGCGAACCCATCTTCTTATGGAGAATGGCCAGGACGACGGTGCTCAGGCCGAGCAATGCCACTATGATCACAATCGGATGAACGCCCTCGGGGGTCGAACCCGCGATGATGAATGTGCCGAGCATCAAGCCGAAACCGACCAGCATGAACCTCCAAGGTCGCCACACGGGCGATGGGGTCGCCGCGGAGAGCAGGTCTCTCGGAGCCTTCCAGGCGGCCAAGACCAGTAGGGCCGTTGCCAAGAATGCGAGGGCATACTCGGGGGCGCCCGGGACGTAATCCTGAGTCCCTGCGAACATCATCGCGCAAAACATGATATCGACGACGAACACGAGAGATACGATCCAGAATCCCCTGGATGTGAGAAGCCGTTCGCTCTTCAGATGAGGGAACATGAGGGCGATGAGAAGTATGGGCAGGCCGATGCTCATTATGGAATGGTAGATCGTCAGCCAGACCGACCAGACCCAATTGACGTCGACGTATCTGCCATACTCCGCCAACGCACCGAGGTCCTGCCATCCGGGGTCGAAGAAGCTCTTGACCGCGATGCCCTCCTCCACGACACCGTAGGCCGCTCCCAGGGCAATAGTGCTTGCCCAGCCTTTCCTCCATCTGACGACTATTTCGCGGACGAGGAGTGCACCAGCGCCATACATCCCAAGGAATATGACGATTATCAAGGGGTGGAAGAACTCGAAAGGGGGGGAGGAACCGGAGAGCATCTCCCCAATCACCGGTGAGAGGAGAGCGAGGAGGAGCAACGCCAGTCTCTTATCTGACATCCAGGAGGGGATGATGGTTCAGATAGAATAGTCTGTCCCAAGATTGCCCCTCGGAAAGATTTTAAGGCAGATAGCGATGAGTATCCCGGGACGAGAAGCATCACATGCCGGTGGGACAAGATGGCCTGGATCAACACGATAGAGCATGAGGAAGCGACCGGGAAGACGAAGGAAGTCTATGACAGGATTCTGAGGGAGAGAGAGCACGTTGCCAACATCTTCCTCGCCCAGGGCATGGAACCCGCGGTTCTTGAGAAGAACATGGAACTCTACCTCGAGATACTCATGGGGGAAGGTCCGCTGACCAGGGAGGAGAGGGAGATGATAGCAGTCATAGTCTCCGCTGCAAACAGATGCGCCTACGGCGCAGTGCACCACTCGGAGGCGCTCGAGAATGTCGAGCACGATAGCGGTGCGCTCTACAGACTAATCAAAGAGTATTCGCAGAAGGCTGAGACTCCGAGGAACAAAGCGCTGCTCGCGTATGCCGCGAAGATAACCCTCGGCCCGAAGGACATCACCTCGGATGACATAGGTGACCTGCGTGAGGCGGGGCTGAACGACGAGGAGGTACTTCGGGCCACTTTGGTGGCAGCGTACTTCAACTTCTCGAACAGGATATCGTTGGGCTTGGGCGTCGAGCTTGAGAAGGGCAAGACTAGAAGTTATCGCTACTGATTGTGCCTTCGGGACCGCCCCCGAGGGCACACTGAACGACACAGAAACGCTAATTAGTAGGAGATTGTTTAGAGGAAACGCACGGGCCCGTAGCTTAGTCCGGCGGAGCGATTGGCTCATATGGGGCGGTTTCGCCCCTGGGTGACCAATTGGTCATCGGTTCAAATCCGATCGGGCCCACTCCATTATGATTCGATGGGAATATGTCGCGCGGTTCTCCTCACATCTCCCTCATGGGCTTGTTGCAACACACGAGCACTCCGACTCCTTCCTTGGTCACGTTGACCTCTTGCCCGCAGATGTCGCAATGATAAGTCTTGCCAAGCTTACCTTTCACCAAACGGCTCACCTCCTCCAGTGCCCAGATTGACTGAGACAGATTAATACTTGCGCCAAACGAAAGACACACGCTGCGATTATGCCACTCGGGAGTGGGAGCCCCGATCTGGTCGACGGCGGATGTGTCGGGGAGCTGTTCGTTCAGAATGTATTCGTTGGCGGTAGAGTCCTCGCCTCAGAACGGTTTCCGAGGCCCGTGATAAACTGCCTGCAACTGAGTCGATGAATGCAACTCACCGGACTGACAGAAGTGTCAAATTGGAGGAGCACTATCCATCGGACAGGGGTTATCGGAATGCCTTCAAAACGAGTGGAGAAAGTCAGTATTTCAGGCTTGTTCAAGGCCACCGAAGTGCAGGAGTACAGCATTCACCCAGACGGTGCGAGAGCAGTATGCTCCGTGAACAGGGGTCGCAACTTCGAACTTGCCACCGTGAATCTCGCGGACGGGAAGATGACACGTATTCTGTCCGGTGACCAGGCTCTTCTCTCCCCGACTTACTCTCCATGTGGGAGGATGATTGCCTATCAAGCCGACTTCGAAGGAAACGAGGATTGCGACGTGTTCGTAATCGATCGCAAGGGCGGGAACCCGACAAAGATCACGGATGGCGTCGCAGACAACGAGAGCCCCGATTTCTCCCCCGATGGCAGGAGAATAGCGTTCATATCCACCCGCAAAGACGATATGGAGAATCTCTACGTCGTGGGCTCTGAGGGGGGAGCCCACAGGCGTCTCACGAATGAGGAACTGCCAGTCAGAGATTTCGCATGGTCCCCTGATGGGCGCACAATAGCTTACGGGACGGGCATAAGCGACGGAGATTACATTTCGACCGTGAACACATTGAGCGGCAAGACGAGGCGAATACTGTCCAAGAAGAACGTCGACTACGGCATCTGGGGTTACGGCGCAAAACCCATGCAATGGTCAGCCGACGGGTCGAAACTGCTCTTCGTCTCCAACGAACACGATTCGAATGACATCGGGATGCTGGACATCTCGACCCGAAAACAGCGCTGGTTGGTGCGTTCCTCCAATGACAAGTACAGCCCGCAATGGTCCCCCGATGGGGCGAGACTCGCCTATCTGGAGATCCAGGATCCGAACTTAGTAGTCAAGGTCAAGGAGAAAGGCAGGACGCGCACCATCTCACAGAAGACCGGCGTTTCGAGAAGTCTCCATTGGCTGCCTGATGGCTCGGGAATGATCTATGTCAACGGATCGTCGACTAGACCAGAGGAGATGTTCATCGTTAGGAGAGGGCGCCCCAAACGCCTAACGAGGTTTCAGAGCGCCGAACTCCCAACGCACGCGTTCGCACAGCCCAGGCGCGTGAAGTATCGATCGTTTGACGGAAGGCAGATATCGGCGGTGTTGTTCGTCCCGAAAGGCGGTCCGTACGGGCGCGGGGTCGTCATACCTCATGGAGGGCCGGAGATGCAGTCGCTGAACCTCTGGGACCAGGTGGTCCAGATGTTCGTCATCAGGGGGTTCACGGTGATCTTGCCCAACTACCGTGGATCCACGGGCTACGGCCGCGAATTCCTGCATCTGCACAACAAAGACCTGGGAGGAGGAGACCTCAAAGACGTCATATACAGTGGGAGGTACCTAGTAAGGGCGGGTTTCGCGGATAAGAACGGATTGGGGTTCTGGGGGGCGAGCTATGGCGGGTATCTGTGCATGCTAGCGCTCACGAAGGCGCCGGAGATGTGGGCCGCTGGCGTGTCGATTGTCGGCTATTTCGACTGCGTCACAGAGTTCGAAAGCGAGAGAGGGTATCTCAAGGCGTACGACCTCTGCAAGATGGGAGATCCGAAGGATCATCCGGAGTTGTACCGGGACCGATCTCCGATTCACTTCCTTGAGAATCTAAGAGCGCCGATTCTGCTAACCGCGTCTGCGCGCGATGTCAGGTGTCCACCCACGGAGACCAGGGAGGTCGTGAGAAGGCTCGAGAGGATGGGGAAGGAGTTCGAGTACCACGAGTACAAGGATGAGGGACACTGGCCTCGGAAGCGGAAGAACCTGAAGGACCTGTACGAGAGGTCGGTCGGGTTCCTCGATAGGCGCATAGCGAAGTGATCATCCGCCAGAACGGGAGTAGTACGGCTTCGCGAGGTCCTCGAAGGCCGATAAAGCAGCCGCGGCACCTCCATGAACCGCGGCGACGATCTGTCGGATACCTCCTGCGACATCACCGGCCGCGTAGACATATGGAACGTTGGTCCTGAACGACATATCGACTGTGACGAATCCACCAGGATCCATCTTGACACCAAGCTCGGTCGCAAGCTGGCTGCTCGGCACTTCGCCGACAGCCACGAAGACGCCGCTTACCGGTTTCGTGTCGACGGCGCCGGTCTTCACGTTCCTGAGCTTCACGGCGGTCACTTCGTTCTCACCGACGATCTCTTCAACGACGGAGTCCCATAGAATCGCTACGCTCCTGTCGGCAACGCTGTCCTGCAGATGCCTGTCAGCTCTGAAGGCATTCCTTCGGTGCACGATAGAGACCTCACACTCAATGGAATGGAGGTGGAGCGCGTCCGTCAGAGCTGTGTTTCCGCCGCCGACGACCACGACCTTCTTCTTCCTGAAGAAGAAGCCGTCGCATGTGGCGCAATAGCTCACGCCGCGCCCGGACAGTCTTTCCTCCCCTTCCACGCCCAACTTGCGGTGGAAGGAACCCGTGGCAAGGATGACCGATCTCGACGAGTAACGGCCGCTGGTCGTAGTGAACTCGAACCGCTCGTCGGACCTGACGAGACGTGTGACCTCCTCTCCTTCCCGTATGTCCACATACATCCTTGCGTGCTCGGTCATGGCCTCCATCAGCTTCATCCCCCCGACTTCGGGAAACCCTGGATAGTTCTCGATCTTCGGACTTGTCAGAACCTGGCCACCAGGCACACCCTTCTCCAGAACGACGCATGACAATCCTGCACGACGCGCGTAGATACCAGCAGAGAGGCCAGCGGGACCGGCCCCTATTATGACAACGTCGTAGTCGGTCTGAGATCCCCCTCCGGCCTGAAGGCCAGAATCGTCCGCTACAGACATCACGAAAGGAAATCGGCTGAGGCCCTATAAACAATTGGTCGTGAGCCATAGCTTCCATTCAGCGCGCCCAATATCATGAAATACTCACCGAGTCATTAAAGACGACATATGTCTGCGTCAGCTGCGTGGCAGCTGGGCCGACGATATGGATGGGGTGCACTAGCGGATGGACCAGGGGACGATAACGGCATTCCTGGCTATTGGGGCGATAATATTCATCGGGTTCTTCGGCAACTCGATATTCAGCAAGTTCAGGATACCGGACGTCCTGATACTGGTGCTCCTCGGGATGGTGATCGGCCCTGAGGTGCTCGGCACACGCTTCGGCTTTGTCACCTTTGACGTGATGGCAAGCATAAACCAGTTCAAGGACCTCTTCTTGTCAGCGGCCCTTGTGGTCATTCTCTTCGACGGGGGACTCTCACTCGACATCCGAAGCGTCTGGCAGTCGATGAAGTTCTCCATGTTCTTGGCGGTGATGAACCTCATCCTCCTGGCAGGCGCGGTCGCGGTATCGCTTCACTACATCATGGGAATAGACTTCATGGTGGCGCTCGTACTGGGAACAATCGTCGGAGGGACCACGGGAGCCGTGGTCATTCCGATAGCCCGCAAGATGCGGATCAGCGAGAAGACCAGGACGATGCTGATAATGGAGAGCGTGATGACGGATGTCCTGGTCATCGTCGCGACCCTGAGCTTGATATCCGTCTTGAAGCTTGAAGAGTTCAGCGTGTTGACGGTCATCAGAGAGCTCACTGTGAAGTTCTTCGTAGGCGGGGTCGCAGGGTTCGCTGCGGGAGTGGGCTGGCTCTTCGTACTTGAGAAGCTGCGCAACCAACCTCTATCATACATGATCACGATCGCTGCACTGTTCATGGTCGCGGGCTTGGTCGAGCTGGCCCCGGTCAACAGCTCCGGAGCGGTGGCCGCGCTCGCGTTCGGTCTCGCCTTGGGCAACCGCAAGTTCGTTAAGAAGCGCCTCACGACCCTGTCGCTCAACGCCCTGTCAGATATGCACATACACTACTTCCACACCGAGATCACCTTCTTCGTGAGGACCTTCTTCTTCGTGTATCTCGGGCTATCTTTCGGATTCGGGACATTCACAGTCGAACACCTCGTAGTGGGTCTCTTCGTCATCGGCTTGGCGGTGGTGGCTAGGAGGCTGATAGCGAACCTCGCCTCCAGGTGGGGAGACCTTGACCGCTCCGAGGAGAACGCCGTCTTTGCCCTTATGCCAAGAGGATTGGCTGCAGCAGTTCTCGCAACACTGCCCGCAGTCCAGCTCTCCGGCATGGATGTCTGGACCGATGATCTGCCGGCCCTGTTCCTGAACACCGCCCTGATCGTGATACTCGGGACGACCATACTTGCCACGATCTTCAGCTTCCTCACGGAGAAGGACATAGACAAGAGGCAGAGGAAAGACCTGAGGACGAGGCTGATGAACGATATGGAGAAACCCGACGACCTCAAACCAGATTATCAATGACCGTGTCTGCGAAGCCACTCGTGCCGACATGTTCAGACCGGCCGGACCGCCTCGCCAGATCCCCGGTCATGATGCCTTGGGACAGCGTCTTTCCCACCGCGCCTTCCACCATCATCGATGCGCTGGTCAAGCCGAGATGTTCAAGCATCATCGCCCCTGAAAGGATTAGGGCGGTCGGATTGGCCGTGTTCCTTCCGGCGTATTTCGGGGCCGTACCATGAACGGGTTCGAACACTGCGATTCGATCGCCGATGTTGGCCCCCGGGGCGACACCCAACCCTCCGACCTGGGCCGCGCATGCGTCGGCCAGGTAATCGCCGTTCAAGTTCGGCGTCACAAGAACAGAGTATTCGTCCGGGCGGGTCAGAATTTGCTGAAACATGTTGTCGGCGATCCTGTCATTCACCAATATCTTGCCCGACGACGACGCCTCTTCCATGCTGGCGCTCCCCTCGAACATGACACGCTCTGAAAACTCGTCTCTAGCGAGTTCGTACGCCCACTCCCTGAAAGCGCCCTCGGTGTGTTTCATTATGTTGCCTTTGTGAACGATGGTAACGACTGGCCTGCCCTTGCGAACGGCGAACCTCAGAGCCGCACGAGCTATCCGCTTCGTCGCCGTCTCAGATATCGGTTTGAGGCCTATCCCGCAATCAGCCGAAAGCTCTACGTTCAACTCTGAACGCAGGTATTCAATCATTCTCAGAGCCTCATCCGAGCCGCACTTCCACTCGACCCCTTTGTAGACGTCTTCAGTGTTCTCCCGGAATATCACGACGTCTAATTTCTCAGGGGATTTGACTGGGCTAGGGACGCCAGGGAAATATCGCACCGGTCTGACTGACGCGTACAGATCGAGGGATTGTCTCAGCTGGACGTTCAGACTACGTATCCCACCGCCCACAGGAGTCGTGAGAGGGCCCTTGATCGCAAGCCCGTTCTCCGAGATCACTCTCAGTGTATTGCCGGGGAGCCATGAGCCAGTCGCCTTGTACGCCTTCTCGCCCGCCATGACTTCGAGCCACGTGAACTCGACCGCCCCGGCCGTTGCCTTCTCAACCGAGGCATCGAGGACTCTCCTCGTAGCTGTCATTATCTCGGGCCCGATCCCATCCCCGGGGATGAAAGGTATGACCATCGTCTTCGACTCCGCCCTTGGCGATCTGCCCGCTTCAGTCAAATGAGAATCCCCCATGCTTCCTCAGGTGAGGGATTAGTCCGCCGTCATTGAGGAGGACGCGCATTGTCTTCGGCAGATGTGAGAACGTCGCCTGTCGTCCGGACTTCTCACTCGTGACCTGCCCTTTCTCCAAGTCTATCAGCATCACCTCACCATCTGCGATCCAGTCGGTGTCACACTCTATGACAGGCAGGCCGATGTTGAACGAGTTCCTGTAGAATATTCGGGCATAGGATTTCGCCAAGATCGCGGAGACACCGGCGGCCTTCAACGCCCTGGGGGCCTGTTCGCGGCTGGACCCGCATCCGAAGTTCCTGCCCGCGACGATGATGGCTCCAGGCTCGACCTTGGATGCGAAGTCAGGGGCGATGTCCTCCATGACGTGTTTGGCTAGTTCGTTCATGTCATCGATCTTGAACTTGTACCTTCCGGAGATGATGTAGTCCGTGTTGATGTCATCGTTCGGATCGAACCTGTGAGCACGTCCTCGTAGAATCTCGTCTGCCATCTCATACCTCCCTCGGGTCGGTAATTCGTCCTTCCAGTGCGGATGCAGCGGCAGTCTCAGGAGAGGCCAGGAATATCTCCACATCATTGTTGTTGCCCATCCGGCCGCTGAAATTCCTGTTCGCCGTCGACAGGACTCTCTCGCCATCGGATGGCACGCCTGCATGGGTTCCGACGCACGGGCCGCATCCAGGAGACACGAACACGGCCCCGGCGGCGAGCAATTGGCTGGCTACTCCGGCCTCTATCGACCTCATAAGAACATCTCTGGAAGCGGGAGCGACCACCAATCTGAGGCCTTTCTTCACTCGGCGCCCCTTGAGGATTTCGGCCGCTGCCGCCAAATCCGAAAGACGACCGTTCGTGCATGTGCCGATGAAGACCTGGTCAATATCCATCCCGGCACACTCAGAGACATCACACACGTTATCGACCCGGTCGGGTCGTGCCACCTTGGGTACCAGGTCGGAGGCGTCGACATCAATGGTCCGGACGTACGAAGCGTCGTCATCAGCGAGCACCCCGGCCGCCGGGCTCTGGCCAATCGAGGCGTACCAGGAGGATGTCACGGCGTCGAACGGAAACGGGCCGAACTTGGCACCCATTTCAACCACCATGTTCGAGATGGTCATCCTGCCATCCATCCCGATGGACGGCAGCGTCCCCCCGGAGAACTCCACCGACATGTATGTCGCGCCGTCTGCGCGAACATCTCCTACCAACCCGAGGATGAAGTCCTTAGCACCGACCCTGTCCCTGAATCCGCCGGTTATGTCGACCTTCAGGGAGGCCGGGACTCTGAACCAGAGCTTGCCCGTATGCACCGCCGCGGCGACGTCCGCAGAGCCCATGCCGGTCGAACATGCGTTCAGGGCGCCGTATGTACAGGTGTGCGAGTCCGCACCTACCACCAGATCTCCCGGCATGACCCTTCCGGATTCTGGAACCACCTGATGGCACACGCCTTCACCAACGTCATGCAACTCAATCGCGTGCTTCGCGGAGAAGTCCTTGATGGCGGTGTGAATTCGAGAGACCTCCGCAGAGGGGCTCGGAGAGCTGTGGTCGAGGACGACCGCTGCTCCCCGCAACGGTTTGGGTGTTTTGAAACCAAGGGCTGCGAGCTCCTCTATCATGAGCTTGCTCGTGCCGTCTTGAGCCATGCAGAAATCGACCGATGCGACGACGATGTCGCCCGCATGACAGTCAGTCCCTGAGTGTTTGGATAGTACCTTCTCGGTGATGGTTTTGCCCATGATGCCCCCCTCCGTGGACGGCTGTGCGTCTCACACACTGCCGAGTGTTCGGGGGACGGGGGTCTTCTCCGACGCTCCTGCCTTGTGATCTGAGACGACTTCCTTGTGCAATCTCATGAAGTCGGCATCCGAAAGGTCCGACTTACGGTTTTCGGCGAACCGGTTGATCTCGCACCTGAGCGCTTCTATCATGTCCGATGGAGCCTGAAGGTTCAACTGCTCGAGCTTGTGCTTGATCGCAGCCTTGCCAGAATGCTTACCCAGGGATATTCTCCGTACGGCCCCTATCTTCTCAGGATCTATTGCCTCGTAGAGTCTGGGATTCTTCAGGATGCCGTCGACATGGATTCCTGACTTGTGCGTGAACGCATTCCCTCCGACAATGGGATAGTTGAGAGGGATGTTCTGGCCTGAGGCGACCTCGACATGTTTGCAGAGCGAAACTAGCCCCTTGGTCTCGTACTTGTCGACTCCGTAATGACGGTTCAGGTTCATCACGAAAACCTCCAAAGGGACGTTGCCCGCACGTTCGCCGAGCCCGTTGACGGTTGTGGATATCCAGATAGCCCTGTCCTTGAACCCCGCAGCCGCCTCGCATGCTGAAAGGGCGTTCGCAACGGCCAACCCGAAATCGTTATGTGCGTGGAACTCCAGGTCGATCGGGACCCTGGACATCAACGCTTCGACGAGATTCGCGGACGCGGACGGAGTCAGGATGCCTATCGTGTCGCAGATTCGGAACCTGTCCGCCCCTGCCTCAAGACCGGTTCTCGCAAACGTAGCGAGATAATCGATGTCCGTCCTCGTAGCATCGCCTGCGTTGCAGCACACATAGACGCCGTGGGATTTCGCGAACTCCACACATTCAGCGAGTTCCGACAGCTGATCCTCCCTCGACTTCTTCAGCTTATACTTCAGGGCGAGATCGGAAGTGTCCGTTGAGACCGAGACGGCGTCGACGTCGTTGGCGATCGATTCCTCGACGTCCTTCTTCACAAGCCGGTTCCAACCCATGATCGATATGCCCTTGCATTCCGACACCAGCTGCTTTGCGCACTTCCTGTCACTCTCGTTGAAAGCGGCAAACGTCTCCAGCTGTTCGACACCCATGTCCCTGAGGAGCCGAGCCATCAGCAGCTTCTCCTCGATCTTGAAGGAGATACCCGGCATCTGCTCTCCGTCCCGACAGGTCGTATCCACCAATCTGATGTCTCCCAAGGTCACCCTCCGGTCAGACGTTCCGTACATGTCGCGGATTCCATCTGCGGCGGAAACCGCATACTCGGCACCCAGACCACACTGCAGGCCCATGCTAATCACCAACTCCCCGTATACTCCTGAAGAGACGGACATACCAACAGCCACTAGCCAGAAACCGGCTGAGGGGGTTTCGAACGCCGTGGATTCACCCAGCTATGTGATGGACCGGGTCCGAAGCCGCTGGTCCGCTTCTCTAATGCATTCGTACAATCTCCGGCCCGATAAATCATCATTGTGTTCGATTTCGGACGGAATAATGCGATTGGGTCCAATATCGAACAGAATAAGTGGTCAATTGACCACACACGAGGCTCGAGAAACGCCAGGTGCCAACCCGCGGGGCCGGACTACTTGACGAATGCGCCTCTTCCGGGGTACGAGGCCATGCTGCCGAGCTCCTCCTCGATTCTCAGGAGCCGGTTGTACTTCGCGGTCCTTTCACCTCGGGATGGAGCGCCGGTCTTGATCTGGCCCGCATTCGTGGCGACACTCAGATCGCTTATCGTCGTATCCTCGGTCTCGCCTGACCTATGCGATACGATGCATCTGTAGCCACTCCTGTTCGCGTAATCCATAGTCTCCAAGGTCTCTGTGAGGGTGCCGATCTGGTTGACCTTAATCAGGACGGCGTTTGCGATGCCTCTTCGCACGCCTTCCTCGAGTATGGCCCGGTTGGTGACGAATATGTCGTCCCCCACGAGCTGCACCTTCCCGCCGAGGTGGGACGTCAGCTCCGCCCATCCGTCCCAGTCGGACTCGGACAACGGGTCCTCGATGGAGGCGATAGGGAATCTGCTGCAGAGTTCAGAATAGATGTCCGTCATCTCCCCGCTCGAACACTCCGCCCCCGTGCTCTTTCGCAACACATAGGCAGAACCGTCGTGGAACTCGCTGGCTGCCACATCGAGCCCTAGCAGAAAATCCTTGTTCGCCCTTAGCCCTGACTGCTCGGCGGCCTCGACCATCAGCTCGAGTGCCTGGTCGTGGGATTCGAGCCGCGGAGCAAAACCACCCTCATCCCCCACGGAGGTGCTCAGTCCCTTAGACTTGAGGTTGGACTTGAGGGTCTGGAAGACCTGCGCTGCCTCCCTGAGCGATTCCGAGTACGTACCAGCCAGCGGGATGAACATGAACTCCTGGAAATCCAGGTTGTTGTCCGCATGCACCCCTCCGTTCAGGATATTCATCATGGGGACGGGTATCGTCACGGCCTCGGCCCCGCCAAGATACCTGTAGAGGGGTTTCCCCTCGCTCTCGGAGGCCGCGCGGGCGACTGCAAGGGAGACCCCGAGCAAGGCGTTAGCTCCCAACCGTGATTTGTCATCGGTGCCATCCAGGTCAACCATGAGGGCGTCTATATTCTTCTGGTCGACGGGGTCCATACCGCATATCTTCGGCCCGATCACCTGGTCGACGTTTCCCACAGCCTTGATCACACCCTTGCCCGAGAACCGTTGCACGTCGCCGTCGCGCAGTTCAAGCGCCTCTCTGGCGCCCGTCGAAGCTCCGGATGGGACCGAAGCGCGGCCCATGTGGCCATCGCTCAGGAGCACATCGACTTCGACCGTCGGGATCCCCCTTGAATCGAGGACCTCACGACCTTTCACCCTCTTGATGGTAGGCATCCTATCGGGTGCCGAATCGCGGTGGGGCTAGAAAGCAGTTTCAGTCAACTACCCCGCCCTAAAGAACGGGGCATCCTTGGAGACGGCTCTATGGAAAGGCCGGGAAAGCAGCCCGGTCGGTGGGCTGCCCCCCGGCGGCCCCGACGGGGGGCCTGCAAAGCTGGCTCTCGGTTCCCCCTCTATTCTGAAACCCACTCCTTCAGTCCATGCAGAACATGTCCAGGAACTCGTCCCAGTTAGTGTCCTGAGCGAAATCCAGCCCTCGGGAAAGGTCTCCGTATGATTCCCTGTACTTCTCCACAGACTGGGTGAAGTAGATCGATAGACCGTAGGTGTTGAGGCACGCCTCGGCGCCCAAATCCGTGGTGATCGACTCGCAATATGGCACCGCGGCCACCAGCAGGTCGAACGTGCCTTCGGTCAGGTCGCTGATCTCCGGTATTTTATCTCCCAAGAGCTTCAGCAGAGACCCGAGGTCCGCGAACGGGAATATCTCGCCCTTGAACTGTATCTGAGGAGTCTGAGACTCCGCCGATTCGATCGCGCCCCGATAGTAAGGGTTCTCAACGAGTCTGAGGAGTTCGTCGGACAACTTGTCCACACCGACCTCGGAGTCGACGCCGACCAGTCGGTCAATCTCGCTCAGGTCCATCATGGAACAGCTAGCATACGGGAATCCTCCGATGCCGGCACCTGCACAGTAGATCTCATACGAGTCGATGTAGGCGTCGACGGCGACCTCGCCCACCAGACCAGGGTCCATCTCGTCGAGAAGGTGCAGGTAGTTGAGGAACATCGTGTAATCCCAGCCATAGCCAGGAACCGTCGTTATGCTGGCAACCATGTAATCTGCGACGTTCCTGTTCTCGTACGCAGCCTCTATGCATCCCATGAAGCACGCATCATACGCGATTATGTCGAGCTTGACGCCCTCAGGGAGCGCAGCGTCGATCCCGTTGGCTGTCTCGTCTAGGGAGAGTGAGTCCTTGATTCCGTCCTCATCACCGGTGTCGTCGCTGCAGACCCCATACCAGCCTCCGCCGTGGTCCCATAGGTCGAGCAGGTAGTGGTCGGCCGGAGCGGCTGACATGGCAGTCTCGACGAAGTATGTGAGCGTGGCGGGGTCGCCCATATTCAGCTCACCGGGGCAGCCGCCCGCGACCAGATCGCAATCGCAGTGGGATTGATACGCACCGTCGACGAGCTCGATGTGGGGCTCATTCGGGCCGTCCATCAGATACCAGTGTGTTCCTGGAATCGCCGTGTAGGTATCCATCAGGGCGATGACGTTCACACCGTCGACCGACCCCACGGCCTCCATCTCTGCGAGATCTGACATCCCGTAGGATTCGAGGTTGTTGTCACCATCCAGATAGACCATGACGGTCCATTCGGCATCCTCCAGAGGAACGGTCGGTTCCACCTGGTTTCCCTGTCCGTTTCCTCCAAGGACAAGGGTGTTCGCCACTGATAGGCTAGCTATCAGCATGATCCCGGTCAGTATAACTCCTGCATATCTTCCCCTCAAGAGAGCACTCCCCCCTCACTGACGGCGGTCAGGACATCTCGCCGGATAGCCATTTTGGTACAATCCTAGAACTATGAGGTCATCGGGCGGGGCGGGGCTCACCGATCGGGGTGTTAGAAACCAGGGAAACGGGGCCAGGTGGCCCCGGGATAAGAGGTTTGGACTGAACCGGGCTGAGGTTAGCTCATTCACTCGACCACTGCATAGGCCTGTCAGAAGTCGAGGACGAACTCGTCCCAGTTGGTGTCGGTGGCGAAATCGAGACCGTAGTAGATCAGCTCGCCAGCTGCCGCTGCCTCCTCCTCCGTCTCGTAGGAGTAGTCGACATAGGTGTAGTAGTACGCATACGGCAGGTATATGGTCAGGCCGGTCGTCGTGAAAGCACCACCGTTGACCTGGCTCACCCAGTCGCATGTCACGGACTCCTCGACGATGGAGACTATCGTGTCAGCATCCTCCGAGAGGCTGTCGTATATGCCGGCGAGACATTCCACGCCCAGACTGAGGTCGGGGAAGGCGAACTGCTCACCGAACATCTGAAGCGCCGGTGTGTTCGCGGCGAACGCATACGTCACGTCCCCTCTGTTGATCTCTCCGGTAGCCAGACCGTCCATCAACTTGTAGGACAGCGAGTCAACCGCGGCGGCTAGGTCCTCGATGGTCGAAAGATCCACCGCGGACAGCGTGACACCCGTCCATCCGCCCAGCCCCTGACCGGTGCAGAACGAGTAGTACTCGACGTACCCGGCGATGATGACGTCCAGCAGCTCCGGCACGCTCATCGACGGATCGGCGACGAGGTCGTCCAGGAACAGGTCGTACGCCCAGCCGTTGAACGGTATGCCAGTGACGGAGGCGACCATGTAGTCCGCAAGGTCTCTGAGCTCGTAGGCCACCTCGATCATGGACATCAGGCATGCGTCGAACCCGACCACGTCGAGATAGATGCCCGTCGTCTCTTCTGCAGCGGCGATGGCCTCTGCGAGCTCATGGACGGTGAGACGGTCGGTCCTTCCGTCCTCCTCCCTTATCGAGCTGTCGTCCCAACAGACGCCGTACCATCCGCCACCGTGGTCCCACAGGACCAACATGTACCGGTCGGCCGGGGCAAACGCAACGGAAACCTCGATGAACATCTGGAGCGTGTCAGGATCCCCCATGTTCAGCTCCTCATGGTGGCAGCCTTCAGGGCCGAGGATCTCCTCGCAGTCGCAGTAGGTCTCCTCCGTGGCCAGGTCGAAATGCTCCTCGCCCGCTCCGACATAGTACCAGTGGGTGCCCTCGAACAAGTCCTCAGTGTCCACAAGAGCTATGATGTTGACTCCATTCTGCGAGCCCACCCTTTCCATCTCCATCAGGTCATACACGGCTTCGAACTCGAGGTTGTTGTCCCCAGCCACGTAGGCCATCAAGGTCCAGGTCACGGGCTCTTCATTCTGACTCACATTCTCCTCGGTGTCGTCCGACACGGTCTGCTTGCCCGCCACCGAAACGTCTGTCGTCGAGACGCTCATCGCAAACAACAGCGCGGCAAGGGCAAGCGAGACAAGAATTCTCCTCATTGTTCTCTCCCCCTCTGTGCTCGATCGCGTGTTAGCAGGTCGATGCAAACCATACTGACTCGACAGAGCAATGCCTGCCATGAAACTTTCCTCTATATATATGTTGCGCATATGGCCTGCAGCGTCTCCAGGGTTCGATACTGGCGCGGCAGTCCTCCTCTGGCGGCCACCCCGCCTGCATCGTAGGCGCGGCTCGTCTCCGGCCCCGTCGGCCCTAAACCGATATATACGGAACGGCAGTCTGCAGATGGTTGGATGAGTGCCTTTGACGGACTGGACCCAAGGTTGACGAATTGCCTGAAGCAACGAGGCATAGCCGAGCCCACGGAGCCCCAAGAACTGGCTCTACCAGCGATCCTCTCAGGAGACAACATCCTGCTGGTGGCGCCGACGGGAATTGGGAAGACCGAGGCGGCCATGCTTCCTGTGCTGCAGAAGTTGTCAGAGGGAGGCGGAGGGGGCATCAGATGCATATATGTCACCCCTCTGAGGGCGCTGAACCGTGATCTCTTGCACCGACTCCGTGAGTTGTGCGAAGCCCTCGATCTGAGGATCGGCGTTCGCCACGGAGACACGACTCAGTCCGAGCGGACGGCTCAATCCAAGAATCCCCCGGATGTTATCATCACGACGCCTGAGACCCTCCAGATAATGTTCACCGGTAGGAACCTCAGGGCTCACCTGACCAAGGTCAGATTCGTGATTGTAGACGAGATCCACGAGCTCGCCGAGGACGAACGAGGTGCTCAGCTGTCCGTGGCCCTGGAGCGGCTAGCCCGTCTCGCGGGAGAATACCAGAGGATCGGCCTGTCCGCAACGGTTGGATCGATCGGGGAGATATCCAGATACCTTGGTGGCGGTGTTAGGGACGTCAGGACACTGAGGGTTTCGGCTGTGAAGGACATGAGGGTCCGCGTGGAAAGCCCTGTGGAGGACGAGGGCGACCGGAGCCTCGCGGACCGGCTGGAGACGGACATGAAGCACCTCGCGTGCATGTACCGGTGCAGGCGCCTCGTCGATGAACACCGTTCGACTCTTCTCTTCGTCAACACGAGGGATTCCGCTGAGGCTCTCGGAGTCAGGTATCATCTCTGGGATGACTCCTTCGCAGTGGGAGTGCACCACGGTTCGCTGTCGAAGACTATCAGGATGCAGATGGAGGACGAGTTCAAGGCCCAGAACCTCAAAGCACTCATCTGCACTTCGTCGCTTGAACTCGGGATAGATGTCGGGTCCGCCGATTTCACGATCCAGTTCAACTCGCCGAGGCAGGTCACCAGGCTGATCCAACGGGTAGGACGGTCGGGGCACCGACACGACGCGGTCTCGTTCGGAGCGGTCATAAGCACCGGTCCCCTTGAGACGGCCGAGAGCCTCGTTATCTCCAGGAGGGCGATGGTCGAGGAGCTGGAGGAGTTCGCGATACGCGGGAACCCCCTGGGCGTCCTGGCGAACCAACTGGTCGCGATGACGCTCACGGAGCCTAGGGTCGACAAGGAGGAGGCCTTCGAGACAGTGGCCCGTGCATATCCTTTCAGGCGGCTTCTACGGAGCGATTTCGATGAAGTTCTCAGGCTCCTTGGAGAACTCCACATCATATGGAACGATGAGGAGTCCTTCAGGCGGAAGACCACTGGGAGGACTTACTTCTACGACAACATCTCGATGATACCTGACGAGAGGACCTACCGCATAATGGAGGTCTCTTCGAGAGCGATCATCGGCACTCTCGACGAGAGCTTTGTAGCATCATACGCCGAACCGTACGCCACGTTCGTCGCGCGAGGCAGAACCTGGCGGGTGGTGGAGATCGATGAGGACGACGTCCTGGTGGAAGAGGTCCACGAGATAGGCGCCACACCCTCCTGGGTAGGGGAGGAGATCCCGGTCCCATACGAGGTCGCCCAGGAGGTGGGGGCGATGAGACGGCTCTTGACCTTGGACGTGTATCCGGGAGACGATGACGCGAAGCGCGAAATACGAGCCTGGGTCGAAGCACAGGGAGACCTTCCGCTCCCCACGGACAAGATGGTGACCATCGAACAGGGAGACGGCGTGATCGTCATCAACTGCTGTTTCGGGTCGAAGGTCAACGAAACCCTGTCGAAACTCATAACATCCCTGCTCGCCGCACGGTTCGGAGAGAGCGTCGGCGTCCAGACCGAGCCGTACAGCATCGTCCTGGAGACGCCGAGGGGAGTCACGGCGGGCGATGTGCTCAAGGTCATCAAAGAGACCGACCCTGACTCGCTCGAGTCACTCATGAGGATCGTCCTCCGGAACTCCTCGTACCTGAGGTGGCAGTTCATTCACGTCGCGAAGAAGTTCGGGGCCGTGAGGAAGGACGCAGACTACAGGATGCTCAACATATCGAAACTCATGGAGGTCTTCGAACATACACCCATCTTCGAGGAGGCGATCGCGAAGACGCTCTGGGAGAACATGGACGTCGAGACGACCAGCGCGATACTTCACAGGATGCGGGAGGGGGGGATCGAAGTCGTGGTCGGCCCCCTGTCCCCCATCGGAGAGCAGGCAATCGGGAAACGGCAGGAGCTCATGCAGCCCAGGAGGGCGGACAAGACCGTGCTCACGGCACTGAAGACCCGCTTGCTGTCGGAGGACGTCGTGATGGTTTGCATGAACTGCAGGGTCCAGAGGAGGTCGGCCGTGGAGAACCTGCCAGACAGAATCAGGTGCCAGAAGTGCGACGGGGTGCTCCTGGCCGCAATACAGCCGTACGCGAAGAAGGAATTCGCGCTGCTGAGGAAGGGGGCTGCAGGCGAAGAGGAGACGCGACTTCTGAAGAAGCTCTACAAGAACGCCAACCTGGTCATGGCCCATGGGCGCAAGGCGGTCATGGCGCTCGTGGCGAGAGGAGTCGGCCCGGACACGGCGGGACGCATCCTAGCGAGATACCATCTGGAGGAGTACGAGTTCCTGAAGGACATCCTCGAGGCCGAGGTCAGCTACGCTCGGACGAAGCGCTTCTGGGACTGAGCCGAGCACCGTTGAAGCCGATGCCGATAACGTAGACCTCGGAGCTAGTCGAGCGAGTGGCCTTCGGATGGGTGACATGCACCTCGTCGAACGATCGGCGTACCAGGGAGACGTAACCTTTCGTCATGTCGCCGTAGAATACCTTCGTCACGAAGTTGCCTCCTTCCTTGAGCACCTGTGAGGCGAACACCAGGGCGTGCTCGCACAGGTCGACTGACCGGGCATGGTCGTACGGATAGTTGCCACTGATGTTCGGAGACATGTCCGAGAGCACGACGTTGGCCCCCTGAGGCATGAGCTCGAGGAGGCGTGCAACCACTGAGTCTTTGCGGATATCCCCTCGGATGAAGGTGACGCGTTCGACTGGCGAGAAACGTGCGAGGTCCAGGGCGTACACCTCACCTTCGCCTCCGACGAGCTCTGAGGCGACCTGGGACCATCCACCGGGGGAAGCGCCCAAGTCGACCACCCTGTCTCCCGGGCGGATCAAGTCGTATTTGAAGTCGATCTCCTTCAGCTTGTACGCCGCTCGGCTCCTGTAGTTCTCCCGCTTGGCCTTGCGGTAGTACTGGTCCCTCTTCCGGTCATTCCGCCAACCTTTAGTCACGGAATCGAATCTGTGGATGTACGGCCAATCAGATTATGGTTTCCAGAGATTACGACGGCGCGAACGTCGATAGACCTGCGCAAAAGGTATAGGCAGAATAAACCATCGACCATCCGTCGATAGGTGATCCGCATATGCCGAAGGGGATGACTTATGCCGAAGCAGGGGTGGACATCGACAGGAAGTCCGAAAGCATAGCCGCGCTTGTCAAGAACCTAGCTTTCAAGAGGGAAGGATTCGGCAAGCCGATGAGCCTGGAGGGACACTTCACCGGTCTGATAGACTTCGGCGATTTGGCTCTGACTCTGTGCACAGATGGCGTCGGAACGAAACTGATGGTGGCGAACGAGCTGCAGAAATGGGACACTATAGGCATCGACTGCGTAGCCATGAACGTCAACGACACGATATGCGTCGGCGCAGAGCCCGTCGCGTTCGTCGACTACATCGCGATCGACAAGCCCGACAGCAATATCACCTCCCAGATCGGCGAGGGTCTGGAGGCAGGTGCGAGGATGTCGAACATGACCATCGTCGGCGGGGAGATCGCCGTTCTGCCGGAGATAGTCATAGGATACGACCTCGCGGGGACCTGCCTCGGCATGGTCGAGAAGAAGAAGATCGTGACGGGGGAGAACATACGTCCAGGCGACGCGCTAATAGCTCTCGGAGGTACGGGCGTGCACTCGAACGGTCTCACGCTGGCAAGGAGGATCGTGGAGGCCAACGGCCTCGACATGAAGAGCAGGGTCAAAGGGCTTAGCAGGCCCATAGGTGAGGAGTTGTTGGAGCCGACTGCCATCTACGTGAAGCAGGTGCTCGCCCTGATGGAGGAGTGCGAAGTCAAGGGCATGGCGAACATCACGGGTGGTGGGCTGAGGAATCTTCTGAGGTTGAAGGAGGGCATCGGGTTCGAGGTGTCCGAGCCCGTGGAACCGAATCCGGTGTTCGCTGCCCTGCAGGAACTGGGCGATGTCACGGACCGAGAGATGTATCAGACATTCAACATGGGGATGGGGTTCGCGCTGGTTGTCGCCGAGCACCAGACGTCTGACGCGGTGAAGAGCGCGGGGAAGGACGCCAGAGTCGTGGGGCACGCGGTCGAGGGGGGTAGGGTCACTGTGCCCTCGCTTGGCATCGAGTATATGAAGTACTGATAGGGCTACCTGCCGAGCAGGGACCCGACGACCGCTCCGAGGGCAGTGCACGTCTCCAGGGAGAGGCCTCGACCGGTTATGTCAAGGTGCCACCGACCGATATGGAAGATGTCCTTCGGAAGGCCACGAGGTCCGAGACCGAAGACGAGCAGCACGGACTGGCCTGAGGCGAGTGCGATGCGCAACTCGTCGACCGATGCCCGTTTTGCCGCCGAAGGTGTGCGGGTCGTGACGACAGGGATGCCTAGCTGAGGAGGGAAGCCCTTGTTCGGGAAGTCGAACCTTGAATAGCGCCCCTTCTCAGCAAGGTCGACGAGGTACTTCCCGCTCTCGCCGATGCTGGTCGTCGTGGAGAGCCACATCGCTATCTCGACAGGAGTGGTGAGACCGTCGTCGAAGGGGAAGCCGAACGTAGCGAGGTTGCAGTCGAAGGCGAGCGCGAGAGGACCGGCGCGTGCCAGCGCCCTCCTATGGGACTCGTGGAACCTCACAGGGTCATACGAGTTGTAAAGCCCGATGGTGACTCTGCCTGGCATCTCTCACAACCGCGCTTCCGATTGGTTGCGGACTTATTATAACCCTATGGGGAGGCTTTCCGTGGGCGGACGCATATTGCGTACTCGTCACCGTCGAAGAACACGTCCTCGTCAGGATGCTGCACCTGGAGTTCCTGGATCTTCTCGAGAACCTCGCGCAGGCTCAGCTCGGTCTTGTCCTTCTTTATCTTCACCAGAACTCGCTTCTGCATCAACAACCACTTGTCCTGAGCCAGGCACGCGGTATAGATTCTAATGCGACATATCAATATAAATAGATTTACACAAGACGCCAGTCACCCGTGCGGGAGTGTGCAAGGGCGCGCGCACGGTCAGGACCGCGGGCGCGTGGGACTATTTCCTGCCGAAGACGGGGTCGGACGGGCCCTCCGCGGCGGCCGACGCCTTAGCTCGGACCTCGGGGCTGAGCGTCCCGAGCGATGCGACCTTCCTGTCGAATGTCTCGATCATCTTAGGGAGCACCTTGTAGATCGGCAGCAGCATCGGCATGAACACGACCCGGTCCCTCCCAATGCCGAGGGCATCGAGCTCCGGACCGAGCGCCTCAAGTCGTTTCTCGACCAACTGCGCAACCTCTCCGTCCTCCTCGTCGGACAGGACGACTCCGTCCGCACCCTTCCCGAAAGCCGTCAGAATCTCGCCGCGACCCGCCCTAGCGGCGGACGGCACTCTTACGACGCGTATGCTAGCTGGATACTCCATCCTCGCGGTTCCCGCTGAATCCGCCGCGACATACGCGAGGATGTCGCCGAAGAACCCGATGATCCTGGCCTCATCAGCCCCGCCCTCAAGGACCCCCTCGATCTGCTGTCGAAGCTGCCTATCGGTGTAATGCGCCAGCTCGAACACCTTCGTCGGGCATTCCGACACGCATGCTCCGCAGCCGATACACGCGATCTGGTCGATCTCCGGCATCTCGTCGACGGAGATGGCCCTTGCCGGGCAGACGGCCTCGCAGGCCATGCACCTGGTGCACTTGGACGCATCGACCACCTGTGCCTTCACTGGATCCAGGAGCATCTTCCCCGTCCCGAGGAACTCCATCACATGCGACGCGGTGCTTCTGCCGTCCACCACGCTATCCCTCACGTCCTTCGGGCCGATGATGGCGCCGGCTGCGAAGACACCCGCCCGGTGAGTGGAAACAGGGTCCAGTTTCGGATGCTTCTCTGAAACGAACCCGTCCTCCCCGAGGGGCACCTTCAACAACCTGGCAAGCTCCGCGGTCCCGTGGGACGGGATCATGGCAGTGCATAGGACGACCAGGTCGAACTCCTTCTCCACGACCTCGCCCAACGGCACATCCTCCGCTCTGACGAGGATGCCATTGGTTCCTGCCTGAACCGACGCGACCTTGCCGTGGATGTACCTGACCCCGAACTCCTCCTGCGCCCGAGCATAGAACTCTTCGAAACCCCGGCCGGCGGTGCGCATGTCGATGTAGTAGACATAGACCTGCATGTACGGGAACGTCTTTCTCAGTATCAGAGCCTGCTTGGTCGCGTAATTGCAGCATATCTTGCTGCAGTATGGCACCCCGACCTTCCTGGTGCGGGAGCCGGCGCAAAGGACGAACGCCACTTTCTTCACCCTGGCGCCGTCGGACTTTCGCTTCGGGATCATGCCGGCACCGGCCTCGGTGATCATCATACGCTCCATCTGAGTCGCCGTGATGACGTCCGGCAGGGTGGTCTCGTATTCGTGGAGCGAACTGACGTCGAACATATCGAACCCGGTAGCCATTATGATCGCGCCCACCTTCAGGTCCACTTTACGCTCCTCTTCCTCTGTGTCAATCGCCTTGGCGGCGCACACCTTCTGGCAAGCGCCGCAGTCCGTGCAACTCTCGAAATCGATCGCATATGAAGCTGGGACCGCCTGCGGGAAGGGCTTGTGAATGGCCTTCCGCTCGTAGAGGCCCTCCTCGAACCCGTCGGGTACCTTCGCTGGACAGACCTTCTCGCACTTCGCACAGCCAGTGCACTTCTTCGGGTCCACGCCGCGCGGAGCGACGCGCACCGCGACCTCGTAGTTGCCAGGTGTCCCCCCGACCGACGCGACCTCGCTCCCCGTCAACAGTTCGATGTTCGGGTGGGTGCCCGCCTCGACCATCCTCGGGCTTAGGATGCACGGGGCGCAGTCGAGGGTTGGAAAGGTCTTGCTGAGCTGCGCCATCTTCCCGCCGATACTTGCCTTCCGCTCCACGAGATGGACTCGGTAACCGGAGTTCGCGAGCTGCAGGGAGGCAGATATACCCGCTATGCCGCCGCCGATGACGAGCACCTCCCTCGAGAGCGTGACCGTCCCGGGATGGAGCGGCTCAAGAGCCATCGCCCTCCTGACCCCACCCCTCACCAAGTCCTTGGCCTTCTTGGTAGCGGCAACCTTGTCCTTGTGCACCCACGAACAGTGCTCCCTGAGATTGACCACCTCGAGAAGATATGGGTTCAGGCCAGCGCTCTCAAGAGTCTTCCGAAATGTGCGCTCATGCATCTTGGGCGAACACGACGCGATGACGACCTTCGTCAGACCGTGTTCCCTGATAGTCTCCACGATCTCGTTCTGCCCCGGTTCTGAACAAGTGTACAAGTTGTCCTTACTCACGACGACGCCAGGCACTTCCAGGATGTCGTGGACGACGGCTTCGCAGTCGACCGTACCAGCTATGTTGGTGCCGCAGCGGCACACGAAGACGCCGACCCTCTCCCCTCCGTCGCCCTTCTTCGACTCCTCACCCATGAAGAACGGACGAGGATGAACTCCGACGCTATTCTCTCTTTTGGTCTCCCAGCCCCCGAGCCATCCGTGCTACCAGAAAGGACTCTGCGAAGTAACTATATATATCACAGTCAGACTATTAAGACCGCTCAGGCCAGTGGCGGAGCGTCGCGCTCCCACGCTGGGCGCTAGGCTTCGACGGGCGCCGAGGTCCA
This sequence comes from Thermoplasmata archaeon, assembly GCA_041548485.1. Lineage (GTDB taxonomy): Archaea > Thermoplasmatota > Thermoplasmata > UBA10834 > UBA10834 > UBA10834. The sequence goes on along the minus strand of JBFESP010000005.1, from coordinate 3,384 downwards.
CGACAAGCGATGATGGGATGCTACTGTTGTCGGCTTGCATGAAGCTGAGGAAGATGAAGGAGAGCCCAGATGGCAAAGAAGAAGAAGGCGCGGGCTGACGAACCGGCCTGCCCGACGTGCGGCCACCCCTCCTCCGCCGGTTCCGACACGTGCGAACAGTGCGGGGCTTCTCTAACGGCGGACCCCAACGAAGCGGTCCGGATTGATGGGGAAGGAGGCCAGTCGGACGACCGACGTCTCGACAAGCTGATGGCGGTACCGGGCATCAAGGAATCCAAGGCGGCGATCCTCTACGACGCGGGCTTCCAGAGCGTCGATGACATCAGGGAGGCCAGCGTGGCTCAGCTGGCGGAGATCAAGGGCATCAGCGAGGGACTAGCGAAGAAGATCATCCGCAACGTCGAGGACGTGGACGCACCTCATGATGACAGACGCCTCGCCAGCTGGCTGGCAGGAGAGGACGACGGCCTGTCGGCCTGGCTCTCCGGCGAGGAGACGCCTTCCACCCCAGAGGCAGAGGCGGCCGCGGCGCCGGAGATCAAGCCGGATGCCTCGCTCGCCAAATGGCTAGCGGGAGAGGAGGAGTCGATCGACGCGTGGCTTCAGGACACCGCCGAGCTCGCCAAACCTGAGACTACGGCGCCCAGGGGGGAGCTCCGGAAGCGAGAGGCGGAGGTGTCCCAACTGCGTGACCTTCTCGTCGAGAAGATACAGCAGATCGAGGCCGGGGAGTTCGACCCCCAGGCCCTTGTTGACGACATCGCCAAGATGAAGACCGAGCTGGAGAGGGAGAAGCGCAGGTCCGCTCACCTGGAAGAGGAGCTCGAGAACGTCAAGAGGGGCAGCATCGCAGTAATTAAGTTCATCAAGAAACAGCAGGCGGCCGGGATCCAGGGAGAGAATCTGGCTGACAAGCTCGCCGAGGAGATGGTCGCCAAGGAGAACCTCCAGCACAAGGTCGAGGAACTCGAGGAGGTCGTCTCTGCCCTAAGAGAGAAGACGGAGAAGGGAATCTCTGAGATGCCTCCTGAGGCTCAGGAGCTGAAGCGCAAGGAGATGGAGATATCCCAGCGCGAAGCCCAGCTGGACGCCATGAACCAGCAGCTCAAGACGAAGGAGGTGGCCATCGCCGACGGCCTGATCGATTACGCGACCCCACTGACCGGAACCATGTCCCCGGAGGCGATGGAGGAGTTCGCGGCGAAGGAGCGTGCTATGTTGAGCCGGATCGAGGAGCTCGACGCGAGTCTGTTGCAGGCTCAGCTGGACCTCAAGCACAAGGATGAGGTGATGGAGGCCTCGAAGCACGACTCGACCGGCGTCGACAAGGAAATCATGAATAAGCTCAAGGAGGCACAAAGAGTCGAGCGGAACCTCGCTCTCCGGGAGCAGGAAGTCCAGAAGCTCAAGGAGGATGTCCGGATACGGGAGGAGGAGATGGACCGCCTGAAGGAACCACTGGCGTACAAGGAGGACGAGGTCCTTCGCCGCGAGGAGGACCTCATGTACCGCGAGAGACTCCTTCAGGAGGAGCTGCGCAAGGTAAGCCAGATGCAGACCGAGATGGGCAGCCAAGACGAGATAACGCTCAAGAAACGGCTCGAGGAGCTACAGGCCGAGGTCACAGCCAAAGAGGAGGAGATCCGCAACAAGGAGAAATACCTCAACATCAAGGAGGAGGAGCTCCGCATCCGCGAACAGGGTCTGATAGACGACGAGATCGAGAAGCGCGAGCTCGACAGGATGGCCGAGATAAAGATGGAGAGGGTCAAGACAGGAACGGCCAGGCTGGGCGACCTCCTGCTCGGTGGAGTGCCGTTCGGCACCAACGTGCTGATCTACGGACCGCCTTTCACCGGCAAGGAGGTGTTGGTCAACGCCTTCATCGCCGAGGGATTGAAGATGGGCATTCCGGCCATCTGGGTCCTAACGGAGAAGTCACCGAAGGCGATCAGGGACGAGATGATGTACCTGCTCTCAGGGTACGAAGAGTTTGAGAAGAAGGGGCTCGTCAGATACATCGACTCCTACTCGAGGAGCATGGGGGATGAGGCGGAGGACGAATTCACCGATTTCGTTGAGTCTCCGACCGACTACGAAGCCATACAGAAAGCGGTGGAGAGCGCGGCGAAGACGTTCAAGGAGTCGCATCAGTACTACCGGATGGCGTTCCGGTCCATCTCGACGATGATAGCGTACCTTGACCCCAACACCGCCTTCAGGTTCCTGAGCCCGATAGCCGGGCGCAGGAAGAGGGACAAGGCCGTGGCCATGTACACCATAGAGAAGGGGGTCCATGGTGAGCAGGAAATCCAGATGCTCGGGTCACTGATGGACGGAATGATAGAGTTCAAGCTGGAGAACCTGAACACGTTCCTGGCAGTGAGAGGCATCTCCGACGCTCAATCCCGGGCGTTCATAAGATACTCCGCAACGAAACAGGGAGTCAACATAGGATCGTTCTCGCTGGACCACATACGATGACAGAAAGACGGGGCGGCTCATAATCCGATGGACATCAGCCCACTTCCATGGACGACTTATGGTCCTTCCCGCGGGAGGGCTTCATGTCCGCCTTTGCACCAGCGGGCATCTTCGGTGGTGGAAGCGGTGGAGGGAGTCCGATATCCCTCGCCGTGGTGACAGCGGCGGGCATGCAATTCGCATAGGTGGCGGCCAGTATCGGTCCGAACACCTCGTTCGGGAGGGCCCGCTTCTCCGACCATTGAGAGGCCAGAAGATTTGCGTCGCCGTCCCAGACAATCCTTCCCTCTATCTTGATGACGCCGACGCCGACGTAGTTGATCACGAACCTGAACTCGAGGTGGGCCTCTTTGTCGGATGCGGCCGCGATGCTGGTGATGGCAGTGTTCTGGTCGACCCTCAGCTGAGGAATCCTCTCGCCGAGCTTCGAGAACCTTTTGGCGTCTAGGGAATTAATTTCGAAAGACTTGACCGGCAACCCCGGGCCACCTCCGCGGCGCTCGTACAGCATGCACTTGATTTAAACTATACCCCGTTTCGATGCCCGGCACATGTCAGTCTCACGGGGATGGAAAACGGAGTGCCGTGGGCCGGACTTGAACCGGCGACTTCAAGATCTTCAGTCTTGCACTCTCCCAACTGAGTTACCACGGCTTGGGCGAAGCGGTGAGCTGTTAGGTAAAACACCATATTAAACCTTCGTGACAGGCTAGCTGCGGGCATTGTCGAGGTGCGAAAAATGTGGTTGCAGAGGAGACCGTCGACGATCCGAAATCCTAGTTCCGAAACCGGTTAGCCACGGCTCTAGATTCGAGGTGTATTTCGTCCGATACCAGTGACGACACTTTTAAATATCTTCCAGGCGCTGATTAGGTTGCTTCGGCACCCTAGTTTCGGTGG